>JALSSV010000042.1 GCA_026984045.1 Chromatiales bacterium | reverse complement strand
CTACCGCAAGCGCCACCTCGTGCCCTTCGGCGAATACATTCCGCTGGGCAGCGTCCTGCGCCGGCTGGTGGACTTCTTCAACCTGCCCATGACCGGCTTCTCCCCCGGCGCCCCCGACCAGACGCCGCTGATCGCTGCCGGCCAGAAACTGGCCCCCAGCATCTGCTACGAAGACGCCTTCGGCGAGGAACTGCTCGATTTCCTTCCCGAGTCCACCGTGCTCGTCAACGGCAGCAACAACGCCTGGTACGGTGACTCCTTCGCCCCCCACCAGCACCTGCAGATCAACCGCATGCGCAGCCTCGAAACCGCCCGCCCCATGCTGCGCGTCACCACCAACGGGATCAGCGCCATCGTCGACCACCACGGCCTCGTCCGGGCCCGCTCCCGCCAGTTCGAAGCCGCCGTCCTCACCGGCACCATCCAGCCCCGCACCGGCGCCACCCCCTACGTGCGCTTCGGCAACATCCCGGTGATCGTACTGCTGTTCCTGACCGTGTTCGTCGGCCTGCGACGCCGCGAGTGGTAGCGGGTGGCGGGTAGCCGGGAACCGGAAACCGGAATCGATGTAGGTCGGCTCAAGCGCAGCGGAGCCGGCGAAAATCGACAATGGCAGGAGATGACTCGCAGGGCAGGCTCGCGCATCCTGCGGGGAGTCGGTGACCGGGAAGGAGGAGGCTATTCGTACACCTTGTCGAACACCGTCCCGTGGCACTTGGGGCAGGGGGGGATGTGGCCGGGTTCCCTGAAGGTGAGTTTCTCGCCGCAGTTCTTGCAGATCAGCACGCCGGGGCCGGTGATTTCGCCGGTGTGCCATTCGCCGAAGTGGGCCTGTTCTCGCAGGAGTTCCCATTGCACCATCGTGGGGTCGGCCACCTTGGCCACCCAGTCGAGGAGCTGGGCCTCGATGAGATCCTTGTCCATTTCCCACCAGGCGGACAGGTCTTCCTTGTTCTTTTCCCAGGCCTCGGCGGCCTCGCGCAGGTCGCGGCGCAGCCAGTCGCTGAGCTTGTCGATCTCCTCGCGGGTCAGCTCGCCCAGTTCGCTGGCCCTTTCCTCGGCCTTCTCCAGGGCCTCCTTCAGGGTCTCGGCGGTCTTTTCCTCCGCCTCGTGCCAGGCCTTTCTCAGGGCCTCGCGCATGGTGTTGTAGGCATGCAGCAGCTTGTCGTCGCGGTGTTCGGTCATGGCGTGCGTTCCGGCAGATATTTGGGACCCTTACCATCATCGTGGCAGGGGCGGGCGATTGCAAGGGCCGATTGAGAGGGGGCGGGGGCTGCGGTATCCTTGCCGTCCTTTCGAGGCGGCCCGCCCCGGGCCGCGCCCACCAACCGCCGGACTGCCCATGCAAGAACACTACGATCCCGCCCAGGTCGAGGCCGAGGCCCAGCGTTTCTGGGACGAGACCCGCGCCTTCCGCGCCGTGGAGGACCCCGCGCGCGAGAAGTTCTACTGCCTCTCCATGTTCCCCTATCCCAGCGGCCGCCTGCACATGGGCCACGTGCGCAACTACACCATCGGCGACGTGATCAGCCGCTACCAGCGCATGCGCGGCAAGAACGTGCTCCAGCCCATGGGCTGGGACGCCTTCGGCCTGCCGGCGGAGAACGCGGCCATCCAGAACGGGGTGCCGCCGGTGAAGTGGACTCGCGAGAACATCGCCTACATGCGCGGCCAGCTCAAGCGCCTGGGCCTGGCCTACGACTGGGACCGGGAGCTGGCCACCTGTGACCCCGGCTACTACCGCTGGGAGCAGTGGCTGTTCACCCGCCTCTACCGCAAGGGGCTGGTGTACCGCAAGACCGCGCCGGTCAACTGGTGCCCCCACGACAAGACGGTGCTGGCCAACGAGCAGGTCATCGAGGGCCGCTGCTGGCGCTGCGACACCCCGGTGGAGCGGCGCGACATTCCCCAGTGGTTCATGAAGATCACCGCCTATGCCGAGGAGCTGCTGGCCGATCTGGACAGGCTGGAGGGCTGGCCGGAGCAGGTCAGGACCATGCAGCGCAACTGGATCGGCCGCTCCGAGGGGGTGGAGGTGCGCTTCGCCGTCGAGGGCCGCGACGAGGCGCTCAAGGTCTTCACCACCCGTCCCGACACCCTGATGGGCGTGACCTACGTGGCCGTGGCCGCCGAACACCCCCTGGCCAGGGCGGCGGCGGAGAAATACCCCAATGTGGCCGAATTCATCCGCGAATGCCAGGCCATCGGGGTGGCCGAGGCCACCCTGGAGACCATGGAGAAGAAGGGCATGGACACCGGCTTCAAGGCCGTCCATCCCGTCACTGGCGAGAAGGTCCCGGTGTTCATCGCCAACTTCGTGCTCATGGGTTACGGCGAGGGGGCGGTGATGGCGGTGCCGGCCCACGATCAGCGCGACTGGGAGTTCGCCCGCAAGTACGGCCTGCCCATCCGCCAGGTGATCGCACCGCAGGACGAGTCGGTCGAGGTGGATCTCTCGAAAGGCGCCTTCACCGACAAGGGGATCCTGATCGATTCGGGCGAATTCACCGGCCTGACCTCCGAGGAGGCCTTCGAGGCCATCGCCCGCTGGCTGGAGGCGCGGGATCTGGGCGGCAAGCGGATCACCTACCGCCTGCGCGACTGGGGGATCTCCCGCCAGCGCTACTGGGGGGCGCCGATCCCCATGATCCACTGCGACCAATGCGGCGACGTGCCGGTGCCCGAGCAGGATCTGCCGGTGGTGCTGCCCGAGGACGTCACCCTCGACGAGCAGGGCTCGCCCCTGCCGCGCCTGCCCGAATTCTACGAGACCACCTGCCCCCAGTGCGGCGGACGGGCCCGGCGCGAGACCGACACCTTCGACACCTTCATGGAGTCGTCCTGGTATTACGCCCGCTATGCCTGCCCCGACAACGACCGGGCCATGCTCGACGCGCGGGCCGACTACTGGCTGCCGGTGGATCAGTACATCGGCGGCATCGAGCACGCCATCCTGCATCTGCTGTATGCGCGCTTCTTCAACAAGCTGCTGCGCGACGAGGGCCTGGTGAAGTGCGACGAGCCCTTCACCCGCCTGCTGACCCAGGGCATGGTGCTCAAGGACGGCAGCAAGATGTCCAAGTCCAAGGGCAACACGGTGGACCCCCAGGAACTGGTGGAGCGCTATGGCGCCGACACCGCGCGCCTGTTCATGATGTTCGCCGCCCCGCCCGAGCAGTCGCTGGAATGGTCGGACGCCGGCGTGGAAGGCGCCCACCGCTTCCTGCGCCGCCTGTGGAAGCGGGTGCAGGCCCATCTGGCGGCCGGCGACGCCCCGGCGCTGGCGCCGACGGAACTGGACGAGCGCCAGGCCGCCCTGCGCCGCCAGACCCACGAGACCATCGCCAAGTGCAGCGCCGACATCGGCGAGCGCTACACCTTCAACACCGCCATTGCCAAGGTCATGGAGCTGCTCAACGAACTGGGCCGCTTCGAGGAGAAAGCGCCCCAGGACCGGGCGGTGGTGCGCGAGGCCCTGGAGGCCGCCGTGCTGCTGCTTTCGCCCATCGTGCCCCACATCAGCCACGTGCTGTGGCGGGAACTGGGTCACGCGACGCCGGTGATCGATGCCCCCTGGCCCGAGGCCGACGAATCGGCCCTGAAACAGGACACGGTGCAGTACGTGGTGCAGGTCAACGGCAAGCTGCGCGCCCGGATCGACGTGCCGGCCGAGGCCGACAAGGCCCAGGTGGAGCAGATCGCCCTGGCCGATCCCAACGTGCAGCGTTTCACCGAGGGCAAGACCCTCGTCAAGATCATCGTGGTGCCGGGACGGCTGGTGAATTTCGTGGTCAAATAGGGGGCATGAAACGCCTCCCGATCCTTCTACTGCTTGCCGTCCTGTTGTCCGCCTGCGGCTTCCACCTGCGCGGGGCGGTGGCCCTGCCACCCGACCTGCGTGCCCTGGCCGTCACCGGCACGCCCGAGAACGGTCCCCTGTGGCGGGTGCTGCGCGACGCCCTGCCGCGCGCCGGCGGACGGCTCGTCGATCCGGCCGGCGCCGACGGGGTGCTGGTGATCACCCGCGAGTCCCTGAGCCGCCGGGTGCTGTCGGTGGACAGCCAGGGCCGCGCCCAGGAATACGAGCTGAGTTACGTGCTCGGCTACCGCCTCGACGATCCCGAGGGCAAGCCCTTGGTGAGCGCCCGCCGGCTCACCGTGAATCGCCAGTACCGCTTCGATCCCGATGCGGTGCTGGCCAAGGGCGAGGAAGAGCGGCGCCTGCAGGCCGAGATGCGCCGCGAGGCCGTGGGGCGCCTGCTGCGCCAGATCACCATCCTGCTCACCACGCCGGAGCCGACTCGTGCGCCTGCGTCCTGAGCAGCTCGCCGCCCGGCTCGGCCAGGATCTGCCGCCGGTCTGCCTGGTTTCCGGCGATGAACCCTTTCAGCTCGAGGAGGCCGCGGCCAGCGTGCGCGAGGCGGCGAAGGCCGCCGGCCACACCAGCCGCGAGGTGTTCTGGGCCGAGACCGGCTTCGACTGGCCGCGTCTGGCCGGGGCTGCCGACAGTCTGTCCCTGTTCGCCGAAAAACGCCTGGTGGAGTTGCGCCTGCCGTCGGGCAAGCCCGGGGCCGAGGGCGGCAAGGTGCTCGCGGCCTGGAGCGAGAATCCGCCCCCCGACACGCTGCTGCTGATCATCGCCGGCAAGCTGGACAAGGCGCAGCAAAACACCAAGTGGTTCAAGGCCGTCGACAAGGCCGGCGTGGTGGTGCAGGTGTGGCCGGTGGAAGCGGCCGCCCTGCCGGCCTGGATCGCGCGGCGCATGCAGGCACGCGGCATGCAGCCCACCCCCGAGGCGGTGGCCCTGCTGGCGGAGCGGGTCGAGGGCAATCTGCTGGCCGCCGATCAGGAGCTGGAGAAGCTGCGCCTGCTCACCGGCGGCGGCCCGGTGGACGCCGATCAGGTGGCCGCGGCGGTCTCCGACAGCGCCCGTTACGATGTCTTCGGCCTGGTGGATGCGGCCCTCGCCGGCGATGCGGCCCGCGCCGCGCGCATGCTCTTCGGCCTGCGCGGCGAGGGGGTTGCGGCCAACCTGGTGCTGTGGGCCCTCACCCGTGAGTTGCGCGCCCTGGCCGCCATGAGCCGCGCGCTGGCCGCGGGGCAGCCGCAGGCGGCGGTGTTCAAGGCCCATCGGGTGTGGGACAAGCGCAAGGGCCCCGTGCAGGCGGCCCTGCGGCGCCATCCGGCCCGCCGCTGGCAGGCCCTGCTGTGGCAGGCCGGCGAACTGGAGCGGGTGGTCAAGGGCCAGGCGCCCGGCAGCCCGTGGGAGGAGTTGTTACAATTGACACTCAAGATCGCCGGGCGGCCCCTGTTCCGGGCCGCCGGATAACGAGGATAGCGCGATGGACGCCAACGTGGACGTGAAGACCTACATGCATCAGCTCGGCCGCCAGGCCCGGGCCGCCTCGCGGGTGCTGGCCCGCACTCCCACCGGGCCCAAGAACGAGGCCCTGCGGGCCGCCGCTGACGCCCTGCTGATGGAACAGAGCGAGCTGCTTGCGGCCAACCGCCAGGATCTGGAGGCCGGCGCCGCCAAGGGGCTGGACGCGGCCCTGCTGGATCGCCTGGAACTCAACCCCGAGCGCATCGAGGCCATGGCCGAGGGTCTGCGCCAGATCGCCGCCCTGCCCGATCCGGTGGGCGAGATCAGCGACATGAAGTACCGCCCCTCCGGCATCCAGGTCGGGAAGATGCGCGTGCCGCTGGGGGTCATCGGCATCATCTACGAATCCCGCCCCAACGTCACCGCCGACGCGGCGGCCCTGTGTCTCAAGTCGGGCAACGCCGCCATCCTGCGCGGCGGCTCCGAGGCGGCCCGTTCCAACCAGGCCATCGCCGCCTGCATCCACGCGGGCCTGAAGAGCGCCGGCCTGCCCCTGGACTGCGTGCAGGTGGTGGAGACCACCGATCGCGCCGCGGTCGGCGAACTGGTCACCATGAGCGAATACGTGGACGTGATCGTGCCCCGCGGCGGCAAGGGCCTGATCGAGCGGATCAGCGCCGAGGCCCGGGTGCCGGTGATCAAGCACCTGCACGGGATCTGCCACGTCTACATCGACGATCAGGCCGATCGCGACAAGGCCATCGCCGTGGCCTTCAACGCCAAGACCCACCGCTACGGCGTGTGCAACGCCATGGAGACCCTGCTGGTGCACGAGTCCATCGCCGCCGACGTGCTGCCGGAGCTGGGCCGGATGTACCTCGAGAAGGGCGTGGAACTGCGCGGCTGCGAGAAGACCCGGCAGATCCTGCCGGACATCGCTGCCGCCACCGACGAGGACTGGGATACCGAATATCTCGCGCCCATCCTCGCCATTCGCGTGGTGCCGGATCTCGATGCGGCCATGGAACACATCCACCTCCACGGCTCCGGCCATACCGAGGCCATCATGACCGAGAACCTGGCCCGTGCCCGGCGCTTCCTCGCCGAGGTGGATTCCAGCTCGGTGATGGTCAACGCCTCCACCCGCTTCGCCGACGGCTTCGAATACGGCCTCGGCGCCGAGATCGGGATCAGCACCGACAAGATCCACGTCCGCGGCCCGGTGGGCCTCGAAGGGCTCACCTCGCAGAAGTACGTGGTCATCGGTGACGGGCATGTGAGGAAGTGACGAGGGACGAGTCGTCGCAAGAGGTGACCGAATGGGCAGAAGTCTGAAAGAGATTGAGGAAGCCGTGGCGGCATTGCCGCCCGCCGATCTGAAGAAGTTCCGCGCATGGTACGAGAAATTCGATGCCGAGGCGTGGGATGAACAGATCGAGAACGACATCGAGGCCGGCAAGCTGGATGCGCTGGCGGATGCGGCGCTGGCCGATCACCTGGCCGGAAAGTCGACGAAACGGTGAATCACCATGCCAGTCCGTCGTTCTGGGCGGCCTACCATCGGCTGCCGGAAAACGCCAGACGTATCGCGGATCGGAATTTCGAATTGCTCAAGGACAATCCGCGGCATCCATCCCTGCACCTGAAGAAAACGGGTCGCTTCTGGTCGGTGCGTGCCGGTATCCGTTATCGCGCCCTGGCGGTGGAAGTCGATGACGGCCTGCTCTGGTTCTGGATTGGCAACCATGCCGACTACGACAGGCTCATCAATGGCTAAGGGGCATCAGACCGTGTTTCCTCGCCACTCGTCCCTCGGCCCTCGGCCCTGACATGCTCGGCATCTTCGGCGGCACCTTCGACCCCGTCCATTTCGGTCATCTGCGCCCGGCGCTGGAGGCGCTGGAGACCCTGGCTCTGGACGAGTTGCGCTTCGTGCCGGCGGCGCGGCCGAACCTGCGGGACGCGCCCATGGCCAGTCCCGAGCAGCGTCTGGCCATGCTGCGCCTGGCCGTGGCCGGTCAACCGGGTTTCGCGGTGGACGCGCGGGAACTGGCGCGCCCCGGCGTGTCCTACATGGCCGACACCCTGGCCTCGCTGCGCGAGGAGATCGGCGAACGGCCCCTGTGCCTGATCCTGGGTTCCGATGCCTTCGCCCGCCTGCACCGCTGGCACGCCTGGGAGCGGATCCCCCGCCTGGCCCACATCGTGGTCGCCCACCGCCCCGGCTGGGACGGTCAGGATCTCGCTGCGCCCCTCGAGGCCCTGCTGGCGGCGCGGGAATGCGCGCCCGAGGCGCTGCGGCAGCGGCCGGCGGGGGGCATCACGCGCCTTTCGGTCACTCCGCTCGACATCTCGGCCACCCGGATCCGCGAACTGCGCGGCCAGGGCCGGGAAATCCGCTATCTGCTCCCCGAGGCGGTGCGGCAATACATCCATGAACATCGGTTATATACTTGAAACAGGTAACGACATTGGAACGCGAAAAACTCAAGCAACTGGTGATCGATGCCCTCGAGGACATCAAGGGCGCGGACATTCGCGCCCTCGACGTGGAGGGCAAGTCCAGCGTCACCGACATCATGATCATCGCCTCGGGCAACACCGCCCGCCAGGTGAAGGCCCTGGCCGACAACGTGATCGAAAAGGCCAAGGAAGCCGGCGTCCGCCCCCTGGGCGTGGAAGGCGCCGAACACGGCGAATGGATCCTCGTGGACCTGGGCGACATCGTCGTGCACATCATGCAGCCGGCGGTGCGGGACTTCTACAACCTGGAAAAACTCTGGGGCGAGGAAAGCCCCGCCGCACGTGAGGTTTGAGCACGGTGGAAGGAACGCAGAGGTCGCAGAGACGCGGAGACGCAGAGAAGATCATGGGCAGCATGTTTCCGCCGGGTAGCCGGGGTGCAGGCGGAAAGGATCGGAAACGGGCAGTTGATGACCTTGCTGCCCCCAGACGACAGGGAAATTCTTTCTCCGACAATCTCCGCGACCTCTGCGTCTCTGCGACCTCTGCGTTTTTTCCATCCCTGCCCGAACGAAGCCCCCACCCGCTATGCGCATCCATCTGATCGCCGTCGGCAAGCGCATGCCGGGGTGGGTGGAGGCGGGGTTCGAGGAATACCGCCGGCGCATGCCGCCCGAGTGCCGGCTGGAACTGGTGGAGATTGCCGCCGGGCAGCGGGGCAAGGGGGCAGATCTGGCACGTCTGCAGCGGGAGGAGGGCGAGAAGATGCTCGCGGCCATCCCCCGTGGCGCCGAGGTGGTGGCGCTGGAGGCGGGCGGGAAGAGGGTGGACACCGAGGGTCTTTCCCGCTGGCTCGAGGGCTGGCTGGCCGGCGGGCGCGACGTGGCCCTGCTGGTGGGCGGCCCCGAAGGCCTGGCCCCCGACTGCCTGGCCCGCGCCGACCGCCGCTGGTCACTCTCGCTGCTGACCTTCCCCCACCCCCTGGTGCGGATCCTGGTGGCGGAACAGCTTTACCGGGCCATGTCGATATTGAAGGGGCATCCTTATCACAAATAGGCAGAGGAAAGAGGCAGGAGGAAAGAGACAGGCGAAAACCGGTGCGGGCGCAGTCCGCCGCATTCCCTTTCTTCTTGCCTCTGGCCGCTTGCCTCTGATTTTCGAATGAATGCCGATCGTTTTCAGTTGTACCTGGCTTCGGCCTCTCCGCGCCGCGCCGAGCTGCTCGAACAGATCGGCATGACCTTCCGGCGACTTGCCGTGGACGTGCCCGAGGTGCCCCGCCGCAACGAGCTGGCGGAGGTGTTCGTGCAGCGCCTGGCGCTGGACAAGGCGCGGGCCGGCTGGCGAACGCTGGCGCCGGACGATCCCCATCCGGTGCTGGGGGCGGACACGGCGGTGGTGATCGACGGGGAGATCCTCGGCAAGCCGCGGGACGAGGATCATTTCCGGGCCATGTTCCGCCGCCTGTCGGGGCGCGAGCACGAGGTGCTGAGCGCCGTGGCGCTGATGACGGGCACGCGCAAGGCGGTGAAGATCAGCCGCAGCCGGGTGCGGTTTCGGCCCGTCGGCGAAGCCGAGATGGCCGCCTACTGGGCCTGCGGCGAGCCGGAAGGCAAGGCCGGAGGCTACGCCATCCAGGGACGCGGCGCGGTCTTTGTCGATCATCTGGAAGGTAGCTATTCGGGCGTGATGGGCCTGCCCCTGTTCGAGACGGCGGAACTGCTGGGCCGTTTCGACATCTCCTTGTGGTGAGTCTGCTATGGTTGCAGTGGTGTCGAACGGCGGTTCCGACCTTTGGCACCGCCCTGCGGCCGAAGGTCATGAAACGACTCTCTGGGCCGCAGGGCTCAGTGCATACATTGCACGGGGGTTGAAGTCTGGTGCTTGCCAGTGCAAACGGTAACAAGTGTCCCGGAATTGTCCTGGCGCGAATTTCTCAGGGACGGCATGGGTTGCGAAGGGGGACTGTTTCGCTGCTCGTGTTGCTTCCTGCAGGCGAGAGCCCGCCCGTTGTGCTCGGTACCATCATGAAACGATGAAGACATTCAGGGTTTCCCGGAGCCGCATGGCATGAGCGAAGAGCTGTTGATCAACGTCACCCCTCAGGAGACGCGGGTGGCCTACGTGGAGAACGGCGTGTTGCAGGAGGTGCACATCGAGCGTGCCCGGCGCCGGGGGCTGGTGGGCAACGTATACAAGGGGCGGGTGAGCCGGGTGCTGCCGGGGATGCAGGCCGCGTTTCTGGAAATCGGCCTGGAACGCACCGCCTTCCTGCATGCCAACGACATCGTGCAGAGCGCCGCCGATCGGGAAGCCAACGGCGAACAGCCGAACACCATCATGGAGCTGCTCAGCGAAGGGCAGGAGGTGCTGGTACAGGTGGTCAAGGATCCCATTGGCAGCAAGGGCGCGCGGCTGACCACCCAGATTTCCATCCCCTCCCGCTATCTGGTCTACATGCCCGGGGCCGATCACATCGGCGTATCGCAGAAGATCGACGACGAGGGCGAGCGCCAGCGCCTCAAGGACATCATCGCCCGCCATGCGGACCAGTTCGACCCTGGTGGCTATATCCTGCGTACCGTGGCCGAGGGCGTGAGCGAGGAAGCCCTGGTCAACGACATGCACTTCCTGCAGCGCCTGTGGGAGAACATCCGCGAGCGCAGCCGCAGCGAACCGGCCGGGACGCTGATCCACGAGGATCTGCCCCTGGTGATGCGTACCATGCGCGATCTCTCCGGCGCCGAGATCGAAAAGGTGCGCATCGACTCGCGCACCACCTACGAGAAGGTGCGCAAGTTCGCCGGCAAGTTCATCCCGCAACTGGCCGAGTGCATCGAATACTATCCGGGCGAGCGGCCCATCTTCGATCTCTATGGTGTGGAGGACGAGATCCGCCGGGCCCTGGAACGCAAGGTGCAGCTCAAGTCCGGCGGCTATCTGATCATCGACCAGACCGAGGCCATGACCACCATCGACGTCAACACCGGCGCCTTCGTGGGGCATCGCAATCTCGAGGAGACCATCTTCAAGACCAACCTCGAGGCCACCCAGGCCATCGCCCGGCAACTGCGCCTGCGCAATCTCGGCGGGATCATCATCATCGACTTCATCGACATGCAGGACGAGGATCACAAGCGCCAGGTGCTGCGGGCCCTGGAGAAGGCGCTGGAGCGGGATCACGCCCGCACCCACATCAGCGAGGTCTCGGCCCTGGGGCTGGTGCAGATGACCCGCAAGCGCACCCGCGAGAGCCTTGAGCACGTGCTGTGCGAAACCTGTCCGGTGTGCGGCGGGCGGGGCTCGCTGCTCACCGCCGAGACGGTCTGCTATGAAATCTTCCGCGAGATCATGCGCGAGGCGCGCCAGTTCGATGCCCAGCAGTTCCTGGTGCTGGCCGCCCAGCCGGTGGTGGACATGCTGCTGGACGAGGAATCCACCTCGGTGGCGGAGCTGGAGGATTTCATCGGCAAGCCCATCCGCTTCCAGGTGGAAGCGGAGTACACTCAGGAGCAGTTCGACGTGGTGCTGATGTAGGCGCCTCGCGCAAAACCGCTACCGCATGAAACACCATCCTGCCAAAGCCCATCGCCTCCGGCGCTTTCTGCTCTATGGCGTGACCGCCGTGGTGGTCACTGCCGCCGTGCTGCTGTCGCTGGCGCGCCTGTTCATCGCCGACGTGCACACCTACCGCTACGACGTGGAGCAGATCGCCAGCGCCTTCCTCGGCCATCCGGTGCGCATCGATTCGCTGGACGCCCGCTTCGAGGGCATCACGCCGACGCTGGTCTTCAAGGGCGTGCGGATGCTCGACAAGCGCGGCCGGCGGGAGCTGGCCGGTTTTCGCGAGGCACGCCTGAGCATCGCCGTGTGGGATTCGCTGATGGCCGAGCGGGTGGTGCCGTCACGCTTCGTCATCGAAGGCATCGATCTGGTGGTGACCCGGCAGAAGGACGGCCGCATCCGCCTGCAGGGCATCGATCTGAAGACCCTCAAACCCCGCCGCGTGGATCCGGAAGCGGCCGCCGAACTGGGCGAATGGCTGTTCCGGCGCTCGAAGCTGGCCATCCGCAACAGCAGCATCGTCTGGCAGGACTACCGCCGGGGCGGCGCCCGCCGCCGCTTCCGCAACGTGGACGTGGAGCTGATCAACCAGGGCGACCGGCATCATCTTCGCGCCGAGGTCTCGTTGCCGAAGCTGCTGGGGCACCGTTTCGTGTTCGCCCTCTCGGTCGAGGGCGACATGCGCCTGCCCTCCAGCTGGGTGGGCCGCATGTACCTGGAAGGGCGGGGCATCAACCTGCCCGAATGGGGCGACTTCCTGCAACTGGAGAAGGCCAGCCTGCGCCGGGGGGCGGCCGACGTGCGGATCTGGACCGCCTTCGACCGGGGCCGGCTGCGTCGGCTTTCCGGCGATCTGACCCTGGCCGGCCTGCTGCTGGAGGGAGATTTCCTGCGCGCCCCCCTGGTGGTGGATCTGATCGGCGGCCTGTTCGACTGGCGCGGCCGGGACGACGGCTGGGATCTGGCCGTGGATCGGCTGCGCTTCATCAGCGGCCGCTCCGTGTGGCCGGCGAGCCGCCTGAGCCTGCGCCAGCGGCAGCCTCGAGGCCAGAGCCGGGGCAGACTTTCACTCAATGCCGAATACCTGCGCCTTGAGGATCTGGCGGCCCTGTTGATCCAGACCCGCCTGTTGCCGGAACGGGTGTGGACCTGGATGGCCAGCGCCGAGCCGTCCGGCGACGTTCGTGATCTGGCGCTCACCCTGCCCTGGCCGAACTGGAAACCGGGCGATGCCCTGGCGCTGCAGGCCCGGTTTGGGCAACTGGCCATGGCGCCGGCTGGCAAGATCCCCGGGCTGTACGGCCTGTCCGGGCAGCTGTGGAGCGATGCCGAACACGGCTACCTGGCGCTCGCCGGTCGTCAGATGCGCCTGAACCTGCCTCGCCTGTTCCGCGCGCCGCTGGCACTCAATCGCGTCGAGGGCCGGATCCGCTGGCAACGGCTGAACGAGGCCGTCTGGCAGGTGAGCGGGTCCCGCCTGTGGGTCGACACGCCCGACATTCAGACCCGCAGCCGTTTCCTGCTCCAGCTCGAGGCGAACAACAAGCCATGGCTGGATCTGCAGACCCGCTTCGCCGACGGTGACGGCAGCCAGGTTTCCACCTATCTGCCCGTGGGCATCATGAAGCCCCGCCTGGTTCGCTGGCTTGACGAGAGTATCCGCCAGGGCCACGTGGTGTCCGGCGGCGCGGTGATACGCGGCCGCCTCGGCCGCTTTCGGGATCTGCTGCACGAGGGGCAGTTCCGGGTGGATTTCGCCGCCGAGGACGTGACCCTGCGTTATGCCCGGGGCTGGCCGGCACTCAGCCAGGCCCGGGCCACGGCCCACTTCACTCGCCAGGGGATCGATATCGAGGTGCCGTCGGCCCGGCTCTTCCACAGCCGGGTGGGGCCGGCCCGGGTGCGCATCCCCCGTTATCACGAGCCGACGCTGACGGTGTCGGGCCGTCTGCAGGGGCCCTTTGCCGACGTGGCCCGGTTCATGACGGAAAGCCCCCTGGCTGGCGAGGCGGCGCCCGTGGTGCGGGAGATGCGCATCACGGGGAACTACCGGGGCCGTCTGAACCTGGATCTGCCCCTGCAGCCGAAGCGCATGAAACACGATGGCGACTGGCAGGGCGAACTGCAGCTCGAAAACGTGGGCGTCGACATGTACGGCGGCAAGGTGGACGTGAGCGCGCTGCAAGGCCGCCTGCACTTCGATCGCAACGGGGAGACGGCCCGGAATCTGCACGGCCGGATCTACGGCAGTCCCGCCGTGTTCGACGTCTTCAGCCGTCCCCTGGACGGCGGCCGGCAGACCAGCATCGTGGCCCGCGCCGAACTCGACAGCGCCACGCTTCTGAAACGGCTCGAACTGCGCCCGGGCAACCGGGTCAAGGGGCGCTCCGCGTGGCAGGGCGTGTTCCGTTTCGGACGCGATGGCCAGGGGCGGCCACGGCCGCCGGTCCTGCAGGTGGCCTCGGATCTGGTCGGTGTGGAACTGCGTCTGCCCCCGCCCCTGGCCAAGGCTGCTGACGCGAAGCGCCATCTGGGACTGGAACTCACCTTCGCCCAGCGGCGGCGCGTGGATGTGGCCTTCCGTTACGGGGAGGCATTGTGCGGGGTGGTACGCCACGGTCGGCAGGGGGTGGAACGGGCCGCCCTGCATTTTGGCGATCAACGGGAGGTGGCCATGCCCCCGGCTTCCCGGATCGTGCTCTCGGGCCGTCTGCAAGGGGTGCGCCTCCCCGAATGGATCGCGGCCTGGAACGACCTGGTTCCAGGCGGCAAGCGGCGAACGGCGCCGTTGCCCTGGCAACTGGACCTCGATGCCCTGGAACTGCTGGCCCTCGACGATGCCGCCGCTGGCGAACCGCCGGCGCCGGAGCGCTTCCCGCCCGTGGAAGGCACCATCCGCCGGTTCCGCTATGCCGGCAAGGCCGTCGGTCTCATCGCCTTGCGCAGCCAGCCCATCCGCCGTGGCCTGCGCCTCGACTGGCTGGACATCAACGGGCCCTCCCTGCAGGCGCATCTGGCCGGCAGCTGGAAGCGGACCCTTCTCGGCCATCGTTCCCGTATCGAACTGACGCTCAGCAGCGCCAACCTGGGCCAGGCACTGGCCAGGCTGAAGGCGCCCCGGGTGATCGAGGACGGGATCCTGCATCTGAACGCCCAGCTGCAATGGCCCGGCGCGCTGTATCAGCCGGACCCGGCGCGTCTCGATGGCAAGTTGCGCCTGAAACTGACCAATGGCAGTTTCACCGGCATCGATCCGGGCCCGGCCCGGCTGCTCGGCCTGTTGAACCTGTCCATGATTCCGCGCCTGCTGGGCGGTGGCAACCGCAAGGGCTTCAACTTCGACGACGTGGATGGGCGGTTCGAGCTGAACGAGGGCGACATGCGCATCGCGGAACTGGTGATTCGCGGACCGCTGGCGCAGATCGAGGTAAAGGGCCACGTGCAACTGGCCGACGGCCGGATCGATCAGCGGGTGACGGTGATCCCCAACGTGGGCGGCAGCCTGCCGGTGGCCACCGGCCTGGCCTTCGGCCTGCAGGTGGGCGCGCTGGTGGCGCTGCTCGATCAGCTCGTCGGCAAGGAACTGAACAGGGCCGGGGCCCGCGAGTACCATGTCACGGGCACCCTCGACAAGCCCATCGTCACCCGTACCGACAAGCCCGCCCCGGCGGCCGTGGAGGAAGACGAAGAGGGCTGACGGGCATGGCCGGGCCGGATGGCGCCATGGTATCCTGTGGGCATGATCATCCGCCTTTCGTCATTCCTTCTGCTGTTGATGGCGGTCCCCGTCCAGGCAGCGGAAACCCCCGTCTTCGCCCTGCAATACGATGTCTGGTCCGTGCCCCGCCGGGCCGAGACCCTGAT
>JALSSV010000041.1 GCA_026984045.1 Chromatiales bacterium | reverse complement strand
GTGGACACACAACCGATTCAACATGAATACCTGTTGCTACGCCTTGTGTACACAACAAATCTTTCCTCTGCGTTATTTGCAGCATACGCCGATTCAGAGAAACACAGCGAGGACGCCCGTGTAGCCGTACAGCCGCTGGCCGGCGATTTCGCCGGCGGCGTAGAAGCCGGTGAGGGGCAGGTCGCCCAGGGCGTCGCGGAGGATGGCCATTTCGCGCCCCGATTCGCCGAACAGGTGGCGGCCGCGGCCGAGGCAGGAGAAGTAGAGGCCGCCCCGGGGCGTGCGGCCCTGCAGGCGGCGCTGCACGTCGGCGAGCATGCGGTCCAGGTCTTCCCGGGCGCTTTTGCCGTCGCGGCGGCAGAACATGATGGGGCTGCCGGGCTTCAGGTGCTCGCCGATGGCCAGCAGGCCGTTTTCCGGATCGATGCCGATGATGTTGCGCACCAGGTAGTCGCCGGTGTCGGAGCCGGCCACCGGGAAGCCGGCGAAGATGTAGCCGGCGGCGCGGTCGATGTCGCGGGCCAGCACTTCGCCGATGTCTTCCTTGAACACGTCCAGGGCCGGGCGGCCGTCGATGGTGATGGCCATGTGCTGATCGGCCTCGGTGAGGGTGCGCACCGGCCCCAGCGGCGAGACCCCCTGGGTGAGGCCGGTGACCACCTCCGGTTCTTCCAGGATCACGCCGGAGAGGCCGCCTTCCACCACGCCGTTGGCGATCTGGTAGTAGTGCCGGGTCGAGGAGGTGATGCCGCCCACCAGATAGCCGTGACCGAGTTCCTCCGGCAGGCGGGCGATGAGTTCCGGCAACCGGCCGTTGCGCGGATCGCCGTGCACCACGGCCAGGCGCAGGCCACTGTCGGCCGGGGACGCGGGCAGGGGATGTTCGGGCCAGTCGAACAGGTGGAAGCGGTCGGCGGGAAAGTCGGTGAGCAGCAGGCTGATGGCCGGGGTGTCCTCGTATTCGGCGCCGGTGGCGAGGACCGCCTGGCCCAGGCTGCCCACCCAGTGGGCGACGCCCGAGCGGTCGCGCAGGCTGCGCACCAGTTCGCCCAGCACGTCGGCGAAGTGATCGCTGACGTACACGAAGCCCAGGGTGGTGTCGTGCAGGTCGCCGCACTGGGCCAGGCAGGCGTCGAGGGCGGCGGACCAGTCGGGATTGGCGCTGTGGCCGAGCTTGAAACTTTGCATGGGGCGGACTCCGGGTTGGCGCACCATCCTACCCGTCTGGCAGGCAAAGAAAAACCGGGGAAGACCCCGGCTTTTCCCGGCAGGGTGAGGCGGCGCCTCAGCCCTTCTTCTTGTTCTCGATCAGCTCGTGGATCTTCGGGGCCAGGATCAGCTCCATGGCGAAGCCCATCTTGCCGCCGGGCACCACGATGGTGTTGCGCCGCGACATGAACGAATCGGGGATCATGTTGAGCAGGTAGGGGAAGTCCACCCCCTTGGGATCGCGGAAGCGGATCACCACGAAGCTCTCGTCGGGTGTCGGAATGTCGCGGGCGATGAAGGGGTTGGAGGTGTCCACCGTGGGCACGCGCTGGAAGTTGATGTCGGTGCGCGAGAACTGCGGCGTGATGTAATGCACGTAGTCGTCCATGCGGCGCAGGATGGTGTCGACGATGGCCTCGGCGCTGTAGCCGCGCTGGGCGTTGTCGCGGTGGATCTTCTGGATCCACTCGAGATTGACGATGGGGGTCACGCCCACCAGCAGATCGGTGTAGGCGGCCACGTCCACGTCACCGTCCACCACGCCGCCGTGCAGGCCCTCGTAGAACAGCAGGTCGGTCTCCTCGGTGATCTCCTCCCAGGGGGTGAACTCGCCGGGCTTGAGGTCGGTGCCGAGGCGGGCGTTGTGCTCGGCGGCCTCTTCCTCGCTGTGCAGGTAGTAGCGGCGCTTGCAGTGGCCGGTTTCGCCGTAGGTCTTGAAGGTCTCGGCCAGCAGATCGAAGTGGTTGGCTTCCGGACCGAAGTGGCTGAGCTGCTTGCCCTGCTTGGCGAACTCGGCGATGGCGTCCTTCATGGCCGCCCGGTCGTAGCGGTGGAAGCTGTCCCCTTCGATGATCAGGGGGTTGATGTGCTCACGGAAGAAGATGTGCTCGAAGGCGTTCTTGACGGTCGTGGTGCCGGCGCCGGACGAACCGGTAACCGCGACGACGGGATGCTTGGCGGACATGGATGCTCCTCAACGATTTCTTGAACAATGGAATTCGCTTGCCTGGTGGATGCCGGTCACCGCGCAGGCGGGACGGGCGTCGTGCAAAGAACGCTATTCTAGCGGAATCCCGGAAATTTTTCCCGCAAAACCCATTGGCGGAAATTGTTGACAAATCGCCGCCGATCGGCTCCGGTTTCAGGCTTTTTCCCGCTCGATGGCCCGATAACCGATGTCGGTGCGGTAGACCATGCCGTCCCAGTGGATCTGCTTCACCAGGGCGTAGGCCCGGTCCCGGGCGGCCTTCACGGTCTCGCCCAGGCCCACGGCGCACAGCACCCGGCCGCCGGCGGTGACGATCTGCCCGTTCTTCTCGGCGGTGCCGGCGTGGAAGACCTTGGCGTCCGGCGTCTCCTCGGGGATGCCGGTGATCACGTCGCCCTTGCGGTAGGCGCCGGGATAGCCCTCGGCCGCCAGCACCACGCCCAGGGCGGCGCGCGGGTCCCAGTCGGCCGAGGCCGTGTCCAGGCGGCCTTCCAGGGCCGCTTCGCACAGGGCCACCAGATCCGAGCGCAGGCGCATCATGATGGGCTGGGTTTCGGGATCGCCGAAGCGCACGTTGTACTCGAGCACCTTCGGCGTGCCGTCGGGGGCGATCATCAGACCGGCATAGAGAAAGCCGGTGTAGGGATGGCCTTCGGCGGCCATGCCTCGGACGGTGGGTTCGATCACCTCGCGCAGGATCCGGTCATGGATTTCCGGCGTGACCACCGGTGCGGGGGAATAGGCGCCCATGCCGCCGGTGTTGGGGCCGGTGTCGCCCTCGTAGCGGGCCTTGTGATCCTGGGAGGTGGCCATGGGCAGGATGTGTTCGCCGTCCACCATGACGATGAAGCTGGCCTCCTCGCCGGTCAGGAACTCCTCGATCACCACCCGGTGGCCGGCCTCACCGAAGGCATTGCCGGCCAGCATGTCGCGCACCGCGTCGATGGCTTCCGCTTCGCTTTGCGCCAGGATCACGCCCTTGCCGGCGGCCAGGCCGTCGGCCTTGACCACGATGGGGGCGCCCTGCCGGCGGATGTAGGCGATGGCTTCCTCCACGTCGGTGAAGTTGCCGTAGGCGGCAGTGGGGATGCCGTGGCGGGCCAGGAAGTCCTTGGTGAAGGCCTTGGAGCCTTCCAGTTGCGCCGCACCCCGGTCCGGCCCGAAGCAGCGCAGGCCGGCGTCGCGGAAGGCATCCACCACCCCGGCCACCAGCGGCGCCTCGGGGCCGACGATGGTCAGATCCACGGCCTCGCTACGGGCGAAGTCCACCAGCGCCGGAATGTCCTCGGCGCCGATGGTCACGTTCTCGACTTTCGGCTCGCGGGCCGTGCCGGCATTGCCGGGGGCCACGAAGACCGTCTCCACCCGGGGAGATTGGGCCGCCTTCCAGGCCAGCGCGTGTTCACGGCCGCCGCCGCCGATGACCAGTACCTTCATGTCGGATGTCCGTGCGTTTCGTCGGAAAAAGGGGTGGGCACTATGCCGAGCGTCCGGTAAGGCGTCAAGGGGAGCGCGGAGGGGGATGGGGCCCGAAACGGGTCTGCTGGAATGCGGGGGCGCCAGGGCAACGTGGCCAGCCGTAGCCCCAGCGCCAGGGGAGGCCGGTGCAGGGGCCGCCGCCGACGCGCACGGCGAGGTACATGGCCTGGGCGACGCTGTGGATCAGGGTGTCCAGTTCGGCGGGCGCGAGTCCCAGGCGGGCGGCCCAGTCGAGGCGCTGGCGGGCCACCGTGTCCACCACGCACCGGCGCAGGGCGCGATCCGCGGCCAGGCGACGGGCGTAGCCGTTGACGCCGGGGCCGCCCCAGTAGGTCCGGTCGTGGGCCACGCAGCAGGCTTCCCAGGGCGGGCGGCTGCCGATGCGGCGGGCCAGATCCGGGATCCGCTGCGCGAGCAGGGACCAGCCGGCGGAAAGACCGCCGCTGCAACCGTCGCTGGCGAAGCCGTGAATGGGCACCGGCAGGCGCCGTTGCAGCCAGGCCAGACGCGCCATGCGCGGCGCTTCCAGTGGCGCAATCACGTTCTCGAGCAGGGCATCGCCGGGGCTGCCGGCCCGGGCCGGGGCCGCCGGCAGCAGGATGAGAAGAAGGAAGCAGAGGATGACGGCCATGCTTGCGCTGTCAGAAATGTCTGTCTAGAATTCCCCTGCCCGGTCAGGATGTCCCGGGCGCAAGGAAACCGCTCGCACAAGGAACAGGGACGAACAGGTGCCAACGCTTCCCGGGCCGCGCCGGCCCGCGGCCGTTCACCCGCTTGATCCCCGTTGCCTTGCGTGCCCAATTCACGACAAGGAGCATATCATGCTGGGAAAACTCAAGGAAAAGGCCGGTGACAAGATGATCGGCAAGGTGGTGGAACAGGTGGCCCCCTCACTGCAGCCACACCTGGAAAAGCTTCAGCAACTGGATCCGCAGCAGGTGAAGGACGACGGCCTGTACCGCGAGAAGGTCATCGATCCGGCCCTGACCGCCGTCAAGGTGGCCAGCTCGGGCGTGGCCGGTCTGATCCCGGGCTTCGACGGCCGTTTCGCCAACGCCCTCATCCGGGTGCGCGACGAGCTGCTGGTGGTGGATCAGGACAAGGTGGCGCTGGTGGAAGATTTCGCCGGCCGGCTGCCGAACGTGCTGATGGACGGATTTCGTCAACCCGCCTGAAGTCCGGGCGCAAACCGGAAAGACAGGGGCCGGATTTTCCGGCCCCTGTCGCTTGCGCTTTTGCCCTACGGTGATTCGCCGCGGGGCGCGTCGCGTCACTTCCTCTCCGTGACTTCCACGCCCTGGGCCTCGCACCAGGCCTTGAGCGCTTCGTTGGTGCGCCGTTCCTGGTAGTCGAACCATGCCCGGATCAGGCCGATGTCTTCCAGGTGATCCTTGAAACGGTGCCAGCCGCCGGCATTCATTTCGTGAACCTCGTTGCGGATTTCATAGGCCAGCCAGAGATCGTCGAGATCGACAGCCATGTTCATTGCTCCGTCGTCAGGGGTGCCCGGGCGCGCTTGCGCTCGTTGTGGAAGCGCATCCAGCGGGCGGTTTCGAAGATGCCACGGGTCAGGGATTCCATCTGTTGCGCCACCTGGGGATAGCGCGCGATGACGTTGGCGGTGGCTTCGGCCGAGCCGAGGTGGGCCAGCAGCTTGTTCCGGCCGTTCTCCAGCATGCGGAAGTAGAAATCCTTCGACAGCAGGCCGATCTCGGGGATCGGCCCGTGAGTGATGGTGAAGGCGTAACGATCCTGCTCGTAACGGGGATCGAACAGGCTGCGGCCCAGGGTGGTGTTGACGTAGGCCGGCGCCGCCAGGCTCGCCAGCGAGGCCAGCAGATCCACTTCCGAGGCGATGCGGTCGTCGCGGCGCGGGGGCAGCAGTTTCGGCGCATGGAACAGCAGCGGGGTGTGAAAACCGGTGAGGATGAACTTGCTTTCGTAGTCGGGGGTGTGTTCGCCGCCGTAGCCGGTGATGCCGTGATCGCCGTAGAAGACGAAGAGGGTGTTGGCATACCAGGGTTGCTGGCGGGCCAGCTTCATGAACGCGCCCACGCTGTAGTCCATGAAGCGGAAGGAATTGTATTCCTTCTCCGAGAGGAAACCGGCGCGCTTGTAGGCGGATGGATCGTGGTGTTCCAGCCGGAAGTCGCCGTGATCCTCGGGAATGGTGTAGGGGCGGTGATTGCCCGAAGTCTGGATGATGGCGAAGAAGGGTTTGGCCGAGCGGCTCAGGGCGGCGGTGGCCTCGCGGAACAGGTCGAGATCCGAGATCCCCCACACGTCGATGCGCGGCGATTCGTAGCTGCCTTCCTCGTACACGTGCAGCCCCGGAATGTTGTGCTGCAGCAGGCCGCGGATGTTGCCCCAGTTGGCGCTGCCGCCGAGGAAGTAGAACTTCTCATAGCCGGTGAAGGCGTTGACCAGGGTGTGCTGATCCACCACCAGGGGATTGCGGCTGGAAGTCTTGTGGGTTTCCACGTCGGGCAGGCCGGTGATGGCTGCCCACACCGAGCGGGCGGTGCCGGTGTGGGGGGCGTAATAGCGGGTGAAGGAGACCGACTCCCGTGCCAGGGCATCGAAATTCGGCGTGGGGTTCAGCGGGTTGCCGAACAGGCCGGTCTTGTAGCTGGCAAAGGACTCGAGAAACACCATGACGATGTTGGGCCGTTTCGCCGCCAGCGGGCCGGGCGTGGTGACGATACGCCGGAAATCGAGGCGCCGGGGATCGGGATGGGTGACGCCCAGCCAGCGGGCCAGCTCGGGATAGTGTTCGCGTACCGCGGCTTCGTCGTAGCGCACTTCGCGATTCTTGAGGGTGTTGGCGAAGTACAGGATCGGATTCATGGCCACCGCCGGGGCGAAGTGATGGGGCGTGGCGAAGGCCTCGGACCAGCGCAGCGGATACCAGGAGAATTTGCCGTAGAGGCCGAACACCACCAGGACGAAAGTCACGAACACGGTGAGCGCCTTGCGCCAGCCGCGCAGATGCGGGTTGGCATAGGTGGCGGCGCGCCACAACAGGTGGTGCAGAACGGCCACGTAACCGGCGATGATCAGGGCCAGGCCCAGCAGGATCCAGACGATCGGATAGGTCTCCCAGAGCATCTGCACGGAGGTGGACAGGTTGTAGGCGAAGCGCAGCACCGTGGCGTCCATCGGCGTGTGCAGATAGGCGAAGTAACCGAAGTTCATGAAATAGAACAGCAGGACCGTGGCCATCACCAGGGCCAGATAGGCGAACCAGAGACGGCGCCGCCGGGCTGAGGTGAAGGGGCTGAAGGCGCGGAAGCCGCCGAGCAGGAACAGCGGCAGCAGCAGGATCAGGGTCAGGCGCAGATCGTACTTGAAGCCCAGCCACAGGCCATGCAGCAGCTCCCCAGCGGGGATCGGATCGGCCGGATTGCGGAACCACAGCCAGAACGCCAGGCGCAGGAGCATGAACACGGCCAGGTTCAGGGCCGTGAGGTTGACCAGAAAGTGCAGCAGGCGAGGCAGTCTTTGCATGGGGAAATCCCTGGGGAAAACGGAAATTCTAGCAGATGGTCATGGCCGTTTGTGTCAGAATGAATGCACCGATGGACACCGGATCAAGCGAAACGTTCATGTCCCGTCTGCACCGCTTCCTGCCCCCGCCCGGCCCGGCCCGCTGGTTCCTGCTGCCCGTCTATGCCCTGGTGTTGCTGGTGGTCCTGTACGCCGTGGGGCGGCCCGTCCACGTCTGGCTCGGCAACTTCTACAGCGGTCCAAGGGCGCCCTACCTGCAGATGCCGGCGACCACCGCCATGACCCTGCGCTGGCAGACGGCGCAGGCGGAAACCGGTGTGGTGCGCTACGGTCTGCGGCCGGATCGGCTCGACCGGCAGGTGCGCGAGGCCGGGCCCCGCGAGTCGCACCGGATGCGGCTCACCGGCCTGCAACCGGATACGCGCTATTATTATGCCGTCGGCAATCCCCGGGGGGTGCGCTATGCCGGGGCCGGCTATACCTTTCGCACCCTGGCCGCCTCCAGTCGCGTGCCCGTGCGCTTTGCGGTGCTGGGCGATCCGGGTGATCCCACGCCGCTGCAGAAGAAGGCCCGCAACGTGCTGACCGCCTGGCTCGCGCGCCACGCCCGCCCGGACCGTCCGCGCCTCGATCTGCTCCTGACCACCGGCGACAACGCCTACCGCTCCGGCACCAACAGCCAGTTTCAGCGGGGCTTCTTCGAACCCTATGCGGAACTGCTGCGCCAGGTGCCGGTGATTCCCGCCTACGGCAATCACGATGCGAGGCGCCATGTCTTCTTCAAGCTGTTCGACTTTCCCGCCCATGGCGAGTCGGGTGGCGTGCCTTCGGGCAGCGAACACTACTTCGCGCTCGACGACGGGCCGCTGCACCTGGTGGTGCTCGATTCCACCAGCGAGCCGCTGCGCCCCGGCCATCCCATGCTCGACTGGCTGCGCCGGGATCTGGCCGCCAACACGCATCCCTGGACGGTGGCCGTGATGCATCATCCGCCCTACACCCACGGTTCGCACGATTCGGATCGCCGGCGCGACAGCCATGGCCGGATGTTCGAGATCCGCGAGCATCTGTTGCCAATTCTCGAGGCGGGCGGGGTGGATCTGGTGCTGGCCGGGCACAGCCACATGTACGAACGTTCCCATCTGCTCGACTGTCATTACGGCACCTCGGCCCGCCTCGATCGGAAGGCCTCGCTGCGCCTGCCGCAAACCGAGGGGCCGCTGATGACGTATCGCAAGCGGCCCGGCCCTCATGGCGGAACGATCTATGCCGTGGTGGGCGCTTCGGCCAAGGCCGACCGGGGGCCGCTGGATCATCCGGTGATGGCGGTGAGCGAAGCCCGGGTGGGGGTGCTGGTGGTGGACATCGCCGGAGACACGCTCACCGGCCGCTACCTGCGCGCCGACGGGCGTGTCGGAGATCGGTTCCGGCTGATCCGGGATCCGGGCGCAGCGCCGTTCGACAACGGCTGCCAGTGAGCACGGCCCGTGTCGGCAATCCCGTTTTGTGATCCGGGCGCTTGAATTCTCGCTGGCCCGGTCGATAGAACAACGGAAACCCGTCATCGGCGACGGCGTCGGGACTGCGGCCCGGTCTGTTCATGAAGCGCTTCATCGACACCCTGTGGCAGTTCGCCAGCCGGGGCAACCGGCCGGGACTTTCGCCCGAGCAGTGCCTGCGGCAGTCCCTGCTGACCCTGATCGTGCTGTTCATCGCCATTCTCGCCGTGGGCTGGGGCACACTCTATCTGCTCGCCGGCTATCCCCTGTCCGGGGCCATCCCGCTGGGGTACTCTCTGGTTTCCGCGCTGGGCCTTGGCGACAATTTCCTGCGCCGGCGCTTCGCCTTCTTCCGCGACAGCCAGTTGTTGCTCATCTTTCTGCTGCCCTTCCTGCTCATGTGGAGCCTGGGCGGGTTCGCCAACAGTTCGGCGGTGGTCATCTGGGCGCTGTTCTCGCCACTGGCGGCAGTATTCTTTGCCGACATGCGGGTGGCCCGGCGCTGGCTGCTGGCCTATGTGGCGCTGATCGCCATCAGCGGCCTGCTGGATGCCGATGTGAGGCACGTGGCGGCGCCCATGCCACCTGCGCTCAACACCGCCTTTTTCGTGCTGAACCTGGGATTTGGCAGCGTGGGGATCTTCCTGGTCCTGTTCTACTTCGTGCGCGAGAGCGAGCGCATGCGGCAGGAACTGGAGGGCGCCAACGAGGAACTGGCCGATGCCTATCGGGAACTCAAGCGCAACGAAACCCGCATCCACGAGCTGATGTTGCGCGATCCGCTGACCGGCGTGTACAACCGGCGGGCGCTCGGTGAGCGCCTGGCCGCGGAACTGGCCCGCAGCCGCCGTTTCGGCCACCCGCTGGGGCTGTTGATGCTCGACATCGACCATTTCAAGCAAATCAACGATCGCTTTGGTCATCTGGCCGGCGATCAGGTGTTGATCGGCATCGCCCGTTTTCTGCGCCAGCAGGTGCGACAGAGCGATTTCGTGGCCCGTTTCGGTGGCGAGGAATTTGCCATTCTGCTGCCCGAAACCGATCAGGAGGGGGCCCGCCGGTTTGCCGAACGCCTGCGTTCGGCCATGGGGAAGCTGGACTTCAGCCCGGTCCCCACCCCGTCGGTCAGTATCGGGGTCGCCGCCAGCCGCGAGGACGACACGCCCGACAGCCTGCTGCAGCGGGCCGATGCGGCGCTGTATGCGGCCAAGCGCGGTGGGCGGGATCGGGTCGAGACGCAAGCGGAACCTCAATAGAACAGATGCCGCCCGATCCGCGCCAGCGGTCGCCGGTGTCGGGCCCAGCTCGGCCGCACGTGACGGGCGTGATAGAAGAGGGCGCCCTCGAGACGGGGATCGCCCTGCCCCGCCAGCGCCGCGCGGGCGACCGCCAGACTCCGGCGCCAGGCCGGGCTGGCCAGATCCGTGTCCGGGGCGAGTTCCGTCCAGGAGAAGGCCGCCACATTACGGTGGCGCAGCCGGTCCCAGCGTTTTTCGAACACCACCGCGCACACGTCGTCGGGAAAGCGGGGCGAGGCGACCCGGTTGAGCGTGATCTGGGCCACCGCCAGTTGCCCGGCCCGGGACTCGCCGCGCGCCTCGTGATACACGTTCAGGGCCAGGCAGCGCAGTTGCCGTTCCCGTTCGGCCTGTTCCCGCGCCGACTGCACGAACAGGATCAGCAGCACCACCAGCGTGCCGAGCCCGGCCAGCAGCGCCCACGGAAACCAGTCCCGCGCGGGCAGACGCCAGCGCAGTGCATCGAGAAAACGAACAGGCATGGGAAAAGTATAGGCGGCGGGCTGGCCGGGGAACGTGACGGAGTGCGCTTTTGGCTACCGAGCGCACACCGGCTGTCGAAAAAACGGCGTTTTTCAACCGCCTGTTAATGCCGGAAATGCCGCATCCCCGTGAAGACCATGGCGATGCCATGTTCGTCGGCGGCGGCGATCACCTCCTCGTCGCGCAGGGAACCGCCGGGCTGGATGACGGCGGTGATGCCGGCCTCGGCGGCCTGGTCGAGGCCGTCGCGGAAGGGGAAGAAGGCATCGGAGGCCATCACAGCGCCCTTCACTTCGAGCCCGGCGTGTTCGGCCTTGATGGCGGCGATGCGGGCGGAGTTGACGCGGCTCATCTGCCCGGCGCCGACGCCGATGGTCATCCGCTCGCGGCCATAGACGATGGCGTTGGACTTGACGAACTTGGCCACTTTCCAGGTGAACAGCAGATCGGTCATCTCCTGTTCCGTGGGCTCGCGCCGGGTGACCACCTTGAGTTCGTCGTAGAGGGCGAGATCGGCGTCCTGCACCAGCAGGCCGCCGTTGACGCGCTTGAAGTCGAGGCGCGGAGCGGCCTCGGCCGGCCACTGGCCGCAGGTCAGCAGGCGCACGTTCTTCTTTTCGGACACGGCGGCGGCCGCCTCGTCGCTGACCGCCGGAGCGATGATCACCTCCACGAACTGGCGTTCGACGATGGCGCGGGCGGTCTCGGCATCCAGCGGCTGGTTGAAGGCGATGATGCCGCCGAAGGCCGATTCGGGATCGGTCTGATACGCCCGGTCGTAGGCCTCCAGCAGGTTGTCGCCGAGGGCCACGCCACAGGGGTTGGCGTGCTTGACGATCACGCAGGCGGGGGCCTCGTCGAACTGCTTGACGCATTCCAGTGCCGCGTCGGTGTCGGCGATGTTGTTGTAGGACAGGGCCTTGCCCTGGATCTGGTGGGCGGTGGCCACGCTGGCCTCAGCCGGCTCGGCCTCCACGTAGAAGGCGGCCTTCTGATGCGGGTTCTCGCCGTAGCGCATGGCCTGGGTGTGGCGGAACTGGCTGTTGAAGGTGCGCGGGAAGTCGCTGCGGCTGCCGTCGGGGTCGATGCGGCCCAGGTAGTTGGCGATGGCCCCGTCGTAGCGGGCCGTGTGCTCGAAGACCTTCACCGCCAGGTCGAAACGCAGGGCATCGCCCACGGCGCCGTCGTGCCGGCTCATCTCGTCCAGCACCCGGGCATAGTCGTCCGTCTCCACCACCACGGTCACGGCGGCGTGGTTCTTGGCCGCGGCACGCAGCAGGGTGGGGCCGCCGATGTCGATGTTCTCGATGGCGGTGGCCAGATCACAGTCCGGGTTGGCCACCGTCTGCTCGAAGGGATAGAGGTTGACCACCACCAGATCGATGGGCGGGATGCCGTGCTCGGCCATCACCGCCTCGTCGAGCCCGCGCCGCCCCAGCAGGCCGCCGTGGATCTTCGGATGCAGGGTCTTGACCCGGCCGTCCATCATTTCGGGAAAGCCAGTGTAGTCGGACACTTCGGTCACCGGAATGCCGGCTTCCAGCAGCAGCCTCGCCGTGCCGCCGGTGGAGAGGATCTCCACCCCGTGTTCTGCGTGGAGCGTGCGGGCGAAATCGACGATGCCGGTCTTGTCGGAAACGCTGATCAGGGCGCGGGTGATCTTGGACATGGTTCTGCCTGGTTGTGGGGAGTGGGAGAATCGAAACTGCTGCAACGTCACCCTGTAGGAGCGGCGCCCTCGCCGCGACCTTGCGGTTGCGGGTGGCGGGTGGCTGGTAGCGGGGAACAACTGGGATTTTCCCAGCCACCCGTCCCCAGCTACCCGCTACCGCCACATCGCGGCGAGGGCGCCGCTCCTACGGGGGCGCTGTCAGTCGTGCAAACCGTACATTTTCAGTTTCTTGCGCAGGGTGCCGCGGTTGATGCCGAGCAGCGCCGAGGCCTTGCTCTGGTTGCCGCCGGTGTAGTCCATCACGGCGCGGAACAGGGGTTCTTCCACTTCCGCCAGCACTAGCCGGTAGAGTTCGCCGGGGGGGTGGCCGTCGAGTTCGGCGAAATAGCGGGCCATGGCCTCGGCCACGCATTCGCGCAGGGGGCGGGACGGGTTTTCGCTGATCAGGGTTTCGGGGCTGACGGGGGCGGGTTCGATATGCAGGGCTTCGCTCATGCGGCCATTTCCTCCCGGTAAATCAGATGGTCGAAGAAGTCCCGGGTCATGGCGAGCTGTTTCGGCGCCGATTCGACCCGGTTGACGAGCTGGCGGAAGGCGCCGCCGTGCGCCTGTCCCTTGCTGTACCAGCTGATGTGCTTGCGCGCCACGCGCACGCCGGTCTGTTCCCCGTAGAAGGCATACAGGGTTTCGAGATGGCCGAGGAGGATGTCGCGCACCTCGGCCAGGGAGGGCGGGGGCAGGGTCTCTCCCGTGCGCAGGTAGTGGTCGATCTCGCGGAAGATCCACGGCCGGCCCTGCGCGGCACGGCCGATCATCACCGCATCGGCGCCGGTGTATTCGAGCACCTGGCGGGCCTTCTCCGGCGTGGTGATGTCGCCATTGGCCACCACCGGAATGCCGAGGGCCTGCTTGACCTCGGCGATGGTGTCGTATTCGGCCTCGCCCTTGTAGTGATCGGCGCGAGTGCGGCCGTGGATGGCCAGCAGCTGCACGCCGGCGTTCTCGGCGATGCGGCCGATGGTCAGCGCGTTGCGGTGCGCGCGGTCCCAGCCGGTGCGGATCTTCAGGGTTACCGGCACGTCCACCGCCGCCACCACCGCCTCGAGGATGGCGGCGACCTTCTTCTCGTCTCGCAGCAGGGCCGAGCCGGCGGCCACGTTGCAGACCTTCTTGGCCGGGCAGCCCATGTTGATGTCGATGATCTGGGCGCCCTGCTCGGCGTTGACCCGGGCGGCCTCGGCCAGCATGGCCGGTTCGGTGCCCATGATCTGCACCGAGCGGGGCGCGCTTTCGCCGTCATGGGTGGCGCGGCGGCGGGTCTTGGCGCTGCCCCACAGCAGCGAGTTGGAGGAGACCATCTCGGAGACGGCCATGCCGGCCCCGAGTCGCCGGCAGAGCTGGCGGAAGGGCAGATCGGTGACCCCGGCCATGGGCGCGAGGATCAGGCGATTGGGCAGCTGGTAGGGGCCGATGCGCATCTCGTGTTCTGTTGTTTTGGGCAGGCCGCGCCGGCGCAGCCGGCGGGGTGGCACATCATACTCTTTCCCTGCGGGCCATAAAAGCGGTCAGCACCACAAATCGCCCCGTGACATGGCTCGGGATTTGCTAGCGGCAGTTGGTCAGGGCCGCACGGTTTGGGCTCGGGCCGAGGGCAGGAAGCGGAATTCGAAGTTCACCGCGTCCTGGCCGGGGTTGAGCACCTCCAGGGTGACGCGGACCGGCTGCCCCGGGCGCATCAGCAGGAAGGGATGCCAGTAGTTGCCCAGGTATTCTCGGGGCCGGAAGCGGCGGCGGGCCACCACCGCACCGGCCAGATCCGAGAGGGTGATTTCCATGTCCGGGAAGGGCTGGGCGAAGGGCGCCCGGTTGACCAGCGTGGCCTGGATCAGCAGCGCGCCCGGCTCGCGGGGATGATCCCGGATGTCGCGACTGGCCAGCTGGATCCGATCCACCGCCACCGGCCCGTGGTACTGGCAGGGCAGGCGGCTGCAGATCAGTTCCAGCAGGGGCTG
The DNA here is from genome assembly GCA_026984045.1 of Chromatiales bacterium. Classification (GTDB taxonomy): domain Bacteria; phylum Pseudomonadota; class Gammaproteobacteria; order UBA6429; family Thiohalophilaceae; genus JALSSV01. The sequence goes on along the minus strand of JALSSV010000041.1, from coordinate 1,235 downwards.
CAGGGCGGGCACCGCATTGGCGATCTCGGTACTGCGGAATACGGCGAGTTGCAGGGCCAGGGTCGCCGTCAGCAAGAGCACGGCGAGGATCTGCAGGCCGAAGCGCAGGGGATGATGCACGGGCCTTTCGCTCACCAGATGTTCGCGCAGGGGCAGGGGCACCTCTTCTTCTTCGGGCAGCATGCCTTCGTTGAGCTGACTGGCCGGATCGATGAGATCCAGCACTTGTGCCGGTTTCACCGATTCGGGCCGCTTCGGCGGGGGCGCGTCGTCGGCTGGAGGCTCGGGCAGGGGTTGGCTGAGGGTGTCGTCGAGTTCGGCCAGGAACTGGGACTCGAAATCGTCGCCGGCCGGTCGCGCCCGTTCTTCCAGCGGGGGGGTGGCCGTCGCTTCGCCCGGCAGCCGGACCTCGGTGTCCTCGCTGAGCTGGGCGTTCATCTCGGCGATGATTTCGTCGATGTTCTTTTCTTCGGGCTGCAGATCCTCGGGATCCACATAGGCATAGTGGGCGGAATCGGCCACCGTGATGGGGGCCGGCTCCACCTCGGCGGTGTCCTCGTCGGGAGCGGCTTCGGCGGCCGGTTCCGTGTCGACGGCCGGCGTCGGCGGCGGGTTGAACAGGGATTCCGGCGCGAACAGCCCAGCGTCCCTCGTGGCGTCGTCCTGCTGCCCCGCTTCGGTCGGAAAGGACAGGGGCGGGATGGCCTTCGCGCCCGCGTCACCATCGCTCTCCTCCACCGGGTTCAGGCCGGCGAGGCGTTCGCTCTCGCCACGCATGTCGATGACGGCGGTATCCTCCGCCTCGTCATCGAACAGGAAATCGTCTTCCTCATCCTCTTCCTCATCCGCATCCTCTTCCACCTGCGCCGAGGTCTGCCGGTTCACCGGCACGCCGGCATGGGGGGCGAAAGGATCGGGGGCATGGGTCAGATCGATGACCGCCGTGTCTTCCCCGGCCTCCGGCTCGTCGTCCTCGAACAGATCGATGTCCATTTCATCGCTGTCGCCGGGCGGGGAGACGGCTTCTTGCACGGGGGCATGGAATTCCGACGGCAGGGGCGCTTCGGCTTCCTCGCTCGGCGCGGCCTCGTTCAGCACGTCCCAGTCGTCGCCCATGTCGATGACGGCCGTGTCCTCCGTTTCCGCGTCGGCGTCGGCGAAGATGTCTTCCTCATCGACGGGAGGTTGCGGGGGCGATGCCGGCGGCGCGAACAGATCCAGATCCGGGCCGCTGG
>JALSSV010000040.1 GCA_026984045.1 Chromatiales bacterium | reverse complement strand
CGAAGGCCTTTGGGGAGACCACGGAAATCGTGAATCTCATCGCGAATCCGTTGCGGTTTCCGGGGCAGTATTATGACGGGGAGAGGGGGCTGCATTATAACTATTTCCGGTACTATGATCCGAAGACAGGGCAGTATATCACCAGTGATCCGATTGGGTTGTTGGGTGGGGTGAATACATATTCGTATGTTGATCATAATCCAATACATTATATCGACCCGCTTGGATTGTGTCGAAGAGGTTATGTTCCAATGGAGGGAAATCCAAATGCATGCGTGCCAACAAATTTAGTGAAACCGGATCGTTGCATTGCTGCTGAATGTGCTGTTTATCCTTCTGATTATAATAATGAAGGATGTTTTGAGTTTAATGAAGATGTTTATGAAGAGTTTTATGGAGATTGTGTGCTTATTGGTCCTGAATGTACTGCTGATGATTTAATAAAGTCGAAGGGTGTAGGAGGTGATGCCTTGCGCGCTAAAGCCAGATGTTTGCCCGCTATAGATCAATATTTTGTTTGTAAAGGCTTGGCTACAAAAAAAGGCGACAAAATATACGTGCAAAAAAATAAAAAAATGTAATTAGTGAGAGTTGGAGCTATGCGGAAATATATTTTTTTATATAAGAAGTTTATTTTTTTGGGTTTACTGTTTTTAGTGAATTATGCTGTTATTTTTTATACGACTCTATATGTAGATGGGATTAAAAACCAGCTTGTGCTCATCAATATTCTGCCTCTCATAGGTTATGTGTATTTAGGGTGGCTGATTAGGAGTTATTGTGAGGGCGGTATAGTGAAAGCGATTTTATTTGTGATCTTGATTTCTATATATGACAAAGTTTTTTTAAAGACATTATATGTAATATTTCTGTATTACGATACTGACTATTCGATCTTTAAGATAATTGGCGGGAAAATTCATCTATATTTCTATTCTGCTATGTATATGTTTCCTGTCTATTTTGTGGCATGCATTATTGGGATGTATTTGCGCAACAAAAAAAGTAGGCCAGATGAAATGCGGTAGTACTCCATACTGCTGTAAATTCGGTTAGGCTGGGTTGTCTCTCGAATATTCTGGACACACATTTGGTCGTAGAGTGAAAGCGACAGGAGGTGTCCATAAGCAAGAGCAAGCAAGTGACAGGCAGGCAGAGGGATATGCGAAACAAAAGGGATATGCGAAACAAACTGGTGTGGTTGGCTGAGGCGGTGGCCTTGTTGTGCGCGCTGTTTCTTTACTCCTGGCAGGCGCGGGCGGCGGACTTGGTATGTGCCGTTGTCAAGATCGAAATCCGGCAGGAGCTGACGCTCGAACGCCAGGCCTTCGATGCCGAGATGCGCATCAACAATGGCCTGGACGAGATGCCGCTGGAAAACGTGTCCATCAGCGTGACCTTCGAGGACGAAAACGGGAATGCCGTTCTCGCCAGCTCCGATCCCAATGCGACGGATGCCGTTTTCTTCATCCGTGTCGATCGGATGAGCGGCATTGACGATACCAATGGTTCAGATATGAACACTTATTCAAGGTGGCCGGAAACGACAGGCTGATTTGCCAGAATATATTGAACGAGCATGTTCCACTCCATGATTCAGGGTATTTCCCGTCCTTCACCGAAATTCAGTGTCCAGAACTGTGGTCTGGGCGTAGGATGATTGGCCAGAACGCGGGCCAGGGTCTCGAGCGGTTCGGTCTGGCCGTCGTCGGCCAGGCGGAAGGTGCCGAAGTGGATGCCGATGCTGGTGTGGGCGCCGAGCAGGTGGTGGGCGCGCACGGCTTCGGCAGGGGAGATGTGGACGCGGGCCATGAACCATTCGGGACGGTAGGCACCGATAGGCAGGAGGGCCAGACGAGGGGCGCCCAGGCGCTTGCGGATCTGCCTGAAGTGGGGGCCGAAGCCGGTGTCGCCGGCGAAATAGACCCGGCCTGACGGGCCCTCCAGGACGAAACCTACCCACAGGGCCTTGTCCCGATCGCACAGCCCCCTGGCCGAGAAGTGCTGGGCGGGCACCACGTGCAGACGCCGGCCGTCACCAAGCTTCGTGATTTCCCACCAGTCCCGCTCGTCGATCCGGTGTTCGTCAATCCCGAGTTTCGCCAGCAATGAGCCGTTGCCGAGGCCCGTGACGAAGCGGGGGTGGTGGGCGGCTTCTAGCCGGCGGAGGGTGGGGGTATCGAAGTGGTCGTAATGGTTATGGCTGAGGAGAACCACATCGATGGGCGGGAGATCGGCAAAACGGATACCGGGCGGACGCATGCGCCTGGGACCGATCCAGGAGAAGGGGCTGGCGCGTTGCGACCAGATGGGATCGGTGAGGACGTTGAGGCCATCCATCTGGATCAGCACGGTGGCGTGATTGACGAAGGTCACACGCAGGCGGCCGTGATCCACTCGTTCGGGCGGTGGCGGGCCCGGTTTTGCCTCGATCCAGTGCCAGGGCGCTGGTTCCCGTTTGCGCATCCAGCGCAGGAATTCATTGAAGCTGCGGTGCCGGATGGGGAGCTGGTTGATGAAGCGTTGGCCGTCGAAATGATCCGAGACGGGTCCCCGATATCCCGGACCGGACAGCAGACAACCCGTGACCCATGCGCCCGCCAGAAACAGGGCCAGCAAGCCGATCGGAACGAGCAGGATTCGCAGGCTTCTGCGGGCAAGTCGGGCGAGGATTCCAGGGCGGACGGAGGTTGGCATGGGGCGGGCGGCGTGGCGGAGATGCCGGTTGGATTGGATTCAGCGGTTGCCGATGCGCGCCAGGGCGAGATGGGCATATGGCCAGATCAGCATGCTCAGGAACAGCAGCCCGGCATACCGTGGTGACTTGCCGAACAGCCACACGGCGAGGGGAAATGCCAGGACGATGGTCAGGGTGCAGTCGATGAGCAGGGTGCGCGTGCGCCGGCGGCGCAGTTCCGGGGATTCCCGCCCACTGAGATGCAACACGGCAAGGGGACCGAGGTAGTGCAGGGGCAGGAAGAAGCCGAGGGCGATGAGCCAGATGGCGGTGTCGCTGAGCATGGTTCCTGAATCTTTCGGGCGTTCGTGGCGTGTGAGCCGGTTCGTTGTGGCCATCATGGTAGCATGATGACGGGGCCGGAATCCGGGGTCGGATGGCGGCCGCTTGAAACAGGACAGGAGGGCTTGGATGACGACGAAAGTACTACCGCCGGAGAACTCGGTCTTCCGGGAGCCGAAGTTCTGTCGTTGCCGGGTCTGTCATGCCCATTTCTATGGCGAGACCGTCGCCGAGGCAAGGGAGGCCTGTCTCGATCATGCCTATTCCGAGCATCCGGAATGGGAAGAGGTGGCCTGTTGGTGTCCCGACTGAGGAATGCAGGATCATGTTGCACGTGAACGAACAGGTGGTGATTCCCGATGACGAAATTGAATGGCGAGCCATTCATGCCAGTGGTCCCGGTGGCCAGAACGTGAACAAGGTGGCCACGGCGGTGGAGCTGCGCTTCGACATTGCCCGCGCTTCCCTGCCCGAGCGGTGTCGGCAGCGCCTGCTGGCCATGCATGACCGGCGGATCAGCCGGGACGGGATCGTGGTGATCAAGGCACAGACGCACCGCAGCCAGGCCCAGAACCGGATGGAGGCGCTGCGGCGCCTGCGGGAACTGCTGGCCGCTGCCTGTCTCGAGCCCAAAAAACGGCTCCTCACGAGGCCGACTCGAGCCGCGCATCGCCGGCGGCTGGAAACGAAACGCCACCGTTCCCGGATCAAGGCGCAACGCCGTATCCCGCATGGGGATGAATGAGTGATGATGGGTTGTGTCCCTCATCGTCTGTGTCTGGAGGGGCAGTCGAAATCAACGGCCTTGTCTCATGTCCTGCTCAACCCCTGCGGGTCCGGCGAGGCGCCGCTCCAGGGGATATTGGCCAAATCAGCCAGTTCCCGTTTCCAGGTGGCGATGTCTTCGCGCCGGAAGCCGCGCAGGGCATCGTGGCCACAGGCGCGGGCCATCACCTGCATCAGTTCGACACTGGTGGTGAGGAAGCGCGTCAGCCGTATGGCGGCGTGATCCACGTTCAGCCGGGCGCGCAAGGCCGGGTCCTGGGTGGCGATGCCGGTGGGGCAGCGGTTGGTGTGACAGATCCGGCTGGCGACACAGCCGATGGCCTGCAGGGCGGCGCTGGCGATGGCGACGCCGTCGGCGCCCATGGCCAGGGCCTTGATGAAGTCTTCCGGCAGGCGCAGACCTCCAGTGATGATCAGGGTGACGTCCTGCCGCGCTTGGCGGTCGAGGAAGCGACGGGCCCGGGCCAGGGCGGGAAGGGTGGGTACGGAGATGTGGTCTCGGAACAGACGGGGCGCGGCGCCGGTGCCGCCGCCGCGCCCATCCAGGATCAGATAATCGGCCCCGGCTTCGAGGGCGAAAGCGATGTCTGCCTCGATATGGTTGGCCGCGAGCTTGAAACCGACGGGGATGCCGCCACTGATCTCGCGGATCCGATCGGCGAAGCGGCGGAAGTCTTCGGGCGTGCGCAGATCAGGAAAAGTGGGCGGGGAGATGGCATCCTCGCCCGGTTTCAGCCCGCGCACCCGGGCGATTTCGTCGGTCACCTTGCTCGCGGGCAGATGGCCGCCGATCCCGGTCTTGGCGGCCTGGCCGGCCTTGAAGTGGAAGGCGCCGATGCGGGTGAGCAGATCCTCCGAATAGCCGAAACCGGCCGTGCCGTATTCGAACAGAATCCGTGAATTGATCTCCGGCTCCTCCGGCAGCAGGCCACCCTCGCCGGAAGCGGTAGTGGTGCCGGCGGCCACGGCGCCCTGGGCCAGGGCCAGTTTCGCCTCCCGGGAGAGGGCACCGAAACTCATGTCGGCGATGAGAATCGGCATGGCCAGTTCCAGCGGCTTGCGGGCATTGGGACCGATGATCAGGCGGGCGTCCACGGGGATGTCCTCCGCCAGGGGCCGGGGGGCGAGCTGCGCGGGCAGGATTTGGATGTCGTCCCAGGAGGGCAGGCAGGGGCGGGGCACGCCCATTGCCACCAGTTCACCATGAGCGTGGCTCAGTCCCTGTTCGGCCAGTGCATGCACCCGGTTTAGGGTGGGTTCTTCCGGGGTGCTGGCCACCGGATTGGTGGGTTCGCCGGCGGCCCTGGCCGTTCCGGGGGCGACGGTCGTTTCGTCCAGGCGGGCATGGCTGCCATCGCACCAGGGAGGCGTGGTGGTGCGCTTGCACTGGCACAGCCAGGCTTCGCCCGTTTCTTGGGCGGTGAATTCCACGGGTTCGAAACCGGTGCCCCGGTGGGAGCCATCGCAGAAAGGCTGGGTTTTGCTGCGCCCGCAGGCGCACCACCAGTAGGTCTGGCCTTTTTCGAGGCGCACGGCGATCGGTTCACGGGCTGCGATTTCGGGTTTGGGCATGCTGTGTCCTTGTGTTGCGGGTGGGTCTGTGCTGGCCATCGCCTCCACCATGGCGCCGCGCGGGGGCATTTCAAGTGGCGCGAGCATCGTCGTGTGTTCATGCATGCCGAATTGAAAACCGAGGGAGGGTTTGTTCATCGGCCGGTTGCCGTCGGGCAAGCATCGAGTGGACTGCGGGCGCGGGGCAACCGCCGCTTCAGGGGCGAGGATAGAATTCCACCACTTCCAGTTCGACGGCGGCGTCGAGGGTCTGTTGCAGGCGATGCACGAGAGCGTCGCGGTCGAAGCGTGTCTCCCGGGCGCGGGGCAGGATCAGGCGCACGCGGGCCACCGGTCCCTCGGGTGTCTGGCGCACCGCCAGCAGCTCCAGGCGCTCGCCCTCGCCCTGGGCACGCAGGCTGGCGAACTGCCGGTAGATCCGGTTTTCCTGGATGAGGGCCTGGGTGGAGAAGAACAGGGGCACGGCCACGGCCAGCAACACCAGCAGCTTGTAGAAGAAGGCCGTGCGGGCATAGCGCAGGGAGGTGAAGCCCAGCAGATAGAAGGTGGTGCCGGCAGCGAAGAGGATCCCCACGAGGTTGGTGAGAAACAACAGGAACGCCCCGCCGAACAGATGGCCATTGCCCAGGCCGATGCCGATCCCGGCCACGCTCAGGGGCGGGAGCAGGGCCACGGCGATCGCCACGCCGGCCAGGCTGCGGGCCAGTTCCTCACGGGCATGGGCATAGGCCGCGGCGATGCCCGAGACGATGGCCACCCCCAGATCAAGCAGGGTGGGGTTGAGGCGGGTGCGGATTTGATCGGTGAGGTGGGCCAGGGGCAGGCTCCAGGCGAACAGGGCCGCCAGGGCCAGGGCCATCAGCACGCCGGCCAGCAGGGTGCGGGTGCTGTGGCGGATGAGCATCGGGTCGAGCCGGATCAGGCCCATCGACAAGGCCACCAGGGGCGCCATCAGGGGGGCGAGGATCATGGCCCCGATGATCACGGGGCCGGAATTCTGATAAAGGCCAATGGTGGCCAGCAGGGTGCTGAGCAACATCAGCACCAGGTAGACGGAACCGGTGCGGGCCTGGCTGCGCAACAGGGTGAAAAGCTCGGCGAATTGCGCCTCCGGGGCGATGGGCAGCAGGGGCAGGCTGCGCCGGGTGAAGAACTCCACCGCCTCATTGCCGGTGGGCACGGGGTCCAGCCGGATGCTTTCCTTGTCTTCGGCGGTTTGCAGCTTTTCCATGGCCCGGGGGATGCGGCAGCGGGTCGCCACCGATTCGAGTGTCACCCCTTCCACCCGACGGGGCAGACCATCGATGCGGCAGGGCACCGGGCCGCCGATGGGCTGGAGGGTCAGCTGTCGGCTCTTGATGAAGCCGAGGCCGCGTGGCCGTGCCTCGCTGACATGCCCGCGGTGGGGTCGGAGCAGGCCACGCAGCACCGAGACGAGACTGGTGGGCGCATGAATCAGGGCGGTAACGCGGCCCTGAACCGGCGGATCCGAAAAGAGCCTGGGATGATGCTGGAACATCCACGACTCTTCCGCGGCCTCGACAGTGAGGGCGGCCAGCTCGATGCGTTGCCCCTTGGCCGAGGTGATTCGGAAGGCTTGCATGCGCAGGAAGAACAGGGTGCGGAGGAAGGTGCGCAGGCGCGCCAGCGGCGTCTGCCCGTGCAGCTCTGGCACACTCCCGAGGCGCACGGCGTTGAGCACCGGTTGCCCGTCGGCCAGCAGCATGAAACGGGCGAGGGCCAGTTCACCGTTTTCCAGGCGTTCGATCAGCCCGGTTGGTTCGCCTTCGAGGCCGAAGGCCTCCCGGGTGAGCGGATTGCCGGACCAGGGCAGGGGCAACAGTACGATGGGTCGTTCCCGGGCCTGCTGCCACAGTGCGATGAAGTGGGGATCGTCGAGAACACAGGCGGCCAGCGCCTCCTCGGGAAGGTGAGGCAGGGTGCCCGTGAACCGTTCGGGATTGACCGGCATGCCGTATCTTTCCTGCAGGGCGGCCAGCGCAGCATCCACCGTTTCGGGCGGCACGTCGTCCTGGATGAAGAGATGGATGGCGGAGTAGGACATGCCGGAATGACGGAGCGGCCTTGGGCTGGGGAAGGAAACCGGTTCGTTTGATGGTATGCGCTGGCCCGATGATGTGCAAACCGCCGACGATCAACTCTTCTGGTGTCCGGCCCGGAACCGGGGAAGCCGGACTCGTCGTGCGCCCTGCCAGCCGGATCAGCGGGGATGGCGGGCGCCGGGCAGGCCCGAACGGCTCAGGCGAACCAGCGATGGCCTTTCCGGCGAGACGGGCGCCGAAACAGGCCACCCAGCAACAGCCAGCGGAAACGGCGGCGCTGGCGGCGTTGGCGCATTTCTGCCTCGAAACGGTGCACCACCTGCACCGCATAGGCGCGGGCCCAGGCAGGCAGCTCCCTGTCGATCAGACAGTGGCCGAAGGCCTGTTGCAACTGACGTTCCGGTGCCGGTCGGCCATACCAGGCATGCCAGGCATGGCGCAGCACTTCGTATTCGCTGGTGTCGAGAATGTTGGCGGCCTGGGTGAGCAGTTCCATGCGTGTCTCCTCGTGCCGTGGGCACGGGAAATCAAGCGAAAAGCATGCCAGCATCCGGGGGATGGCCGATTCAGATGTCAGTCGTCCGTATCGCCATCCACCCGATGGATTTCTGCCCCGGTGACCTTGCCGGTCTGGGGATCGAGCACCAGGCGCAGGTCGAGAGGATGGCCGCACAGCGGACATTCTTCGATGAGATCGTCCTCGGTGGCGTTTTCCTCGAGTTCGATGTCGAAGTCCTTGCCGCAGTAGGGGCAGTGCAGGTCGACCTTGATGATGGCCATGCTGTTCTCCTTGTTGGATGGATGGGAAGAGTCTCGATGCCGGACATTGTAGCGAAAGGGCTTCGCCGGCGCTTGTCGGGGATATCGAGCTTTCGTCCCGGCGTTGCAAGGGGTAGAATGCGGCTCGCTTTTATGGCGGCCCGCATGGGTCCCCCCGCGACGACTAGCCGTGAACCCCGCCAGGCCCGGAAGGGAGCAACGGTAGCGGTGAACTCGGGTGCCGGGGTGTGGCTGGTGCGGGTTGCCACCCTTTCCTGGAGGTGGCGGGGGACGGGGCGCCGGGAACGGAGCTGTTCCCGACATGCGAGTTCGTCCACGGTGGTCCGCACCGACTCGGCCATCTTTCCGTCTCGCGTAGCCCTCGCCTGGGCCGGGCTTATCCATTAGAATGATTTTTCCCTTTCCGAACCCCGGTGTTCTACGTAAAATCAATGACTTATCAGGTTCTGGCGCGCAAGTGGCGGCCGCGCAACTTCGAGGAGATGGTGGGTCAGGCGCACGTGCTGCGGGCCCTGGTCAATGCCCTCGACAACGATCGGCTGCACCATGCCTTCCTCTTCACCGGCACCCGGGGCGTGGGCAAGACCACCATCGCGCGGATCCTGGCCAAGTCGCTCAACTGCGAGCGGGGGGTGAGTTCGAAACCCTGCGGCGAATGCGCCACCTGCCGGGAGATCGACGAAGGCCGCTTCGTGGATCTCATCGAGGTGGATGCCGCCTCCCGCACCAAGGTGGACGAGACCCGCGAGCTGCTCGACAACGTGCAGTACGCGCCCACCCGTGGCCGCTACAAGGTGTATCTCATCGACGAGGTGCACATGTTCTCCGCCTCCAGCTTCAACGCCCTGCTCAAGACCCTGGAGGAGCCGCCGCCGCACGTGAAGTTCCTTCTGGCCACCACCGATCCGCAGAAGCTGCCGGTGACCATTCTCTCCCGCTGCCTGCAGTTCAACCTGCGGCGCCTGCCGCTGGAGCAGATCCAGGGGCAGTTGCAGAAGATCCTCGAGGCCGAGGGGCTGGAATACGAGCCGACCGCGTTGCGGCGCCTGGCGCGCGCCGCCGACGGCAGCATGCGCGACGGCCTGAGCCTGCTGGATCAGGCCATCGCCTTCGGTGGCGGCGCGGTGCGCGAGGCCGAGGTGCAGGCCATGCTCGGCACCATCGAGCAGGATGGCGTGCTGCGCCTGCTCGAGGCGCTGGCCGAGGGCAAGGGCCAGGCGGTGCTCGCGGTGGTGGCCGATCTGGCCGAGCGGGCGCCCGATTTCAGCGATCTGCTGGCCGAACTCAATACCGTCCTGCACCATCTGGCCCTGCTGCAGCAGGTACCCGACGCGCGTGACGAGGCGATGGGGGACGTGGAACGGCTGCAGGCGCTGGCCGCGCGGCTGGCGCCGGAAGAGGTGCAGTTGTTCTATCAGATCGGGATCACCGGGCGGCGCGATCTGCCGCTGGCTTCCGATCCGCGCAGCGGGCTGGAAATGGTACTGCTACGCATGCTGGCTTTTCGACCGGACGCAGGCCCGCAAGCGGCCAACCCGCGTTCCAGCGGAGCCTCCCCGGCGGTGTCCGGCAAGCCTCGGTCAAGCCCGGAGACGGCCTCCCCGGCAGCCGGTTCCGAAACTCCAGCGGCCACGGCCGGCACGGACGACTGGCACGCGATTGCCTCGGCCCTGCCGGTCAGGGGCCTTTTGCGCCAGCTCGTGAACCAGTGCGTGCTGGAAGAAATGACAGCGGATCGAATCCGGCTGGCCCTGGGGCCTGCCGGCGCGCCCCTGCTCACACCGGAACGGGAGGCGGCGCTGGCCAAGGCGCTGGGCGAGCATCTCGGCCGGCCGGTGAAACTCGCGATGATCGTGAAGGAGGCCGAGGGCGAAACCCCCGCCGCCCGCGAAGCCCGGCTGGCGGCCGAGCGCCAGGCCCGGGCGGAGGCGCGGATCAGCGGTGATCCCAACGTCCAGTCGATTCTCGAGACCTTCGATGCCCGCGTGCGGCCGGGATCGGTGCAGGCGCTGGACGGCAACGAATGAACGGTTTTCCAAGCCCGGCACGGCCGGGCCTGACCCAGTGGAGGAAATGACATGAAAGGTGGTATCGGTAACCTGATGAAACAGGCCCAGCAGATGCAGGCCAACATGCAGAAGGCCCAGGAAGAGATGGGACGCATCGAAGTGACCGGCCAGGCCGGCGGCGGGCTGGTCAAGGTGACCATGACCTGCCGGCACGACGTGAAACGGGTGGAGATCGACGACAGCGTGATGGACGACAAGGAAATGCTGGAGGATCTGGTGGCGGCCGCCGTGAACGATGCGGTGCGCCAGGTGGAGAAGACGGTGCAGGAGAAGATGAGCAGCCTCACCGCCGGCATGGGGCTTCCCGCCGGATTCAAGCTGCCCTTCTAGCCCCATGACCTCGCCGCTGATCGGTCAGCTCATCGAGGCGCTGCGCTGTCTGCCGGGCGTGGGCCCCAAGTCGGCCCAGCGCATGGCCTATCACCTGCTGGAGCGGGATCACGCCGGGGCCCGGCAACTGGCCGAGGCGCTGGAGGCCGCCGTGGAACAGGTGGGCCACTGCCAGCGTTGCCGCACCCTCAGCGAGCAGGCACTGTGTGCCGTTTGCGCCAGCGAGAAGCGCGATCGCGGCCTGCTATGCGTGGTGGAATCGCCCATCGACGTGCAGGCCATCCTCCAGGGCACCGATTATGCCGGGATGTTCTTCGTGCTCATGGGGCATCTGTCGCCGCTCGACGGAATCGGCCCAGAAGCCATCGGGCTCGATCAGCTCGCCACGCTGCTCGACAGCGGCGAGATCCGCGAAGTGATCCTGGCCACCAACCCCACCGTGGAAGGCGAAGCCACGGCCCACTACATTGCCGAGATGGTCAAGCGCCGCGCCATTCCCGTCTCGCGCATCGCCCACGGCGTGCCCATGGGCGGCGAACTCGAATACGTCAACAGCAGCACCCTCGCCCAGGCCCTCGCCGGCCGGCAGCCCATCGGTTGAATCCTTGCCACCGCCGAAACGTCTCTCCCCTGTGGGCGCGGAGCAAGCCGCGATATTGCGGTCGCGGGTGACCGGGGACGGGGGGCCGGGAAAATCTTGATGGCATTACATGATCCGCGGGGTGGTCCATGCGCTCCCTGCGGAACCATCGAGAGCGTGATCAACGCTCGCTGAAATCCAGTCGCGGCAGTTTGGCCAGCACTTCGCCGGCGCGCAGGCAGACGCGCTTGAAATACTGGTAGCTCCGCTCGTCGATGGTGCAGGCGTTGCTGTGGCGGTCGGCATAGAACAGGCCCACGGGCTGGCCGGCGATGACCACCGACATGGCGGCGAAACTGTTCACCTGCACGAGCTCCCGGAAGGCCTCGGGCACCAGCGGCCAGAAACGCGCACGGGTGGCGTCGTTGATCACCACCGCCTGGGTCTTGGCCATCAGGCGGGTCAGCAGGTGCGGTTCGTCCAGGGGCACGATGAAGCGGCCGAAATCCGGATCGTTGTCGGCGCCGATGATCTTGGCGGCCACCAGGCGGTTCTCTTCCGCATCATGGCAGGCGAAGACCACGCGGTTGAGACCGATGCCATCGTGCATGCCCTTGAGCACCAGACTGATCACGTTGTAGGCATGTTCACGCAGCAGTTCGGGGCGCTGCAGGGTGGCCAGCAGGTTTTGCAGGATTCGGAACCGGGGCATGAGACAGACTTCCGGGATGTCTTCCTGGACGGTATCGGTCTCTTCCTCGCGCGCCTCCGGTTCCACGTGGATGAGAGGCAGGCGGGCGGCGGCGGGTCTGGCCCGGTAGATCTTGCTGTCCCGGGCCACGTTCACGGCCAGCCGGTGGATGCGCCCGATCAGTTCCGCGGCCTCCATGTCCAGCCATTCGGCCGCCCGCGCCTCGATCTCCCGGGTTTTCTCGCCATACCAGTCGATGGCCGCGCCGCGGGCGAGCTGCACCGCGAGCATGATGCCGTAGGCCCGGGGGAAGCGGGCGTTCTCGGGATGCAGGGCTTCCAGCACCAGCCTGGGCAGGTTCCACAGGCGGGCGAGCCGGGCGGTGAGCTGGTCGAGGGTGAAACCGAGCACCAGGTACTGGGCTTCTTCCGAGGAGACATGCTGTTCCCGTCGCAGCCGATCCACCTCGTCGAGTTTTTCCGGGGCGTGCAGCGAGAGGAACATCTCGCCCAGAAAATGGAGCTGGGTGGCGGCGAAGACCTCGTCGGGGGTCATGTCCCGGCGCAGGCTGGCCCAGTCGGTGGCCTGGCGGGCGGCATGGTAGGCCCGGGCGAAGGTCTTGTGCAGGCGATCCCGGGCGGCGGTCTCGGGGTGATCGTCCAGGACCGGCAGGCAGGCGGGCAGCTCGCTGACCTTTTCCGTGCCCAGCATCATCAGCGCCTGCTGCACCGAGGTCACGTCGGAGCGCAGGGGACCCGCGGCCATGGCATTGGTGACCCGCAAAAGGTGCACCACCAGGCCCGGGTCCTTTTCTACTTCGGCCACCAGTTCGGAAATCGGTGCGTTGTCGCGGGCGCAGTGGCGGCGCAGGACAGCGATGGTCTCGGGCAGGACCGGCACGGCCTGGCGGCCGATACGCTCGATCCAGGCCTCGATACCGTTTTCCGGGGTGCCGGCCTGCGTGGTTGGGGTTTGCATACCCCCCCTATCGTCCATGGCATTGCTGACTTTAGCCGTGGCTGACAAAAGCCGGAAGAAAACCCTGTGGGTGAAAAATTTTTTGAAGGGGGTCAAGTTTGTCACCAGACAAGACGATAAGAGGTCAGACCCGTTCCGTTCATCACCTTGCGGGTGATGTCGCACAACAAGGGAAGGCTGATCGCCCATGAAAGTCATTATTGGTGTCATCGTCGTTTTGGGTTGTGTCTTTGGTGGCTATGTGCTCTCCCACGGGAACCTGGCCGCGCTCTTCCAGCCGTTCGAGCTGTTGATCATCGCCGGGGGGGCCACGGGCGCCTTCATCATCGCCAACCCGCCCACCACCATCAAGGCCGTGCTGAAGGGCTTGCCGGGGTTGCTCAAGGGCAGCAAGTACAACAAGCAGACCTACATGGATTTGCTGACCCTCATGTATACCCTGTTCGCCAAGGCCCGCAAGGAAGGCCTGATGGCCCTGGAAGCGGACATCGACGAACCGGAGCAGAGCGACATCTTCAAGGAGTTTCCCAAGCTGGCCAAGAATCACCATCTGATCGAATTCATTTGCGACTACCTGCGGCTGATGGTGGGGGGCAACATGAACGCCTTCGAGCTGGAGAGCCTGATGGATCTGGAACTGGAGACCCATCATCACGAAGCCGAGAAACCCAGCCATGCGGTGACCAATGCCTCGGACGGTTTGCCGGGATTCGGTATCGTGGCAGCCGTAATGGGCGTGGTGATCACCATGGGTTACATCAGCGAGCCCCCCGAGGTGCTGGGCGCCCACGTGGGCGCGGCGCTGGTGGGCACCTTCCTCGGTATTCTGCTGGCCTACGGCCTGGCCGGACCGATGGGCAACGCCATGGCCGAGCAGGCCGAGGAAGACAGCAAGCTGCTGCAGTGTGCCAAGATCTGCATCATGGCCACGCTCAATGGCTATACCCCGCAGATCGCCGTGGAATTCGGCCGCAAGGCCCTCTACAGCCACCTGCGGCCCAGCTTCGCCGAGCTGGAAGAACACATCAAGAACCAGAAGAAGTGACGGCGCAGCGCGCAGGCGGGTAACGGACCGTGGCAGACGACAAGAAACAGCCGATCGTCATCAAGAAGGTGGTCAAGGGCGGCGGTGGCCACCATGGCGGCTCCTGGAAGGTGGCCTATGCCGATTTCGTGACCGCCATGATGGCCTTCTTCCTGCTGTTGTGGCTGCTGGGCATCACCGACGAGATTCAGCGGGAGGGGATCTCCGACTGGTTCAAGAACCCCACCGGCATCAACGGGCCCGGCGGGGCCAGCACCAGTCTGATCAAGCTCGGCGGCGCCAAGGACATTCCCAAGGGCAAGGGCAGAAAATCGGAACAGCACAAGCCGGAAACCACGCCGATCCCCGAGAACAAGGTGCAGGTAGTGGAGGTCGAAAAGGACAAGCGGCGCCTCGATCAGTTGCTGGAGAAACTGAAGGCGGCCATCGAAAGCTCCGATCAGTTGCGAAACTTCAAGGATCAGCTGTTGCTGGAGATCACCCCGGAAGGCCTGCGGGTGCAGATCGTGGACAAGGCCAATCGGCCCATGTTCGACTCCGGCAGCGACGAGCTCAAGCCCTACACCCGGCTCATCCTGCGCAAGCTGGCCCGGATCATCACCCAGGAGGTGCCGAACCGGATCAGCATCACCGGCCATACCGATGCCACGCCCTTTCCCAAAGGCTATATCGAATACGAGGATCGTTACGGCAACGATTACCGCAAGCCCTACAGCAACTGGGAGCTGTCGGCGGATCGTGCCAATGCCGCCCGACGGGAACTGCTCAAGGGCGGCATGCCGCCGGATCAAATCGGCCGTGTGGTGGGGCTGGGGTCCTCGGTGCTGTTCAACAAGGCCAACCCCCGTGATCCGGTCAACCGGCGGATCAGTATCATCATCATGAACAAGCAGGCCGAAGAAAACCTGCAGAAGAGCGAAGGCCCGAAAGCGCCGGGGACGAAGGAAGCGCCGCCCCATGGCGGGCACGAGCCGGCACATTCCTGACAACGGGGCGTGTCGGTTCATCGCGGCGAGGGCGCCGCTCCTACGCAGACTGCGGCAATCCTGGCAGGCGCGGCGCAAGCCGCGAAAGGCAGGGACGAGTGACGAGGGACGAGGAAAAACGCGGATTTCACTGCTCCTACGCGGGTGGTGGCAAACCCTGTAGGAGAGCGAAGGCCCGAAAGCGCCGCCCCATGGCGGGCACGAGCCGGAACATTCCTGATAACGGGGCGTGTCGGTTCATCGCGGCGAGGGCGCCGCTCCTACGCAGACTGCGGCAATCCTGGCAGGCGCGGCGCAAGCCGCGAAAGGCAGGGACGAATGACGAGGGGCGAGGAAAAACGTGGATTTCACCGCTCCTACGCGGGTGGTGGCAAACCCTGTAGGAGCGGCGCCTCGCCGCGACCACCCGTCATGATGGTGGGTTTTCCAGCGACTCCAGAATCCGCAGGTAGCTTTCATACCGCCGGCGCGAGATCCGGCCTTCCTCCAGCGCGGCGCGCACGGCGCAGCCCGGTTCGTTGCGGTGCAGGCAGTCGCGAAAGCGGCAGGCCTCGGCGAGGGGGCGAAATTCCCGGAATCCCGTGGCGACCTGGTGGGGATCGATGGCCCACAGGCCAAATTCGCGGATCCCGGGAGAGTCGATGACGGCGCCGCTGTCGCCGGGCAGGTGATAGAGCCAGGCGGTGGTGGTGGTGTGGATAC
>JALSSV010000039.1 GCA_026984045.1 Chromatiales bacterium | reverse complement strand
AGTTTCGGGGCTCTTTGGGCTGTCAGCGTTCCTGAAAGGGCTATTCTACCATATCGGCCCCTCCCACTGCAGCCCGGAAAAGCCGTGCGAGAACGGGTTTCAGGGCGCCTGACCT
This sequence comes from Chromatiales bacterium, assembly GCA_026984045.1. Classification (GTDB taxonomy): domain Bacteria; phylum Pseudomonadota; class Gammaproteobacteria; order UBA6429; family Thiohalophilaceae; genus JALSSV01. Next base: position 61,502 of record JALSSV010000039.1, on the reverse strand, counting down.
GAAATCGACCGGCAAATGCGCCGTTTTTTGGCGTTGGCCGAAAGAATTGCGCGGGATTACGCCATCATCGCCCGCATCTTCGCCGTGTCGGGCCGTTCCACCACGCCCCGCTCGGTGACGATGGCATCCACCAGTTCCGCCGGCGTCACGTCGAACACCGGGTTCCAGGCCCCCGCCCCCGCGGCGGCCACGGGCTGTCCGGCACAGGCGAGCACCTCGGCCGGCTCCCGGGTTTCGATGGGAATCGACGCTCCGTCGGGGGTATTCATGTCCACCGTGCTGCTGGGAGCGACCACCATGAATTTCGCCCCATGGTGACGGGCATGGACCGCCAGCGAATAGGTGCCGATCTTGTTGGCCACGTCGCCGTTGGCGGCGATCCGGTCGCTGCCGACGATGACCCACTGCACCTGCCCGGTGCGCAGCAGGGCCGCGGCGGCCCCTTCCACCAGCAGATCCAGCGGAATGCCGTCCTGCACCAGCTCCCAGGCGGTGAGCCGGGCGCCCTGCAGCCAGGGACGGGTCTCGTCGGCGAAAATCCGGGACAGACGCCCCTCCCCCCAGGCCTGGCGGATCACCCCCAGGGCCGTGCCGAAACCGCCGGTGGCCAGGGAACCCGTATTGCAGTGGGTGAGCACCCCCGAGCCGCTTGCGATCAGGGCCGCGCCCAGCTCGCCCATGCGGTAGTTGGCGGCGATGTCTTCCTCGTGAATGGCCCGGGCTTCGGCCAGCAGCGCCGCCACCGGATCGGCAGGCCGCGCCGCGAGCACCCGGCGCATGCGGTCCAGGGCCCAGAACAGGTTGACTGCCGTCGGTCGGGATTCGGCCAGCAGGCGCAGATCCGCTTCCATGGCCTGCGGAAGATCCGGCGCCTCGGCGTGGGCCATGGCCGACAGCACCACACCGAACGAAGCCGTGATGCCGATGGCCGGCGCGCCCCGCACCACCATCTCCCGGATCGCCGTGGCCACCTCCTGCGCCGTACGGCAGTCGAGCCACACCGCTTCCCCGGGCAGGCGGCGCTGGTCGAGCAGTTGCAGGCGATTCTCCGCCCAGCGCATGGCGCGAATGGTATCGTGGGGGCGCGTCTCCAGGGACATGGCCTTCTCCGGGCAAAACGGAAGCGGCATTGTTGTTCTCTGCTCGCGTGGGGTCAAGCGGCTTCATTGAACGATGGCGGAAGCAACGCAGAAGGGCGGGAATACCCTGGCCACATGGCGGCTGCGCCCTCTGCGTTCTTTCCAGACTCCCCTGACAAGTAAGGTATACTCCCGGAAAAATCGTCCATACCCATGACCGAAGTCGATACCCTCATCCACGCCGCCTGGATCGCGCCGGTGGAACCGGCCGATGCGCTGCTCGAAAATCACGCCGTGGCCATCCGCGATGGCCGCATCGTCGCCATCCTGCCTGCCGATGAGACGGCACCGGTTTCCGCCGGGCGAACGGTGCGGCTCGATCGCCACATCCTGATCCCGGGGCTGGTCAACGCCCACACTCACGCCGCCATGAGCCTGATGCGCGGCCTGGCCGACGATCTGCCGCTGATGACCTGGCTGCAGGAACACATCTGGCCGGCCGAGCAGCAGCACGTGAGCGCCGGCTTCGTGTTCGACGGCACCCTGCTCGCCTGCGCCGAGATGATCCGCTCGGGCACCACCTGTTTCAACGACATGTACTTCTTCCCTGAGGAAGCGGCCCGGGCGGTGGATCAGGCCGGACTGCGGGCGGTGATGGGCCTCATCGTCATCGATTTCCCCAGCGCCTGGGCCCGGGATGCCGAAGACTACCTGCACAAGGGCATCGCCCTGCACGACGAATTGCGCGGCCATGCCCGGATCCGCACCGCCTTCGCCCCCCACGCCCCCTACTCGGTGGCCGACGGCCCGCTGGCCCGGATCGTCACGCTGGCCGAGGAGCTGGATCTGCCCATTCACATGCACGTGCACGAAACGGCCACGGAGGTGGAGCAGTCCCTGAAGGAACATGACCGGCGTCCCATCGAACGGCTCGACGAACTCGGCCTGCTCGGCCCGCGCCTTGTGGCCGTGCACATGACCCAGCTCACCGAAGCGGAGATCGCCCACTGCGCCGAGCGTGGCGTGCACGTGGTACATTGCCCCGAATCCAACCTGAAACTGGCCAGCGGTTTCTGTCCGGCAGCGCGCCTGCGCGAAGCAGGACTGAACGTGGCCCTGGGTACCGACGGGGCGGCCAGCAACAACGACCTGGACCTGCTCGGCGAGATGCGCAGCGCCGCCCTGCTGGGCAAGGGCGTGGCCGGCGATGCCGCTGCCCTGCCCGCCCACGCGGTGCTGGAGATGGCCACCCTGGCCGGCGCCCGCGCTCTCGGCCTTGACGACGAGATCGGCAGTCTCGTGCCCGGCAAGTCGGCGGATCTGGTGGCCGTGCGCCTCGATGACCTCGAAACCTCTCCCGTCTATCACCCCCTCTCGCAACTGGTCTACGCCGCCGGTCGCGAACACGTCACGGACGTCTGGGTGGCCGGGCAACAACTCCTGCGTGATCGCGCGCTGACCACGCTCGACGAGGCCGAGCTGCTGGGTCGGGCAAGACACTGGCGGGAGAAACTGCTGGGCAATGCCTGAAAGGCAGAGGAAAGAGGAAAGAGACAACTGGCGTTTCGGGGAGCGAAGTTCCCGCCGGCCGGGTTCTGGGGTATCCTTCGCGGCATGAACACGCACGCCGAAACCAACGTCGATTCCCGCGAGATTGCCAAGTTCGAGGCCCTGGCCCATCGCTGGTGGGATCCGGAGAGCGAATTCAAGCCGCTGCACGACATCAACCCCCTGCGCCTCGAGTTCATCGAGCGTCGCGCCGGCGGCCTGGCGGGCAAGCGGGTGCTGGACGTGGGCTGCGGGGGCGGGATTCTCAGCGAGAGCCTGGCCGCGAAGGGGGCCGAGGTGACCGGGATCGACATGGGCGAGGCGCCCCTGGCCGTGGCCCGGCTGCACCAGCATGAATCGGGGCTCGAGATCGACTATCGCCAGACCACCGCCGAGGAACTGGCGGCCGAGAAGCCGGGCCGGTTCGACGTGGTCACCTGCCTGGAGATGCTGGAACACGTGCCGGAGCCCGAATCGGTGATCCGGGCCTGCGCCACCCTGGTCAGGCCCGGCGGGCACGTGTTCTTCTCCACCATCAACCGCAATCCCAAGGCCTGGCTGTTCGCCATCGTCGGCGCCGAATACGTGCTACGCCTGCTGCCGAAGGGCACCCACGAGTACGAGAAGTTCATCCGCCCCTCGGAGCTGGAAGCCTGGGCCCGCCACGCCGGCCTGCAGGTGCGCGAAATCACGGGCATGAGCTACAACCCCCTGACCCGGACCTACCGGCTGGGGGCGGACGTGGATGTCAACTATCTCGCCCACTGTGTGCGCGAGCGTGGCGAGGAGAGTAACGACATGGGGAGGAGATAGCTGTTCCAAATTCTCGGTCAGGGTTCACTACAAGCACGAAGCCCTCATAGGCCGAGGGGTGTTTCGTGACCTTCGGCCGCAGGGAAGCGGCCGTAGAGCCTACAGGGATGTATTCACGGCGAGTCACGAAACACCCCTCGGCCTATGAGGGCGATCCAGGAACACGTATCCGGCAACGAAAGTGACGCGGAATTTGGAACAGCTATCCTGCACGAAACGCGCCGGCTCGCACTCACGCCATTTCATGATCAAAACGGTTCTCTTCGATCTCGACGGCACGCTGGCGGACACGGCGCCGGATCTGGCCAATGCGCTCAACGCGGTGCTGGAGGCCAACGGCCGCGAGCCCCTGCCCTTTGCGGCCATCCGCCCGGCCGTCTCCCACGGCGGCATGGCCCTGATCCGCCTCGGCTTCGGCCTCGAGCCCGAACACCCCGACTTCGAGCCGTTGCGCCGGCAACTGCTCGATCATTACGCCGCCCACATCGCCGACGAGACCCGCCTGTTCCCGGGCATGGAACGCGTGCTGACGCAGCTCGAAACCGAAGGTCGTCGCTGGGGCGTGGTGACCAACAAGCCCGGCTGGCTCACCGAACCGCTGCTCGGGAAACTGGGCCTGCTGCCGCGGGCCGCCTGCGTGGTCAGCGGCGATACCCTGCCCGAGCGCAAGCCCGATCCGGCGCCGCTGCATCACGCCTGCCGACTTGCCGGCAGCCACGCGCCCGAATGCGTTTACGTGGGCGATGCCGAGCGTGATATTCTGGCCGGACGACAGGCCGGCATGCCGACCCTGGTGGCCCGCTTCGGCTATCTCGATGCCGATGACCGGCCTGACGCCTGGGGGGCAAACGGCATGCTCGACGCCCCCGGCGATCTCTTCCACTGGCTGGACAGACTGTGACCATCGGCAATCTCGTCATCGATCCCCTGCTCATCGGCACGGCCCTTCTCGCCGCCGTGTTCGGCGCCCTGCTGGCGGCCGTCGGCCTTGGCCGGCGGCTGGCCGAGATGCGCGCGCGCAACACGGAGCTAATCACCACCCTGGATCTGGAACGGCGCAACCACGAGGAGAAGATCGCGGCCATGGAGGCGGCCCGGGAGGAACTGGGCAAGACCTTCGACGCCCTCTCGGCCCGGGCCCTGGCCCGCAACAACGAGGAGTTTCTGCGCCTGGCCCGCGAGAACCTGGAAAAGCTCCAGGCCCAGGCCGGCGCCGAGCTGGAGAAGAAGGAAAAGGCCATCGAACACCTGGTCCGCCCCATCCGCGAGGCCCTGGAGAAGACCGAACGGCAAATCCGCGAAATCGAGAAGGAACGCAAGGAAGCCTACGGCTCGCTCAAGGAACACCTGCAGAGCATGGCCCAGACCCAGGCCAACCTGCAGGACCAGACCCGGAACCTGGTCCAGGCCCTGCGCCGGCCCGAGGTCCGCGGCCAGTGGGGCGAGCTGACCCTCAAGCGGCTGGCCGAGTTGGCCGGCATGGTGGAACACTGCGATTTCGTGGAGCAGGAAACGGTGAACACCGACGAGGGCCGCCAGCGCCCCGACATGATCGTGCGCCTGCCCGACGGGCGCGAGATCGTGGTGGACGTGAAAACCCCGCTGGACGCCTACCTGGCGGCCATCGAGGCCGGCGACGACGGCGAACGCAGCGCGCAACTCCTGCGCCATGCGCGCAACGTGCGCCAGCGGGTCACCGAACTGGCCAGCAAGGCCTACTGGTCACAGTTTCCCAACACGCCCGATTTCGTGGTGCTGTTCATCCCCGGCGATCAGTTCCTGGCCGCGGCTCTGGATCAGGATCACGCGCTGCTGGAAGACGCCCTGCGCCAGCAGGTGATCCTGGCCACGCCCACCAGCTTCGTGGCCCTGCTGCGGGCCGTGGCCTTCGGCTGGCGGCAGGAACAGCTTGCCGAAAACGCCGAGAAGATCCGCGAACTGGGCGAGGATCTCTACAAGCGTCTGCTGACCTTCACCGGCCATCTGGAAAAGCTGGGCCGCAGTCTCGAGACCAGCGTCAGGCACTACAACAGCGCCGTCGGCTCCTTCGACAGCCGGGTGCTGCCGGGCGCCCAGAAGTTCGCCGAGATGGGCATCGAGGCGCGCAAGGCACTGCAGGCCCTGGAGCCGGTGGAAAGCGGCACCCGGGTTCCGGTGGACAGGGAGAACGGCGAGTCGGCGAATGCAGACAAGCAGAGCAAAAACCCTTCACGCTGATCTCGCCCAAGCCGGCGCCGCTGTGCCCGAGCCAGCCTACTTGAGACGTTCCTTGACGGCCTTGGTCGTCTCGTCGAGCACTTCCGAGGCAGTCTCCTTGACCTTGTCCTGCAGGTGCTTTTCCGCGAACGGATTGCTGAACACCGGTTCGTCACGTCCCAGATTGTAGCCGAACCACAGGCCCAGCAACAGCCCCAGAAGCACGCCGGAGAGCAGGAATTTCAACATGCGCACGGTTTCATCTCCCTTGCCAGCGGATTTTTCCCCACCATACCGATGACCACCCCCACCGTGCAAGCGGCCATCGCCCATTGCCGCGAACTGGCCCGGCGCCATTACGAGAACTTTCCGGTCGCCTCCCGCCTCCTGCCCCGGCCCCTGCAGGATCCGGTGGCCGTGATTTACGCCTTCGCCCGCACCGCCGACGATTTCGCCGACGAGGGCGATCTTTCCCCCGCGGAGCGCCTGGCCCGACTCGATGCCTGGATCGCGGCCCTGCGTCAGGCCGAGATCCCGGCAGCCGATCCGATCCTGGTGGCCACCGAAGCCGTCATCAACGAACATCACCTGCCCCGCGAGCCCTTCCTGGATCTGCTCAGCGCCTTCAGCCAGGACGTGAACGTGCGGCGCTATCCCGATTTCGCCGCCCTGCACGCCTACTGCCGCCGTTCCGCCAATCCCGTGGGGCGGCTGCTACTGCATCTGGCGGGGGAAGCCTCCGCGGCCAACCTGGCCGACTCGGATCGGATCTGCACCGCCCTGCAACTCATCAACTTCCTCCAGGACCTGCAGCAGGATTACCACGAACACGGGCGGATCTACCTGCCGCAGGACGAGCTGCGCGAGGCCGGCGTGAGCGAGCGACACTTTGCCGAGGGGCTCAGCGACGCGGCCATGCAGCGCCTGGTCGAGCGCCAGATCCGCCGCGCCCGCATTTTCCTGCACGCCGGCGCGCCGCTGGGACAGCGGCTGCGCGGCCGTTTCGGCCTGGAGATCCGCCTGATCCTCCAGGCCGCCTTCACGGTGCTCGATCGCCTGAGCAATCATGCTGGCGACGTGTTCCGCCGTCCGCGCCTGCGACAGCGGGACTACGCCGGGATCCTGTGGCGGGCCCTGATCGCCAGATAGCCCGATCACGATATCCATGGTTTTTCGCGGCTTGCGCCGCTCCAACGGCGACTGGTGGGTGCTAAGATCGCCCTTCGTCAACCGCCGGTTCCCTCCATGACCCCCGACCAGTACTGCCAGGACAAGGCGGCCCGCAGCGGCTCGAGTTTCTATTACAGCTTCCTGTTCCTGCCTGCCGAACAACGCCGCGCCATCGTCGCCCTGTATGCCTTCTGCCGGGAGGTGGACGACGCGGTGGATCGGGTGGGGGATCCGGGCGTGGCCCGGGCCAAGCTGGACTGGTGGCGGGAAGAGATCGGCCGCCTGTATGCGGGCAGGCCGCTGCATCCGGTCACCCGCGCCCTGCAGCCGGTCATCGGCCGCGTCAACCTCGCCGAAGAGCAGTTCCTGGAAATCATCGACGGCATGGCCATGGATCTGGATACCCGGCGCTATCCCGACTTCACCGCCCTGTCGCTGTACTGTTACCGGGTCGCCGGCGTGGTGGGCCTGATGAGCGCCGAGATCTTCGGCTACACCCGCCACGAGACCCGCAAGTACGCCCACCACCTGGGTCTGGCCTTCCAGCTCACCAACATCATCCGCGACGTGCGCGAGGATGCGGATCGCAACCGGATCTACCTCCCGCAGGACGAACTGCAGCGTTTCGGCGTGCCGGAATCCGACATCCTCGCTCACCGGGAGACCCCGGCCTTTCTCGAGCTGATGGCCTTCCAGGCCAAGCGCGCCTACGGCTACTACGACAAGGCCCTGTCGCTGCTGCCACCCGAGGATGCGCGTCGCCAGCGCACCGGCCTGGTGATGGCCGCCATCTACCGCGCCACCCTGGACGAAGTGGTGGCCGACGGCCTGCACGTGCTCACTCGTCGGGTCCGACTGACGCCACTGCGCAAGCTCTGGCTGGCGCTGACCGCCCGCTGGCGGCTGCGCGGCGCCCTGCCCCACGCGGCATGATACAGAACCGGATCGGCATCGTGGGCGCCGGCTGGGCCGGGCTGGCCGCGGCGGTCACCCTGGTCGAAACCGGCCAGTCGGTCACCCTCTACGAGGCCGCGCCCCGCCCCGGCGGCCGGGCCCGCGCCCTGCCCTGGCGGGATCTCGAACTCGACAACGGCCAGCATCTTTTCATCGGCGCCTATCATCAGACCCTGGCGCTGCTGCGAACCCTCGACATCGACCCCGAACGTGCCTTCCTGCGCCTGCCCCTGGGCCTGACCCTGCTGGGAACCGAGACCACACCGGGGCTGACATTGCGCGTCCCCCGCCTGCCGGCGCCTCTGCATCTGCTCGCCGGGCTGTTGGGCGCACAGGGACTTGGCCTCGCCGATCGCCTGCGCGCCCTGCGCTTCGGTACCGGCTGGAAGGCGGCTCGCTGGCCAGCGGACGACGACATCAGCGTGTCACAATGGTTGCGCGAACAGGATCAGTCGTCACGCCTTTGCAAGACACTCTGGGATCCCCTGTGCCTGGCCGTCATGAACACGCCTCCCGACACGGCCTCGGCCCGGGTGTTCGCCCGCGTGTTGTGCGATGCCTTCCTGCGCCGACGGAATGATTCGGACCTGCTCGTCCCGCGCCGCGCCCTCGGCGCCCTGCTGCCCGAACCGGCTCTCGCCTGGCTGCGGGCACGGGGTACGCAAATCGTGCAGCAGCGGATCGCTGGCGTGGTGCGGGAAGAGATCGGCACCTTCAGGCTGCAGACACGCAATGGCACGGTCTGCCGGCATGCCCGGCTGATCCTCGCCCCGGGCCATCATGCCCTGGCCGATCTGCTGCCGGATCATCCGTCCCTGAAGGGCATCACGGACATGGCCCGGCGTTTCGGCAGCGAACCCGTCACCACCGTCTATCTGCGTTATCCGCCACAGGTGCGCCTGGCGCAGCCGATGCTCGGCCTGCTGTCGGCTCCGGGCCAGTGGCTGTTCGATCGACGCGTAGCGGGGCAGCCGGGCGTGATGGCCGTGGTGATCAGTGCCGGCGGTTCGCACATGACACTGTCGAAGGCGGCCCTGATCCAGGCGGTGAGCGCCCAGCTCGCCGGTCACTTTCCCCACTGGCCGGCGCCGCGAAACGGTTTCGTAGTACGGGAGAAACGGGCCACCTTCCGCTGCGAGGTGGGCATCGACGCGCGGCGACCCGGCAACGCCACCCCGTTGCCGGGTCTGTGGCTGGCCGGCGACTTCACCGACACCGGCTACCCCGCCACCCTCGAAGGCGCGGTGCGCAGTGGTGTACAATGCGCGCTTTCCGTTCTGAACTGCGGTTCCGAATTCCAGGACATCTCTTGTTGATAGCACAGAGCCCTTGGTTCCGGGGAGGCGTTTCGTGACCGTCGGCCGCAGGGATGCGGCCGTCGAGCCTACACGGAGGTATTCACGGCGTGTCACGAAACGCCTTGCCGGAACCAAGGGCGTGCCAGATACTGGTCCAATCGCAAAATGAGCCAGGGAATTCGGAACGGCGATTCGGATTCACCCACGCCACAGGCCGTTCCATGAAGACCATTCCCGCCGACTACCGGCCCGCTCCCGACCTGCTCCGCGATCGCGTCATCCTCGTCACCGGCGCCGGCTCCGGCCTCGGGGCCGAGGCGGCGAAGACCTACGCAGCCCACGGTGCCACCGTGATCCTGCTCGGGCCCATCGTGCGGGAGCTGGAGATGGTCTACGATGCCATCGAAGGTGCCGGCCACTCTCAACCGGCCATCTATCCGATGGATCTGGAGGGTGCCCACTATCAGCATCACGAGGAGCTGGCCGCCACCATCGAACGGGAATTCGGCCGGCTCGACGGCATCCTGCACAATGCCGCACTGCTCGGGGCCCGGATGATGATCGAGCAGTTCGATCTCAAGCTCTGGGCGCGGGTGATGCAAATCAACCTCAACGCCCCCTTCATGCTCAGCCGGGCCTGCCTGCCCCTGCTGCGCCAGGCCCCGGATGCGGCCCTGATCTTCAGCTCCGATGCCGTTGCCCGACATGGCAAGGCCTACTGGGGCGCCTATGGCGCGAGCAAGGCGGCCGCCGACAACCTCATGCAAATCATCGCCGACGAAACCGAAACCAACACCTCGGTTCGTGCCAACAGCCTCGACCCCGGTCCCGTGGCCACTCCCATGCGCCGCCTGGCCTTTCCCGGCGAGGATCCCCGCACCCTCCCCCAGCCGGCCGACCTCATGCCGGCCTATCTGTATCTCATGGGGCCAGACAGCCAGGGCGTGACAGGAGAGATTTTTCAGGCCCGGTAAGGAACGGGTATCTCAGGTGTGATTGGGCACCGGAGTGGACTCGGCTTCGGGATCGACCTTGCCCTCCCGGAACTCCTGCACCGTGAAGTGGGTATACTCCCGTGGCAGGACGAACAGGGCCGGATCGGCGCGATAGTCGGTGCGGTAGTCGATGAGGGTACGACCGGCGCCCTTGGGGCTCCATTCCTGGATGGGGAAGCCGTAGGCGAAGTGACGGCCGGCAGCGAAGGTGTTCATGGACATGTCGCAGGCATCGTGCAGATCGGCAGGGATGGTGTTGAAGGTCACCTTGCTGTCGGAGGCCAGCACGGCCGTGAAATCGCGAAAGGCGTCCACCGCGTCGGGCAGCAGGCCCTTCACGCTCACCGTGTCGTAGCAGACCTTGCCGTTGGCGAGAAACTGGTAGTGCTGCGGGATCCTGCCGTCGATGGCCGGCGCATCCTGCATGTTGCCGAGCGCATGGGCTTCCAGCTTCAGCTTCATGGGCGGCTCGATCTCGATGGACTTGGGATGCACGGCGAGGACCGTTTCGTCATCGCTGTTGACGCTGTAGACGATCCGCTTGCGCCGGTCGAAGAGCACGAAGTCCAAGGAACCCTCGCCATCGTCGAAACGCATGAAGTCGGGCGTGACGATGACCCGCGTCCGGTAGGGATCGACGCCCTTCTCGAACTCGACGAAGGTCAGCAGGATGTCGTGACCGTCGGCGTCGGCAGTGGCCTCGGGTTCGGCCTGCTGACAGGCGCCGAGGAGAGTCAGCAGAAGCGTGAAACCGATGATGCGCAGGGTTGGATTCATCCCGTTCCTTCCAGGTAGTCGAGTTCCGCCTCGGTGAAACCGGCCCGCAAGCGGGCGTCCCGGTCGAGCGGTCCCCGGATTCTGCCCTGTCGGCTGGCCGATAGCAACGACTGGAACGTGCTTTCCGGGACCAAATTCCGCTCGGTGCAGAGATGCCGGAACCAGCGGGTGCCAATGGCCACGTGCCCTACTTCGTCACGCTGGATGATCCGCAGGATCGCCACGGCGTCTTTGTCTCCAATGCCTTCCAGTTTCGCCATGATCCCGGGGGTGACGTCCAGCCCGCGGGCCTCCAGCACCCGCGGGACCAGCGCCATGCGGATCAGCGGATCGTGATCGGTCTCCACTGCCGCCTCCCACAGGCCGTTGTGGGCGGAAAAGTCGCCATAGTCGTAACCCAGGCCGCGCAGATGCGTTCGCAGCAGTTCGAAATGCGCGCCTTCCTCCCGGGCGACCCGGAGCCAGTCGGTGTAGAAGTCGGCGGGCAGATCGGTGAAGCGGTACACGGCGTCCAGGGCCAAGTTGATGGCGTTGAACTCGATGTGGCAGAGGGCATGGATCAGCGCCGCGTGGCCTTCGGGGGTGTTGGGCCGGCGCCTGGCCAGATCGCGCGGCGCCACCAGTTCCGGGCGCGGCGGACGCCCCGGCACCGGCACCGCCTCCACCGCGACCGGCTCCGCCTCCAGCCGTCCCGCCTGCCAGTCGCCCTCGAGCCGGCCCACGGCGGCGATCTTGGCATCGGGATCGGTCTCAAGCAGCGCCGCGCGAGCCTGGAGGTGAAGGTTGGCCTGGGTCATTAGCAGCATTATACCGGGGTTTTCCCAGCCACCTGCCAACGCCGCATCCGCGGCTCGCGCCGCTCCTGCGGTGAGTTCAGGTGCCGGTCTTGAGGGCCAGAATCAGATCCATCACGTTGGTGCCGGTGGGGCCGGTGTCGACGAGATCGCCACTGGCGGCGAGGAAGGTGCCGGCATCGGCACGGCGCAGGCAGTCGGCGGCCGACAGGCCCTCGGCCTCGCCCCGACGTACGGTGTCCCCATCAACCAGTGCCCCGGCGGCATGGCTGTTGCCGTCGCTGCCGTCGGTGCCCGCAGCCAGCAGCCAGAGATCGCGCCGGCCGGCCATGGCCAGGGCGGCCGCCAGGGCCAGGTGCTGATTGCGACCGCCGCGGCCGGGATCAGGCGGGAGCGTGACGGTGGTTTCGCCGCCCCACAGATGGAGGCCGACCGGCGCCTGCGCCAGTTCGGCGACGATCTGCTGGGCCATGGCCTCTGCCTCGCCCTGCAGGGGTTCGGCGTGATCGAACACCGGGAAGTCATGGCAGGCTTTCGCCGCCGCTTCACGGGCCATACGGTTGCTGGCCACGATTCGGTGGGGAATGGCCGGCACGTCGGGAAAAGGCTGAGCATGACGCGCCAGCAGGGCCGCCACCCAATCGGGCAACCCTGCCGGCAGTGGCGTGGCGGGCGGCGCATGGAACGGCCCGGACGCGATCAGGGCCGGGTCGTCGCCGGGCACGTCGGAGATGAGCAGCACCTCGGCCGGGCGCCGGCCGAGCCGCGCCACCAGCCGGCCACCCTTGATCCGGGAGAGCGTCTGGCGGATCCGGTTGACCTGGTGGATGGAAAGGCCGCTGCCGAGCAGCCAGCGGTTCAGGCGTTGCAGTTCCTCGAGTGTCATGCCTTCCGGCAACACCTCCACCAATGCCGAGGCGCCACCGGAGATCAGGGCCAACAGCCTCCAGCCTGCCGGCAACTCGGTCACGGCCGAGGCGGCCGCCTCGCCGGCGACGAGCGAATCGGCATCGGGCACCGGATGACCCGCCTCGAGCAGCCGCAATCCGGAAGGCAACGGCCCACCGTAACCGTGCCGGGTGATCACCAGCCCGTCCCGGAGACGATCCGAGAGCACGTCGGCGGCGCCCCCGGCCATGGCCACCGCCGCCTTGCCCATGGCCAGCAGGCGCACCGGACACGCATTCGCAGGCGCCTCCGCCAGGGCCCGGCGCACGGCCACATCACCCTTCACGGCCTCCAGGGCCGAGGCGAAGAACCGCAACAGGAGGCCCCGTGGCTTCTCCGGGGAAACCCCATTCATGGCATATCCCTGATCGAATTCGGTGCTTGTGTCATTGACGCTTCTGCCCCGACTGCTATAAATGAATGACGCGAGGCACAAGGAGGCCTGCCATGCAACTCCCCGGACCCGTCTACGAGACACTTCCCATGTTGTACGTTCTGGTGGGCATCGCCGTCGCCATCACCCATCCTGAACCCATGCCGTTCGGTTCCGGGATTCTGCTGGCCAGCGGCGGTCTCATCATACTCGTTCGGCGTCGCAGGCACCGGGCACGGCAGCGTCGCCGATTGCGGCGCCAGTGGGCAGCCAACACCCCGGGCGCCTGAATCTCTCGACTTTCCTCCCCCGTGGGCGCAGCAATTCCATTGCCGCGCCCGCACTCTTTTTGCCTTCGCCAAGGTATCATTCCGACAGGAAACCTTCACGCTGAGGCGTTCGCATGCATGATCCCTGTCTGCCCCGCGTGGGCGTGGGCGCGGTGGTATTCCGCAACGGCGAGGTGCTGCTGGTGCGCCGTGCCCGGCCGCCGCGCGCCGGGGAGTGGGCCATTCCCGGTGGCAAGGTTCGGCCCGGCGAGACCCTGCAGGCCGCGGCCGAGCGCGAAATCCGCGAGGAGACCGGCATCCGGATCCGTGCCGGGGAGCCAGTGCATGCCTTCGATCTCATCGAACGGGACGCGGACGGGACGTTGCGCTGGCACTACGTGATCGTGGATCTGATGGGCGAATACCTCGACGGCGAACCCCGCGCCGCCGACGATGCCGGCGCTGCCGGCTGGTTCGGTGCCGAAACGCTGCAGCGGCTTTCCCTGAATCCCGACACGCGGCAGTTGCTGGCGACGTGGTATCCGGCGCTAAATCGAAGTTCCAAATAACGAACCACTTAGGCAAGCGTGCCCGATTCCAACACTGCCCTCTGGGACAGAGAGCCGTTTCGAATCTCCGACCATTTTGGGCAGCCGATTCAGGAGCGGGTACGCCCATGAGGCGGATCAGATCTTTTCCAGCCCCCGCGCCAGATCCTTTTCGATGTCCGCAACCGACTCCAGGCCCACGGCCACACGGATCAGGCCGTCGGCGATCCCGGCCTCGGCCCGTTCCTCGTCGGAGAGCCGGCCGTGGGTGGTGGTGGCGGGATGGGTGATGGTGGTCTTGGTATCGCCAAGGTTGGCGGTGATGGAGCACAGGCGGGTGTGGTCCACCACCGTCCAGGCGCCTTCCCGGCCGCCATGCACCACGAAGGAGACGATCCCGCCGAAGCCGCTTTGCTGGACTTTCGCCAGTTCGTGCTGGGGATGGCTGGGCAGGCCCGGATACAACACCGTCTCCACTGCCGGGTGGGCTTCGAGAAAGCGGGCCAGCCGCAGGGCGTTGGCGCTGTGGGCCTCCATGCGCAGGCGCAGGGTCTCCAGCCCCTTGAGGAACACCCAGGCGTTGAAGGGGCTCATGCTGGGGCCGGCGGTGCGCAGAAAGCCGAACACCCCCTCGCCCACCGCCTCGGCATCGCCCACCACGGCGCCACCCACGCAGCGCCCCTGGCCGTCGATGTACTTGGTGGCCGAGTGGATCACGATGTCCGCGCCCAGCGCCAGTGGCCGCTGCAGGGCCGGCGTGCAGAAGGCGTTGTCCACTACCAGCTTGCAGCCATGGGCATGGGCCAGCTCGGCCAGGGCGCGGATGTCGGCGATCTCGGTGAGGGGGTTGGAGGGCGTCTCCAGGAACAGCAGCTTCGTCTCCGGCCGGAGGGCCGCCTCCCAGGCGGAAAGATCGGTGAGCGGCACGAAATCCACGTCCACGCCGAAGGGCTTGACGTACTTGTTGAACAGCACCACCGTGCTGCCGAAGATGGCCCGCGAGGAGACGATGTGATCCCCGGCCTGGAGCAGCCCCATGACCGTGGCCAGGATCGCCGACATGCCCGACGCCGTGGCCACGCAGCGCGCGCCGCCTTCCAGCGCCGCCAGGCGCTCCTCGAAGGTGCGCACGGTGGGGTTGGTGAAGCGGGAGTAGATGTTGCCCGGTTCGTCGCCGCGGAATCGGGCCGCGGCCTGGGCGGCGCTGTCGAACACGTAACTGGAGGTGGGAAAGATGGGCTCGGCATGCTCGTGCTCGCCCGTGCGATGCTGCCCGGCGCGCACCGCCAGCGTGTCGAAATCCCAGTCGTCGTTGTCGAAATCCATCATTATTGCCCTCGGGTGAAAGTTTGCGGGCACAAAAAAACCCGCTCAGCTTGCGCCAAAGCAGGTCGTGCTCGCTTTAGCTGGATTTGTTGAGCGCCCGCAAGCTGATATCAAATCGGCGCTGTGTGAGGAACATTAGCAGGCGTTCCGGGCAGAATCAAGGGGGTTCAACGCAAAGGCGCGAAGGAGATTTTCCGTAGGAGCGGCGCCTCGCCGCGATTCGGCGGTAGCGGGTAGCGGGCAGAAAGCAGCAACCGCAATGTCGCGGCGAGGCGCCGCTCCTACAGGGCGTTGTCCGTGTGCACCGATGATTCAAAATCCTCTTTGTGCCCTTTGCGTTGAATCACACACTCACGCCGTATTGTGAATCTCCAGCACTTCGTTGTCCCTGTCGAGCTTGTCGGCGCGGGCCTGGTCGTTGCGACGGGCTTCCAGTTCGGCCAGGTATTCGGGGGTCACGTCGCCGGTGACGTATTCGCCGCTGAACACCGAGGTGTCGAAGCGACTGATGTTGACCTTCTTGCTCACGGCCTTGACCAGATCGTCGAGATCCTGGAAGAACAGGCGGTCGGCGCCGATGGCCTCGCGAATTTCTTCCTCGCTGCGGCCGTGACCGATCAGTTCGTGGGCGGCGGGCATGTCGATGCCGTAGACGTTGGGATAGCGCACCGGTGGCGCGGCGGAGGCGAAATAGACCTTGTTGGCGCCGGCCTCGCGGGCCATCTCGATGATCTGGCGGGAGGTGGTGCCGCGCACGATGGAATCGTCCACCAGCAGGACGTTCTTGCCCTTGAACTCCAGGCCGATGGGGTTGAGCTTCTGGCGCACCGACTTCTTGCGCTGGGTCTGGCCGGGCATGATGAAGGTGCGGCCAATGTAGCGGTTCTTGATGAAGCCTTCGCTGTACTTCACCCCGAGGGTATAGGAAAGCTGCAGGGCGGCGGTGCGGCTGGTGTCGGGGATGGGCAGCACCACGTCGATGTCGTGATCCGGGAATTCCCGTGCGATCTTGCGTGCCAGGTACTTGCCCATGCGCAGGCGGGCCTTGTAGACGGAGATGCCGTCCATCAGCGAGTCGGGCCGGGCGAAGTAGACGTGCTCGAAGATACAGGGCGTCAGTTCCGGCGCCTCGGCGCACTGGCGGGCGTGCAGGGCGCCGGCCATGTCGATGAACACCGCCTCGCCGGCCTGCACATCGCGCAACAGCTCGAAACCGAGCACGTCGATGGCCACGCTCTCGGAGGCAATGAGGTATTCGGGGCCGTCGGCCGTGTGGCGCCGGCCAATGGACAGGGGGCGGATGCCATGGGGATCGCGGAAGGCCAGGATCCCGTAGCCGGTGATCATGGCCACCACCGCATAGGCGCCACGGCAGCGGCGGTGCACGCCGGCCACGGCGTCGAAGATGTCGCCCGGCTCGATCTTCAGCTTGCCGCAGCTCTGCAGTTCATGGGCGAAGACGTTGAGCAGGATCTCCGAATCGGAGTCGGTGTTGATGTGGCGCCGGTCTTCCACGAACAGATCCCGCTTGAGACGGGTCGCGTTGGTGAGATTGCCGTTGTGGGCCAGGGTGATGCCGAAAGGCGAGTTGACGTAGAAGGGCTGGGCCTCGGCCGAGGAGAAATTGCCCGCCGTGGGATAGCGCACGTGGCCGATCCCCATGTTGCCCTTCAGGCGCAGCATGTGACGGGTGCGGAAAACGTCGCGCACCAGGCCGTTGCTCTTGCGCATGAACAGCCGGTCGTCGTCGCAGGTCACGATGCCGGCAGCATCCTGGCCCCGGTGCTGCAGGACCGTCAGGCCGTCGTACAGGGCCTGGTTGACCGGGCTTCGGGCAAAGATTCCGATGACTCCGCACATGAATGGCTTTCCTCGTTCAGAACGGCCCCGGTGGGGCCCATCGACAGCGTGGTTATCCGATTCCGCCCGGCAGGTGGGCCGGCAGGAAATCCCGCATCCACTGGGCGATCACCTCGAAGCGGAACAGCAACAGCGATTCCTTCCACCAGCTTTCCTGGGGCAGGCTCGTGAGCCCGCCGATGAAGACCAGCACGGCCACCAGCAACACCCCGCGCAGAAAACCGAAGATCAGACCCAGAAACCGATCGGTCCCCGACAGACCGGTGGCCTGCACCAGCCGTGAGGCGAAGAAATTGGCAACGCTGGCCACGATCAGGGCGGCCACGAACAGCACCGCAAAGGCGGTGATCAGGCGCAAGTTGGGATCGCCGATGCTGCCCTTGAAGTGGTCGGCCAGCGGCGAGGCGAAGCCCAGAGAGACCCAGAAGGCCAGCACCCAGCCGGCCAGCGAGAGGGCTTCCTTGACGAAACCGCGCACGAAACTGATCAGGGTGGAGACCAGCAGGATGGCGAGGATGGCGTAGTCGACGATCAGCATGGCGGGGTTCAGGGATGACGGACCACGAGGCCCTTGAGTTTGAACCGGGCGAGGATGCGCTTGCGCTGAGCCTCGGCATCGGCCTTCTTCACCCAGGGCCCGACCCGGACCCGGTAACGGGCCTGGCCGTCGGCCAACATGACTTTTTCGACGAAGGCCGGAAAACCCTGCTTGGCCAGCTTCGCCTTCAGGGCCAGGGCATTGTCGCGCTTGCGGAAGCTGGCCACCTGCACGGCCCAGGCCAGCGCCTCGCCGCCGGGGGCAGTGGACGGAGATTTCCGGGAGGCTGGGGCGACCGGCTTTTCCGCATCGCCGGCAGCTGCACGGGGAGCGGGGGCGGAGCCCTTCGAGACCTTGCCGGTGACCGGCGCGGCCGTCTCCGGCGGGGACTGTTCGTCGATGGGGATAGGCGCCGTTCCCTCGTCGCGAGGCGGCGGCACCGGGTTTTCGATCTCGAGCACCCGGATCGATTGCAGTTCCGGCGGCTTTTCGGGGATCACCGTGTCGGCGTCGATGAAGTCCCGATCCCGGTTGCCGGAGAGAATCATGGGCACGAAGATGACGGCCAGGGCCACCAGGACGATTGCGCCGACAATGCGTTGTTTGAAGGAATGCTCGTCCACGAAACCTGGTTGACCGCTGCGGGATGGCCGGAAAGCGCGATTATACGCCGGCGGCCATGGCCCCCGCCACCGTGAGGAAGGAACCGCAGATCAGCACCCGGTCGTCCGGCCCGGCCAGCGCGCGGGCCCGGGCCACCGCCGCGGCGACATCAGCACAGGTTTCCACCGGCGCGCCGCGATCCAGCCCGCCGAGCATCCGCGCCAGTTCCGCCGCCGGCAACGCCCGGGAGCCGCCGGGCGCACAGGCCAGCCAGTGATCGACCTGGGGCGCAAGCGCCTGCATGGCCTCGGCCACCGCCTTGTCGCGCAACATGCCCACGATGGCGAGCGTGCGCCCTGCATGGGCTTCCTGGGCCAGCAGGCTCGCCAGCGCGCCCATGCCGTCGGGATTGTGAGCCACGTCGAGGATCCATTCGGGCCGGCCGGGACGGCGGGTGAAGCGGCCCGGCAGACGCACCTCGCGCAGGCCGCGGTCGATGGCGTCCGCCGCCGGTCGCAGAGACGGCGGCAGGTGCTCGAGCACCGCCAGTACGCCCCCCGCGTTGGCACACTGGTGGCGGCCCGGGAGAGCCGGCAGCGGATGGCGGCGCTCCCCTTCCCTGCCCTGCCAGATCAGGCCGCCAGCCTCGCAACGGCAGGCGTAGTCCCGCCCGGCCACGGCCAGTGGCACGCCGAGTTCGGCGGCCCGCGCGGCGATGCTTGCAGGCATGTCGTCTCCGGCGAACACCGCCGGGCATGCGGGGCGCAGGATGCCGGCCTTCTCCGCACCGATGGCTTCCCGATCGGGCCCCAGCCAGTCGGTGTGATCGAGGCCGATGCCGGTGATGAGAGCGATGTCGGGATCGAGCATGTTCACCGCATCCAGTCGCCCGCCCAGCCCCACTTCCAGCAGCGCCACCGCCGGTGCCTGGCGCCAGAAGATGTCCAGCGCCGCGAGGGTCCCGAACTCGAAATAGGTCAGCGGCACCTCGCCCCGCGCCGCATCCACCCGGGCAAACGCGGCCACCAGCTCGGTATCGCCGACCGGCTCGCCAGCGATGCGGATCCGCTCGCTGTAGCGCAGCAGATGGGGCGAGGTGTAGGCGCCGGTGGCATGCCCGGCGGCGCGCAGGATGGCCTCCAGCATGGCCACGCTCGAGCCCTTGCCGTTGGTGCCGGCGACGGTGATGGTGAAAAAGGGCGGCGGCCCGGCGTGCAGGCGCTGCCACACGGCGCGCACCCGGTCGAGGCCGAGTTCGATCTCCGCCGGATGCAGGGTTTCCTGCCAGCGCAGCCAGGCGTCGAGGGAAGCAAAGCGGGGCATTGAAATCAGGGAAAAATCGCGGCGGGGGGCGCCGCGCCTACCGGGCTTCGAAGCAGCCCTTCTCGGCCCTGCCGGCGCCGAAGGCACCGGTCATGGCGTCGGCTTGTGGGTCATCATGGCCAGCAGGCGGGCAAGACGGTCGCGCATTTCGCGGCGGTCGATGATGAGGTCGATGGCGCCGTGTTCGAGCAGGAATTCGCTGCGCTGGAAGCCTTCAGGCAGGGTCTCGCGCACGGTCTGTTCGATGACCCGGGGGCCGGCAAAGCCGATCAGGGCGTTGGGCTCGGCCACGTTGATGTCACCGAGCATGGCCAGGCTGGCGGAGACGCCGCCCATGGTGGGATCAGTCATCACCGAGATGAAGGGCACGCCGTGCCTGCCCAGGCGGGCCAGGGCCGCGGAGGTCTTGGCCATCTGCATCAGGGAGAACAGGGCTTCCTGCATGCGCGCACCGCCGGAGGCGGAGAAGCAGATCAGGGGGGCGCGCAGCTCGATGGCCCGGTCCACGCCGCGCACGAAGCGCTCGCCCACCACCGAGCCCATGGAACCGCCCATGAAGCGGAATTCGAAGGCTGCGGCCACCACCGGGATCTGCTTGAGCTGGCCCTGCATGACGACCAGGGCGTCGTTCTCGCCGGTGGCCTTCTGGGCCTGGTGGAGGCGATCCTTGTATTTCTTCAGATCCCGGAACTTGAGGGCGTCCACCGGCTTGAGGTTCTCGCCGATCTCGATGCGGCCTTCCGGATCGAGGAAGTGATCCAGCCGCCAGCGGGCGCCGACTCGCATGTGGTGATCGCACTTGGGACAGACGTAGAGGTTGCGTTCGATCTCGGCCCGGTAGAGCACCGCGCCGCAGGCCGTGCACTTGTCCCACAGGCCCTCGGGGATGCTCTTCTTGGTGCTCGTCTCGGTACGGATCCGGGACGGGAGGAGTTTGGAAAACCAGTTCATGTGTCGATCCTGCCTGTTTCCGGGACGGGGTGGGTTTCTTTCTCACCCTCCCCTTCACCCTGTCCCTCTCCCCGAAGGGGAGAGGGGACCCTTCGTGCGAAAGTGTGCCTGTATCCTCGTTCCTTGCACGTCTACCCCCTCTCCCCCTCCGGGGGAGAGGGCCGGGGTGAGGGGGCGTCCATGGCCCGGCGCATCTCGCCGAGCAGTTCGGTCACGGCCGGGGCGATGCGCTCCGGTTCGGTGACGTGGGCCTCGATGCGCCTGACCAGGGCGCTGCCCACCACCACGGCGTCGGCCACGGCGGCGATGGCAGCGGCCGATTCGGCGTCCCTGATCCCGAAGCCTACTCCCACGGGCAGTTCTGTCAACTCGTGGATGGCGGCCACCTTCTCCCGGACCGAGTCCACGTCGAGGTGGCCGGCGCCGGTGACGCCCTTGAGGGAGACATAATAGAGGAAGCCGCTGCCCAGTTCCGTAATGCTGCGCATGCGCTCGGGCGTGGTGGTGGGGGCGATGAGGAAGATCAGATCCAGCGCCTGTGCGCGCAGGGCGGCCACCAGCTCGTCGGCCTCCTCGGGCGGCATGTCCACCACCAGCACGCCGTCCACGCCGGCTTCGGCGGCATCCCGGGCGAAAGCGGCATAGCCCTTGATCTCCACCGGATTGAGATAGCCCATCAGCACCACGGGGGTCTCGGTGTCCTGCTCCCGGAAGCGGCGCACCATCTCCAGCACTTCGTCCAGAGTCGTGTCGTGCTCCAGGGCCCGCTCCATGGCCTTCTGGATCACCGGCCCTTCGGCCATGGGATCGGAGAAGGGCACGCCCAGTTCGAGGATGTCGGCGCCCGCGGCCACCAGCGCGTGCAGCAGGGGCACCGTGTGCTCGGGGGCCGGATCGCCGGCGGTGACGTAGGGGATGAGCGCCTTGCGGCCGGCGGCGCGCAAGGCGTCGAAGCGGGTCTGCAGGCGGCTCACAGCGTAATCCCCTCGTGGTTGGCCACGGTGTGGATGTCCTTGTCGCCGCGGCCGGAGAGATTGACGATCAGGATCTGATCACGGCCCAGGGTCGGGGCCAGTTTCTTTGCATACGCCAGGGCATGGCTCGATTCCAGGGCCGGCAGGATCCCTTCGATGCGGGTCAGATCGTGGAAGGCCTGCAGGGCCTCGGCGTCGCTGACGGCCACATACTCGGCGCGGCCGGTATCCTTGAGCCAGGCGTGTTCGGGCCCCACCCCCGGATAGTCGAGCCCGGCGGAGATGGAATGGGTGGGGATGATCTGGCCGTGGGCGTCTTCCATGAGGTAGGTGCGGTTGCCATGCAGGACGCCCGGCTTGCCGGCGCACAGGGGCGCGGCGTGCTTGCCCGTGTCGAGCCCGTAACCGGCCGCCTCCACCCCGTACATGGCCACGTCCCGATCCCCGAGGAAGGGATGGAACAGGCCAATGGCATTGGAGCCGCCCCCCACGCAGGCCACCAGGGCGTCGGGCAGCCGGCCCTCGTGCTGGAGGATCTGTTCGCGGGCCTCGCGTCCGATGATGGCCTGGAAGTCGCGCACCATGGCCGGATAGGGATGGGGGCCGGCCACGGTGCCGATGATGTAGAAGGTGTCGTCGATGTTGGTGACCCAGTCGCGCATGGCCTCGTTGAGGGCGTCCTTGAGGGTGCGCGAGCCGGAGGTGACCGGCACCACGCTGGCCCCCAGCAGTTTCATGCGATACACGTTCATGGCCTGGCGCTCGATGTCCTCGGCACCCATGTAGACCACGCACTCCAGGCCCAGGCGGGCGGCCACGGTGGCGCTGGCCACGCCGTGCTGACCGGCACCGGTCTCGGCGATGATCCGGGTCTTGCCCATGCGCTTGGCCAGCAGCGCCTGGCCGACGGTGTTGTTCACCTTGTGGGCGCCGGTGTGGTTCAGATCCTCGCGCTTGAGGTAGATCCGCGCCCCGCCCAGCTCGCGGCTCCAGCGTTCGGCGAAATACAGGGGACTGGGACGGCCCACGTATTGCTGGAGTTCGAAGTCCAGCTCCGCCTGGAAGTCGGGATCCTGCAGATATTTCTCGTAGGCCTCGCGCAGCTCGCGGATCGGCCCCATCAGGGTTTCGGCCACGAACATGCCACCGTAGGGGCCGAAATGGCCCTTTTCGTCCGGCATGTCGTAGGGTTCGATTGCTGCTTCAGTGCTCAATGTTCATGACCTCTCGAATGAAGGACGCCATGCGCCCGGCGTCCTTGATGCCCCTGGTCCGCTCTACCCCGCCGGAGACGTCCACTGCCCAGGGACGCACCCGGCGAATGGCCTCGGCCACGTTTTCCGGCGCCAGTCCGCCGGCCAGGATCAGGGGCCGGGGCCGCTCGGCGGGGATGCGTGACCAGTCGAAGGTCTCGCCGGTACCGCCCGGCACGCCCGGCCGCCAGGCATCCAGCAGGATCCCCTGGGCCTCACGATAGCGCGCCATCTCCGCCGCCACGTCCATCTCCGGGGCCATGCGCAGGGCCTTGATCCAGGGCCGACCGTGGCCCTGGCAAGCGGCCGGGCTTTCCTCGCCATGGAACTGGAGCAGATCCAGTTGCGCGGCCGCAATGGCCTCGGCAATGGCCTCGCGCGTGGCGTTCACGAACAGCCCCACCCGGCTGACGAAGGGAGGCAGATCACGGACCACCTCTGCCGCCTGCGCGGCTGTAACCGCCCGGGGACTGGGTGGATAGAACACCAGGCCGATGGCATCGGCACCGAGACGGGCCGCCGTGAGGGCGTCTTCCGCCCGGGTGATGCCGCAGATCTTGACGCGGGTTCGCATGCGCTTGCCAGGCTCGATGAAAAACCGTGCAGGTTACCAGAGCGACGAGATGGGGGGAAGCCGCGGGATCCCGAAATGCGCGGGATAGATCGCTTCCATGAAGTAGAGGCCACCGGGCGGGGCGGTGACGCCGCCGAGGCGGCGGTCGCGGCCCTCGAGCACTTCCCGGGCCCAGTCGGGCTGCCGTTCGCCGGCGCCGATGGTCATCAGCACGCCGGCGATGTTGCGCACCATGTGGTGCAGGAAGGCGTTGGCCTCCAGATCCAGGATCACCAGCTCGTCGCGACGGCGCACGTCCAGCCGGTACAGGGTGCGGACCGGACTCTTCGCCTGGCAGGCCACGGCGCGATAGGCGCTGAAATCGTGCTCGCCGAGCAGGTGTGTGGCGGCCGCCTGCATGGGGCCGACTTCGAGTGGCCGGTATTCGAAGGCCACCTTGCCGTGCAGGATGGCCGGTCGCACCTTGCGATTGAAGATCACGTAGCGATAGCGGCGCCGCAGCGCCGAGAACCGGGCGTGGAAATCCGCCGCCACCGGCCTGGCCCAGAGGATGCTGATCGATTTGGGCAGGTTGACGTTGCCGCCCCGGATCCAGGCTTCGGCATCCCGTTCCACCTCGGTGTCGAAATGGACGATCTGGCAGGCGGCATGCACCCCCGTATCGGTACGTCCGGCGCAGACCACCTGCACGGGCCGATCGGCGACGAAGGACAGGGCCTTCTCCACCGCGGCCTGGACCGAGGGGCTGTGATCCTGGTATTGCCAGCCGCAGAAGGGCTGGCCATCGTATTCGATGCCGAGTGCGATGCGCATGGTTCAGACGCGTCGCGGCCCCGCCAGACAACCTGACGGGGCCGCGAGTGGATGATGGGACGCGGTCTCAGGCAATCTGCTGCAGCAGTTGCTGGGCCTCCTGCTTCTGTTCCTCGTTGCCTTCGTCGAGCACCTCGTCGAGGATGCTGCGGGCGCCTTCCGGATCGCCCATGTCGATGTAGGCCTTGGCCAGATCCAGCTTGGTGCCCACCTCGTCGCCGGTGCCGATGTCCAAGCTGGCATCGGTGGCATCCAGCTCGAAGTCCATGCCGCTGGGCTCGGGCATGGTGGCGGTGCTGTCGTCGCTGATGTCGATGGCCATGCTGGTATCGGAGGCAGAGGGTTCCTCCGTGACCGGGGCTTCCAGATCGAGGCTCATTTCCGCCGTCTCGTCCTCGTCGCCGGCCGGGGCCTGTCCCCCCAGGTCCAGATCGAAGTCGAGGGCACCGGAATCCTCCTTGCCGCTCTCGCCCTCGAGGTTGAAGTCGAGCCCCGCTTCGGCGGCCGCCTCGGCCGTCAACTGGGCAGTAGGTGCCTCGTCCACTTCGAGGTTGAAGTCCAGGGAGGCCTCGCCGGACTTTTCTGCCGATTCGGCACCGGCCTCCGGCGCCATGTCGAGATTGAAGTCGAGACCGCTGTCGGCCGCCGGCGCCTCCTTCGCGGGTGCCGGCGATTCGGTCGGGGTTTCCAGATCCAGGTTGAATTCCAGGCTGCTCTCCTCGCCCGCGGCAGCCTGGGCTTCGGGAGCGGGTTCTTCTCCTGCGGCCTGCGACGGTTCCGTATCCAGCGTGAATTCCATCACCCCCGAATCCATGGCATCGACGGGGGTTTCGGCCTTGGGCTTGGGCTCGGGCTCGGCCGTACCCAGATCGGCCACGTCGAAGACACCGGTGTCGAGGCCGATGTCCATCACCTGGCTGTCGGAGAGACCGGCACTCGAGGTATCCGAGGCCGCCACTTCGGCCGCTGTCTCGACGGCCGCGGCACTGCCGGCATTGCTGAACAGCGGGTTGTTGGGCACCAGCTCGGCCCCCATGGCCACCACTTTCTGCCACATGGGATTGTCGTCCGCACCCTCACCGAGGCTGGCATAGAACTCCTCGGCAGCGTTCTCGAAGGCCGGCTTGTTCTTGGTGGTGTGGTAAAGCTCGATGAGCTTGAGCTTGAGCTCGGCACGATTCGGATCGTTCTCGATGGCCTCCTTGAGGCGCTCCTCGGCGGCCTCGTAGCGGCCATAGGCGACGAACACGTCGGCTTCGGTGAGCGGATCGACCTCGCTGTCCTCGGTCTGGATGGCGCCGGCGCCGCTGACCGCGAAGTCGCTCAGGAAGGACGACTCCTCCTCGGACTCGGGACCGGCCGCGGCGCCGGCCGCCGCGCCGGCGGCGGCCGCGGCGGCCGGTTCTCCGGTGAGAATGCTTTCCTGGTAGTCCTCAGCCGAGCGTCGCCGGCGAATGACGATGGCCGCAATCAGCAGCAGCACCAGCAGCACCGGCAGCCCCACGAACATCAGCAGGGAGTTGCCGGGCAGGCCCCCGAACGCGCCCCGCAGGCCGTCGCCGATCCCGGCCACCACACCCATGACCGTCTGCAGGATGCCGCCTTCGTCCTGGGCGGCGGGCGCGGCCGGAGCCGGGGCGGCCTGCGGTCGCTGTTCCTCGCGCTGGGCGATCTCCTCGGCCAGCTCGACCGGCGACCTGGTCTCGGCCGTGGCCACCGCTTCGCCCGCAGGTGCAGCGTCGGCGGACGGTTCGGCCCCCGCTTCACCGGCGCTCTCGGCCGGTTGCGGCGCTTCGGCTTCGGCCTGTGCCGACGGTTCCGGCGACTCGGTCGTAGGGGGTTGCTCGCCCACTTCACCGGCCCCCGTCTCGCTGGCCGGCGCTTCGGCTGCCGCCGTGGCTGACGGTTCCGCCCGGGCCGCCGCTTCCCGGGCGCTGGCCAGTTGCTGCTGGAGGGCCGCCAGTTCATCGTCGCTGATCGACAGGGCCCGCTGCTTGCGGTTGATTTCCTCTTCCAGGGCCTGCAGTTCGCGGTTGAGCTGTTCATTGTGGCCGCCCATGGCCGCGCTGTCCTCGCGCAGCTGGCGCAGTTCCTCGCGCAGGGTCAACAATTCGTTGCGGGCCGCCTCTTCGCTGGTGCCGGTACCGGCCTGCAGTTCGCCCCCATCCGGCGAGGCCAGCGTCAGCTCACCGGTACCGCCCTCGGTCTGCGTCTCACCGGCGGCAGCCTCGCCGGCCACCACGGGCTGGGTTTCGGCCGGCGTCTCGCCGGCCACGCTCTGCCGGTAGTCCTGCCAGGCCTGGAGCTGGGCGCGGTATTCCATCTCCGCCTCGCGGGGATTGACCGAGGTGATGATGTCGGGATCGTCGATGCGCAACACGTGTCCCACCTTGAGCCGGTTCATGTTGCCGTCGACGAAGGCATCGGGGTTGCTCACCAGCAGGGCCATCATCACCTGGTAGATGGACACCGAATCGCTGGGCCGCAGCTTCTCGGCAATCTTCCACAGGGTGTCGCCCTTCTGCACGATGCCGTAGTCCAGCTCACCGGTCACCGGCGCGGGCGCGGCCCGTGCGGCCTTGGCGAACTCGGCCAGGGGAATTCGGGGAAAGAGTTCCTCCTCTTCGGCAGCAAGGGCCGGTTCGGCCGGCTCGGGCTCGGTGGCCGGCGCGGGCATCGCCGCTTCAGGCGCCGGCACGGGCGTTTCCGTCACGGGTTCGGGAGCCGGAGCCGGGGCTTCGGCCACGGCCTCATGGGCCGGCGCCTCGGCGACGGGGGCCGGGGCCGGTTCAGCCGGCACCTCGGCCTCCTTCATTTCGGTGCGCGGGAAAGGCTCCTCCGCTGCTGCCGGTGTCTCGGCCGGTGCGGCTTCCGCCGGGGCTTCGGCGACCGGGGCGGGGGCCGGTGCCGGCTCGGTGGTCGCGGCCGGCGCCGGAATCGGGGCGGGCACCGGCTCCGGGGCCTGCGTTGGTGCCTGCGTTGCCGGGGCTTCGACCATCGCCGGCTGACGTTCGATGCGGTTGGGCGGATCCAGCAGGATGGTGTACTCCCGCACCATGCGGCCGTTCTGCCAGTTCATCTCGAGCAGGAAGTCGAGGAACGGCTCCTTGATCCGCTGCTTGCTGCTGACGTGGAGATAGTACTTGCCCTGCTCGTCCTGGCGGATGCGGAATCGCAGATCCCCGAGCAGATAGGAGCGGTCGATCCCGGCACGCAGATAGGCTTCGGGAGAGGCGAGCTTGACCTTGAGATTGGTGATGTCTTCAGGCGTCGGGGAGATGAGTTCGATGTCGGCATCGAGGGGTTCGTCGAGCGCCGAATGGACAACGATCCGGCCGAAGCCCAGGGCCTGGGCGCCGAGCGGCATGAGCAAAAGGGCGGTGGCCAGGAAAACGACCAGCTTGCGCATCATCATTACGTCTCCACTCCTTAGGGGGATCTGTCCACGCCGACAGCGTGCCCTCATTTTTCCAAATAATTCAATGAGTTGCGGAATCTATCTTTGAATAATCTTTATAAGTATGCAGTAACTATAGCTTACAAATAGTCTTTTACCAAAATTTCCGCGATTTGAACACAATTCAGGGCACTCCCCTTGCGGGTGCAGTCGCCCAGGATCCAGACACCGAAGACGTCGCCCCGTTCCGGCGCCAGGCGCAGGCGGGTGAGATAGACCGCGTCGGAGCCGGCCGCGTCGGTCACCGGGCTGGGCTCGGTTTCGTCCCCGCCGGCTTCGATGTATTCCACCCCGGGCGTCTCGGCCAGCACGGCGCGCAGGCTGTCCACGTCCACGGGCACCTCGAGCACGCCATAGATCTGCAGCACGTCACCAAAGAACACGGGGATCTGCGCCACCGTGACCATCATGTCCAGCTCGGCATGGGGCAGGAGGCGCCGGGTCTCTTCCACCAGGCGCAACTCGTCGGCGCTGTGCCCTCCCTGAAGGATATCGGCCGTGCGCGCCAGAACATTGAAGGCAATTTGCTGCGGAAACCGTTCGGGTTCGATGGGCCGAACGTTGAGCAGATCCGTGGTCTGCCTGGCCAGCTCCTCGATGCCGGCCTTGCCCTGGTGCGAAACGGCATTGCAGGCGGTGACGAACAGTTGCCGCAGGCCGAAGCGCTCGCGCAGGGGCTCGAGGGCCAGCCACAGCAGCACGGTATGACAGTCGGGGCTGGCGACGATGCCACGGTAGCGGATCGCGTCCAGCTCATGGGGATTGATCTCGGGGATCACCAGGGCCACGTCGGGATCGTCGGCCCAGGCGCCGCTGGCATCCACCACCCGGCTGCCGGACTCGGCGGCCGCCTCGCCAATGCGCCGCGCGGTCTGCGGATCGCCGACGGTGAAGGTGAGCGCCACGGCGGAAAAATCGAAGCTTTCGGCATCCCGCACCCGCAGGCGCTCCTCGCCGAAGGCCACGAATTCGCCCACGGCCTCGCCGGTGTCGAGGAGATGCAGGCTCCCCACGGGAAAATCCCGCTCGTGCAGGAGCTGGATCAGGGTTTCGCCGATCAGATGCGTGGCGCCGACGATGGCGATGTCGGGTTTGCTTTCCATGGGAGACGAGGACTCGTGTGACGGATGGGATGCGGGTTCATGAACGCCTACCCGATTTTTCCCGACCGGGATTTCCGCTCACGCTTCGAGCAGGATCCGGAGCATGCGCCGCAGGGGTTCGGCGGCGCCCCACAGGAGCTGATCGCCGACCGTGAAGGCCGAGAGGTATTCGTTGCCCATGCTCAGCTTGCGCAGCCGGCCGACGGGAATGGTGAGGGTGCCGCTGACCGCAGCCGGGGTCAGCTCGTGCATGGTGGCTTCCTTTTCGTTGGGGATCACCTTGACCCAGTCGTTGTCGGCATCGAGCAGGTCGGTGATCTCGTCGAGCGGCACGTCGCGGCGCAGCTTGATGGTAAGCGCCTGGGAATGGGAACGCATGGCGCCGATCCGCACGCACAGGCCGTCGATGGGCACGGGGTTCTCCCCCCGGCCGAGGATCTTGTTGGTCTCCACCTCGGCCTTCCACTCCTCGCGACTCTGGCCGGAGGGCAGTTCGCTGTCGATCCAGGGGATCAGGCTGCCGGCCAGGGGCACGCCCCAGTTGTCCACCGGGAAGGCGTCACTGCGCATGTGCGCGGTGACCCGGCGGTCGATTTCGAGGATGGCGGCGGCCGGATCGTCGAGCAGATCCTGCACGCTGGCGTGCAGGGAGCCCATCTGGGCCAGGAGTTCACGCATGTTGCGGGCACCGGCGCCGGAGGCCGCCTGGTAGGTCATGGGCGTGATCCATTCGATGAGATCGCGGCGGAACAGCCCGCCCAGGGCCATCAGCATGAGGCTCACGGTGCAGTTGCCGCCCACGTAGGTCTTCACGCCCTCGGCCAGCCCCCGGTCGATCACCTCGCGGTTGACCGGATCGAGCACGATGATGCTCTCGTCTTCCATGCGCAGGGTCGAGGCAGCGTCGATCCAGTAGCCCTGCCAGCCGGCGGCGCGCAGTTGCGGATAGACCTTCTCGGTATAGCCGCCGCCCTGGCAGGTGAGAATCACGTCCATCGTCTGCAGTTCGTCGAGGGCCAGGGCGTCCTTGAGGGGCGGAACGGGTTTGCCCACGTCCGGGCCGGGCTGGCCGTGCTGGGAGGTGGTGAAGAACACCGGCTCGATGGCGTCGAAATCGTGTTCCTCGCGCATGCGCTGCATGAGCACGGAGCCGACCATGCCGCGCCAACCGATCAGACCGACTTTTTTCATCTTGTATTCCTCGTTTCAGAATTCGGACTTCTTCACTGTCTGCGCATGGCGGCGACGACGGCGTCGCCCATCTCGGACGTGCTGACCTTGCGCGTGCCCTCGCTCCAGATGTCCTGGGTGCGCAGACCTTCGTCGAGCACGGTGCTGACGGCCTGCTCGATGCGCTCGGCCATCGCCGGGGCGTCGAGGGTATAGCGCAGCATCATGGCCACCGAGAGGATGGTCGCCAGCGGGTTGGCCACGTTCTGCCCGGCGATGTCCGGGGCCGAACCGTGGATCGGTTCGTACATGCCCTTGCCGTTCTCGTCGAGGGAGGCCGAGGGCAGCATGCCGATGGAGCCGGTGAGCATGGCCGCGCAGTCGGAGAGGATATCACCGAACATGTTGGTGGTGACCATCACGTCGAACTGCTTGGGCGCCCGCACCAGCTGCATGGCGGCATTGTCCACGTACATGTGGCTCAGCTCGATGTCGGGATGGGCTCCGGCCTCGTCGGTCATCACTTCGCGCCACAGCTCGGTGCACTCGAGGACGTTGGCCTTGTCCACCGAGCAGACCCGCCCCTGCCGCTTGGCGGCGATCTCGAAGGCCACCTTGCCGATCCGGCGGATCTCCGATTCCGAATAGACCAGGGTGTTGTAGCCCTGGCGTTCGCCGTTGTCGAGGGTGCGCACGCCCCGCGGCTGGCCGAAATAGATGCCTCCGGTCAGCTCCCGCACGATCATGATGTCGAGCCCCGAGACCACCTCGGGCCTGAGAGTGGAGGCGTCGGCGAGCTGAGGATAGAGAATCGCCGGGCGCAGGTTGGCGAACAGCCCCAGCTCCGCGCGCAGCCCCAGCAGCCCCTTCTCGGGCCGCACCGCGATGTCCAGCGACTCCCACTGGTAACCGCCCACGGCGCCGAGCAGCACGGCATCGGCCTCCTGCGCCAGTTTCAGGGTTTCCTCGGGCAGCGGCGTGCCGGTGGCGTCATAGGCGGTACCGCCCACCAGCCCCTGCTCCAGCACCACGTCCAGGCCATGGTCGTCCCGCAGGCACTCGAGCACCTTCACGGCCTCGGCGACGATCTCCTGGCCAATGCCGTCACCGGGGAGAATGGCGATTTTCTTCATCTGTTCTGTTTCCTGATGGTTGGGTGGAAATAACGCAGAGGGCGCAGAGACGCAGAGGACGCCGAGTGGCATGCTTGATCACGATGGATCATGGGCCTGTGGACCGTCGCATTCACCGGCATGAACTTCTCTGCGAACTCTGCGCCTCTGCGCCCTCTGCGTTCCTTACACCGACCCCGACAAGTGGACGAACAGCCACGGCGCCGCTTTTTTTCGGCGTGCCTCGTAGGCGCGGATTTCATCGGCGTGTTCGAGGGTCAGGCCGATGTCGTCGAGGCCTTCGAGGAGGCGGTGCTTGCGGAATTCGTCGATCTCGAAGGGGATCACCGTGCCGTCGGGCTTGGTGATGGTCTGCCTTTCGAGATCCACGGTGAGTTGATAACCCTCATTGGCCTCCACCTCGCGGAACAGTTCGTCCACCGTTTCGGCATCCAGCACGATGGGCAGGATGCCGTTCTTGAAGCAATTGTTGTAGAAGATGTCGGCGAAGCTCGGCGCGATGATCACCCGGAAGCCATAGTCGAGCAGCGCCCACGGGGCGTGTTCCCGGGACGAGCCGCAGCCGAAGTTTTCCCGCGCCAGCAGGATCTGCGCGCCCTGGTAACGGGGCTGGTTGAGCACGAAGTCCGGGTTGATCGGCCGCTGGCTGTTGTCCATGCCCGGCTCGCCGTGATCCAGATAGCGCCACTCGTCGAACAGGTTGGGCCCGAACCCCGTGCGCTTGATGGACTTCAGGAACTGCTTGGGAATGATGGCATCGGTGTCCACGTTGGGCCGGTCGAGGGGCATGACGATGCCGGTCAGTTTCGTAAACTTTTCCATATCCGTTACTCCTGTGTAAGTAACGCAGAGACGCAGAGGGCGCAGAGAAAGATCTGTTTCCCGGATTTTCCAGACACCGGGCAGATTGTTGACCCTATTGGCATTCTCATCTGTTCTACTCCGCGTTCTCTGCGTCTCTGCGCCCTCTGCGTTTTTTGCAGACGTTCTATTCGAGGGTCCGCACGTCCACGAAGTGCCCGGTGACCGCGGCGGCGGCAGCCATGGCGGGGCTGACGAGGTGGGTGCGGCCGCCCGGGCCCTGGCGGCCTTCGAAGTTGCGGTTGGAGGTGGAGGCGCAGCGCTGGCCCGGTTCGAGACGGTCGGCGTTCATGGCCAGGCACATGGAGCAGCCGGGTTCGCGCCATTCGAAGCCGGCGTCGAGGAAGATCCGATCGAGTCCCTCCTCCTCGGCCTGCTGCTTCACCAGGCCGGAGCCGGGCACCACCAGGGCCTGTCGGATGCCGTCGGCCACCTTGCGGCCCCTGGCCACGGCGGCGGCGGCGCGCAGATCCTCGATCCGCGAATTGGTGCAGGAGCCGATGAAGACCACCTCGGGCCGGATGGCGGTGATGGGGGTGCCAGGTTCGAGGCCCATGTAGTCGAGGGCCTTCTGCATCCCTTCCCGCTTCACCGGATCGGTCTCGGCGGCCGGATCCGGCACCCGGCCGTCGATGCCGGTGACCATCTCGGGCGAGGTGCCCCAGGTGACCTGGGGCACGAGGGTCGAAGCGTCGAGGGTTACCTCGGCATCGAACGCCGCATCGGGGTCGCTGTGCAGCGTGCGCCAGTCGGCCACGGCCTGGTCCCACAATTCGCCCTGCGGGGCGAAGGGCCGGCCTTTCACGTAGTCGATGGTCTTGTCGTCCACCGCCACCATGCCGGCACGGGCGCCGGCCTCGATGGCCATGTTGCACAGGGTCATGCGCCCTTCCATGGACAGGGCCCGGATGGCCTCGCCAGCGAACTCGATGGCGTGCCCCGTGCCGCCGGCGGTGCCGATGCGGCCGATGATGGCCAGGATGATGTCCTTGGCGGTGACGCCCTCGGGCACCGGACCGTCCACGGTGATGCGCATGGCCCTGGACTTCTTCTGCACCAGGCACTGGGTGGCGAGCACGTGCTCCACCTCGGAGGTGCCGATGCCGAAAGCCAGGGCGCCGAAGGCGCCGTGGGTGGAGGTATGGGAGTCGCCGCAGACCACGGTCATGCCCGGCAGGGTGGCACCCTCCTCCGGGCCGATCACGTGCACGATCCCCTGACGGATGTCGTCCATGCGAAACTCGGTGATGCCGAAGGTGCGGCAGTTCTCGTCGAGGGTCTCCACCTGCAGGCGGGAGACGGGATCGGCGATGCCGCGGGAGCGATCGGTGGTGGGCACGTTGTGATCGGGCACGGCGAGGTTGGCCTCCACCCGCCAGGGCTTGCGCCCGGCCAAGCGCAGGCCCTCGAAGGCCTGGGGCGAGGTGACTTCGTGCACCAGGTGGCGATCGATGTAGATCAGCGCGGTGCCGTCACCATTGTCGCGCACCACGTGAGCGTCCCAGAGCTTGTCGTAGAGGGTCTTGCCGGTCATGGGGATCTCCTGTGTGCGGACACAGTGTAACGTTGTGCTACACTATAACTCCAATTCATTATTTTCATGTTTTTCATTCCAAGTGGATATACATGAACTGCAAGCCTTCGTGGCGGTGGCCGAACAGGGTTCCTTCTCCCGCGCGTCGGAAAGTCTCTTCCTGACCCAGCCGGCTGTCAGCAAGCGGATTGCCCACCTCGAGGAGGAACTGGGCGCGCCCCTGTTCGATCGCATCGGACGGCAGGTGCGCCTGACCGAAGCGGGCCGCGCACTGTTGCCGAGGGCCCGCGACATCCTTCTGGCGCTGGCCGAGGCTCGTCGCGCCCTCGGCGAAATCTCGGGCAACGTGGCCGGACCGCTGGCCATCGCCACCTCTCACCACATCGGTCTGCATCGCCTGCCGCCGGTGCTGCGGGCCTATACGGCGCGCTGGCCGGAGGTGGAACTGGATCTGCAATTCATGGATTCGGAACTGGCCTGCCAGGCGGTGCGACGGGGAGAACGGGAGCTCGGCATCGTGACCCTGCCGGTGGCGCCGCCGCCGGAACTGGAGAGCCGTATCGTCTGGCCCGATCCCTTGTGCTTCGTGGTCGGTCCCGAGCATCCGCTGGCGCGCGCGTCCTCGCTGACGCCGGACGATCTCTGCCACCATCCGGCCGTGCTGCCGGCGCGGGGAACCTATACCCGTGAAGTGATCGAAGCGGCGTTCCGGCCGGCGGCGCTGACGATCCCCGTGCGTCTGGAAACCAACTACCTGGAAACCATCAAGATGATGGTGAGCGTGGGGCTGGGCTGGAGCGTGTTGCCGCAGAGCATGCTGGGAAACGAATTGCGCGCCCTGTCGATCCGCGGCATGACACTGTCACGCCGGCTCGGGGTGGTGTGGCATGGCCGCCGGACCCTGTCGAACGCCGCCCGGGCGATGCTGGATGCCCTGTCAACCTCGGCTGACGAGGCTGCTGTCGTCTGAATCGGGCATGCGCCTGCTCAAGCTCGCCAGCCAGTGCAGCAGGCCGTCCAGCGGCATGGGCCTGGCAATATGGTAGCCTTGGGCCGCATCACAGCCCTGGGCCCGCAACAGGTCGAGCACCTCGGCATTCTCCACCCCTTCCGCCACGACCTCGAGGCCGAGATTGTGGGCCAGTTCGATGGTCGAGCGCACGATGATGGCGTCGTTCTCGTCGTCCAGCATGTCGATGACGAAGGAACGATCGATCTTGAGGCTGGCCACCGGCAGCAGCTTGAGGTAGGCGAGCGAGGAAAAACCGGTTCCGTAGTCGTCGATGGCCAGTGACGCCCCGAGACCATTGAGCTGTTGCATGACCTCGCGGGCGCGCACCGGGTCGCTCATCACCGCGCTTTCGGTAATCTCCAGGGTCAGTCTGTCACTGGAGAGACGATGCTGATCCAGCAGACCCTGGATATGCTCGGGCAGTTCGGGATCCTGCAGATCCCAGGCCGAGAGATTGACGGCCACCCCGAGATCGGGATGCTGCGGCTGCCAGTTGGCGCAGTCGGCGATCGCCTGGGCCAGGATCCGCCGTGTGAGTGGATTCATCAGCCCCGATTGCTCAGCCAGGCGGATCACCGCCTCGGGCGAAATGAAACCCTGACGGGGATGCTGCCAGCGCAGCAGGGCTTCGACACTGGCAGGGGTATCGCCATCCAGGCCGATTTGCGGCTGATAGTGCAGACAAAGGGCGCCGCTCGGACGGTCCAGTTCGGCGCGCAGATCCCCAAGCAGGGAGAGATTGTCGATCCCGTCTTCCTCGTAGGCCGGATCGTAGATGACATAGTCACGCTTGTTGCGCTTGGCCCGATACATGGCGATGTCGGCCCGCCGGATCAGGGTGGCGGCATCCCGGCCGTGCTGGGGAAAGAGCGCCACGCCCAGAC
Organism: Chromatiales bacterium; assembly: GCA_026984045.1. Classification (GTDB taxonomy): domain Bacteria; phylum Pseudomonadota; class Gammaproteobacteria; order UBA6429; family Thiohalophilaceae; genus JALSSV01. The sequence continues at coordinate 26,371 of JALSSV010000039.1, read as the reverse complement.
TGGCGCCCACATACAGATCCTGTCCCCCCACGGTCAGCACCTGGCTCACCACGTGCACGATCTTGTCGAGGAAGGCCGGCACTTCGTGGGCCCGCAGATCGGTGGCCACGATGGCGAACTCGTCTCCCCCAAGACGCGCCACGGTGTCCGATTCCCGCAGGTTCGCCGCCAGCCGCTGGCCGATCTGCTGCAGCACCTGATCTCCGACCGGATGCCCCAGGGTATCGTTGATCTCCTTGAAACGATCCAGATCCATGAGCACGAAGACCATGTCGGCCTGCTGGCGATTGGCCAGGTGCATGGCCTGCTCGAGCCGATCGTGGAGCAGCGCCCGGTTGGGCAGGCCGGTCAGCGCATCGTGCATGGCCTGATGTTCCAGCGCCGTCTGCCGCTGGTGGATCTCGCGGCGCATGTGATTGTAGGCCTCCACCAGCAGGCGGATTTCACGGCTGCGGGAATCTTCCATGGACAGATGATCCAGCTTGCGCCCCTCGCCCGCGATCTGGGCCGCGATGCGCTGGATGGGCTTGAGAATGGAGTGGTCCACGAGCACGTAGACGAACAGGATGAAGCCCACGGCCAGCAGCAGGAAAATCCAGATTTCCGTGGTCAACTGAATCGTGGCGGCCTGCAGGCGCCGGACGTTCTGGCCGCTCCAGTCGGCCAGGGCGTCGTCCACTTCGTGCATGATCTGGTTGACCTGGCTCTGCAGGGGCCGGATCCGGGTCTGCACGTAATGCAGATCATTGCGCCAGATGTTGGTTTCGCGCAGCGCCCGGAAGCGCTCGTACTGGCGCTTCCATTCCCGGGAAAGACGCTGCATCTGCGCCAGGCTCTCCTCGGTCTGCAATCCCGCCTCGCCGGCGGCCACCTGCGCCGCCAGTTTCGCCAGCAGGGCATCGATGCGATTCTGCAGCAGGGTGATGTTGCGTTCCTGGGCGATATAGCGCCGTTCGTTGAGACCGGCGAAGCGGATCACCAGGGCCCGGAAATCGAGCACCTTGCTGGTCCAGAGACTCTTGACCCGTTCAAGCGCATGCAGGAGACGGAAATTTTCCGCGGTGGGTTCGGACTCGGCGATCTCGTCCAGGGCCAGATCGGCCTGGGTGACGAAGGCTTCATGATTCTGCCGCAGATAGCGGTCGATGAAGGGCAGCATGGGATAGACCCATTCGATGTTGCGACGATAGCGCAGCAGCCGCTCGACCCGTTTGCGGATCCGGTCGATGAATTCGGCCAGGGTGTCGATGGGCTTGCGCAATGCCACATCCGGCGGGAAGGACATCTTCTGCAGGCGCCGAACCAGCACCGACGCCTGCTCGAGATGCTCGGTGATTTGCCGCGGTGCCTCCATGCGAGGCGTGATCACGGCGGCATTGAGTACGGTCTCCGCCTGCCACAGTTCATTGCGCACCTGGCGTACCAGATGCCCGATCCGCTGCTGGGTCTGCAGATCGTCCGTGTTGCGCCGGCTCACTTCGCCGATGTAGCGATGCGCGTTGTAGGCCCCGGCCACCAGCATGATCACCATGATCGAGGAAGCGCCCCAGTAACGGAAACGCAGGCCTGAATGACGCAGATCCTCCCACCAACGGCTCAGCATGTCCGACGCTTTTCCTGCAACGGGCTCAGGCCAATGCGGTCCCTGGCGGGTGATTGAAAAGAGTACTGCATCCTTGTCTTGCTCTTGGGGCGATTTGCCTGACAATGTTATCGGACAATATCGGCAATTTCTCCACTTTTGGAGCCTATATCCTCATCGACAAAGGGGTTATACTCGACACATGTGGAAAGTGTTGCCTCTCTTCATCCTGCTGCTGACGGCGTGTGCCAGCGTTTATCTGGGCAGTGGAACAGGAAACGCGTCCGGCGAGCGCGATTTGGCCGGGGCACAACGGGATGCCGACTGCAGCCGGCGCCTGTGGCAGCAACTCGGCCAGCCAGCGTCGATCCGGGTGGAATGCCGTGCCGGGGTGGTCTATCTGCGGGGGGTGGTCTCGTCGGCGGAAAGCCGTCGGGCCCTGGTCCGCTTCGTCGCCCGGCAACCGGGCGTCGAGCGGGTCGAGGATCGCCTGGTGGTGCGCTGACAGGCGGTTGAGCGGGCCCGCCGTCAGGCCCGGACCGGCAGCTTGTCGGCGGGGATCGTCCGCCAGGCAATGAGGCCACCGGCCAGGCACAGCAGCCCGGCACCCAGGAACATGCTCTGCGGCCCCAGGGCGCCGAAGATCTGGCCGCTGGCGAAACTGCCCAGTGCCCCGCCTGCACCGAAACTCAGGCTGCTGTAGAGTGCCTGGCCCTTGCCCTGGTGGCGGGCGCCGAAATAGCGGTGCACCAGGTGAATGGCGGCCGCATGGTAGATGCCGAAACTCGCCGCGTGCAGGGTCTGGGCCAGCACCATCAGCCACGCCACCTGCGGGAACAGCCCGATCAGGCACCAGCGCAGCATGGCCAGCAGGAGGCTGGCGATGAGCAGCCGGCGCAGGCCGAAGGCCGGCTCCAGGCGGGGCATCAGCAGGAAGATCCCCACCTCCGCGATCACCCCCAGCGCCCAGAGGGCGCCGATCACGCTCAGCGAATAGCCGAACCTCTCCATGTAGATGGTATAGAAGGTGTAATAGGGGCCGTGACTGGCCTGCATGAGGAAACACACCACCAGCAGCCCGACCACGTGGGGTTTGCGCAGGATCCGACGCAGCGGTTCATGATCCAGGGCCAGATGGCCAGCCGCCTCCTCCGGCACCAGCAGGCTGCTGATCCAGATGGCGGCGAACAGCCCCAGCAGGATCCAGGGCAGCAGACTCACCCCCTGCCCCGCCATCAGTCCACCGAGCCCCCAGGCGGTGAGGATGAAGCCGATGGACCCCCACAGCCGGATGGAACTGTAGCGGTGGGTCTGGCCATGCAGGTGGTGGAAGGTGGTGGCTTCGAACTGGGGCAGGGCCGCGTTCCAGAAGAAGCTGAAGATCATCATGACCGCGGCCAGGCCCCAGAAACCGTTGGCGACGAACACGGCCGCAAAGGAAAGCGCCGCCAGCAGGCAGCCGCTGCGCACGATGGCCATGCGCCGTCCCGTGTGATCGGCGATCCAGCCCCAGATGTTGGGGGCCACGATCTTGGTGGCCATGAGAATGGCCATGAGGTTGCCGATTTGGGCGACCGCGAAGCCCTCGGCCTTGAGGTACAGGCTCCAGTAGGGGATCAGCGCGCCGAGGCTGGCGAAATAGAAGAAATAGAAGCCGGACAGGCGCCAGTAGGGCATGACGGCAGAGAAAAGATCAAAGTGGCAAGAGAAAAGACGAACGTGCCGCCGGTCCACACACACGGGAAGGGCTCGTAAGGGCGCATTGTCGCAGCATCGAATCTATTGACTCCTGGCAGGCAGAACCGTCGTAAAGCTGCTCTACGGACGAGGGGGGACGACGGGGGTGGGGGATTCCACGTCGGCGTTCTGGGCACGATGGCGCAGCAGGTGATCCATGATCACGATGGCCATCATGGCCTCGGCGATGGGCGTGGCGCGGATCCCCACGCAGGGATCGTGGCGGCCCTTGGTGATCACCTCGATGGGATGGCCGTGCACGTCGATGCTGCGCGCCGGCAGGCGCAGGCTGGAGGTGGGCTTGAGGGCGATGCTGGCGAGGATGTCCTGGCCGCTGGAGATGCCGCCGAGCACCCCGCCGGCGTGGTTGGAGAGAAAGCCTTCGGGCGTGATCTCGTCGCGGTGCTCGGTGCCCTTCTGCTCCACGCAGGCAAAGCCCGCGCCGATCTCCACGCCCTTGACCGCGTTGATGCTCATCAGGGCATGGGCCAGCTCCGCATCCAGGCGATCGAAGACGGGCTCGCCGAGGCCCGGCGGCACGCCGGTGGCCACCACGTTGATCCGTGCGCCGATGGAGTCACCCGACTTGCGCAGGGCGTCCATGTAGGCTTCCAGTTCCGGTACCTTGTCGGCATCGGGAAAGAAGAAGGGGTTGGTTTCCACCGCCGCCCAGTCGAAGCGTTCGAAGCGGATGGGGCCGAGCTGGGCCAGATAGCCGCGGATTTCGATCCCGCAGCGATCGCGCAGGTATTTCCTGGCGATGCCGCCGGCTGCGACCCGGATCGCCGTCTCCCGGGCCGAGGAACGGCCGCCGCCGCGATAGTCGCGCAGCCCGTACTTCTGCTGGTAGGTGTAGTCGGCGTGACCGGGACGGAAGGTGTCCTTGATGTCCGAGTAGTCTTTCGAGCGCTGATCGGTGTTCTCGATCAGCAGGCCGATGGGGGTGCCGGTGGTCACGCCCTCGAACACCCCGGAGAGGATGCGCACCCGATCCGCCTCGCGGCGCTGGGTGGTGTGGCGGCTCTGGCCGGGCTTGCGCCGGTCCAGGTCCCGCTGCAGATCCGCCTCGCTCAGTTCGAGCCCGGGCGGACAGCCGTCGACGATACCGCCGAGGGCCGGGCCGTGACTCTCACCGAAGGTGGTGACCGTGAAGAGTTTTCCGAAGCTGTTTCCTGACATGGCGGCTATTGTAGCCGCTTGCGGGTGGGGCGGATAGCGCGACCTGACGATGGTTGTTCCGAATTTCCGAACATTATCGGCTATTGAACCACTTTCCGGCACGCCCCAGAGGCTGGCGAGGCGTTTCGTGACACGCCGTGAATACCTCCCTGTAGGCTCGACGGCCGCATCCTTGCGGCCGACGGTCACGAAACGCCTCGCCAGCCTCTGGGGCTTTGTACTGCTGACAACCTGATGACAGGAAATTCGGAACGACTTCGACTCACTGAAGAAGTGACTCAGATCACCTTCGAGAAACGCTGGGCCTTCTGCTGGCGCAGGTACTTGTCGAACACCATACAGATGTTGCGGATCAGCAGCTTGCCGGGGGGCTGGACGTCGATCCGGGTGTCGGACAGGCGCAGCAGGCCGTCGGTCTGCATGGGTTCCAGTTCAGCCAGCTCGGTGGCGAAGTAGTCGCGGAAGTCGATGCCGAAGCGGTCTTCGATGGCCGGCATGTCGAGGGTGAAGTGGCAGATGAGCTGGGAAATGACCTCGCGGCGCAACACGTCGTCGTCGTCGAGCCGCACGCCGCGGAAGACGGCCAGCTCGCCGGCGTCGATGCGTTCGGCGTATTCGTCGAGGGTCTTGACGTTCTGGGCGTAGCTGCGGCCCACCATGCTGATGGCGGTGACGCCCATGGCCACCAGGTCACATTCGGCATGGGTGGAGTAGCCCTGGAAGTTGCGGTACAGGGTGCCGTTGGCCTGGGCGATGGCCAGTTCGTCGTCGGGCTTGGCGAAGTGATCCATGCCGATGTAGACGTAACCGGCGTCGGTGAGGCGGTCGATGCAGTGGCTGAGGATGGCCAGCTTGGTGTCGGGGCTGGGCAGATCCTCGGCGCGGATCTGGCGCTGGGTCTTGAACAGCTCGGGCAGGTGGGCGTAGTTGAACACCGAGAGGCGATCCGGGTCCAGGGCCAGCACCTTGTCGAGGGTGCGATCGAAGGTCTCGACGTTCTGCAGGGGCAGGCCGTAGATCAGATCGATGCTCACCGACTTGAAGCCCACCTCGCGGGCCGTCTCGATGGCGTACCGGGTTTCGGCCTCGGACTGGATGCGGTTGACCGCCTTTTGCACCTGGGGGTCGAAGTCCTGCACGCCCAGGCTCATGCGGTTGAAGCCCAGCTCGCGCAGGACGGCGATGGTCTCGCCGTGGGCCTCGCGGGGATCGATCTCGATGGAGTACTCGCCCGTATCGTCGTCCAGCAGACGGAAGTGTTCGCGGGTGGCGGCCATCAGGGCCCGCATTTCCTCGTGGCTGATGAAGGTGGGCGTGCCGCCGCCCCAGTGGAGCTGCTCCACGGGCCGGTGGGCGGTATCGAAGAGCGCCGCCTGCATGGCGATCTCGCGGTGCACCCGTTCCAGGTAGGGCGCGGCGCGGCTGCGATTCTTGGTGACCACCTTGTTGCAGCCGCAGTAGAAACAGACCGTGTCGCAGAAGGGAATGTGGAAATACAGCGACAGGGGACCGCCCGCGGCGTTGCTGGCCTCGGCCTCGGCGCGATAGGCGGCGCTGTCGAATTCAGGGGTGAACTGCACCGCCGTGGGATAGGAGGTGTATCGGGGACCGGCCTTGTCGTAACGGCGGATGAGGTCCTTGTCGAAGAGGATGTTGCTCATGGGTCTCTCCCCGGCACGCTGCCGGTTACGGTTAGCCCTGCGAAAGGCGGTCGGCGGCCGCATCGAAGGCCGCCTGGTGGGCCGAAAGTTGCGCGGCGTCGAGCAGGAACACGCCCTCCCCGCCGTGGGCGAATTCCAGCCAGACGAAGGGCACCCGGGGGAAGGCCGCCTGCAGCGCCTCGGCGCTGTTGCCCACCTCGACGATGAGCACCCCGTCCGGCGCCAGATGGCGGCCGGCCTGTTGCAGCAGGGGGATCACCAGGTCCAGCCCCGTTTCGCCCGCGGCCAGCCCCAGGGCCGGTTCCTGCCGGTATTCGGGCGGCAGCGCGGCCATGTCTTCGGCGTCCACGTAGGGCGGGTTGCTGAGGATCAGATCATACTCCCCCGCCGGCAGGCCGTCGAACAGATCCGCCGCGTACAGCCCCACCCTGTCCTGCACGCCGTGGCGGACCACGTTGCGCCGCGCCACCTCGAGCGCCCCGGGCGAGATGTCGCTGGCATCCACCTGCGCCTCGGGCAGGGCCAGGGCGGTGGCGATGGCGATGCAGCCGCTGCCGGTGCACAGATCCAGAACCCGCCGGATCCGCTCCGGCACCAGCCAGGGCTGGAAGCGCCCGGCGATCAGCTCGGCGAGGGGGGAGCGCGGCACCAGCACCCGTTCGTCCACGAAGAACGGCAGACCGGCGAACCAGGCCTCGCCGATCAGATAGGCCGCGGGCTGGCGGGTTTCGATGCGCCGGGCAACGAGATCGCGGGCCGCCTGGACCTGGCCGGGGGTGAGCACCCGGTCCAGCTCGGCATCGGGAAAGTCGGGCGGCAACCCCACGGCGTGGGAGACCAGCCAGGCGGCCTCGTCCAGGGCGTTGTCGGTGCCGTGGCCGAACCAGACGCCCGCCCCGTCGAGCGCGTCGCGGCCTTCGAGGATCAGATCACGCAGGGTGAGCGTGGCCGGGGCGTCGCTCACGACGCGGGGCGGGGGATGTGTTTGGGCCGGAACACCTGGATGAAGTCCTCGTTCACTTCCAGCCAGGGGCCGTCGATGAGGGTGATGCAGGTGGGAATGGCGGGGAACACGCCGCGCAGGCAGTCGTCGATGGCCGAGGGCTTGCCCGGGAGGTTGACGATCAGGCTTTCGCCGCGGATCCCGGCGGTCTGCCGGGAAAGGATCGCCGTGGGCACCACCTTCAGGGAGACGGCGCGCATCTGCTCGCCGAAGCCCGGCAGCATCTTCTCGCAGACCGCTTCGGTGGCTTCGGGGGTCACGTCGCGCTTGGCCGGCCCGGTGCCGCCGGTGGTGACCACCAGACAGCAGCCTTCCACGTCGCACAGCTCCCGCAGCACCTCCTCGATGCGGTCCACCTCGTCGGGTCACCGCTTCCCAGGGACCGGCCAGCGCCTTCTCGAACCACTCGCGCAGGGCGGGACCGCCGAGATCCTCGTATTCGCCCCGGCTGGCGCGGTCGGAGACGGTGACGATGCCGATGCGGATGGGGGTGTCGTTCATGGTTTCGATCTGATGCAGGGAACGGATGGCGGGGATTCGGGCCGCTGGGGGCTTGAAGCGGGATGCATTCAACACCATTACGACGGCATGAACGATCTTATCAGACAACCGGCAGTGGCGGGAATGTTCTACCCCGCCGATCCCGAGGAACTGCGGCGGACGGTGGACGGCTATCTGCAGGCGGCCCTGGCGCGCCAGGACGATCTGACCGAGCCGCCGCGGGCGATCATCGCGCCCCATGCCGGCTACGTCTATTCCGGGCCGGTGGCGGCCAGCGCCTATGCGCGGCTGATCCCGTTCCGGGATCGGATCCGCCGGGTGGTGCTGCTGGGCCCCTCGCACCGGGTGCCGTTCCGTGGTCTGGCCACTTCTTCAGCCACCCATTTCCAGACGCCGCTGGGGGTGATTCCGGTGGATCGGGCCACCGTGGAAGCACTGGAAGCGCGCTTTCCCCAAGTGATCCGTCTCGACGAGGCCCACGCCCTGGAACACAGCCTGGAAGTGCACCTGCCCTTCCTGCAGGAAGCGCTCGACAGCTTCGTGCTGGTGCCGCTGGTGGTAGGGGAGGCTACCGCACGCGAGGTGAGCGAAGTGCTCGAAAGCCTGTGGGGCGATCCCCACACCCTGTTCGTGATCAGTTCCGATCTGAGCCACTATCACGACTACGAGACCGCCAGGCGCCTGGATGCGGCCACCGCCCGGGCCATCGAACAGCGCGAACCCGAGGCCATCGGTTTCGAACAGGCCTGCGGCCGGATCCCGGTGAGCGGCCTGCTGGATCTGGCCCGGCGGCACGACCTGCACGTGCACACCCTCGACCTGCGCAATTCCGGCGATACCGCCGGCCCCCGGGATCAGGTGGTGGGTTACGGCGCCTGGGTGGTGTCATGAAAGAACACACCCCCGAAGAGCGCCGCATCCTGCTCGAGGTGGCTGCTGCCTCCATCCGCCACGGTCTGGAGACCGGCCATCCTCTGCCCGTTCGCCTCGAGGACTATCCCGAATCCCTGCGCGAACCCGGCGCCGCCTTCGTGACCCTGAACCTCGACGGCCGCCTGCGCGGCTGCATCGGCTCCCTCCAGGCCATTCGCCCCCTGGTGGAGGACGTGGCCGAAAACGCCTTTGCCGCGGCCTTCCGCGATCCCCGTTTCCCGCCCGTGACGGCGGAGGAATATCCGCGCCTGGAATACCATATCTCCATCCTCAGCAAGCCCGAGCCCTTCCCCGTCGAATCGGAGGCCGACCTGCTCGCCAAACTGCGCCCCGGCATCGACGGGCTGGTTCTCATCGAGGGCAACCACCGCGCCACCTTCCTGCCTTCGGTGTGGGAACAGTTGCCCGACCCGCGCCAGTTCCTGGCCAACCTGAAGATCAAGGCCAGCCTGCCGGTGGACTACTGGTCGGACACCATTCGCTTCGAACGCTATACGGTGGAGGAATTCGGCAACTGAGGGGGACTTGCCGGCTTCAAGGGCGTGCCAGATGCCGGAATGACAGAAATACCGGCAAGGTCAGTTGTCGGCCGTGGCGACCCGACAGGTGCCCACGGATCCCGGCAGGCAGGTGCGACCGTCGATCCAGATGGCGTTGTCGAGGATGGCGCCTTCGAGACGGGCGCCATCGATTCGGGCGCCGGTGAGATTGGCATAAGCCAGGTTGGCGTTGCGCAGATCGGCGCGGCTCAGATCGGCCTGGCGCAGGGTGGCTCCCTTGAGAGAGGCGCCCCGGAAACTGGCGAAGCTCAGGTTGGCCACGCTGAGATCCGCATAGTCGAGCTTCGCGCCATCGAAACGGCTGGCGAAGAGGTTGGCCCCCACCAGCACCGCACTGTCGAGCCGGGCCTGGCGGAGATCGGCCTTCAGGGCCTGTAGTCCCGACAACAGGCAGTTGTGCCAGTCCACGCCGGGCGCCGGGGACGCCTGGCAACTGGCCTCGGCGGGCCGCTCCTGCGGGGCGAAGCGAAAGCCCAGCCAGACCACGCCCGCGGCCAGGGCCAGCACGAACAGGGCCTGGCGGATGGACCACTCCCGGCGGCGGCTCAGTTGCCGGTAGATCGATTCCCGGTTGTGACGGTATTCGAGAGTCTGCAGATCCTCGGGCGTGCGGCGGTCGTCCGCCTGCGGCGCATGCGCCGGGCGCCGTTCGTCGGCCCAGCGCCGCGCCGCCTGCAGGCGTTCCTGGAAGGCGGGATCCTGGGGATCGCCCTTGAGGACCTCCGGGATCAGATCGCCGCGGCTGCGGATGGGCTGCCAGGTTTCCCGATCCTCGCTCACCTCGTCGCTGAGCCGGAAACGGCCGATCAGCAGGCACTGGGCGATCTGGCCGACCGGAAAGGGGCCCTGAACCCGGTTCTCCCGGCGCACGTAGAGAGGCTTGCTCATCGACTCAGGCAGTCTCCCGAATGGAAAGTGAACGACCGGCCACCTGCCGGTCAAGTTTCCGCCGGATTGTCCGCTGATAGGGAAAGACCCGACAGTTTCTTATCGGCCCCATCGCCATGGACCTTAAGCCCCTCCAGGCAGGCACCGCTCGCCCCGCCCCGACCGTTGCCGCCCGCGACCTCCCCGCCCTGCTCGAGAGCTGGCGCGTGGGCGACATCCTCCAGGCCACCGTGGTCGGCCGCGGGGAGCGGGGCAGCCTGTTGCTGAACATCCAGGGGGCGCTGCTCGAGGCCGCCCGTCCTCCCAACCTGCCGTTTCGCCCCGGAGAGCGCCTGCCGGTGCAGATCCTGGCCAGGGAACCCCAGCTCGAGCTGCGCCTGCTGGCGCCGCCCGCGCAGGCCATCGATCCGGCTCGCGTGCAACAGGCGCTACGCGAGACCCTGCCCCGCCAGCTCCCCCTGCCGCCGCTGCTGGCCAACCTGGCCCTGGCCCGGCGCGAGGGCGAAAACCTGCCCCTGCCCCGCGAGGTATTGCCCCTGCTGCAGGATCTGTGGCTGAGCCTGGCCAGCCGCGACGCCCTGAGCCAGCCGCAACGCCTCGCGCAAGCCATGCGGGCCAGCGGCCCTTTCCTGGAAGCGGCCCTGGCCGCGAGCCTGCAGGGCGAGGCGGTCCGGCCGGGGGCGGATCTGCGCGGTCAGCTCCTGCGCCTTGCGGCCGTCCTGCAGCGGCATCTGCCGGGGCCGGCCCCGATGCCCAGCGGCACGCCGGCCAGTGACTATCCGGCCCTGCGCAGTCCCCCGGCCACGCCACCACCGCCCCCCGCGCCCGCCAACCCGTGGGCCGCGAACGGTGCCGCTGCTCATGCCCAGCATCATGATGGAGTACGAGGCACGCCCGCGGCCCAGCCGCCGGCACCCCCGAGCCTGGCCAATGCCGCCCGTCCCGAGGCGGCGGTGGCGGATCTGCTGCGACAGGTGGAAGGCGCCATCGCTCGCGCCCATTCCCATGCCCTGCATGCGCTCCACGCCCAGGCCGAGGGCCGTCCCCTGTGGGCCATGGAACTGCCCATCCGGCACGGTGCCGGCGTGGATCTGTTCGATCTGCGCATCGAGGAGGAAACCCGTCAGCACGACGCGCCCGCCCACGCCCGGCGCTGGTCGGTGCGCCTGGCCTTCGAACTCGAGGGGCTGGGACCGGTGACCGCGATCATCAGCCTGCAGAACGAGGCCGTGGCCACCCGTTTCTGGACAGAACGCAGCGAAACGGCCCGCCTCTTCAACCACTGGCTCGACACCCTGGGCAGCCGACTGCGGCAGGCGGGTCTGAACGTCGGTGCCCTGGAATGCCGTTGCGGCCCGCCGCCGGACGACGGCGGCGAACCGCCTCCCCTGCTTCGCGAGGAAGCCTGAGATGAGCAAGGTCTCCCAATCCCCGCCTCCTCTGGCCGTGGCCTTGCACTACGATGGCGAGCGGGCACCCCGGGTCACCGCCAAGGGCGCCGGCGACGTGGCCGAACGGATCCGGGAAATCGCCCGCCGCCACGGCATCCCCCTGCAGGACAATCCCGAACTGACCCGTCTGCTGTTCCGCCTGGAACTGGGCGAGACCATACCGGAAGCGCTCTATGTGGCCGTGGCCGAGGTGATCGCCTTCGCCTATCACATGCAGGGCAAGACACCGGGAGGCGAGCCGAAGACGGAAAACCCGCCCTGAGCGGCGATGGAGAATGTCCGGGGCGCGAGGCGGCGTCGCCTCAGTAATCGAAGGAATACATCACTGACAGCAGGCCGGAGAGCATGTACCCCTTGTCCACCAGCGGGCTGTCCTGGATGGTGCCGGCCAGCAGATCGCCGCGCAGGTTGCCGAGGAAGTGCCAGTGCGGGGTGAAGGAATACTTCACGTAGGTCTGGGCCGCGAAGTTGACGCCGGCCGACGCCGTGTAGGCCGGCCGCCAGGCAGTCGCCTCGCCCGGCCGCACGCCGTAGTAGTAGTCGTTGAAGGCGGCGTCATAGCGGATGGCGAAGACGCTGGGCACGAAGGCCCACTTGCCCCGTTCGATGAACCTGCCAAGTTCCAGCCGCAGCAGTGAGCCGTTGGAGTGGTCGAGGATGTCGCGGAACCAGGTGAGTTCGGCGAACCCCCAGTCGAACTCCCCGCCCATGGCCAGCCCGGCCTCCCAACCGGACTTGCGTTCGGCCATCCCGGCCAGGATGGGTGCATCGGTGCCCTTGTAACCGAAGGGCCGGGGCTGGGCGGTGATGGAAATGCCCCAGTTCTGCTGGCCATAGACATACATTCCCACCCGGGTCCAGCGCACGTAGAACAGGCGGTTGTCGGCGAACAGCACCGGCGAGGGCAGCACCAGGGCATCCGCCCCGGCATAGGGCTGGGTCTGGAAATAGGCCCCGCCCCCCAGATAGGCATGACGGGGCTCGTCATCGGCCACGGCCACGACGAACGGCAACAGGCACCCGGCCAGCAGGCAGTACAGACGCTTCATGGGGAATCCTCGTGCGGCGGCGAAAAGAAGGTGTCGGTCCGCAAGTTTACCCAATCACCCGGATCCGCCCAAGAAACGAATGCCGTTCGGGAAGGGTCCCGCTGCGGCACGCCATCGGGGTTCAGGGCAGGCGGAAGTGCGCCTGGGCGGTGTTCCGGTCGATTTCCACTTCCAGTTCGCCGTATTCGGGGATGGGCTCGAGAGGGGTGGGATCGTCTGCGCAACTGCAGCCGGGATCGAGACCCTGGAGAAACACGCCGATCCGGAGGCGGATCGGATCGGTGTTCTCTTCGATGGCCAGGACGGTCACGCCGAAGTCGTCGAGGGCGCAGGCCGTGCGTGTGAGCAGGGCCTGCAGGGGCAGACAGGCCGCCGGCAGGGCTTCGATCTCCTGTTTCAGGATCGCGGCGGCCCGGGGCGTGCCGAGGGCGTCGCGGCTGCGGGGGAGATGGATGGTTGGCGCTTCGGGCATGTGGGCCAATGGGGTAACGGGGATGGCATTGTGGCGGGAGAGGGTGCGTGAAGCAAGGGGCTGGTCGCGGCGAGGGTGCCGCTCCTGCCGGCGTGAAAGTCGTTTGGGTTGCCGGTGTCAGCTCGCAGCGCGGGAGGGGGGTTCCTGATCGCCTTCGAGGCGGTGCATGATGGTGATGAGTTCGGCCTCGGAACGGGACAGACCGCAGGTGGCGACCAGTTCCTCGGCGTCGACTCCCTGACGGGCAAGATGAATGGCCTGTTCGTAGGGTTGATTGGCCGATTCGAAGAGATCCAGGTTTTCCTGCTTCTCGGCCAGGCGCCGCTGGCGGCGTTCCACTTCGAGCACCCGCTCGCCCATGCCGACGGCGGCCGCGGTGAGGGCGCGCAGATCCCGTTGCAGGGATTCGAGGCGGGGATCTCGTGCCGCCCTGCCCTGCCTGCGTCCACGCAGCAGGTTGAGCAGCAGCAGAATCAGGCAGCCGGCCAGCAACAGGTTGGTGAGATCAGAGGCCATTGCGATGATTTCGGTCATGGGGCGCCTCAGGCGTATTCGTCGATGTGGGGGGCGTCATCACCGTCCCGGTGCTCGGGCGGTTCCGGTGGCCGCCGGGGCGGACGTTCGCGGCGGGACTCGCCGCCAGGCGCCCGGACGTGGCGGGCGGACCAGGGCAGGCCGGTGATCGGGGTGAGCTTGCCGATCTCCGCCATGACCGCCGCGCCTACAGGGAGGCGACCTCCGCCCATTCCTCGTCACTGAGGAGCTTGTTCACGTCCACCAGTATCAGCAGTTCGTCGCCGCGGCTGCTCACGCCCTGGATGTACTTGGAGCTTTCGTCGTTGCCCACGTTGGGGGCGGTCTCGATTTCCGAGGCCTGCAGATCGGCCACCTCGGCCACCGAATCGACCAGGATCCCCACCACGTTGCCCTCGGCCTCGACGATCACGATGCGGGTGTCGTCGTCCGGCTCCCGTTCGGGCAGGCCGAAACGCAGGCGGGTGTCGATCACCGTGACCACGTTGCCGCGCAGGTTGATGATGCCGAGCACGTAGTCGGGCGCGCCGGGCACCGGGGCGATTTCGGTCATGCGCAGCACTTCCTGGACCTGCATCACCTTGATGCCGTACTTCTCGTTGTCCAGCTTGAAGGTCACCCACTGGATGATGGGGTCGTTTTCCACTTGGGCCAGTTCACTCATTCCGCGGTTTCTCCTCTGGCGATCCCGGGGCGTCAATTTGCCGACGCGCGACGGGAGACTCGCAAGACAGGTTGCAGGAACCATGCCATTCGGGCGTGGGCGGACAGACGGTCCGCTTTGCTACATCATCGGCGGGAACGGGGGGAACTTGATGGTGAAGGGAAAAAACCTTTTGGCCTTGCCGCTGCCGGCTCCGCTGCGCTTGAGCCGGCCTGCTTTTTGTTGGGATGTCTGAGCCACCCTGTTTCTCTCCGTGCCTTCCGTGCCTCCGTGATCTCCGTGTTCCTTCCACCCAGGCCCGAAACGGCCCGTTCTCATTCCTCGCCGCTGGCCAGTTTTTCGGCGAAGGCGTCGGTGTCGATCAGGGCACACATGTGCTCGATGACGGTGCCCAGGAGCCAGCGGCGGCGGGTGCGTTCGCTGCGCCAGCGGACCTGGTCGTGACGGAGGGTGATCACCTCATCCACGGCGTCGCAGGCCAGGCCCCAGCGGCCGCCGCCGATCAGGACGATGCGCTTCACCCGGGCCAGGGGATCGTCATTCGCGGGCAGGCGGTCGGCGGGGAAGACCAGGCGGGCGGTGTCCACCACCGGCACGGTGGCATCCAGATGGCTCAGCAGGCCGAGGAAGAAGTCGGCATGGCCCGGCATCTCGGTGAGTTTCTCCGGCCACTCCACCACGCCGCCCAGCGCCTCGAGGGGCACGGCCAGGGTCAGGCCGGCGACCTTGAAGAGCATGGCCTGGAAAGGGTCCCGGGCCCATTCGGGGACGCCGGGCGGCACCGGGCTTGCGGTTTCCGTGACGGATTCGGTCGCGATGACGGCTTCGCTCGCCACCTCCGTGTCGGTGGCGGTTTTGGTCGCCGCTTCCACGGCCGGGATCACCGGCGCGGGGGCAGCCGGCGGTGCCTCTGCCGGGGCGGCGGGCGCCGCGGCTTCGACCGTTTCGGTTTCGGTCTCGCGCAGCAGGGCCTCGAGGAACAGATCCAGCGCGGCCTTCTCGTCCACCAGGATGCCGGGCTTCTCTGCGCTCATGATTCGCCTCCGGCGCGCAGGGGCTCTGGCGACTCGCCGAGCAGGGTGCGCAGCAGGGCTTCGTAGGCCCGGGCGCCCCGTGACGAAGGCAGCATCATGGGCAGGGGCACGCCGCGCTTGCTGGCTTCGCGGAACTTGGTATCCACCGGAATCACCGCCTCCCAGACCTTGTCGCCGTAGGTCTCGCGCAACTGGCGCAGGCTGTCGAGAGCGGCGCGGGTGCGGCGATCGAACATGGTGGGCACGATCAGGTAGTCGAGCCCGTCGCGGCGGGCCCGCATGATCATCTCCAGGGTGTGCATCATGCGCTCCAGTCCCTTGAGCGCCAGGGGCTCGGTCTGCACCGGCAGGATCAGCAGGCGGCAGGCGGCCAGAGCGTTGACCATGAGGATCCCCAAAAGCGGCGGACAGTCGATGAGGGCCGTGTCGTAGCGCCCTGCCAGGCTCTGCAGGGCCTGGCGAATCACCAGGCCCTTGCCTTCCTGGCTGCCGAGCTGGCGATCCAGGGTGGCCAGGGCCGTGGAGGCCGGCAGCAGGGCCAGATCGTCGATTCCCGTGGGCAGCAGCAGCTCCGCCGCGGGCACCTCGGGCGTGGCGCCCGGCCCCTGGAACAGGCGGTAGAGGGAGTTTTCCAGACGGTCGGGATCGTGGCCGAAATAGGCCGTGAGCGAGCCGTGGGGATCCAGATCCACCAGCAGCACGCGCTGCCCCCGGTGGACCAGGTGGCCGGCGAGAGAGACGGCGGTGGTGGTTTTCCCCACCCCGCCCTTCTGATTGGCAACGGCCCAGACTTGCAAGGCATGCTCCTGCGTCGGTTTCGATGGCGGCAAGGCCTGCGGCATCCGTTTTCCGGGACGACAGGCCATGGCCTTACCCGCCCCCGGACACACGGGGCCCGGGGGTCAGGACGGAATGATACAAGATTCGTGCCGCGATTTACGGCGTGGACGAGGCGGAAGGCGGCTGGCGGCCTTGGCGTTCGATTTCGAGCATGCGCCGGGCGTGCTTGTCGGCCAGGATGATGATCGCTACCCGCCGGTTGCGGCGGCGGCCTTCGGGGGTGCGGTTGTCGGCAATGGGCCGGAACTCGCCGTAGCCGATGGCCGACAGGCGGGCCGGGTCGACCCCCTCGCGGGTCAGCAGGTGCACCACGCTGGCGGCGCGGGCCGCCGACAACTCCCAGTTGGAGCGGAACAGCTCGGTGCGGATCGGCAGATTGTCGGTGTGGCCCTCCACGTCGATGTGGTTGGGCAACGCCTTGAGTTCGCGGGCCAGCTGGCGCAGCACCGGATAGGCGGAGGGCTGCAATTCCGCCTCGCCGCTGGCGAACAGGATGCGGTTGTTCAGTTCCACCTCCACCCACAACTTGTCGTGCTTGATGCGAATGAGGTTCCGATCCACCAGCGACTTGAGGGACTGCTGCAGCCGCTGGGCGATGCGCGCCGTCTGGGCCGTGTCCACCGCCGGCTCGGGCCGCAGGGAGACGATGTCGGGCTTCTCGGTCACCGGTTTCACCGAATCGAGGGATTTCTTCGGTTGCCCGATCTGGATGGGATCGGCCGACTTGGGCGGGGTCTTGAAGGCTTCCAGCAGGGTGTCGGAGAGTACCCGGTACTTGCCCTCGTTGATCGAGGACATGGAGTACATCACCACGAAGAAGGCGAACAGCAGGGTGATGAAGTCCGCATAGGAGACCAGCCAGCGATCGATGTTTTCGTGATCGTCCTCGTGACGGCGGCGACGGCTTCGCATCCCGGCCACCTCAGTGGAGGAAACCCAGCAGGCGGGTTTCGATGTTGCGCGGATTCTCGCCTTCGGCAATGGAGGCCACGCCTTCGACGATCATCTCCTGGTAGTGGGACTGCTGGCGCACCAGCGCCTTGAGCTTGTTGGCGATGGGCAGGAAGATCAGGTTGGCCGAGCCCACGCCGTAGATGGTGGCCACGAAGGCCACCGCGATGCCGGCGCCCAGCCTGCCCGGATCCGAGAGGTTGCCCATCACCTGGATGAGACCCAGCACCGCACCGATGATGCCGATGGTGGGTGCATAGCCGCCCATGCTCTCGAACACCCGCGCCGCCTGCAGATCGAAGCGTTCACGGGTGCCGATGTCCACGTCCATGATGCTGCGGATGCTCTCCGGTTCGCTGCCATCCACCAGCAGTTGCAGGCCCTTGCGGGTGAAGGGATCCGCTTCGTGATCCTCCACGTCCTCCAGCCCCAGCAGGCCTTCCTTGCGGGCGATGTGGCTCCACTTGACCAGCTTGTCGATGCCTTCCTCGAAATCCAGGCGCGGGGCGCGGAAGGCCCAGAACAGCATGCGCATGGCCCGCAGGAAGACCTTCAGCGGCGATTGCAGCATCACCGCGCCGAAGGTGCCGCCGATCACGATCAGCAGGGCCGGGCCGTTGAGCAGGGTGGTGACGTGGCCGCCCTCGAGATACTGGCCGAAGAGGATCGCCGCGATCCCCAGCACCAGGCCCAGAAGACTCAGCACGTCCATCAGCGCACCCGTCTGGCGATGGCGTCACCCATCTCGTCGAGGGGCAGCACCTGCTCGGCGATGCCGGCCTCCACCACGGCCGCGGGCATGCCATAGACCACGCAGCTCGCCTCGTCCTGGGCCCAGACGCGGGAACCCCGTTCGTGGAGCAGGCGGGCCCCCTGGGCGCCGTCGGCGCCCATGCCGGTGAGCACCACCGCCAGGGTATCGCGGGGATGCACCTTGGCGATGGAGGTGAAGGTGAGATCCACCGAGGGTTTGTAGGTCTGCCCCGGATCGTCCCCGATCCGCACCACGGCGCTGCCGGCGCGCCCGTCGAGCAGCATCTGCCGGCCGCCCGGAGCCAGCAGGGCCAGCCCCGGTTCGAGCCGATCGCCGTCGGCCGCCTCGCGCACGCGGATGGCGCACTGCTGATCCAGGCGTTTGGCGAAGGCCGGGGTGAAGGTGCCGGGCATGTGCTGGATGAGCAAAATCGGCGCCGGGAAATTCGCCGGCAGGCGGGTGAGCACCTTCTGCAGGGCGACCGGCCCGCCGGTGGAGGTGCCGATGGCCAGCAGGCGGATCGGGCCGCTGGCGGCCCGTTGCGGCGCTGCCGGGCGGGCCGTGACCGGCGGCCGCGTGGTGATCGGCTTGCGGATCCCGGCACGCCCCTTGCGGCCCAGATCCCGCACCCGCTGGCAGAGCAGACGCGTGGCCTCTTCCCGATCGCTGGCGATGTCCTCGAAGCGCTTGGGCAGGAAGTCCAGCGCGCCGGCATCGAGGGCATCCAGGGTCGCCTTGGCGCCCTCGGTGGTCAGGGAGGAGAACATGATGATGGGCGTCGGGGTGCGGGCCATGATTCGCCGCGTGGCGCTGATCCCGTCGAGCACCGGCATCTCGATGTCCATGGTGATCACGTCGGGGCGCAGCTTCGCGGCCTGATCGATGGCCTCCTCGCCGTTGGCGGCCTGACCCACCACTTCGAGGGCCGGATCGGCAGAGAGGATTTCGCTCACCCGGCGGCGGAAGAATCCCGAATCGTCGACGACCAGTACCCGAATGGCCATGCTTGACTTCCTTCTCGTCTCGTTCCGTGATGCCTGAGATCAGGCGTACATCTTCAGCAGGCCGGGCACGTCGAGGATGATGGCGATGCCCCCGTCCCCGGTGATGGTGGCCCCGGCCAGGCCGGCCAGGCCGTGCAGCAGTGCGCCCAGCGGCTTGATCACCACCTCTTCCTGACCGATCAGTTCATCGACGATGAAGCCCACCCGCTGGTTGCCGATGTGCACCACCACCACGTGGCCCTCCTTCGGCAGGGGGGCATTGCGCTGGCCCCGCACCAGCCAGTGGTTGAGATAGAACAGGGGCAGGGTCCGCTCGCGGATCAGGATCACGAGCTGGCCGTCCATGACATTGGTGCGGGTGAGATCCAGATGGAAGATCTCGCTCACATTGACCAGCGGCAGGGCGAAGAGCTGGTTGTGCAGGCGCACCATCAGGGTGGACATGATGGCCAGGGTCAGCGGCACCTTGATGTCGATGCGCGTGCCCCGGCCCAGTTGAGAGTTGATGTCGATGGAGCCGTTGAGCTGGGTAATGGAAGTCTTGACCACGTCCATGCCCACGCCGCGGCCGGAGATGTCGGAGATCTCTTCCTTGGTAGAGAAACCCGGGGCGAAGATCAGGTTGTAGCACTCCCGATCCTCCAGCCGGTTGGCGGCTTCACGATCCATCAGGCCCTTCTCCACCGCGATGTCGCGCAGCTTGTTCGGATCCATCCCCCGGCCGTCGTCCTCGATGGACAACAGGATGTGATCGCCTTCCTGGGAGGCGCTGAGGATCACCGTGCCTTCGCGGGGCTTGCCGGCCTTCTCGCGCTCGTCCGGCATCTCGATGCCATGATCCACCGAGTTGCGCACCAGGTGCACGAGCGGATCGGCCAGGGCTTCGACCAGGTTCTTGTCCAGATCGGTGTCCTCGCCGATCATCTCCAGGCGAATTTCCTTGTTCAGGCTGCGGGCCAGATCCCGCACCACCCGGGGAAAGCGGCCGAAGACCTTCTTGATGGGCTGCATGCGGGTCTTCATGACCGACAGTTGCAGATCGGCCGTCACCAGATCGAGGTTGGCCACGGCCTTCTGCATCTCTTCGTTGCCGGAACGCTCACCGAGCCGGGCGATGCGGTTGCGCACCAGCACCAGCTCGCCGACCATGTTCATGATCTCATCGAGACGCGCCGTATCCACTCGCACCGAGGTCTCGGCCTGGGGTTTCTCCTTCGCCGGCTTGGCCACGGCCTTCCGGGCCGTTTTTTTCTCCAGCACCTCGCCACTGGCAGGCCCCTGCGGCTGGTTCGCGGGGACCGGGGTGGCCGGGGGTTTCGCCGCCGGCGTGGCGGCATTGCCCGCCGGAACATCGCTGCCGGCCTTGACCGCCTCGGGCTTGAACTGACCCTTGCCATGGATCTGATCGAGCAGGGCCTCGAATTCTTCCTCGGTGATCTCGTCGCTGGCCGCCGGGGCATCGCTGCAAGCGGCGGGATCGGCGGCGGCAGCGGCCGGTTTGTCCACGGGCATCGGTGCCCCCTTGAACTGTCCCTTGCCGTGCAGTTCGTCGAGCAGGGCCTCGAATTCCTCTTCGGTGATCTCGTCGCTCGCCGGCTCGGCTTTCGGCGTGGCCGCGTCGGGATTTTCGAGGGCGTCGAGCAGCGCCTCGAACTCCTCGTCGGTAATGTCCTCACTGGCATCAGTGGTTGCCGGATCGCCAACTGGCGCCGCCCCGGCCGGCGGGGTCGCGGGAGCGGCCTGCGGGGCTGCGCCTTCGGGAACGGTGTACTGTTCCAGAGCCTGCAACAGGGCCGGATCGGCATCCTCAGGCATCTCGCCGGCGGAGAGGAGGTCGAACTGTTCACGCAGCACGTCCAGCACCGGCAGCACCGCATCCATCAACTCCGGGGTGATGCTGCGCTCGCCATTGCGCAGCAGGTTGAAGATATCCTCGGAACGGTGGCAGAGCTGCACCATGGGTTCGATGCCCAGGAAACCGGCGCCGCCCTTGATGGTGTGAAAGCCCCGGAACACGGCATTGAGCATGTCCATGTCGTCCGGCTGCTGCTCGAGACTCACGAGTTGCTCGTCGAGCTGCTCGAGGATCTCGCCCGCTTCCACCAGGAAATCTTGCAGGAGTTCGTCGTCCATCGTTTCTCGTCTCGTGATGGCGAGCCTAGAATCCCAGGCTCGACAGCAAATCGTCCACCTCGTCCTGCCCGGACACGGTGGTGGCGGTTTCCTTGCCGGGCACCACCGGGCCGGCCAGGCTGCCGTCGTCGGCGGGTTTCTCCCGCTCCGGCAGGCCGGCCACCTTGATGAGGTTCACCAGGTTGGCTTCCACCTCTTCCACCAGGGTAATGACCCGCTTGATGATCTGGCCGGTGAGATCCTGGAAGTCCTGGGCCATCAGGGCATCGGTGAGGTGTGCCCGCACCTGGCCGGCGTTGCTGTTCTGTTCGGCGAGAAAGGCTTCCAGGGTCCGGCTCAGTTCCCTGAACTCGTCGAGGCTCATCTCCTTGCGCCGGAACTGCTGCCAGCGGGCATGCAGATCCCCCGATTCGCTTTCCAGTTTCTCGCACAGGGGCAGCGATTCCTCGATGGCGGTGAGGGTGCGGTTGGCCGCCTCGTCGGTCTTGGCGATCACGTAATTGAGCCGTTCCCGGGCATCGGGGATGTCGTGTTCGGCGAGATTGGCGATGCGGTCGTCCATGCCGAAGGCGGAGATGGCGTCGTGCAGTTCCCGGGTCAGCTTGCCCACTTCCTGGTAGAGGGTGGTCTCGCGCACGTTGGCCAGTTCGTCGACGATCTCGCGGGCGCCCTCCTCGTCACCGCGCTCCATGCATTCGAGCAGATCCCGGACCCGGGCCAGATTGTCTTCGTCGATGATGTGCTGTTCGGCTTGCGCTGCGTCGTTCATGCCCCTCTCCCGTCGTCAGGCGCCGACCCGCTCGAAAATCTTCTCGAGCTTTTCCTTGAGGGTCTGGGCGGTAAAGGGTTTGACGATGTAGCCGTTGACGCCGGCCTGGGCCGCTTCGATGATCTGCTCCCGCTTCTGCTCGGCCGTGACCATGAGCACCGGCAGGTTGGCCAGTTTCTCGTCGGCGCGCACGGCACGCAGCAGATCGATGCCCTGCATGCCCGGCATGTTCCAGTCGGTGACCAGCAGATCGAACTTGCCGGTCTGCAGCATCGGCAGCGCGGTGGTCCCGTCGTCGGCTTCCTCGGTGTTGGTGAAGCCGAGATCACGCAACAGGTTCTTGATGATCCGTCTCATGGTGGAGAAATCGTCCACGATGAGAATCTTCATGTTCTTGTCCACGCAGTTCCTCCGGCAATGCTGGGTCGATGTGTCTGATGCGGGATGCTTGTCTCTGGGGACACTATCGGCCCGTGAAGGGCGAAACTTGAGGGTGAGCCGGGAAAGAAAAGGATCGCACCGGTAGGAGCGGCGCCCTCGCCGCGACCATGCGGTGGCGGGTGGCTGGGAACGGGTAGCGGGGAAAGGCGTTTGGTTATCCCCGCTACCAGCCACCCGCAACCCGCTACCGCCGCATCCGCTTCGCGGCGAGGGCGCCGCTCCTACGGATAATGCGGTGCGAGATCAGCGGTCGGTGTCGAAGCGGGCGGCCATGCGGGCCTGGAGGCGGATCACGGCCTGGCTGTGGATCTGGCTGACGCGGGATTCGGAGACGCCCATCACGGCGCCGATTTCGCGCAGATTGAGCTCGTCGTCGTAGTACAGGGCCATGACCAGGCGTTCCCGTTCGGGCAGGCTGGCGATGGCTTCGGAGATGACCCGCTGCATGTCTTCCTTCTGCAGGCCATCGAGGATCCCGGGCCCGCCGTCGGTCATGTTGTCGAGCATGGAATCGTCACCGTTGCCCATGTCCTCGAAGCTGAGCACCTTGTGATAGCAGTTGTCCTGCAGAATCTTGTAGTACTCGTCGAGGCTCATGCCGAGGGATTCGGCGATTTCGGTATCGCGGGCGTCGCGGCCCTGGGCGTGTTCGATCTCGCGCACCGCCTCGGCCACCATGCGCGCCTTGCGGTGCACCGAGCGAGGCGCCCAGTCGTTCTTGCGGATTTCGTCGAGCATGGAGCCGCGGATCCGGATGCCGGCGTAGGTCTCGAAGCTGGCGCCCTGAGTCTCGTCGTAGTTGCGCGAGGCTTCGAGCAGGCCGATCATGCCGGCCTGGATCAGATCCTCGAGCTGCACCGAGGCCGGCAGGCGGTTGATCAGGTGGCAGGCGATGCGCTTGACCAGCGGCGCGTGCTTTTCCACCAGGTCGTCCTGGTTGTGGGGCCGGGTCGAGGCGTACATGGCGATGCCGTTCATGGCAGTGCCTCCACGGGGTCGGGAATGGCTTGTACCAGTCGTTCCACGAAAAACTCCAGATGTCCGCCCGCCCCGCTCGGGATGGGCCATTTGTTCACCTTGTCCGCCAGGGTACGGTAGGCCTGGGCCGCCCGACTGCGGGGAAAGGCCTCGAGCACCGACCGCTGCTTGCGGATCGACTTCACCACGTGCTCATCATGGGGCACGTGCCCCACATAGTCCAGCGCCACGTCCAGGAAGCGATCGGTCACGCGGGTGATGGTTTCGTACACCTCGCGGCCATGCTGGGCGCTGCGCACCATGTTGCTCAGGATGCGGAAGCGGAACAGGCCGTGCTCCCGGTTGAGCAGCTTGATCAGCGCATAGGCATCGGTGATGGACGCCGGTTCGTCGCACACCACCACCAGCACTTCCTGGGCGGCGCGGCTGAAACTGATCACGCTGTCGGCAATGCCGGCCGCCGTGTCTACCAATAATACATCAATCTCGTGGTGCAGTTCGCTGAAGGCCCGGATCAAGCCCCCATGCTGGGAAGGGGTTAATTCGGCCATCATCTGCACCCCCGAGGCGGCGGGAATCACCGACAGGTTGCCGGGCCCCGGCACGATGATCTCCTCCAGATCCCGCTCGCCCTTGATCACATGAGAGAGGTTGTGTTCGGGATGCAGGCCCAGCAGCACGTCGATGTTGCCGAGGCCCAGATCCGCATCCATGATGGTCACCTGCTGCCCCAGCTCCGACAGGGCCATGGCCAGGTTCAGGGAGACGTTGGTCTTGCCGACCCCGCCCTTGCCGGAGGTGACGGTGATCACCCGGACCGGACGGGGGGACTGGATTCGACGCAGGCCGCTGGCCTGGTCACGCATTTGTTCAACCGTGGGCATGGGCCACCATTCCACTCATTGCCAGAGAAATGTGTTCGTCGCGGCTGCCGGCCGCCACCTGCTGCATGATGCTGACCGCCCGGCTCACCAGGCTGTGGGCGCGGGCGGCGTGCAGATCCTCCGGCACCCGCTGGCCGTCGCTGGTATAGGCCACCGGCAGATCGTGCTCGATGGCGGCCGAGAGCGCGCCGCCGAGACTGGTGGTCTCGTCGATCTTGGTGAGGATGCAGCCGGACAGGGGCACCTTGCACCAGGCCTGGACGATTTCCCCCAGCACACCCCGCTGGGCATTGCTGGCCAGGGTCAGCCAGGTGTCGATGGGGCGGCTGCCGCTGGTGAGCAGGGCGAGCTGCTCGTGCAGGGCCATGTCGCGCTGGCTCATGCCGGCGGTGTCGATCAGGATCAGGCGCTTGTCGGCCAGGTTGTCGAGGGCCGTCTGCAGGGCGGGCGCATCGGTGGCCACCACCATGGGCACGCCCATGATGCGGGCATAGCTGCGCAACTGTTCATGGGCCGCCACCCGATAGTGATCGGTGGTGACGAAGGCCACGGCCCGGTTGCCGTGGCGCAGGGCGTAGCGTGCCGCCAGCTTGGCGATGGTGGTGGTCTTGCCCACGCCGGTGGCGCCCACCAGAGCCACCACGCCGCCGCGATCGAGGATGGGGTTGTCGGCCACCGGCAGGCGATGGGCCAGGCGCCCCAACGCCTGGCGCCAGCTGGCCTCGAAGTCCAGCCGCTCGTCGCAGCCGTCGGAAAGTTCGCGGGCCAGGGCGGAACTCAGGCCCATGGCCAGCAGACGCTGCAGCAGGCGGGCGCGATTGGGATGGCGCGCCGACTCCTGCCCCCAGGCCAGTCCCGACAGCTGGCCCAGGAGCAGGCTGCGCAGCGACTTCAGTTCGTTCTGCATCTCGACGATGGCCGGATCTTCGGCGTCGGTCCGGGCCCGCGGGGCGTCCGGTTCCGGTGCCGGGTCGGTGGCGGTGAAGCTCGGCGGTGGCTCGGGGATGTCACGGCTGTAGCGCACGTCCTTCCAGGCTTCCTCGCGGGGCGAGGCCGTGTCCGCCGTCGATGACGCCACCCGGGCCGCCAGCAGCGACTCGTCGTAGTCCATCGCCGCCACCAGTTCCACGCCCCCATCGACCTTGCGGTTGGAGAGAATCACCGCATCGGGCCCCATGCTCTGGCGCACCTGGCGAATGGCGCTGCGCATGTCGCGGGCGTGAAATCGTTTGATGTTCATGCGTCTCCACCCTCTGGTTTATCCGGGCTGTTGCGTCTGATCGTCCACCCCGGCCGGCTGGCCCACGGTGGCGACGATGCGGATCTGCTTGTCGCTCGGAATCTCGTTGTAGGCCAGCACGTGCAAGCCGGGAATGCCGTGCCGCACGAAACGGGACAACAGGCTGCGGATGGCGCTGGAGACCAGCAGTACCGCCGGCTGGCCGGCGGCTTCCTGTTGCCGGGCCGCATCGGCCAGGGCCGCGTGCAGCCGTTCCGCCAGGCCCGGTTCGACACCCATGCCGCCCCCTTCGTTGGCCTGCACAGTCTGCTGCAATATCTGTTCCAACGCCGGATCGAGGGTGATGACCGGCAGCTCGGCCTGCATCCCGTTGATTTGCTGGACAATCAGCCGGCCCAGGGCCTGCCGCACGACCGCCGTGAGGGTGTCGGGGTCTTGACTGCGACTGCCGTATTCCGCCAGTGTTTCGGCGATCGTGCGGATGTCGCGGATCGGCACGCCCTCGGCCAGCAGGTTCTGCAGCACCTTCACCACCACTCCCAGGCCCAGCGTGTCGGGCACCAGCGACTCCACCAGCTTGGGCGCCGACTTGGCCAGCTTGTCCAGCAGGTGCTGCACCTCCTCGTGGCCCAGCAATTCGCTGGCATGCAACTGCAGTTGCTGGCTCAGATGGGTGGCGATCACCGTGTTGGGATCGACCACCGTGTAGCCCATGGTCTGGGCCCGGTCCCGATCCGCGGGATCGATCCACATGGCCTCGAGGCCGAAGGCCGGATCGGTGGTGGGAATCCCTTCGATGGTGCCGAACACCTGACCGGGGTTGATGGCCAGCTCCTTGTCGGGATAGATCTCCGCCTCGCCCACCGTCACGCCCATCAGGGTAAGGCGATAACCGGTTGGGGAGAGATCCAGGTTGTCGCGGATGTGCACCGGCGGCACCAGGAAGCCGAGTTCCTGGGAGAGCTTCTTGCGTACCCCCTTGATGCGGGCCATGAGCTGGCCGCCCTGCGCCTTGTCCACCAGCGGAATCAGGCGATAGCCCACCTCCAGGCCGATGGCGTCCACCGGGGTCACGTCGTCCCAGCTCAGCTCCCTGTTCTCCGGCTCGGCCGCCGCCGGCGGCGGCGCG
>JALSSV010000038.1 GCA_026984045.1 Chromatiales bacterium | reverse complement strand
GGCCTCTTCCTCACGCACCGCCTGCTGCCGCTTGTGCAGCCACCAGGCCCCCGCGCCGCAGAGGGCCGCCATGGTGAGGAAGGCGAAGTTTGGCATGCCGGGGATCAGGCCCATCACGGCCAGGATGCCCGAGGTCACGGCCAGGGACCGGGGATTGGCGAACAGCTCGCGGATGATCTGCTCGCCCATGTCCTGGGAGCTGGAGACGCGGGTGATGATGATGCCGGCGGCGGTGGAGAGCAACAGCGCCGGTATCTGCGCCACTAGGCCGTCACCGATGGTCAGCAGGGTGTAGTTGCGCGCCGCCTGGGCGAAGCTCAGATCGTGCTGGGCCATGCCGATGATGAGGCCGCCGACGATGTTGATGAACAGGATCAGGATCCCGGCCACGGCGTCACCGCGCACGAACTTGCTGGCGCCGTCCATGGAGCCGTAGAACTCGGCCTCGGCGCTGATCTCTTCGCGCCGGGCCCGGGCCTCGTCCTGATCGATGAGCCCGGCGTTGAGATCGGCATCGATGGCCATCTGCTTGCCGGGCATGGCATCCAGGGTGAAACGGGCGCTGACTTCGGAGATCCGGGTGGCCCCCTTGGTGATCACCACGAAGTTGATGATCACCAGGATTGCGAACACCACCATGCCCACCGCATAGTTGCCGCCGATCACGAACTCGCCGAAGGCCTTGATCACCTGACCGGCCGCATCCGGGCCCGTGTGGCCCTCCAGCAGCACCACCCGGGTGGAGGCCACGTTGAGGGCCAGACGCATCAGGGTGGTCATCAGCAGGATGGTGGGAAACAGGGCGAAATCCAGCGGCCGGCGGGTGTAGACCGTCACCAGCAGTACCACCAGCGCCAGCGAGATGTTGAAACTGAACAGGCCATCGAGCACGAAGGGGGCCAGCGGCACCACGATCATGGCCATGATGACCATCAGCAGCAGCGGTGCCCCCAGCCCCTGGCGGCTGACGTTGCGCAAGGTGTTCAGAACGGCGACCTGTTCAGCCATGTTCTCTCATCTCCATCCGAAACGGGGTGAAGGGATCATCCCAGGGATTATCGGCGCCGAATTTCCGATCGCTTCAGCGCATCCCCAGACATCTGACACGCCCTTGAGGCCGGAGAGGCGTTTCGTGACACGCCGTGAATACGTCCCTGTAGGCTCGACGGCCGCATCCCTGCGGCCGACGGTCACGAAACGCCTCTCCGGCCTCAAGTGCTCTGAACAGCAGTTCGAATTGCGATCTCGCATGTGACACATCACCTGTTGGTTATCAGAACCGCATGTCGTCGGGGATCGGCAGATCCTTGACGAAGGCCGGCCGTTCCTCGGCCTTGCCGCCGGCGCGGCGCAACTGGAACACGTAGGCGAGCACCTGGGCCACGGCCAGGTACAGGGCGGCCGGGATCTCCTGATCGATCTCGGTGGTGTGGTGCAGGGCGCGGGCCAGGGGCGGCGCTTCCATCACCGGCACCTCGTGCTCGCGGGCGATGGTGCGGATCTGCATGGCGATGAGATCGGTGCCCTTGGCGATGACCTTCGGCGCGCCCATGCTGTCCGGATCGTATTTGAGGGCCACGGCATAGTGTTCCGGGTTGGTCACCACCACGTCGGCCTTGGGCACCTCGGCCATCATGCGCCGCTGGGCCATCTCCCGCTGCAGGCGACGCAGGCGGCCGCGCACGTCCGGGTTGCCTTCGGTATCCTTGTTCTCGTCCTTCACTTCCTGGAAGGTCATCTTCAGTTGCCGGGTGTGCTCCCAGAGCTGGTAGGGCACGTCGGCCAGGGCGATGAGGACGAGTGCCGAGGAGATCACCAGGAAACCGACCACCAACAGG
>JALSSV010000037.1 GCA_026984045.1 Chromatiales bacterium | reverse complement strand
CGCCGCCGAACTTCTCGCCCATCACCTTGGTGATCGCCGCCGTCAGCGTCGTCTTGCCATGGTCCACGTGGCCAATCGTGCCTACGTTCACGTGGGGTTTCGTACGTTCAAATTTTTCCTTGGACACGGTCTTACCCTCTGACTGAATTGGTTTGAATCAGGATGCCTTCTTGATGATCTCGTCGGCGATGTTCGCCGGCGCCTCGGCGTACTTCTCGAATTCCATGCTGTAGGTGGCGCGGCCCTGGGTGGCGGAGCGCAGGTCGGTGGCATAGCCGAACATCTCGGCCAGCGGCACCTCGGCGCGGATCACCTTGCCCGCGGGGCTGTCGTCCATGCCCTGGACCAGGCCGCGGCGACGGTTCAGGTCGCCCATCACGTCTCCCATGTATTCCTCGGGAGTCACCACTTCCACCTTCATGATCGGCTCGAGCAGGACCGGACTGGCCTGCTTCGCGCCTTCCTTGAAGCCCATGGAACCGGCGATCTTGAAGGCCATCTCCGAGGAGTCCACCTCGTGGTAGGACCCGTCGAACAGGGTGACCTTCACGTCCACCACCGGATAGCCGGCGATGACGCCGTTTTCCATCTGCTCCTGGATGCCCTTGTCCACCGCCGGGATGTATTCCTTGGGCACCACGCCGCCAACGATCTCGTTGACGAATTCATAACCCTTGCCGGGCGGCTGCGGCTCGAGGCGCAGCTTGACGTGACCATACTGGCCGCGACCGCCGGACTGACGGACGAACTTGCCTTCGGCCTCGACCGTCTTGCGGATGGTTTCGCGGTAGGCCACCTGGGGCGCGCCCACGTTGGCATCCACCTTGAACTCCCGCTTGAGGCGGTCGACGATGATCTCCAGATGCAGCTCGCCCATGCCCGAGATGATGGTCTGGCCCGACTCCTCGTCGGTGTGCACCCGGAAGGACGGATCCTCCTGGGCCAGCTTGGCCAGGGCGATGCCCATCTTTTCCTGGTCCGGCTTGGTCTTGGGCTCGATGGCCACCGAGATCACCGGCTCCGGGAACTCCATCCGCTCGAGGACGATGACGTTCTCCGGATCGCACAGGGTATCGCCGGTGGTCACGTCCTTCAGGCCCACGGCGGCGGCGATGTCGCCGGCGCGGACTTCCTTGATTTCGTCGCGGTGGTTGGCGTGCATCTGCACGATGCGCCCCACGCGCTCCTTCTTGCCCTTGACCGAGTTGTAGACCGTGTCGCCCGAGCTGATCACCCCCGAATAGACCCGGAAGAAGGTCAGGGTCCCCACGAAAGGGTCGGTGGCAATCTTGAAGGCCAGGGCCGCGAACGGCTCGTCGTCGGAACTGTGACGCTCGGCCTCGGTCTCGCCATCGTCCAGGGTGCCCTTGATGGCCGGCACGTCCACCGGCGAGGGCATGTACTCGATCACCGCGTCGAGCATGGCCTGGACGCCCTTGTTCTTGAACGCCGAGCCGCACAGGGCCGGGATGATCTCGTTGGCCAGGGTGCGAATGCGCAGGCCCTGCTTGATCTCCTCGGCGGACAGGTCCCCTTCGTTGAGGTACTTGTCCATCAGCGCTTCGTTGGCCTCGGCGGCGGCCTCCACCATCTGCTCGCGCAGTTCCTGCGCCTTGGCCTGCAGGGCGTCGGGGATCTCGCGCTCCTCGTAGGTGGCGCCCATGTCGGCCTCGTTCCAGTAGATGGCCTTCATGCGGATGAGATCGACGATGCCCTCGAAGTTTTCCTCGGCGCCGATGTTGAGCTGGATCGGCACGGGGTTGGCGCCCAGGCGCTCGCGGATCTGCTCGACCACGCGCAGGAAGTCGGCGCCGGCGCGGTCCATCTTGTTGACGAAGGCCAGGCGCGGCACGCCGTACTTGTTGGCCTGGCGCCAGACCGTCTCGGACTGGGGCTCCACGCCGCCCACCGCACAGAATACGGCGCAGGCCCCGTCCAGCACCCGCAGGGAGCGCTCCACCTCGATGGTGAAGTCCACGTGCCCGGGGGTGTCGATGATGTTGATCCGGTGCTGGGGATACTGCCGGTCCATGCCC
Organism: Chromatiales bacterium; assembly: GCA_026984045.1. Classification (GTDB taxonomy): domain Bacteria; phylum Pseudomonadota; class Gammaproteobacteria; order UBA6429; family Thiohalophilaceae; genus JALSSV01. The sequence goes on along the minus strand of JALSSV010000037.1, from coordinate 13,692 downwards.
TGCCAGAAGCAGGTGGTGGCGGCGGAGGTGATGGTGATGCCCCGCTCCTGTTCCTGCTCCATCCAGTCCATGGTCGCCGCGCCATCGTGCACCTCACCGATCTTGTGCGAAATCCCGGTGTAGTACAGGATGCGCTCGGTCGTCGTCGTCTTGCCGGCATCGATATGCGCCATGATGCCGATATTCCGATAACGTTCGATGGGTGTCTGGCGTGCCACGGTCGTTCCGTATCCCCGGGTTCGGGATCCTCCTCTATCTGTTCGGTTGTGCGAAAACTACCAACGGTAGTGTGCGAATGCCTTGTTGGCCTCGGCCATGCGGTGCGTGTCTTCCCGCTTCTTGACGGCCGCGCCGCGGTTCTCGGAGGCCTCCAGGATCTCGCCGGCCAGGCGGGCGCCCATGCCTTTCTCGCCACGACGGCGGGCAGCATCGACGATCCAGCGCATGGCCAGAGCGTTGCGCCGCTCGGGACGCACTTCCACCGGCACCTGGTAGGTGGCACCGCCGACCCGGCGGGACTTCACTTCCACCATCGGCCGCACGTTGTCGAGGGCCGTCTCCAGGGCTTCGACCGCGTCCTTCTTGCTCTTCTCGGCCACGGAATCGAGCGCGCCGTAGACGATCTTCTCGGCCACCGACTTCTTGCCGTTGAGCATCACCATGTTGATGAACTTCGCGATCATCTCGGAGCGATACTTCGGATCCGGCAGAATCGCCCGTTTTTCAGCTTGTCGCCTTCTCGCCATCGGATTTTTCCTGACGTTTCAATTGGTTACAAAAATCCGCCAGCCTGGCGGATTGTTCGGAAATCTTAGGCCTTGGGCCGCTTGGCGCCGTACTTGGAACGCCCCTGGCGGCGGTCGTTCACGCCGGCGGTGTCCAGCGAGCCGCGCACCACGTGGTAGCGCACGCCCGGCAGGTCCTTCACACGGCCGCCGCGGATCAGCACCACCGAGTGCTCCTGGAGGTTGTGCCCCTCGCCGCCGATGTAGCTGGTGACCTCGTAGCCGTTGGTCAGCCGCACACGGGCCACCTTGCGCATGGCCGAGTTCGGCTTCTTGGGCGTGGTGGTGTAGACGCGGGTGCAGACCCCGCGCTTCTGGGGGCAGGCTTCCAGCGCCGGGACGTTGCTCTTTTCCGCCTTCCGCTTGCGCGGCTTGCGAACCAGTTGGTTGATAGTCGCCATGATTCTTTCTTACTCCAGAAAATAAACGACAGGCCGGAGGACCCGACCTGTCGTAAGGCGCGAAATTGTAGGGATACCCGGGGTTCCTGTCAACCGGATCCCCGGGGTAAATCGCCGTTTATTTCCGAACTTAGCCCTGATCGGCCGGTTCGGAGGCCGATTCGCTGTCGGCCTCCGCCGCCGGGGCCTCCTCGATCGAAGCCGAGGCACTCAGGGCAGCGGTTTCGGCGGCCAGGACCTCGTCGGCGGTCATCACCCGGCGCTGGCGGCGCTGCTCGGCATGGAAGGCCAGGCCGGTGCCGGCCGGGATCAGGCGGCCGACGACGACGTTCTCCTTGAGCCCGCGCAGGTCGTCCACCTTGCCGGTGACCGCCGCCTCGGTGAGAACCCGGGTGGTCTCCTGGAAGGAGGCCGCGGAGATGAACGACTCGGTGGCCAGCGAGGCCTTGGTGATGCCGAGCAGCATGGGCTCGAACTCGGCCGGTTGCTTGCCCTCGGCAAGGAGCTTTTCGTTCTCCTCGAGGATCCGGGTCTTCTCCGCCTGCTCGCCACGCAGATACTTCGAATCGCCGGGCGCGGTGATCTCCACCTTGCGCAGCATCTGCCGGACGATGACCTCAATGTGCTTGTCGTTGATCTTCACACCCTGCAGGCGATAGACGTCCTGGACCTCGTTGACGATGTAGCGGGCCAGCTCCTCGACGCCCAGCAGGCGCAGGATGTCGTGCGGGTTCGGCTCGCCCTCGACGATCACCTCGCCCTTCTCCACGTGTTCGCCCTCGAACACGGTGACGTGACGCCATTTCGGAATCAGGGTCTCGTAGGGCTCGCCGCCGTCGGTGGGGGTGATCACCAGGCGCTGCTTGCCCTTGGTCTCCTTGCCGAAGGAGATGGTGCCCGAGATTTCCGCCAGGATGGAGGATTCCTTGGGCTTGCGGGCCTCGAACAGATCCGCCACCCGGGGCAGACCGCCGGTGATGTCGCGGGTCTTGGAGGACTCCTGCGGGATGCGGGCCAGGATGTCGCCCACGCCCACCTCGGTCCCGTCCCTGAGCTGGATGATGGCGCCGGCCGGCAGGTAGTAATGGGCCGGGATCTCGGTGCCGGCCAGGTTCAGATCGTTGGCGTCCTTGTCCACCAGCTTGACCATGGGCCGCAGATCCTTGGCCTGGGTGCCGCGCTGCTTGGGATCGGTGACCACCAGCGAGGTGAGGCCGGTGATCTCGTCCACCTCGGAGTTCACGGTCACGCCTTCGACGATGTCCTCGAACTTCACGATCCCCGCCACCTCGGTGACGATGGGATGGGTGTGCGGATCCCAGGTGGCCACCACCTGGCCGGCTTCCACGTGATCACCGTCGTTGACGGAGATCTGGGCCCCGTAGGGCACCTTGTAGCGCTCGCGCTCGCGGCCGTGCTCGTCGAGCACCGTGATCTCGCCGGAGCGGGAGACGGCCACGTTGTTGCCGGAGGCGTGGCGCACGGTCTTGATGTTGTGCAGGCGCACGGTGCCGGCGGTCTTGACCTCGATGCTGTTGGCCGCCGCCGAGCGGCTGGCGGCGCCGCCGATGTGGAAGGTGCGCATGGTGAGCTGGGTGCCCGGCTCGCCGATGGACTGGGCAGCGATCACGCCGACCGCCTCGCCCTCGTTCACCAGGTGGCCGCGGGCCAGGTCACGGCCGTAACAGGTGGCGCAGACCCCGTAGCGATTCTCGCAGGTGATGGGCGAGCGGACCTTGATGTGATCGATGGCCAGTTCCTCGATCTTCTCCATCCAGCGCTCGTCGAGCAGGGTGCCGGCGGGGATCAGCACCTCGTCGCTGTCGCCCTTGCGCACGTCCTCGGCCAGCACCCGGCCCAGGGCCCGCTCGGAAAGGGGCTCGACCACGTCGCCGCCCTCGATGAGGGAGGCCATCATCAGGCCGTTGTCGGTGCCGCAGTCCTCGCCGATGATCACCAGATCCTGGGAGACGTCCACCAGGCGGCGGGTCAGGTAGCCCGAGTTGGCGGTCTTGAGCGCCGTGTCGGCCAGGCCCTTGCGGGCGCCGTGGGTGGAGATGAAGTACTGCAGCACCGAGAGCCCTTCCCGGAAGTTGGCGGTGATGGGCGTCTCGATGATGGAGCCGTCGGGCTTGGCCATCAGGCCGCGCATGCCGGCCAGCTGCCGAATCTGGGCGGCGGAGCCCCGGGCCCCGGAGTCGGCCATCATGTAGATGGAGTTGAAGGAGGGCACCTTGACGAGGTTGCCGTCCTTGTCCTTCACCTCCTCGGTACCGAGGCGCTCCATCATGGCCTTGGCGATGAGATCGTTGGTGCGCGACCAGATGTCGATGACCTTGTTGTAGCGCTCGCCCTGGGTCACCAGACCGGAGGTGTACTGCTCCTCGATCTCGCGCACCTGTTCCTCGGCATCGGCCAGGATCTCGGCCTTCTCCGGCGGGATGACCATGTCTTCCACGCCGAAGGACACGCCGGCCCGGGTCGAGTAGGCGAAGCCCATGTACATGAGCTGGTCGGCGAAGATCACCGTGTCCTTCAGGCCCAGGCGCCGGTAGCAGGCGTTGATCAGGTTGGAGATGGCCTTCTTCTTCATGTCGCGGTTGACGAGATCGAAGGGCAGGCCCTCGGGCACGATCTCCCAGATCAGCGCGCGGCCGACGGTGGTGTCCTGCAGAGTGGTCTTTTCGTGGCGCTCGCCGTCGTCGTCGAAGGCCACCTCGGTGATGCGCACCTTGATCCGGGCCTGCATGTCCACCACGCGATTGGAGTAGGCGCGCATGACCTCGTTGGTGTCGGCGAAGACCATGCCCTCGCCCCTGGCGTTGACGCGCTCGCGGGAGAGGAAGTACAGGCCCAGCACCACGTCCTGGGAGGGCACGATGATGGGCTCGCCGTTGGCCGGCGAGAGGATGTTGTTGGTGGACATCATCAGCGCCCGCGCCTCGAGCTGGGCTTCCAGCGAGAGGGGCACGTGCACGGCCATCTGGTCGCCGTCGAAGTCGGCGTTGAAGGCGGTGCACACCAGCGGGTGAAGCTGGATGGCCTTGCCCTCGATGAGCACCGGCTCGAAGGCCTGGATGCCCAGGCGGTGCAGGGTCGGGGCGCGGTTGAGCATCACCGGATGTTCGCGGATCACCTCTTCGAGGATGTCCCAGACTTCCGGCCCTTCCTTCTCCACCATCTTCTTGGCCGCCTTGATGGTGGTGGCCAGGCCGCGGCGCTCCAGCTTGCTGAAGATGAAGGGCTTGAACAGCTCCAGGGCCATCTTTTTGGGCAGGCCGCACTGGTGCAGCTTGAGGGTCGGGCCGACCACGATCACCGAACGGCCCGAGTAGTCCACGCGCTTGCCCAGCAGGTTCTGGCGGAAGCGACCCTGCTTGCCCTTGATCATGTCGGCCAGGGACTTGAGCGGGCGCTTGTTGGAGCCGGTGATGGCGCGGCCGCGGCGGCCGTTGTCGAGCAGCGCGTCCACCGATTCCTGGAGCATGCGCTTCTCGTTGCGCACAATGATGTCGGGCGCATTGAGATCCAGCAGGCGGCGCAGGCGGTTGTTGCGGTTGATCACCCGGCGGTAGAGATCGTTGAGATCGGAGGTGGCGAAGCGGCCGCCTTCCAGGGGCACCAGCGGGCGCAGTTCCGGCGGCAGCACCGGCAGCACGGTCATCACCATCCACTCGGGCTTGTTGCCCGACTCGATGAAGGCTTCCAGCAGCTTGAGGCGCTTGCCCAGCTTCTTGAGCTTGGTTTCGGACTTGGTGGCGGCGATGTCCTCGCGCACCTGGGCGGCTTCCTTCTCCAGATCCAGGCTGCTGAGCAGGGCGTGGATGGCCTCGGCGCCCATGCGCGCGTCGAACTCGTCACCGAACTCCTCGATGGTCTCGAGATAGGCCTCGTCGGAAAGCAGCTGGCCGCGCTCGAGGGTGGTCATGCCCGGATCGATGACCACGAAGGCCTCGAAGTAGAGCACCCGCTCGATGTCGCGCAGGGTCATGTCCAGCAGCAGGCCCATGCGCGAAGGCAGGGACTTGAGGAACCAGATGTGGGCCACCGGGCTGGCCAGCTCGATGTGGCCCATGCGCTCGCGGCGCACCTTGGCCAGGGTCACCTCGATGCCGCACTTCTCGCAGATCACGCCGCGGTGCTTGAGGCGCTTGTACTTGCCGCACAGGCATTCGTAGTCCTTCACCGGGCCGAAGATCTTGGCGCAGAACAGGCCGTCGCGCTCCGGCTTGAAGGTGCGGTAGTTGATGGTCTCCGGCTTCTTCACCTCGCCGTAGGACCAGGAACGGATCTTCTGGGGCGACGCCAGGCCGATGCGGATGGCGTCGAAGTCTTCAACCTGCCCTTGCTGCTTGAGGATCTTGAGTAGATCTTTCACGTTGTCACTCCTGAGATAGTGCATTCGGGCTTGCGCCCGAGGTTGCCGGCCCCGCGGGGCCGGCCGGCCACCCGGTTCAGTCTTCGGTCTGTTCCAGCTCGATGTCGATGCCCAGGGAGCGGATTTCCTTCAGCAACACGTTGAAGGATTCGGGCATGCCCGGCTCCATGTGGTGATCGCCGTCCACGATGTTCTTGTACATCTTGGTCCGGCCGTTCACGTCGTCCGACTTGACGGTGAGCATCTCCTGCAGGGTGTAGGCGGCGCCGTAGGCCTCCAGGGCCCAGACCTCCATCTCCCCGAAGCGCTGGCCGCCGAACTGGGCCTTGCCGCCCAGCGGCTGCTGGGTGACCAGGCTGTAGGGGCCGGTGGACCGGGCGTGCATCTTGTCGTCGACCAGGTGGTTGAGCTTGAGCATATACATGTAGCCCACGGTCACCGGCCGCTCGAAGGGCTCCCCGGTACGGCCGTCGATGAGGGTGGTCTGGCCCGAGGTGGGCAGATCCGCCAGCTCGAGAAGCTGCTTGATGTCTTCCTCGGTGATGCCGTCGAACACCGGGCTGGCCATGGGCACGCCCTTCTTCAGGTTGTGTGCCAGCTCCAGGATTTCCTCGTCGCTGAAGGACTTGAGATCCTCCTTCTGGCCGCCGGTCTTGTTGTAGACCGCTTCCAGGAAGCGGCGGATCTCGGCGATCTTCACCTGCTCGGCGCGCAGCATGGCCTCGATCTTCTTGCCCAGGCCGCGGGCGGCCCAGCCCAGGTGGGTCTCCAGCACCTGGCCCACGTTCATGCGCGAGGGCACGCCCAGGGGGTTGAGCACGATGTCCACCGGCTCGCCGTCCTCGGTGTGGGGCATGTCTTCCACCGGCACGATCATGGAGATCACGCCCTTGTTGCCGTGGCGGCCGGCCATCTTGTCACCCGGCTGGATGCGGCGCTTGACGGCCAGGTGCACCTTGACCATCTTCAGCACGCCCGGCGCCAGATCGTCGCCGGTGGTGAGCTTGGCCTTCTTCTCCTCGAACTTGGCGTCGAAGTCCTTGCGCAGCTGCTTGATCTGGGCGCCCATGGCCTCCAGCCGGGCATTGGCCTCCTCGTTGCGCAGGCGGATCTCGAACCACTTCTCGCGCGGCAGATCGGCCAGGTAGCCCTTGGTGATCTTGCTGCCGGCCTTGAGCTTGTTGGGACCGCCCTCGGCCACCTTGCCCAGCAGCAGGGACTCGACGCGCTGGTAGGCGTCGTCTTCCATGATCCGCCGCTGGTCGTCGAAGTCCTTGCGGATCCGCGCCAGTTCCGACTCCTCGATGGCCTTGGCCCGGGAATCCTTCTCCAGCCCGTCGCGGGTGAAGACCTGCACGTCGATCACGGTGCCGGCCATGCCCGAGGGCACGCGCAGGGAGGTGTCCTTCACGTCGGCGGCCTTCTCGCCGAAGATGGCGCGCAGCAGCTTCTCTTCGGGGGTGAGCTGGGTCTCGCCCTTGGGCGTGACCTTGCCCACCAGGATGTCGCCCGGCTTGACCTCGGCGCCGATGTAGACGATGCCGGCCTCGTCGAGCTTGGCCAGGGCGGCCTCGCCCACGTTGGGGATGTCGCCGGTGATCTCCTCGGAGCCCTGCTTGGTGTCACGGGCCACGCAGGTCAGTTCCTCGATGTGGATGGTGGTGTAGCGGTCTTCCTGCACCACCCGCTCGGAAACCAGGATGGAGTCCTCGAAGTTGTAGCCGTTCCAGGGCATGAAGGCCACCAGCATGTTCTGGCCCAGGGCCAGCTCGCCCATGTCGGTGGAGGGACCGTCGGCCAGCACGTCGCCGCGGGCGATCCGATCCCCCGGCTTGACCAGCGGGCGCTGGTTGATGCAGGTGTTCTGGTTGGAACGGGTGTACTTGATCAGGTTGTAGATGTCCACGCCCGACTCGCCGGCGGTGGTCTCGTCGTCGTTGACCCGCACCACGATGCGCGCGGCATCCACCGAATCCACCACGCCGCCGCGGCGGGCCACCACGGTCACGCCCGAGTCCACCGCCACGGTGCGCTCGATGCCGGTGCCCACCAGGGGCTTGTCGGCGCGCAGGGTCGGCACCGCCTGGCGCTGCATGTTGGAGCCCATCAGGGCGCGGTTGGCGTCGTCGTGCTCGAGGAACGGAATCAGGGCCGCCGCCACCGAGACGATCTGCTTGGGCGAGACGTCGATGTAGTCGATGCGGTCCGGCGTGGCCATGGTGAACTCGTTCTGGTGCCGGCAGGGCACCAGCTCGTCGGTCAGGCGGCCGCGGCTGTCCACCGTGGCGTTGGCCTGGGCGATGACGAACTCGCTCTCGTCGATGGCCGACAGGTAGTGCACCTCGTCGGTGAGCTTGCCATTGACCACCTTGCGGTAGGGCGTCTCGAGGAAGCCGTATTCATTGGTCCGGGCATAGACCGCCAGCGAGTTGATGAGGCCGATGTTCGGCCCTTCCGGGGTCTCGATGGGGCACACCCGGCCGTAGTGGGTGGGGTGCACGTCGCGCACCTCGAAGCCGGCCCGCTCGCGGGTCAGGCCGCCGGGGCCCAGCGCCGAGATGCGCCGCTTGTGGGTCACTTCCGAGAGCGGGTTGTTCTGATCCATGAACTGGGAGAGCTGGCTGGAGCCGAAGAACTCCTTGATCGCCGCCGACACCGGCTTGGCGTTGATCATCTCCTGGGGCATCAGGTTTTCCGATTCGGCCAGGCTCAGACGCTCCTTGACCGCCCGCTCCACGCGTACCAGCCCCACGCGGAACTGGTTCTCGGCCATCTCGCCCACGGAGCGGATGCGGCGGTTGCCCAGGTGATCGATGTCGTCCACTTGGCCACGGCCGTCGCGGATGTCGATCAGGGTCTTGATGACGTCGAGGATATCCTGCTCGGACAGGGTGCCCGGGCCCTCGATCTCCTTGCGCCCCACCCGGCGGTTGAACTTCATGCGGCCCACGGCCGACAGATCGTAACGCTCGGGGGTGAAGAACAGGTTCTTGAACAGGTTCTCGGCGGCCTCCTTGGTGGGCGGCTCGCCGGGGCGCATCATGCGGTAGATCTCCACCTGGGCCTCGAGCTGGGTGGTAGTGGGATCGATACGCAGGGTATTGGAGATGTAGGGACCGTGATCCAGATCGTTGGTAAAGAGGGTCTGGAATTCCTCGATGCCGGCCTGCTTGATCTGCTCGATCAGCTCTTCGCTGATCTCGTCGTTGGCGCGCGCGATGATCTCGCCGGTCTGGGGATTGACCAGATCGTGGGCCAGCACCTTGCCCACCAGGTACTCGTCCGGCACCTGCAGGGCCTTGACGTTGGCCTTCTCCAGTTCACGAATGTGGCGGGCGGTGATCCGCCGGCCCTCTTCCACGATGACCTTGTTCTTGATCTTGATGTCGAAGGTGGCGGTTTCGCCGCGCAGCCGCTCGGGCACCAGATCCAGGGTGAAGCCGTCCTTGGTCAGGCGGAAGGTGTTCTTCTCGAAGAACATGTCCAGCATCTCCTGGGTGCCATAGCCCATGGCCCGCAGGAGGATGGTCACCGGCAGCTTGCGGCGCCGGTCGATGCGCGTGAACAGGCAGTCCTTGGGATCGAACTCGAAGTCCAGCCAGGAACCACGGTAGGGAATGATCCGGGCGTTGAACAGCAGTTTCCCGGAGGAATGGGTCTTGCCCTTGTCGTGATCGAAGAACACGCCGGGCGAACGGTGCAACTGGCTGACGATGACCCGCTCGGTGCCGTTGATGACGAAGGTGCCGTTCTCGGTCATGAGCGGAATCTCGCCCATGTACACTTCCTGCTCGCGAATGTCCTTGACGGTTGGCTCCTTGGCCTCCTTGTCATAGATGACCAGGCGAACCTTGACCCGCAGGGGCGCGGAGTAGGTCACCCCGCGCATCTGGCATTCCTTCACGTCGAAGGCCGGCGTGCCCAGACGGTAGCTCACGTATTCGAGCGCGGCGTTGCCCGAATAGCTGACGATGGGAAACACGGACTTGAAGGCGGCGTGCAGTCCCTTGTTCTTGCGCTGCGCCTCGGGCACCCCTTCCTGCAGGAAGTCCCGGTAGGACTCGATCTGGGTTGCGAGCAGGTAGGGAACCTCGAGAATGCTGGCCCGGCGGCCGAAATTCTTGCGGATCCGTTTCTTTTCAGTGAAGGAGTATGCCATTGGACACCTTGCGAATCGCCGTTGAAAATGGGGTAGATCAGGTTCGTTGTCGCGCCAGCAACAACGAATGCACAGCGGGCCGGTGCCCCCTTGCGGGTGCACCGGCCGGCCGTGCGGGCAGAAATCTCTGTCGCCTGACAACCGGACCCCGGGCCCCGCGGGGCCCGGCGAACCGGACTGTCATCAAAGCGTCTGGCAAGATTACTTGAGCTCGACGGATGCGCCAGCCTCTTCCAGTTGCTTCTTGAGTTCCTCGGCTTCGTCCTTGGAAACGCCTTCCTTGATGGTCGACGGGGTGCCTTCCACCATTTCCTTCGCTTCCTTCAGACCCAGGCCGGTGATGGCGCGAACGGCCTTGATCACGGCCACCTTGTTGTCGCCGAAACCGGTCAGGACCACGTCGAACTCGTCCTTCTCGGCAGCGGCTTCGCCACCGGCCGCGCCGGCGGCCGCCGGGGCCGCGGCCACGGCAGCCGCGGCCGTCACGCCGAACTTCTCTTCCATCGCCTCGATCAGCTCGACCACTTCCATCACGGTCATGTTGCTGATCGTTTCCAGAATGTCTTCTTTGCTTACAGCCATTGTCTTTCTCCTGATATCGTTGAAAATCGGTTAAGCGGCCTCTTTGGCATCGCGCACGGCGGCCAGGGTCCGAACCAGTTTGCCAGGAACCTCGTTGAGGGTCCGCGCCAGCTTGGCGACCGGTGCCTGCATGACCGACATGAGCATGCTGATCGCCTGCTCCTTGGTCGGCAGACTGGCGAGCCGATCCAGCTCGCTGGCCGGCAGCAGTTGCCCGCTGACCGACAGCGCCTTGATCACCAGCTTGTCGTTTTCCTTGGCAAAGTCCTTGAGCACGCGAGCCGCTGCGCCCGGGTCTTCCTGGGAAAACGCGATCAGCAGCGGACCCACGAGGGTCTCGCTCAGGCACGCATAGTCCGTCCCTTCGAGCGCCCGCCGGGCCAGGGTGTTCTTCACCACACGCAGATAGACCCCGCCCTGCCGGGCCTTGGCCCGCAGTTCGGTCATCTCGTTGGCGCCGAGACCCAGGTATTCCGCCGTGACGGCGGAATAGGCGCTCTTGGCAACGTCGGCGACTTCAGCAACGATGGCCTGTTTTTCTGCAAAACTCAGTGCCACGTGAACTCACCTCTTGCGTTTGACGATCCCGTACCGGCGAATCGTCGTGAACGGAAGCGGAACCAGAATTCCGCCATGTTGCAGTGATACCAGAGCAGACAAGGCTGTTCCGGGCTCACCATCTGCGCAGGCCGGAACGGCTGTTCCATTAAGCCGCTGCGAAAGCGGCACCTGCGGTCTTTGACGGACGCCGGCCATTGCCGGCCGACGGCCCCAAAGTTCATCGCCTCCCGCCGCGGCGGGAGGCCGGAGATACCTCAGATTCCGAGCGACGCCTGATCGACCGGAATCCCCGGGCCCATGGTGGTGGACACGGAAATCTTCTTCATGTACTGGCCCTTGGCCGCCGCCGGCTTGGCCTTCTTCAGATCCGCCAGCAGGGCTTCGAGGTTTTCCTTGAGCTTGTCGGTCTCGAACTCCACGTTGCCGATCCGGGCGTGGATGATGCCCGCCTTGTCGGTGCGGTAGCGCACCTGGCCCGCCTTGGCGTTCTTCACCGCCGTCTCCACGTCGGGCGTGACGGTGCCGACCTTGGGGTTGGGCATCAGGCCGCGCGGGCCGAGGATCTGGCCGAGCTGTCCGACCACCCGCATGGCGTCCGGCGTGGCGATGACCACGTCGAAGTCCAGGTTGCCCTTCTTGATCTCCTCGGCCAGGTCTTCGAAGCCGACGATATCGGCGCCGGCGGCCCTGGCCTTCTCGGCATTCTCGCCCTGGGCGAAGACCGCCACCCGCACGTTCTTGCCGGTGCCGTGCGGCAGCACGGTGGAACCGCGGACCACCTGATCCGACTTGCGGGGATCCACGCCCAGGTTCACGGCCACGTCCACCGACTCTGTGAACCGGGCATGGGGGATTTCCTTGAGGAGCTGCAGGGCCTCGTCGATGGCGTAGAACTTGCCCGGCTCCAGCTTCTCGCGGATGGCTTTCATGCGCTTGCTCAACTTGGCCATTTACACGCCCTCCGTCTCGATGCCCATGCTGCGCGCGCTGCCGGCGATGGTGCGCACGGCGGCGTCCATGTCGGCGGCGGTGAGATCCGGCTCCTTGAGCCTGGCGATCTCCTCGAGCTGTTCGCGGGTCACCTTGCCGACCTTGTCACGGTTGGGCACGCCCGAGCCCTTCTGGATTCCGGCCGCCTTCTTCAGCAGCACGGAAGCCGGCGGGGTCTTCATGATGAAGGTGAAGCTGCGGTCGTTGTAGACGGTGATCACCACCGGCACCGGCATGCCCTTCTCGATGTTCTGCGTCTGGGCATTGAAGGCCTTGCAGAACTCCATGATGTTCACGCCATGCTGACCGAGCGCCGGGCCCACGGGCGGCGAGGGATTGGCCTCCTGCGCCGGCACCTGCAGCTTGATGTATGCTTCGATTTTCTTTGCCATGCTTTACTCCTGATGGGTACGAACGCCTCGCGGCTCCCCTGTGTGCAGTAGCTGGGGACGGGTAGCGGGTAGCAGGATTCCCAGCTACCAGCAACCAGCCACCCGCTACCCGGTTTTCAGGCCTTCTCGACCTGGCTGAATTCCAGCTCCACCGGCGTGGAGCGGCCGAAGATGGACACCTCCACGCGCAGGCGGTTCTTGTCGTAGTCGACTTCCTCGACCACGCCGTTGAAATCGTTGAACGGGCCTTCGTTGATGCGCACCACCTCGCCCGGCTCGAACAGAACCTTGGGACGCGGCTTTTCGGCGCCTTCCTGCACCCGGTTGAGGATGGCCTCGGCCTCGGCGTCGGAGATGGGCGCCGGCTTGTCGCTGCGGCCGCCGATGAAACCCATGACCCGCGGCGTCTCCTTGACCAGGTGCCAGGTGTCGTCGTTCATCTCCATCTGCACCAGCACGTAGCCGGGGAAGAACTTGCGCTCGCTCTTGCGCTTCTGGCCGTCGCGCATCTCCACCACTTCCTCGGTGGGGACCAGGATTTCGCCGAACTGATCTTCCATGCCCTTGAGCTTGATGCGTTCCTCCAGGGCCCGCTTGACGTGGGATTCGAAGCCCGAATAGGCATGCACGACATACCAGCGTTTGGCCATGGTCTCAGCCTCCCAGTCCGAGGAGCAGGCGTACTGCCCAGTTCATCAACAGATCGAACAGCCACAGCATCAGACCGACGATGACCACCATGGCCAACACCAGCAGGGTGGTCTGCACCGTCTCCTGACGGGTCGGCCACACGGCCTTGCGCACTTCCAGGATGGCCGAACGGCCGAACTCCCAGGCCGCCTTGCCGGGGCTCGACTGCAGCGCAATCACGGTGGCAACGCCGAGCACGGCCAGCAGCCCCAGCACCCGGTAGAGCTGGGGCTGATCGGCGAACTGATAGAAACCGCCAATGCCGGCCACCACCAGCAACCCGGCCACCAGGAGTATGAGTTTGTCTGCCATCTGCCCTTGCTACGTCGCTGTTCGCTTCACCGCCATGCGGTGAAAAATGGCAGGCCAGGAGGGAATCGAACCCCCAACCTGCGGTTTTGGAGACCGCTGCTCTGCCAATTGAGCTACTGGCCTAAAAATTCAGATCCAAGAGAAAAGGGAAAAGATACAAGTCAAGGTTCGGAAGCCCAAGCAGGGCTTCCGAACCTTGTTGCTTGTATCTTTCCTCTTGTATCTGCAGTTATTCGATGATCTTGGAGACCACGCCGGCGCCGACGGTGCGGCCGCCCTCGCGGATGGCGAAGCGCAGGCCTTCCTCCATGGCGATCGGGGCGATCAGGCTCACGGTCATCTGCACGTTGTCGCCCGGCATCACCATTTCCACCCCTTCCGGCAGATCACAGGAGCCGGTCACGTCCGTGGTCCGGAAGTAGAACTGCGGACGGTAGCCGTT
>JALSSV010000036.1 GCA_026984045.1 Chromatiales bacterium | reverse complement strand
GAAACTCGGATCGAAATATTTCTTGTAACGTAATCTTCATGCTTGACTTCCTTGTCGTCGTTGTCTAATTGTTTGTATGCAGTCCTTTCATTGCACGGCGTTTCTCTTCCTTCTATTTGTGCAACAGATGATTATCTGGAAATTATGAATCTGGGATCTACGTTTTCTGGATAATTCGTCAGGAGATCCCGCGCCTGACTGGTCAAGGATAGAACGTGCCAAGGGGTTTCGCAATCCCTGAATCGAGTTGGGGTTTAAAATATATTCAATAAAAACAACAACCTGGGCTGTTGTGAGGTGGCGCCCTGAATCTGACGTTTGCCGGGAGCGAGTTGCACGGCTGGTCGATCCTGGATCGCCTGACGAGTTATCCGGAAAGGGGGCGGATTGGCTGCTGGAGGCTCGTGTTCCGTGTGGTAGGGCAGAGCCTTTTTCCTGCAATTACGCGGCCGTTTCGTTGCCGGGTTCCGTCGCGGTGGCGGATTCGAGTGCGGAGTCGATGGCCTGATCCACGTTCTCAAGCCATTCGAACTGCAGTTGCCGGCGGGCGGCTTCGGGGATTTCCTCGAAGTCCTTGCGGTTGCGCTGGGGGAGGAGGACGCGGCGGATGCCGGCCTGGGCGGCGGCGATGCATTTTTCCTTGATGCCGCCCACGGGCAGCACCAGGCCGCGCAGGCTGATTTCCCCGGTCATGGCGGTGTCCTGGCGCACGCGGCGGCCGGTGAGCAGGGAGACCAGGGAGACGAAGATGGCCACCCCGGCGCTGGGGCCGTCCTTGGGGATGGCGCCGGCGGGCACGTGGACGTGGATGTCGCTGTCCTTGAACAGGGCCGGGTCGATGCCGAGGGATTCGGCGCGGGCCTTGACCAGGGAGAGGGCGGCCTGGGCGCTTTCCTTCATCACGTCGCCGAGCTGACCGGTGAGGATCAGGCGGCCGTTGCCGGGCACGCGGGCCGATTCGATGAACAGGATGTCGCCGCCCACCGGGGTCCAGGCCAGGCCGGTGGCCACCCCGGGGACGCTGGTGCGCATGGCCACTTCGTTTTCGAAGCGCGGCGGGCCGAGGATTTCGGGAATGTCGTTTGGGCCGATGGTGGCCGATTCGATTTCGCCCAGGGCCACGCGCATGGCCACGTGGCGGCACACGGCGCCGATTTCCCGTTCCAGGTTGCGGCAGCCGGCCTCGCGGGTGTATTCGCGGATGATGCGCCTGAGGGCGGCGTCCTCGATTTGGCACTGTTCAGGCTTCAGGCCGTTGTCCTCGCGCTGGCGCCGCACCAGGTAGCGCCGGGCGATCTCGAGTTTTTCTTCTTCGGTGTAGCCGGGGATCTCGATGATTTCCATGCGATCCCGCAGGGGGCCGGGGATGGTGTCGAGCACGTTGGCGGTGCCGATGAACATGACCTGCGAGAGATCGAAGGGCACGCCCAGGTAGTTGTCCTGGAACTGGCTGTTCTGTTCCGGGTCCAGCACTTCCAGCAGGGCCGCGGCCGGGTCGCCGTGGAAGCCGCCGGCACCGAGCTTGTCCAGCTCGTCGAGCATGAACACGGGGTTGCGGGTGCCGGCCTTGCGGATGGCCTGGATGATGTTGCCGGGCATGGCGCCGACGTAGGTGCGCCGGTGGCCGCGGATCTCCGCTTCGTCGTGCACGCCGCCCAGGGCCACGCGCACGAACTTGCGCCCGGTGGCGCGGGCGATGCTGCGCCCGAGCGAGGTCTTGCCCACGCCGGGCGGGCCCACCAGACAGAGGATCGGCCCGCGGCCTTTGGGGTTGAGCTTGCGCACCGCCAGGTATTCGAGGATCCGCTTCTTGACCTTCTCCAGGCCATAGTGATCCTCGTCGAGGATCCGCCGGGCCTTCTCCAGGTCGATCACTTCCTCGTCCACCTTGCTCCAGGGCAGGGCGGTGAGCCAGTCGAGATAGTTGCGGATCAGGGTGTATTCGGCCGACTCTTCCGAGAGCCGTTCCAGGCGGGCCAGTTCGCGGCGGGCCTGTTCCTCGACTTCCGTGGGCATGCGGGCGTCTTCGATGGCCTTGGCCAGTTCGGCCAGTTCCTCCGGCTGGCCTTCGGTCTCGCCCAGCTCGCGGCGGATGGTCTTGAGCTGTTCGCGCAGCAGGAATTCACGCTGGCGTTTGTCCACCGCCTCCTTGGTCTGCTCTTCGATTTCCTGGGACAGGCGCAGTACGGCGAGCCGGTGAGCCAGCCGGTCGGCCACTTTCTCCAGACGCTGGCCCACGTCCAGGGTTTCCAGCAGTTCCTGTTTCTCTTCCGGTTTCAGATCCAGGAAGCCGGCGATGGTGTCGGCCAGCAGGGCAGGGGAGGTGATGGCTTCCAGGGAGGCCACCAGTTCCCCCGGAACCTGGGGCATCAGACCCGCGGCCTCGACGGCCTGGCGACGCAGGTGAGTCATGCGGGCTTCGATTTCCGGCGTGAGGGTTTCGTCTTCCTGCAGATATTCCACCCGGGCCAGCAGGAAGGGCTGGCCTTCGACAAATTCCCGCACCCGGAAGCGACGCTGCCCCTGACAGATGATGTGATGACTGCCGTCGGGTGCCGTGACGTAGCGCAGGATCACGGCCTCGGTGCCGATTTCGTACAGATCCGCGGGGCCGGGTTCGTCCACCTGGCCATCCTTCTGTTGCAGGATGCCGATGGGCCGCTCCTGCCGGGCCGCTTCCTGGGCGGCGGCGATGGATTGCGGGCGGCCGATGGACAGGGGCATCACCACCCCCGGGAACAGCACCGTGTTGCGCACCGGCAGGATGATCAGGGCGTCTTCCGGCAGTTCGCTTTCGCTGGCCGGCGTATCGGGAGTACGGTTTTCGGGTTCGCGGGTTTCCGTCATGTTCTTCCTCTCTGGATGAGGGGCTTCAGCCGTACTTGCGCAGTTGCAGATGGAGACAGCCGTCGCGCACCTCGGGGCTGACCGCCTCGTAGTGGCCCGGGGGCAGGGCCAGCCGGCGTTCGAAGCGGCCCTGCGGGATCTCCAGCCGGTGCAGGCGCGCCCGGCGCAGCGCCGGCGGGGCAGGACGCTCGCCGCGCACCACCAGGTGGTCGGCCTCCAGTCGCACCTCGACCCGGTCGGGCGGCACGCCCGGCAGGGCCACCACCACCCACAGGGCCTCCTCGGTTTCGAACACGTCCACGGGGGGCTGCCAGGCCGGTCGCACCGCCGGTCCGCCGGGCTGGAAGAAGCGCCGCTGCAGGCGTTCGGCCCGTTCCAGCATCTCCAGGGCCTCGGCCCACATGAGATCGCGCAAGTCGGGTTTGCTCATCTTCCGGTGTCGCTCCAGGCTGTGGGTGGTTCGAGGTATCGCCTAACCGGTCGTATGGGTTCGGGCGGGGCTTCTCAAGGGGGGCGGGAAAATCCCCGACCGCCTCCCGCTGGCGATGCCGTTGTCAACCGCCGGGCGGCGGCGGCGTTGATCCCTCTGTAACAACCCGGAATGACCTGAAGCGGTCCGGCAGATCCGGATCGCACGCAAAGGGAGGAACATCATGAACACGCTCTGGAAATCACTGCGCTGGCTCGGTTTCGGGCTGGTGGTTCTGCTGGCGGCGGCCTGTGGTGGCGGCAGCACCGAGGGGGATGCCGGGTCCACCGGCATCGTCAACATCAGCCTCACCGATGCGGAGGGGGACTTCGTCACCTATACGGTGGATGTGCTGTCGCTGACCCTCACCCGCAGCGACGGCACCACCGTGGAAACCCTGCCCGTGAAGACCCGGGTGGATTTCGCCCGCTACACCGATCTGACCGAATTCCTGACGGCCGCTTCGGTACCCAAAGGCGTTTACAAGCACGCCACCATGACCCTCGACTATCGCAATGCCGACATCCGCGTGGAAGACGCCAATGGCGATGCCGTGGCGGTGGGCGCGATCCGTGACGAAAACGGCGATCCCGTGACCACCCTCACGGTCACGGTCCGGCTCGAGGGCGTGCGCGCCCTGCCGGTGGTGCCGGGGATCCCGCGCCTGCTGGCTCTGGATTTCGACCTGCAGAAGTCCAACACCGTGGACACGAGCGTGACACCGCCCACGCTGAGCGTGGCGCCGGTGCTCTACGCCGAGGTGGATCGCGAGCTGGACAAGCCCATGCGCCTGCGTGGTCCCCTGCAGAGCGTGAACGAGAATGATGGCAGCTTCCATCTGTTCATCCATCCCTTCCATGCCCGCTGGGTCACGGGTTCACGGCCCTTCGGCTCGTTGCGCGTGGAGACGGACGAGAACACCCGTTTCGAGATCGATGGCCAGGCCTATGCGGGGGCCGAGGGGCTGGCGGTGCTGGCCCTGGAACCGAAATACACCGGGGTGATCGTGCGTGGCCGGTATCGCCTGCAGCCGCGGCGTTTCGAGGCCACCGAAGTCTATGCCGGCAGCTCGGTGCCGGGCGGCGAGATGGACGTGGCGACCGGTTCCGTGGTCGCCCGCCGCGGGGATGCGCTGACCCTGCGCGGTGTCACCGTCCAGCGCCGGGATGGCACGGTGGTCTTCAACGACACGGTGACCGTGACCGTGGCCGCCAGCACGGTGGTTCGCAAGGCGGCCTCGCCGGATCCGCTGGACAAGGAGGCCATCTCGGTGGGCCAGCGACTGGTGGTCTTCGGCACCCTGACCCAGACCGACATCAATGATCTGCGCCTGGACGCCGGCAACGGCTATGCCCGCCTGTTGTACACGGATCTGCGTGGCAGCGTGGTGGTCAACGATGCGGTCAACGATGTCTTCGATCTGGAACTGCGGGCCATCAACGGTCGCAACCCGGCGATTTTCGACTTCACCGGCACCGGCACCAGCCCCGCCGAGGACGCCGATCCGCATGACTACGAGCTGGACACCGCGACCCTGGACGTGACCGGGATCGGCCCGGGCACCGCGATCCATGCCAAGGGCTTCGTCACCCCCTTCGGCAGTGCGCCAAAGGATTTCACGGCCACGGCCGTCGCCTGGCAAAACGGTCAGTGAAGCGACGCCGGCCCGGCACAACGCCGGGCCGGTTGATCGCCGTCAAGGCACCTCCCGGGAGGACGGGTTTCAATGACGCCATCCTGTGTTGCCGGGAGATGTCATGCTTCGCCAACTGCCTGTCCTGCTGTTCATTCTGCTGCCCGGTCTCGTGCAGGCCGCGCCCGATGCCGCGGCCCTGTTCCGCCAGCACTGCGCCGAATGTCACGGTGCCGACCGCCTGGGGCGCATGGGCCCGGCCCTGCTGCCCGAGAACCTGGTGCGCCTGCGCAAGCCGCAGGCGGCCAAGGTGATCCGGGACGGGCGCCCGGCCACCCAGATGCCGGCCTTCGGCGGCAAGCTCGACGATGATCGGATCGCCGCCCTGGTAAACTACATCTATACCCCCCTGCCACGGGTGCCCACCTGGGGCGAAGCCGAAATCCGTGCCTCGCGCATCGTCCACGTGCCGCCGGGGAGCCTGCCCGACAAGCCGGTCTATGACGCCGATCCGCTCAACCTCTTCGTGGTGGTGGAGCTGGGCGATCATCACGCCACCATTCTCGACGGTGACCGCCTGAAACCCCTCTTCCGCTTCAAGACCCGCCTCAACCTGCACGGCGGGCCCAAGTATTCGCCTTCCGGCCGGTATGTCTATTTCGCTTCCCGTGACGGCTGGATCAGCAAGTTCGACCTGTACAACCTCAAGACCACGGTGGAGATCCGCGCCGGCATCAACACCCGCAACCTGGCGGTCTCGGGCGATGGCCGCTATGTGCTGGTGGGCAACTATCTGCCTCATTCGCTGGTGCTGCTGGATGCCCGGGATCTGTCGCTCATCAAGGTGATTCCGGCCCGGGGCCTGGATGGCAAGACCTCGCGGGTGTCCGCCGTGTACAGCGCGCCGCCGCGGGGCAGCTTCATCGTCGCCCTCAAGGACATTCCGGAGGTCTGGGAGATCAGTTATCTCGACGAACCCGAGCCGGTCTACATCGGCCCCATGCACGACTACCAGTACGAGGAGGGGGCGGTGGACCGGGGCCCGTTTCCCATCCGCCGGATCCGGCTCGACAGCATCCTCGACGACTTCTTCTTCGATCCCCCCTACGCGCACCTGATCGGCGCCTCGCGGGATGGCAACAACGCCCAGGTGATCAACCTGATCGTGGGCCGCAAGATCGCCACCATCGACCTCCCCGGCATGCCCCATCTGGGCTCGGGCATCACCTGGACATGGCACGGCCATCCGGTGTTCGCCACCCCCAATCTGCGCACCGGCGAGGTGACGGTGGTGGACATGACCGACTGGCACGTCGTCAAGCGCATCAAGACCCTCGGCCCGGGGTTCTTCATGCGCAGCCACGAGAACACCCCCTATGCCTGGGTGGACGTGTTCTTCGGCCCGCACAGGGACAAGGTGCATGTGATCGACAAGCGTACGCTGGAAATCGTCCGCACCCTGCAACCGGCGCCGGGCAAGGTCGCCGCCCACGTGGAGTTCGACCGCTATGGCAAGTACGCCCTGCTGAGCATCTGGGACAGGGACGGCGCCGTGGTGATCTACGACGCGGCCACGCTGCAGGAAATCAAGCGCCTGCCCATGAACAAGCCCTCGGGCAAGTACAACGTGTGGAACAAGATCCGCCGGTCGGCCGGCACGAGCCACTGACAAGTCTGCCATTTGCGGTTTCGATGAACAAAAAGTTGCTGGATTTGACCGAGATCAAGGGATTCACCGTCACAGGACAGACAATCGTTGCCATAGTGTCGGATATCCAACACCTGAATCGCATACTGCGAATACACGGCAGGACAGGGGCGCAGGGGAGCGGGTTGGAAAACGACGAGCCTGTTGATCGATGATGACCCTAGGGAGGTTGCACCCATGAACAAAACCACACGACAAGTGGCGTCAGCGCTGCTGGGTATCGGGCTTGCGCTCGGCGCCGGCAGTAGCGCCTGGTCCCAGGAGACGCTCAAGGACGTAATGAAACGTCGCGGCCTGAGCGAGCAGGATATCCTGGCGGCCGCCAAGACCTATACCCCGACCGGCGGGCGTGATGAATACATCGTGCTCAGTTCCGGCGGCCAGAGTGGACAGCTGATCGTCTATGGCGTGCCGTCCATGCGCATCCTCAAGTATGTGGCCGTTTTCACGCCGGAGCCCTGGCAGGGTTACGGCTTCGACGACGAATCCAAGAAAGTGCTGGCCGGCGGCCGCGTCAATGGCAAGGACATTCTCTACGGGGATACCCACCATCCGGCCATTTCCGAGACCAACGGAGACTACGATGGCCGCTACGTGTTCCTCAATGACAAGGCCAACCCGCGGGTGGCGGTGATCGACCTGCACGATTTCGAAACCAAGCAGATCGTGGTCAATCCCTTCTTCAAATCGGCCCACGGCGGCACCTTCGTCACGCCCAACACCGAGTACGTGATGCATGCGGCCCAGTATGCAGCGCCCTACTCGGACGACTTCGTGCCGCTGGAGGAGTTCAACGACAAGTATCGGGGTGGCCTGACCTACCTCAAGTTCGACAACAAGCAGGGCCGTATCGATCTGAGCCGGTCCTTCACCTTCGAGCTGCCGCCCTACAGCCAGGATCTGTCCGATGCCGGCAAGGGGCCGTCCTACGGCTGGGGCTTCACCAACTCCTTCTGCTCCGAGCGTTATGTCGGCGGCATCGAGCGGGGCCGCCCGCCCTTCGAGGCCGGCTGTTCCTCCAAGGACACCGACTTCATGCACGTGACCAACTGGAAGAAGGCCGCCGAGCTGGTCAAGGCCGGCAAGGTCAAGAAGGTCAAGGGCAGCTATCTGATCCCCATCTCCCAGGCCGTCAAGGAAGGCCTGCTGTACCTGATTCCCGAACCCAAGAGCCCGCACGGGGTGGACGTGACGCCCGACGGCAAGCGGATCGTGGTCTCCGGCAAGCTGGACAGCCATACCTGGGTATACAGCTGGGACAAGATTCAGAAAGCCATCAAGGCAAAGAAGTTCGAGGGCAAGGATCCCTACGGGATTCCCATCATCGCCCTCAAGACCGCGCTGGACAAGTCGGTCAACGTGGGCCTGGGTCCGCTGCACACCCAGTTCGATTCCAAGCCCTGCGTGGCCTACACCTCCATCTACGTGGACTCCATGATCACCAAGTGGGACTATTGCAAGGGCAAGGTGCTGGATCAGCTGCCCATCCACTACAACGTCGGCCATCTGATGACCATGGAAGGCGACACCGTCTCGCCCGACGGCAAGTACCTGGTGGCTCTCAACAAGCTGGCCATCGATCGCTTCAATCCGGTCGGCCCCCTGCATCCGCAGAACCACCAGCTCATCGACATCAGCGGCGACAAGATGAAACTGCTGTACGACATGCCGGTTCCGCTGGGCGAGCCCCACTATGCGGTGGCCATCAAGGCCGACAAGCTCAAGCCGGCTGTGCGTTACCGTTCCGGCTGGAACAGCCGCGAGGACAAGCGTTCGCCCTACAAGACCCGCGCCGGTCGCGAGAAGAGCGTGCGCACCTGTGACGACCACGGCAAGTGCACCGTGGAAGTCTATGGCACCACCATCCGTTCGCACATCACCCCGGAGATCATCGAGGTCACCGAAGGCGATACGGTCAAGATTCACCTGACCAACCTCGAACGCGCCGAGGACGAGGTGCACGGCTTCGCCATGTATGGCCAGAACGTGCAGCTCTCACTGGAGCCGGGCAAGACGGCTTCGACCACCTTCGTGGCCGACAAGCCCGGGGTCTATCCCTACTACTGCACCGAGTTCTGCTCGGCATTGCACCTGGAGATGCAGGGCTACCTGCTGGTCAAGCCCAAGGGCTACAAGGCCACCAAGGCCGCCATGAAGGAAGGGGTGACCTACACCAAGGCGGACTACGAGAAACAGGTCAAGACCAACCTCGAGACCCAGAAGGTCATCGACCAGGTCGTGGCCTTCATCACCAGCCGCAACTACAAGGACTTCCCGACCGTCGTGGCGCTGGTGGAAGACGCCACCGACCAGCTGGCTTTCGCCAAGGATGCCCGGGCCAAGGCCGAAAAGGCCGCGGCCAAGGGCGACTGGAACAATGCCATGCTCTGGGCCAACCAGTGGTGGCAGTACCAGGTGAAGGCCGCCGATCTGGGACTGCGCGCCAAGACCTATCTGGAGGAGCATGGCGCCAAGAAGATCAAATAGTTCAAAACGCCATACCGCTTGGGGGGGTGAGTTCCACCCCCCCTTCTTTTGTCCGAACAGGAGGCAAGCTCATGAAAACCCTTTCGCTACTGTCCACATTCGGTCTGGCCGGCCTGCTGGCCGCGGCGCCCTTGTCGGCCTCGGCGGCCCTCGATGGCGCAGCCCTCTACAAGGCCAAGACCTGCACCGCCTGTCATGGCAAGGATGCAAAGTCGCCAATCATGCCCAACTATCCGAAAATCGCCGGCCAGAACAAGGCTTACATCATCCAGCAGATGAAGGACATCAAGTCCGGTGCCCGCAACAATGGCAATACCGCCGCCATGAAGGGCATCATGCATCTGGTCAGCGACGAGGAAATCGATGCCATCGCTGACTACGTTTCCAGGCTCAAACCCTGAAGCCGTATCCAGACACCGGGCAGGGAGGCTCCCGAGGTTGAATCCATCTCAGGTATCGAAGTCTTGACGTGAAACTGCTGGCTAAGTACTCCCCGCTGACTGCATTCGTCCTGATTCTGCTCGGCGTCATCCTCTGGGGCGGTTTCAATACCGCCATGGAGGCCACCAATACCCTGGATTTCTGCATCTCCTGTCACGAGATGCGCGATACGGTCTACCAGGAGTACCGTGCCTCCGTACACCATGCCAACCCGGCCGGTGTGCAGGCTACCTGTCCCGATTGCCATGTGCCCCGGGAATGGGGCCCCAAGGTGGTGCGCAAGATCCGGGCTTCCAACGAACTCTATCACTGGCTGGTGGGCACCATCGACACGCCGGAGAAGTTCGCCGCGCGTCGCCCGCAACTGGCGAAGCACGTCTGGTCGGTGATGAAGAAGACCGACTCCCGCGAGTGCCGGAATTGTCACCGGTTTTCTGCCATGAAGATGGCCGAGCAGGGGCGTTTTGCGGCGGATCGCCACACGCGCGCGCTCGCGGCCGGCGGCACCTGCATCGACTGCCACCAGGGCATCTCCCATCATCTGCCGCCTCTGGCGCCGCTGACCAACGATCCGGACAGGGAACTGGGCGAGGAGATCATGGATACCTGTGCCGGCTGCCATGGTGACAAGGCCCAGGGCACCCCGGATGGAGAATACCCGCGCCTGGCGGGCCTGGACGCCCATTACATCGCTCGACAGCTCGAGCTGTTCAAGACCCGCAAGCGGATCAACATTCCCATGATCCCCTATGCCAACGAGCGCGAGTTGCCCAGGGAGGATGTGATCGCCATCGCCACCTACA
This sequence comes from Chromatiales bacterium, assembly GCA_026984045.1. Taxonomy (GTDB): domain Bacteria; phylum Pseudomonadota; class Gammaproteobacteria; order UBA6429; family Thiohalophilaceae; genus JALSSV01. The sequence goes on along the minus strand of JALSSV010000036.1, from coordinate 5,516 downwards.
TCTCGCGCATCGAACTGCCGGCCAAACTGCCCCCGGTGGAAAAGGTCGGTGAAGGGTTCGATGCGCTGGCACGCCTGCAGGCCAGCAAGGCCGTGCTCAACATTCCCCGCTATCCGGGCGATGTGGCCGCAGGGCAGCGGATCTACCGCAGGGAATGTGCCGGGTGTCACGGGGCGGATGGCCGGGGGATTCCCCAGAAGGGGGTGCCGATGCTGGTTGGCCAGCACAGCGCCTACCTGTTGCGGCAGATCGACCGTTTTCGCAAGGGGGAGCGCCGGCACGACGCCGACAGCGATCAGGCCATCTTCCGGAATTTCGGCAATGACGAGATCCGCGACATCCTGGCCTGGCTGTCGGTGCAGGACGATGTCTGAGACGGAAAGACCAAGGGATTCACTTGATTTATCTCAAGGCGGATCCGGTGACAGGCGCGTAGGCTGAACCCCATCAAGGGCAGTAATACACCCACTGACAACAGGTATACATTCAGACGCAACGAGGAACCATTCATGAACAAGCGCATTCTGAGCATGACGGCCGTGACCCTGCTGGGACTGGGTCTTTCCGCCCCTGGCCTGGCGTGGCTCGAGAAGGGGAGCGAGCGTGAGGAAGCGCTCCACCTGAAGCCGGATCTGGAAAACGGCCGCGACGTGTTCGAGGTCTGTGCCGCCTGCCATCTCACCGAAGGCTGGGGCACCAAGGATGGCACCTTCCCGCAACTTGCCGGCCAGCACCGCTCGGTGTTGATCAAGCAGCTCGCCGACATCCGCGAGGGCAACCGGGACAACCCCACCATGTATCCCTTCGCCCAACCCTCGTCCATCGGCGGCCCCCAGGCGCTGGCCGATGTGACTGCCTACATCCAGAAGCTGCCCATGAATCCCGACAACGGCAAGGGGCCCTGGCCCAAGGGCACGCCCGAATACGCCAAGGGCAAGGCGCTGTTCGAGAAAAACTGCGTGAAATGCCATGGCAAGCATGGCGAGGGCAACGCCAAGAAGTTCTATCCGCGCATCCAGGGCCAGCACTACAAGTACATGCTGCGCCAGTTCGAGTGGATCGAGGCCGGCAAGCGGCGTAACGCCAACCCCGACATGGTCAAACAGATCAAGAACTTCACGCCCAAGGATCAGAAGATGGTGATCAACTACGTCTCCCGGATTCCGGTCCCGAAGAAGGATCTGGCGCCCTCCAAGGACTGGATCAATCCCGACTTCGACTGATCCGGTCACGGCCCGGCGCAGCACCGCCGGGCCGTTACCATAACAATTCCGGTAATTCGTCATGGAAAATGTCCAACGCCTCTGGCTCCAGCGTGTCCTGATCCTGGCTGCGGTCGGCTTGCTGGTGGCCATCTACTATTCCCCCATCTGGTGGGTCTCGCTCACGGCGCCCAACTACCCCAAGGAAAGCTTTCCCGACGGGGTGCGCATCCACTTCCACATGAATGGCGTCTTCAACGGCTGCAAGCCGGTCAAGAAGTCCGAGATCGCCGAGGAAGAGCCCCTGGATTGCGTGCACGAGATGGACACCATCAACCACTATGTCGGCATGTATCCCATCGCCGCCGGCGGGGTGGTGGAAAAGGCCTATTCCCAGTTCCTCATGACCCTGCTGGGAATCATGCTGCTGGGCTTCATGTGCACCCGGCCAAGGATCCGTGTCGGGCTCATGGGTGCGGGTTTCGCGGCGCTGGCCGTGTGGATGGCGCTGGCCTGGTATGGGAACAATGGCATCCGTTATGAAAACAAGGGCTACATCGAGGCCCTGGTGCATGCCCTGAGCCTGGATCTGGAAAAGGAAGAGCAGACCGCGGTTCCGGAAGCCGGCTCGGCCATCATCGAGCGGCTGAAACAGTCGCTGGAAGAATCCGGCGTGGCCGTGGAAGAGACGAAGTCGCCGGGCGAGATCAAGACCAAGGAAGACATGATCGAATTCCTGCGCGCCAGTTTCGAGGCGGATCAGGCCCGCAAGCCGCCCGCCGAGCGCCAGACCTGGAATGGCAGCGTGCGCCAGGTCATGAGCTGGCATTACGAAAAGACCCTGGGCCGCTATTTCAACGAGCCCGAGCGCATCCGGCCCATGGTGCATACCATGACCCGGGTCGGGGATCTGGTGTTCTGGGGCGTGCTGGTGGCCATGCTGATCCTGTTGTGGGGCGCGCGCCGCAATCGCGGGCCGCTCTACTGGCTGCTGGTGGTGGTGCCCATGGCCCTGCCGGTGTTCTTCGTGATCGAATATGCCGGCTGGCTGTGGTGGTACGGACACAACCTCAATGCCATGGGCGCCTTCACGGTCAAGCCCTTCATGCCCACCGTGTTCGGGGACGGCAAGGTGGCCCAGTTCACCACCCATTCCTATCCCCACTACGGTTTCGGCCTGATGCTGTTGTTCTCTGCCCTGCTGATCGTGGCCGCTGTGCTGCGCCGCCGGGATGCGGACCACGCCACGCGCTGAGCCGGCCCATGCACACCCTGAACCGGGCCTGCTGGCTGCTGCTGGGTTGCTGGCCATGGCTGGCCGCGGCCGCCACGCCGGTTCCCCTGCAACCGCTCATCGATCGCACTCCGGCAGGACAGACCCTGACGCTGGCGGCGGGGGTGTATGCCGGTCCGGTGGTCATCACCCGCCCCATCGTGCTCGATGGGCGCAACCAGGCGACCATCGACGCTGGCGGCAAGGGCAGCGTGATCGTGCTGCGGACCGATGGCGCCACGATCCGCAACCTGCACCTGACCGGCTCCGGGGAGTCGTACAACGACATCGATGCCGGGGTCCAGGTGCGGGGCAAGTACAACGTGATCCGCGACAACCGGATCGACGACTGCCTGTTCGGCATCGACCTGCAGCAGTCCAGCAACAACGTGGTGCGGCGCAACCGGATCCGCTCCAAGCCCTTCGAGCTGGGGCAGCGCGGCGATGCCATCCGCCTGTGGTACAGCTTTCACAACCGCATCGAGGAGAACGACATTGCCGATGCCCGGGATACGGTGGTCTGGTATTCGGCCAACAACGTGATCCGGCGAAATACGGCCCGCAACAGCCGCTATTCGCTACATTTCATGTATTCACGCTACAACCTGGTGGAAGAGAATCATTACGAACACAACACGGTGGGGATCTTTCTCATGTACAGCGACGGGGTGGTGGTGCGCAACAACTACATCGCCAATGCCTCGGGGCCGACCGGGATCGGGATCGGGTTCAAGGAAACCTCGGATCTGACCATCGAGGGCAACCGGATCCTGTACTGCTCCAGTGGCATGTACCTGGACGTCTCCCCCTTCCAGCCCGACACCACCAACCGCATGCGCGGCAACCTCATCGCCTACAACGCCATCGGGGTGCGTTTTCTCAACGACTGGACGGGCAATCTTTTCCATGGCAACAGTTTCGTGGACAACCTGACCCAGGTGACGGTGACCGGCGGCAAGACAGCCAATCGCAACGACTGGGACGGCAACTACTGGAGCGACTACGAGGGCTTCGATCAGGACGGCGACGGCGTGGGCGACACCCCCTACGAACTCTACGACTATGCCGATCGCCTCTGGCAGGAGGAGCCCTATGCCCAGTTCTTCAAGGGATCGCCGATGCTGGAAGTGCTGGACTACCTCGCGCGGCTGGCGCCATTCTCCGAGCCCCGCATGCTGGTACGCGATGCGCATCCGCGCATGCAACCGATCACCGCAGTGGCGCCGACGGCGCCGGCAGAAGAAGCCCAGGGCACCGATGCCCTGGAACTGTTGCGCAAGAGTCTGGGAAGATAAACGATGCATGCCAATGTCAAACGCAACAAGCGCAGGTCCAGCCAGAAGGCGCGGCGCAAGTTTCTGCGCAGTGTCCTCTATGGCGCCGGCGTGCTGGGTGTGGCCCTGCTCGGCTACGTACCGGTGCTGGCCAAATGGCGTATCCGCCTGCGTCCGCCGGGCGCGCTGCATGAGGAGAGGTTTCTCTCGGCCTGCATCAAGTGCGGCCAGTGCGTGCAGGTCTGCCCCGTGGAAGCCATTCACCTGGCCGATCTCGATGATGGCTTCGGTGTCGGCGTGCCCTTCATCGCGGCCCGCAAGCAGGCCTGCGATTTCTCCTGCGACGGACTGCAGTGCGTGCTGGCCTGTCCCACCGGCGCCCTGACTCATGACGTGAACTACCCCCATCAGGTGGACATGGGGATCGCCCGGGTGGTGAATGAAAGCGCCTGCCTGGCCGTGCAAGGCAAGGGTTTTCGCGGCCAGGCCCGGGGACCGGACTTCACCGGCAAGCTGCGCTACGAGGAGGTGGACCGCTGGAATCCCATTCCGGTCCGGGATCATCCCTACGATCTGGCCCTGTGCGATCTGTGCATGCGTCAGTGTCCCATCGAGATCCGCATCGCCCAGTGCGAGGCCGGCAAGCCGCCCTCGGGTGACGAGAACCAGTGTCCGCCCCGGCATGCCATCACCTTCGAGGCCATCGACGAGACCGGCCGCAAACGGCCGGTGATTCAGGATGGCTGCGTGGGCTGCGGGGTGTGCGAGATGATCTGCCCGGTGGCGCCGGCGGTGATCGTCATCGACAGCACCGAGAGTCGTGAGAAGAGTACGGGGATGCGCACATGAGCCGACTGACCGATTCCGTCGCCGAACTGCTGGGCCGCGATCCGCGCAAGCCGGCCCCGGAGGAAATCCCGGTGGAGGTGAAGACTCTCCACCAGGAGAAACGCGCCGACAAGAGCCGGATCGAGAAGATCCGCGTGGAGCTGGCCCACAAGGCCGCCAAACAGGCGCCAGAGAAGATCCGCCGCATCCGCTGGCTGGTGCTGGTATCCGTCAACCTGCTGTTCGTGCTCTCCTACTGGCTCGACATCCAGTTGCTGGAAGGGGCGCTCACCGCCTCGCGTTTCGCCGGCTTCCACATGGCCGATCTCAATTCCGCCCTGCAGGTGATGCTGGCCTTCAAGCATGTGGTGATCAACCTGGTGATCGGCACCAGTACCGTCTTCGTGCTCTGGTGGCTGCTGGGTGGGCGCACCTTCTGTTCCTGGGTCTGCCCCTACCACCTGCTGGCCGAATGGGCCGAGATGCTGCACGTGTGGCTAGTGAAGAAGAAGTGGGTCAAGGATCATCCCCTCGACCGGCGTCTGCGCACCGTGGCCTGGCTGGTGTTCGCCCTGCTGGCCCTGCTCACCGGTTATACGGTCTACGAGACCATCTCGCCCACCGGCATCCTCAGCCGCGCGCTCATCTACGGCCCGGGCGTGGCCCTGATCTGGATCGGCATCCTGCTGGCCTTCGAGGTGTTCTACAGCCGCCGTGCCTGGTGCCGCTACCTGTGTCCCATCGGCCTGACCTACGGCCTGGTGGGCGCGACCTCCCCCTTCCGAGTGCGTTACCATCTGGCTTCCTGTTTCCATGAAGGGGAGTGCCGCAAGGTGTGCCTGGTGCCGCACGTGCTGGATACGGTGATCCTGGGACGCGCCCGGGGCCTGGAAGTGGACATCGGCGCCGACTGCACCCGCTGTGGTCGCTGTGTGGACG
>JALSSV010000035.1 GCA_026984045.1 Chromatiales bacterium | reverse complement strand
CTCCCCCCCCACCTCCGCTTCGGCTGCCCCCGCCTCCCCGATGGCCACATCGACGAAAGCCGCCTGCCGCCGCAGAAGCTGCCCTATCTCGTGGGGGCCAATGGCGAGCACATCCCCTGCCGGGAATACTTCTGCGCCGACAAGGCCGACCTCATCGAAAAGCTCCGCCCCCTGGGCTTTCGCCAGTACACCGGGGACAACCTCCCTCCGCCACCGGTGTTCGGCGAGGCTCCCAACCCCCGACCGGCCAGATGACCGTGCGCCCTCGCCATTACCACTGGCAAACGGTTCAGAACCACAGCGAAGACGCGGGCAGCGGGCGCTTGCGTCGTTTCCATGTCGCAGGCGACCCATCTCAATCTCCCTCGGTGATTTGACGTAGAATGGCGTCCGTCAACGAGGAGGGGACATATGGACGAATCGGAATTCCACGACCGGGTCGATGATCTGCTGCTGGCCCTCGAGGACGCCGTCGAGGAGAGCGGCGCCGACATCGACTACGAGACCGCCGGCGGCATTCTCACCCTGCGCTTCGCCGACGGCAGCCAGATCATCGTCAACCGGCAGACGCCGGTGCGCCAGGTCTGGGTGGCCACCCGCAGCGGCGGCTTCCACTTCGACTACGACGAGGCTGGCGACCGCTGGGTACTCGAAGGCGACGGCAAGGAGCTGTTCGCCGCCCTGAGCGAATGGTGCAGCGAACAGGCCGGCGAAGCGGTGACCCTCGAACCGTGAGCGAAGCGCTGTTGCCCGCCGTGGAGATCGGCCCGGCCGACGCCGAGGCCAGCGTCATCTGGCTGCACGGCCTCGGCGCCGACGGTCACGACTTCGAACCGGTGGTGGCGGAACTGGGCCTTGCCGGCGTGCGCTTCGTCCTACCCCACGCCCCGCCGCGCCCCGTCACCATCAACAACGGCTACGTGATGCCGGCCTGGTACGACATCCTGGGCATGGACTTCACCGCCGCGGAAGACGCGGCCGGCATCGAACAGTCCCGGCAGCGCATCGAGGCCCTGATCGCCCGCGAACGGGCACGGGGCGTGCCGGCCGGGCGCCTCGTTCTGGCCGGCTTCTCCCAGGGCGGGGCCATCGCCCTGCACACCGGCCTGCGCCACCCCGAACCCCTGGCCGGGATCCTGGCCCTCTCCACCTACCTGCCCCTGGCCGACCGCCTGCCCGACGAACGCCATCCGGCCAACGCCGACACGCCCATCTTCATGGCTCACGGCCTGCACGACCCCGTGGTGCCCCTGCCCCTGGCCGAAGCCAGCCGTCAGCGCCTCGAAACCCTCGGCTATCGTATCGAATGGCACACCTACCCCATGGAACACGGCGTCTGCTCCGAAGAGATCGCCGACCTCCGCGCCTGGCTGTTGCGGGTGCTGGGAGAATGTTGAATGCCGTCCCGTGGAAGTAACGCAGCACAGCATGGCAGGTTCCCGTCACCGCTCGATGACGCGGCATTTCTGCCAGACCACGAGCTTGTTGTCGGCGGGCATGTCGTGCAGGGCGATGCGCAGCAGGTCATGGTCGCTGGCGAGATGGTCCAGATCCTCGAGGTCGCGCACGCCCATGTCGGGATCGCGCGCCTTCAGCCAAGCGTCGAAGCGGCGGTTGCTCTCGGCGGTGTATTCGCCGCCGAGGTTGAAGGGGCCGTAGAGCAGGAAGCGGCCCTGGGGCGGGAGCAGGCGGCCGATGCCGGCGAACATCCGCTCGACCGCCGGCCAGTGCATGATGTGCACGGTGTTGGCGGAGAACACCGTGTCCACCTCGCCCACGGGCCACGGCTGGCGGGTGACGTCCAGCGCCAGCGGCCCCTGGAGATTCGGCAGATCGGCCTCGGCCAGCCAGGCGCGGATCCCGGGGTGGTTTTCGGCCACGTCGCTGGCCAGCCAGGTGAGGTGGGGGAAGGCGGCGGCAAAGTACACGGCATGCTGGCCGGTGCCGCTGCCGATCTCCAGCACCCGCCGCGATTCGGACAGGTATTCCGCCAGCACGTCGCGAATGGGCTGCTTGTTCTGCTCGCAGGCTTCGGAACAGGGTTTCATGGCTTTTCCCGTCGGATCCACACTGAAAACGATTCGGATCGGTCAAATATTAGCGATGCTTGATATTCGTCAATGGCCCTCGGGCCCCGGGCAGTTTACAATCAATTCAACCAAGACCGAGGATCGAGATCGATGCGCCCCTTTCGCCCGCTGTTGCTCATCCTGCTGTTGCCGCTGGCCGGCGTCGCGCATGCGAAGGACGCCCAGCTCGAACGGGGCGAGGCCCTGTTCCGCCAGCACTGCGCCGCCTGTCACGGTTACGACGGCATGGGCGGGGTAGGCGTGCCCCTGGCTCTGCCCGACTTTCAGTACTCGGTGACCAACAAGTATCTCGAGACCACCATCCGCAGGGGCCGGCCCGGACGGGTCATGCCGGCCTTCAAGAGCCTCAGCGATGCGGACGTCAAGGCCATCGTGAAATACATCCGTCACTGGGCGCCGGGCAAGCCCTACCGCTATCCGGTGGAGCCGGTGCGTGGCGACCGCGAGCACGGCAAGCAGCTCTACGCCAAACACTGCGCCCCCTGCCACGGCCCCAACGGCGAGGGCGGCAAGGGCACCGGCGTGACCTTCTCCCGTCCGCGGGATCTGCCCATCATTCCGCCGGCCCTGAACAATCCCGGCTTTCTGGCCGCCGCCTCGGATCAGTTCATCAAGGCCACCCTGATGAACGGCCGCGAGGGCACGCCCATGGTCTCCTTCCTCAAGCAGGGCCTCTCGGAGCAGGACATCAACGATCTGGTGGTCTTCGTGCGCGCCTTCGAGGACCATCCCTTGCCCGTGCACCAGCAGCCCATCGAGACCGAGCAGGCCACCATCGTCTATGATTCGGAATACGATTTCCAGACCACCATCAACAATCTCAAGGACGCAGCGGTCGGCAACAACTTCATCATCATCCGCGAACAGAAGCTGGAGAGCGGTTTCGTGCCGCCAGGCCAGGATAACCCGAAACAGCACATCATCTATTTCTGCAACTTCGGCTTTCTGAACAAGGCGCTGGCCATCGATCCCCGGGTGGGCCTGTTCCTGCCCTGCCGGGTGACGGTGGTGGAGAAGGAAGGCAAGGTCAAGGTCTATGCCATCAATCCCGAACGCCTGTCACGGCTGTTCAACAATGTGGAGCTGAACCGGCTGTGTCATGAGATGAACGACACCTACGTCTCCATCATCGAGGACGCCACCCTATGATCCGCAAGCCCCTGTTCCTGCTTCTGCTGTGGCTGCTGGCCACCCCGGCCCTGGCCGAGGATCTGCTCATGGCCCGCATTCCCATGACCTTCCCCGAGGCCATGCTCAAGCTGCAGAACGTGCTCAAGGCCCACGGCCAGACCCTCTCGCGGGTGCAGCGGGTCGACATCGGCCTGACCTCCAAGGGCTACAAGACCGACAAGTACCGGGTGGTGTTCTTCGGCCGCCTCGACGAGATCCGCGAAGTGGCCGAGAAGCATCCCCTGCTCATCCCCTACGTGCCGCACAAGATCGCCATCTTTGCCGAAGAGGACGAGACCCTGATCGTGGCCGCCAACCCCGCGAGCCTGTTCCCGGAGAAGGATCCGGCCCTGCAGAAGTTCGTGCGCACCTGGAAGGCCGATCTCGAGGCCATCTTCCACGACATGCGAGAGGAATGAGCGCCTCAGACGAGTTCCGCCAGCGCCGCCTGCAGGCGGCTTTCGATGTGCTGCTTGCAGTGGAGATAGCGCACGGTCTGCACGTGGCCACCCTCCTCGGCGAGGAGGCGCGGTGAGAGATCGACATCGGTGACGTGGATGGGATAGGCTTCGCCGTCGCGGCGCAGGGCGAGGATGTGGCGGGCCACGACCGGGAACAGATCCGGGCCGTGTTCGAGGCTGGTGAATTCCCGCTCGCCGCACACCAGGGTGTAGCTCGTCTCCCCCTCGATGCGATCCACGATGGCCTGCAGGCGCAGATAGGGGGCTGAACGCAGGAAGGCGTTGAGGCTGTGCTGCACCACGCTTCGCCGTCCCTCGCTGTCCCGTTCGATGCGGTAGAAGTGCACCGCCTCCACCCCGGCCTCTTCCGCCGTCATGCCCGCGCCGCGCAGCCGCGGCAGGCTGGCGTCGAAGAACTCCCGGTACTGGCGCACCAGGCTCACCACGTCGTACAGGGGGTGAATCTGCTCGGCAAGGCTGCCCCGTTCGTCCACCACCCACACCTGCACGTTGTCGCCCCGGCATTCGTAGAAGCACTGCACACAACCGGGACGATCGTGGCGGTAGATCAGGGGCAGGATCTGATCCGCCGGCGTCTCCTCGTCGAACACGGTGGGCGCATGCCGGGCCCGGGGCCGGCCCAGCCAGGTTTTCAATTCCTCCAGCTCGCCGGGGTTGGCGTAGCGCAATTCGCCCTCGGCCTGCCAAAGCACGAAGTAATCCCACTCGATGCCCAGCACGAAGCGGGTACCGGGCAGCGCCTGCTCCCGGTCGAAGACCTGGTAGAGCGTTGCAAACAGGGCTTCGATGCGCCGGGCGATGGCCGGCCCCCGGTAGGTGGAATGGCAGACGGCATTGAGCGCTGGCGGGCGGCGACCATCCGGAGGCGCCCAGCGCATGAAATCCTGCAGGCACTGCATCAGCCCCTCGGCGCCGGTATAGCGAAAGGTGAGGACCTGCTGCCAGCTCGTCACCAGCACCTGATCGAGACTCAGGGCCAGGTTCTCGAGGCGGCCGCCGTACTTGAGGGCATCGGTGCGGCTGGAGGTGAGATGCTCACCGCGCCGGGTGTGCACCGCAAAGGGATCCAGCCCCAGATTGATCACCGTGAGTACGGCCCGGATCCGTTCCGGCCGGCGCAGATCGTCAATCGCCACCGGCAGCGGCTGCCCATCGGGGAAGACCCGACACAGGTGATCGACGATCTGCAACAGCTCCCGCTCGCTCAGATCCGTGTTGGAGGAATACAGGGCGATGACGGTGCGCCGGTCGATGATCCGGTTGAAGTGGCACCAGGCCAGCAGGGCCATCAGGCTGTAGTCCCGCTTGAGGGGCGCGTACAGGCCCACGTCGGCGGGCGGGACCACGCCGGAGAAGACCATCCAGTGCCGCCGGCCGTCCTCCCGGGCCAGCTCGTGAAAGCTCACGTGGCTTTCGTGCAGATCCGGGGTGATACCCTGGTAGACGATGTCGATCTTGCCGGCCTTGCGCTCGAAGGCGGCATACAGCTTGCGACCCAGCACCGTCAGATCCCCGGCGCGAATGGCATGGCCCGCGCTCTTGGTGCGGGCGAACAGGGACAGATAGCGGTAGGTCTGGGTGAATTCGCGGATCAGCTCGCGGCGCTCGGCGAGCACGGCGTCCAGCTTCCACTGTTCGCGAGCGTCCAACCGCACCAGTTGCGAGGGATGCCAGCCCCAGCGATCCACCCGTGTCTGCAACAGCGTTCGGCGCCAGCCGTCGCCGCGGCCTGCGCTCAGCTTCAGACCCACCTTGAAGTAGAAACTGCGCCGGGCCAGTTCCAGACGCTCCGGCTGGCCGGCACGGGTCAGGTAGTCCTCCACCTTGTCGAGCATCATGAGATAGGGATCGAGCGTGTCGATGTCCGTCTCACCGGCATACACCGCCTGCTTGAAACGCAGGCCCAGCAGATCCGGTTCCGGATACTCGGTGGCATAGGCCTCCATCAGGAGGATCTTGAGCAGGGACTTGTAGGGCGCGTGGATCGACTTGTACAGCAGCCACAGGGTGGCCCCATAAAATTCCTCGGCATTCACCCGATCGAGCCCGCCGAGATCCACGTGCGCCCGGGCATGCACCAGTCGCTTGCGCTTGATGTCGGCGGCCACCGCATCGTAATCGGCCTCCTCCTCCGGCGGCACCAGCCACCACAGGGGGATGCGCCCGGCCAGCAGCACCGAGGTGCGATAGAACTCTTCCAGCAGCAGGTAGTGCAGGGCGGAGCCGGTATTCTCGCTGTCGAGCAGGCCGTGATCGCCCTCCCGGAAGGCCGCCGGATCCACCAGAAACAGGTTGGCCTCCACCCCCTGGGCGCGGGCCCATTGCTCGATGGCCGCCGCTTTCACTTCCAGGCGCTTCACCTGTTCAGGCGCCAGTGCTTCGGTGTGACAGATCCAGATGTCGAAGTCGGATCCTTCGGTGAAGGCGATGGTGCCGGTGCTGCCCATCATGAACAGCGACTGGATCTCGAAGCGCCGGTAGGCCCGCTTGCGCCAGGCGAAACTGCGAAAGTGCCGGCGTGCGGTGCGCAGCACCCCGGCCGCAGGCGAGTAATCCGGCACCCCGGCGGGGGTGTCCTTGTCCACGTAGCCCGGCAGGGCCGGGTGGTTGACGTGGAACAGCAGGGGCAGCAGATCGAGAAACTCCCGTTCCGCGGTGCGCAGATCGGCCCGCGCCCGGCGCAGGCGCTGGCGGTTGAGCTCGAGAAAACGGGCCTTGATGGCCCGGAAATCGTGCTCCCGGGCCTCCTCGAGGCGGGGTGTGCGGCGAACGAAACGGCTCATGGTTCTGGAAATATCGGCCAGCGGGACCAAAACTCCACCAGGAAAAAGTGGCGAGGGACGATGGCCGAGGACCGGGGGGAACGGGCAAGGCCTTGCACTGGGGGTGGGGGCGGGGTAGTTTTGTTGGCCCCCGGACGAGAAGGCCGTCATGCTCGATACCCTGGATACCGACACCTGCCGCGAACTGCTCGCCGCCTGCCCCCTGGGCCTGCTGCTGATCGCTCCCGACGGACGGGTGGAATGGATGAACGACCGCCTGCGGGAGTGGCTGGGCGATGCCGCCAGCGTGATCCTGGGACACGGCGCCGAAACCGCCCCCGAGGGCCTTGCAGCCCTGTGGGACGACGAAGCCTCGGTGGCGATCCCGCCCCACGGCGATCAGGCGGAGACTCGCTGGCTGCTCGGCCACACCTACCGCCTCGCCGACGGCCGCCGGCTGCAGTATTTCAGCGACGCCAGCCCCATGAAGCAGCTCCTGGCCGAGCGCGACGACCTGCTCGCCGAGCTGGACGAGCTGACGGTGACCGATCCCGACACCGGCATGCCCAACCGCCGGGCCCTCTCGGCCCAACTGGCCACCGAGGTGGCCCGCAGCCGGCGCTACGGCAACCCCCTGTCCGCCATCGTCATGCGCCTGGAAGGCCTGGAAGGCTCGGCCGAGGCCATCCGCCAGGTGCTCGTGGCCATCCGCAACCTGCTCAACGAACAGCGCCGCTGGGCCGACACCATCGGCCGCCTGGACGAGGACGAGTTCCTGTTCATCCTCCCCGAGACCGGCCTCGAGGCCGCCCGCCACGTGGCCACCATGACCCGCGAACGGCTGGACAGGCTGGCAACCGAGAACCCCGCGATGAAAGTAAGCGCACGCTTCGGCATGAGCGAATGGCGCAAGGGCGACGACGTGGGGCTGATGATGCAACGGGCGCGGGAGGCACTGGGCTGAGCAGGCTGCCAGAGCCCATCACCGCACCGTGAACGACGAGCTGACCCACTATTCGGCCCTCAACCCGGAAAATGTTCCGCCAGCGGAACGGCTTTTCCGGCTGCGACGCCTGCGTGAAGGGATCCCGGAAGAGGGCATCACGCCCGAATCGATTCGCCAGGCCATCGATCAGGGTCGGGCGTGATCGTCGCCGACACCAATCTTTCGCCTGTCTGACACTGCCCACCGTCCGGAACGAAACCGCACAACGGCAACGCCGCGGCGCTCGAGCCAACTCGCGCACTACAATCTCACGGCGCAGGCGCGGCGCCCCGCCGCGATGGCGTTTTCTCTGTTATGCCGCAACGTGGCGGTCGCGGCGGGGGCGCCGCGCCTGCGGGTGGTGAAACCCTGACCGGATGGCCCACGTCCTCAGCGGGCCAGGGGGAAGTCTTCCAGGCGCTGGCGGGCCCGTTCGACGGCGGCGCGGACCTGTTTGGGGGCGGTGCCGCCGAGGTGGTCGCGGGCGGCCACGGAGCCTTCCAGGGTGAGCACGTTGTACACGTCCTCGTCGATGGCGTCCGAGAAGCGGCGCAGTTCCTCGAGGGACATCTCCGAGAGATCCCGGCCCGTGTCGAGGCCGTGGCGCACGGCCTTGCCGACGATCTCGTGGGCGTCGCGGAAGGGCACGCCCTTGCGCACCAGGTAGTCGGCCAGATCGGTGGCGGTGGAGAAGCCGCGGCGGGCGGCTTCGCGCATCGGCTCACGCCTGACCTCGATCTGCGGCATCATGTCGGCGAACAGGCGCAGGCAGCCCTTGACGTTGTCGAGGGTGTCGAACAGGGGTTCCTTGTCTTCCTGGTTGTCCTTGTTGTAGGCCAGCGGCTGGCTCTTCATCAGGGTCAGCAGGCTCGTCAGGTGGCCGTAGATCCGGCCGGTCTTGCCACGCACCAGCTCGGGCACGTCGGGGTTCTTCTTCTGCGGCATGATGGAGGAGCCGGTACAGAAACGGTCGCCCAGATCCACGAAGTCGAACTGCGCCGAACTCCACAGCACCAGCTCCTCGGAGAAGCGGGAGAGGTGCATCATCAGGGTGGCACAGGCGGCCAGCAGGTCGATGGCGAAGTCGCGATCGGAGACGGCATCCAGCGAGTTTTCGCAGACGGCCTCGAAGCCCAGTTCGCGGGCGGTGAACTCGCGGTCGATGGGATAGGTGGTGCCGGCCAGGGCGGCGGCGCCGAGGGGCATGACGTTGACCCGCCGGTGGGCGTCGCGCAGACGGTCCTGATCCCGCATCAGCATCTCGCACCAGGCCAGCATGTGATGGCCGAAGGTCACCGGCTGGGCGGTCTGCAGGTGGGTGAAGCCGGGCATGATGGTCTCGGCCTCGCGCTCGGCCAGCCCCAGCAGGCCTTCCTGCAGGCGGCGCAGCTCGCGGGCCAGCTCGCGGATCTCGTCGCGCAGGTAGAGGCGGATGTCGGTGGCCACCTGATCGTTGCGGGAACGGCCGGTGTGGAGCTTCTTGCCCACCTCGCCGATGCGCTCGGTCAGGCGCGCCTCGATGTTCATGTGCACGTCCTCGAGGGCCGCGGACCAGGTGAACTCGCCCCGCTCGATCTCGCCGCGGATGGCCTCCAGGCCCTCGACGATCTGCCGGCATTCCTCCTCACTGAGCACGCCCACGTGGGCCAGCATCCGCGCATGGGCGATGGAGCCGGCGATGTCGTGCCGGTAAAGGCGCTTGTCGAAGCCCACCGAGGCGGTGAAGGCCTCGACGAAGGCATCGGTGGGGGCGGTGAAGCGGCCCGCCCAGGGCTTGTCGATGGAGTGCTCGTCGCTCATGCAAGGGATACCGGATGGGGAAAACCGGCGGCAAGTATACCGGTTTTGGGCAATAATGCCCTCATGGCCCTGCTGCCCAAGCCCCGCCAATGCCCGGATCTGTTCCTGCCGGACCTGTGCGCCATGCGCGCGGTGTTCAACGTGATCCTGATCGCCGAGCTGGCGGCCTTCGTGCTGGCCCTGGCGCCGCTGGAGATCGACGCCGCCGAACGCTGGGAGCGCCTGGGCATGATCTCCCTGTTCGTGCAGTGGTGCGCGCTGCTGAGCTGCCTGGCCCTGTGCCTGGCCCGCCCCTGGCTGTGCCGGCTGAACAACCGCCGCGCCGGCTTCATCGCCTACGCCCTGGTGCTGGTGGTGGTGGGTATCGTCACCGAACTGGCCTACTGGCTGATCCATGCGCCCGCCTACGCCCAGGATCTGAACTGGCACTGGCGCTTTCTCGGCCGCAACCTGCTCATCGCCGCCCTGCTGACCGGCCCGGTGCTGCGCTATTTCTACGTTCAGCACCAGTGGCGAATGCGCCTCGAGGCCGAAAACACGGCCCGCCTGCAGGCCCTGCAGTCGCGCATCCGGCCCCACTTCCTGTTCAACAGCATGAACACCATCGCCTCGCTGGTGCACGGCGATCCGGACCGGGCCGAGGCGGCGGTGGAGGATCTGGCCGATCTGTTCCGCGCCTCCCTGGGCGATGGCCGCCAGCGCATCCCGCTGCGCGACGAACTGCAACTGTGCCGGCGTTACCTGGATCTGGAAGCCCTGCGTCTGGGTGAGCGCCTGCAGGTGGAATGGGACATGGGCGACGTGCCGGAAGATGCCCTGCTGCCGCCCCTGCTGCTGCAGCCGCTGCTGGAGAACGCCGTCTATCACGGCATCGAGCCGCTGCCCGAGGGGGGGCGGATCACCATCGAGGGGCGTCTGGAAAACGGCCAGGTGCGGATCCGGGTGCACAACCCCTGCGCGCGGGGCGGCCACGCGCGCCAGGGCAACCGCCTGGCCCTGGACAACATCCGCGAGCGGCTGCGCGCCCTGCACGGCGAGCGCGGCACCCTGGCCGTCGACGCCGGTGAAACCGGCTACACTGTGGAACTGGGCTTTCCCTACCAGAGCGAAGATGAAGATCCTGATCGTCGATGACGAAGCGCCCGCCCGCCTGCGGCTGCGCGGCATGCTCGAGCGGCTTCCCGATACCGAGGTGATCGGCGAGGCCCACAACGGCCTGGCGGCGGTGGAGGCCTGCCGCCGCCGGCTGCCCGACGTGGTGCTGCTGGACATCCGCATGCCGGGCATGGACGGGCTGGAAGCCGCCGGCCACCTGGCCCGCCTCGATCCGCCGCCGGCCATCGTCTTCACCACCGCCTACGACGACTACGCCCTGGCCGCCTTCCGCAGCCACGCCGTGGACTACCTGCTCAAGCCGGTGCGCCGGGAACAGCTCGAGACCGCCCTGCAGGCCGCGCGCCGCCCCAACCGGGCCCAGCTCGAGGCCCTGGCGGAAGCGACCCACGGCGACGGCGAGCCCGGCCACATCAGCGCCCGGGTGCACGGCAACATCGTCCTGGTGCCGGTACCGGAGATCCGCTACTTCCAGGCCGAACACAAGTACGTGACCGTGGGCCACGCCGACGGCGAAGTGCTGATCGAGGACTCGCTGGTGCAACTGGAAAAGCGCTTCGGCGAGCGCTTCCTGCGCATCCACCGCAACGCCCTGGTGGCGCGCCGGTATCTGCAGGCCCTGGAAAAGCAGCCCGACGGCCGCTGCCACGTGCGCCTGGCCGGCGTGGACAAGACCCTGGAGGTGAGCCGCCGCCACCTGCCCACGGTGCGCCGGATCATGAAGGAAGGATGAACGACGCGGCCGTCATCGCCGCCATGCGCGCCTGGGTGGAGACCGTGGTGGTGGGCGAGAACTTCTGCCCCTTCGCCCGCGGCGTGCTCGCAGGCGAACGCCTGCGCTATGCGGTGGCCGACGGCCGCGATCCGGAAGCGGTGCTGCAGACCCTGGTGGCCGAATGCCGGCATCTCGATGCCCACCCCGGCACCGAGACCACCCTGCTGCTGATCCCGCGGGGCTTCGACGACTTCGACGCCTTTCTCGATCTCACCGCCCTGGCCGACGATCTGCTCGAAACCCTGGGTTATGCCGGCACCTACCAGCTCGCCCATTTCCATCCCCGCTACCGCTTCGCCGACTCGCGGCCCGACGATCCGGCCGACTACACCAACCGCGCCCCCGTGCCCGCCCTGCACCTGCTGCGCGAAGCCAGCCTGGCCCGCGCCGTGGACGCCCACCCCGAACCGCAGGGGATCCCCCAACGCAACGTGGCCCATGCCCGCCGTCTCGGCCTCGAACACCTGCGCGCCCTGCTCGCACGCTGCCGTGGAGAGGAAGAGTAGGCCGGCGCAAGCCGCGATACGCGACCCGTGCTGCAGCCCGGCATGTCTGCGTGCCGTTACCAGCAACCAGCTACCCGCCACCCGCTACCGCAGAATCACGGCTTGCGCCGCTTGTATGTTCTCTCCCGTTCATTCCCCCCGGCCGCTTCCACGCGCAGCACGGTGCCGTCGACGCCGGTGACCACCACCTTCCGGCCGGCGGGCAGGTCCGGGCCTTCGATGCGCCAGCGGGTGTCGTCCACCCGCAGGTGGCCGACGCCGTTGACGATGGGATCGTCGAGGGTGAAGCGCCGGCCCACGTACTGTTCGCCGCGGCGATTGAGGGCGGGCTGATCGGTGCGGACCGGGCGGCGCTTCTCGTACCGCTTCCAGGCCACGATGTTCACCACCGAATCCACGGCGAAGACGATGATCTGGTATTCGATGGGCATGGCCGGCCAGATCCAGACCAGCACGCCGACGAATCCGGCCGCCACGCCCATCCACAGAAAGAAGGTGCCGGGCAGGAACACTTCCAGGATCAGCAGCACCAGGCCACCGATCCACCAGTGCCAGAAGTCGGGAACGAAACTCATGCGCCCTTGCCCGCCTGGGCCATGGCCTGCTTGGCCAGTTCGGCGATGCCGCCGATGGCGCCGACGATCCCGGAGGATTCGAGCGGCATGAATACCAGCTTCTCGTTGGGCGCCGAGGCAATCTGCTGCAGGGCGTCCACGTATTTCTGGGCCACGAAGTAGTTGATGGCGTTCACGTCACCCTCGGCGATGGCCCGGGAGACCATGGCGGTGGCCTTGGCCTCGGCCTCGGCCAGCCGCTCGCGGGCCTCGGCCTCGCGGAAGGCGGCCTCCTTTTCCCCTTCGGCGGTGAGGATGGCAGCCTGCTTCTCACCCTCGGCCTTGAGGATCTCGGCCTGGCGTTCTCCCTCGGCCTCGAGGATCGCGGCGCGCTTGTCGCGCTCGGCCTTCATCTGCCGGGCCATGGCGTCCACCAGATCCCGCGGCGGGGTGATGTCCTTGATCTCGATGCGGGTGACCTTCACCCCCCAGGGGGTGGTGGCTTCGTCCACCACGGTCAGCAATCTTGCATTGATGGCATCGCGCTGGGAGAGCAACTCGTCCAGATCCATCGAACCCATCACGGTACGGATATTGGTCATGGTCAGGTTCAGGATCGCCACCTCCAGGCGGTTGACCTCGTAGGCGGCCTTGGCCGCGTCGAGCACCTGGTAGAAGACCACGCCGTCCACCTGGACCATGGCGTTGTCCCTGGTGATGACCTCCTGGGAGGGAACGTCGAGCACCTGCTCCATCATGTTCATCTTCGCGCCGATCCGATCGATCACCGGAATGATGAAATTCAGGCCGGGGCGCAGGGTGCGGATGTAGCGGCCGAAGCGTTCCACCGTGTATTCCATGCCCTGGGGTACCGACTTGACCCCGAGGAACACGATGACCAGCAGCAGCGCCGCAAGGGCGATGGCGAATTGCAGAAACATGGCAGCTCCTTGTGCGTTGAGGGTTGTCCGTCAGTGATCTTCGTCCTCGCGCGCCAGCGCGGCCTCCACCCCTTCGGCGAGATCCCGCACCACTGCGGCGAAAGCCTGATCGAAGGCCGCAGCGATGGCCTGCTGGCGCCGCTCGGCGGCCACGGCCTCCGCGGTGGCGCGGATCACCGTCTCGTGCCGGGGCGCCACTTCGTCCAGGCGCTGGAGCACGGCGTGGATGCGCACGCGGATCCGCGGGGCCCCGTCCTCGCGGGTCGAGGCGGCCTGGAAGTCGAGCAGTTCCAGGCGCAGTTGGTAGTTGATCCCGCCGGGGACCGGGGCATCGCTTACGTGGCGGAAGGCACCGCTGCGGCTGAAGGCACGGATGAGCTGCTGCTGCACGTAGGCCGGCAGAGGGGCGGGCCAGCGGGCGTTGGCGATGCGGTCGAGGCGGTGGCCTGGCAGATCGAGGACGATGGCCTCGGAGGCGATTTCCGGGGCCACGTAGGCCACGTGCACCACCAGGTGCACGGGCCGGCGTGCGGCCGCCGGCGGCAGGGCCGGCACCGAGAGGCGGTAGGTGATGGTCGGCGGCAGATCCGCGCTCGGCAGGGAGCAGCCTGCGAGGCCGGCGGCCAGCAGCAGAACGCCCAGGCGCTTCACGGGGCGATCTCCACGCCACGGGGCCGGGGCCGGGTGACGAGCAGCGCGGGATTCTCTTCCAGCTTGCGGGTCAGGCGCCGCAGGGTGCCCACCAGGGCGCGGCCGTCTTCCAGCAGGCGTTGCATGTTCTGGGTGCTGTTGCCGAGGGTGGCGTTGAGCACCGCGCTGTTGTGGGCATACAGCGCCTCGGTGCGGCGGGTCATGGCTTCCAGTTCCTCGCTCACCTGGTTGAGACGTTTCAGCACGGCCACCAGATCCGGGCGCACCTCGTGGGCGGCGCGGGCGTATTCGGCGAAGGTGGCATCGACCTGCCTGACCAGCCCCGGCAGTTCATGGCTGGTGACGGCCAGTTCGCGCATCAGGGTGGCGAAGTGGTTGAGGTTCTGGTCGCTGAGCAGATCGGTGGCGCGGTCCACCAGCTCTTCGGCGGCGTCGAAGAGATCGGGCAGGGAACGGGCCAGTTTCTCCAGATCCGAATCGGCGGCCCGGATGCGCGGCAGTTCGCCCGGCGGCGGCGTGGGCAGCGGTTCGCGGCCCGGTCCTTCCTTGCGCAGTTCCACGAAGGAGATGCCGGTGATGCCCTGCAGCTGCAGCTTCGCGATGGTGTTGCCGTAGATGGGCACGTCCTTCTTCACTTCGATGATTACGCTCACTTCCCGGGGCTGGTCGGGCACCAGGTTGATGTCCACCACCTTGCCCACCTTGACGCCGAGATAGCGGACCTCGCCGCCCACGTCGAGGCCGGCCACCGAACCGGTGAAGCGGACTTCGTAGCGCCGGGTCTCGGCAGACGCCTGGCGACCGCTGATGATGGCGACGAACAGCACCAGCAGGCCCACGGCCAGCACCACGAAGGCCCCCACGGCAATGTAGTAGCCTTCCTTCTCCATCGCTTCAGTCTGCCTCCCCGCGTGCGGCTCGCGCCCGCGCACCATGAAAATAGCGGTGGATCCAGGGATGGTCACTGGCCAGCATCTCCTGCAGCGTGCCCACCTGGAGCCGCCTGTCCACCAGGACCGCGATACGATCACAGATATTGAACAGGGTGTCCAGATCGTGGGTGATCATCACCACGGTGAGGCCGAGGTTGTCGCGCAGATACGCCAGCAGTTGGTCGAATT
The DNA here is from genome assembly GCA_026984045.1 of Chromatiales bacterium. Classification (GTDB taxonomy): domain Bacteria; phylum Pseudomonadota; class Gammaproteobacteria; order UBA6429; family Thiohalophilaceae; genus JALSSV01. The sequence goes on along the minus strand of JALSSV010000035.1, from coordinate 1,177 downwards.
CGCTGGCGGCGATGGGATCGAGGCCGGCAGTGGGCTCGTCGAGGAACAGCAGCACCGGATCGAGCGCCAGGGCGCGGGCCAGGGAGGCGCGCTTGATCATGCCCCCGGACAGTTCGGCGGGATACTTGTCGGCCGCCTCCGGCCCCAGGCCCACCATGCGGATCTTCAGCCGCGCCAGGGCCTCGCGCCGGGCCGGGTCCAGGGCCAGGTATTCGTGCATGGGTAGCAGGATGTTGTCGAGCACGCTCAGGGAGGAGAACAGGGCGCCGCTCTGGAACAGCACGCCCCAGCGTTTCTGGATGGCGAGGAAGCGGCGCCGGTCCATGCGCGTAATGTCCTCGCCCTCGATCTCGATGGTCCCGGCGGTGGGCTTGCGCAGGCCGATGATGCAGCGCAACAGCACCGACTTGCCGCTGCCCGAGCCGCCCACCAGCCCCAGGATCTCGCCGCGGCGCACATCGAGTTCCAGCCCGTCGTGCACCACCTGATCGCCGAAGCGGTTCACCAGCGAGCGGACCCGGATGAGAACGTCGGGCGTGGCCATCAGAAGTCCAGCCAGGCGAAGACGATGGAGAACAGGGCGTCGGCCAGGATCACCATGAAGATGGATTGCACCACCGCATTGGTGGTCTGCCGGCCCACGCTATCGGCCGAGCCGGCGACCTGCAGGCCGCGCATGGTGCCGATGAAGCCGATCAGGAAGGCGAACACCGGGGCCTTGATCACGCCCACCAGGAAGGTGTTGAGCCCCACCGCCTCCACCGCGCGCAGAGAGAACTGCTGCAGGGTCATGTCGAGGGTGAACACCGCCAGCAGCGCCCCGCCCAGCAGGCCCATCAGATCCGCCAGCACCGTGAGCAGGGGCAACACGAGGATCAGGGCGATGACCCGCGGCACCACCAGGATCTCGTAGGGCTCGAAGCCCATGGTGCGCAGGGCGTCCACCTCCTCGTTGATCTTCATGAATCCGATCTGCGCGGCGAAGGCGCTGCCGGAACGGCCGGCGACCATGATGGCGGTCAGCAGCACGCCCATCTCGCGCAACTGGGAAATGGCCACCAGATCCACCGTATACACGGTGGCGCCGAAGCGGGCGAGCTGGGAAGCGCCCTGGTAGGCCAGGACGATGCTGATCAGAAAGGCGATGAGGGCCACGATGGGAATGGCCAGGATCCCC
>JALSSV010000034.1 GCA_026984045.1 Chromatiales bacterium | reverse complement strand
TTCCCTGTTTCGTCAGGGACTCATGTTGTATGAGTGGTTGGCGAGAATGCCGGACAGGTATTTTGAACCATTGATACAGGCATTTGCCGAGAAATTGGCATCCAGTGCCGGTGTGGCCCCCGTCTTTGCGTTGAAGGAAAAATGAGGGGATGTGTGAGTGTTCAGTCATTTATACTCAATTAGTCTTGCCGAATGTGACAATAGTCGATTGCGAAGATATAAAAGAAGACCAAATGTTTCAGAGAATTTTGAAATCATCATAAAAAGTCCATACATCCATTTATGTTCTTTGATTTTTGAGCGTAAGGCAATGTGTATGACATGAGCAGGATAGATTACCAATAATGCAGAAAATACAGGGTGAATTGATAGCGCTGTAGCTACAACAATTGTTGGGAGTGTTATTCCCCAAAAGAGTAGGCGGATAAGGTTTCTCCGCCAATATCCATTGGGTTCATGCCTGTGTCTAACAACAGCTTCAGAATATGCATATCCGGCGCGAATGGACCTTTTGAACCATTGTTGAAACGTTGTGATGTTGGCGTCGTGATAAGTCATGTCATGATTTATACGATATATTGTATGACCGAGTTTCCTGATCCGAAAACACATGTCAGGTTCTTCGCCAGCGATTAGATCTGAAGAAAAGCCATTGACTTGTTCAAAAACTTCGGCGCGTATAAGGAAATCACCACCACAAGACTGTGTTATCCCAAGCGGTGTATTCCATTCTACGTCGCATAGCCAGTTATAGATTGATTGGTGAGGATGACGTTCACGTCTTCGTCCACAAACAAGAGCTGTATCTGGATGATTTTTCAAAAAACTTATAGCGGTTTCAATCCATCCTGGTATGAGAGTACAATCACCGTCGAAAAATTGAATAAAGTCGAGCTCAGGATTGTTTTCAAGCAATTTTTTTGCACCAGCATTTCTCGCGCGAGCCGCAGTAAATGGCATGTCAGGCGATAGTTCAACAAGTTGTAATCCCTGTGTCCTGGCATAATCCTGGCTGCCATCCGTTGAACCAGAATCCACATATACACTTCTTTGACGAATGGTTTCAGGAATGCTAGTAATAGCGTACGTGAGACGCTGCCCTTCATTACGTCCGATCAGGACACACCCAATTTTCTGAAGATCACTGATGTCGATCGGCAACATATTCAGAATTAATATCCATAATGGCGAATATCAAGTTGATCCGCCTTGTTGAAAACAGTCCCTAGAAGATGATGGTCTTCCAGAATCTGCATGGACTGTTGCAATTCCGCTTCTGTCGTTTTGTTGGCCTCCACGACAAAGATGGAGGCATCGATTTTTGGAAGTACAACCAGGGCATCATCGAGTCCAATGAGTGGTGGTAGGTCGAAAAGGATAATGCGTGAAGCGTATCGTGAGCAGATTTCATCGATCAGATTCAATGCTTCTTTGGTGGCGAGAAGCTCAGAAGAACCACTGGTAGGTTTTGAACCCGGAAGGACTACGAGTCGATCTATGCCGGGGTTGACAAGAATATTTTTCAGGGGTATCGCATCGGTAAGATAGTCATATAGACCGTATTTTACATCGATGTCAAAGTAGTGATGTATCGATGGATTGCGTAGATCGAGGTCGACGAGCAGGACTGTGATGTTGGTCATCAGTGACAGGCTGACTGCGAGATTGGCTGCAACCAGTGATTTGCCTGCACCGGAATGTGCTGCCGTAATCGCGATGGAGTTCAATTCATGTTGACGAAGTTCCTGCATGAGTTGAGTTCGCAGGATTCGAAACGGGCTGCTGTTAGGATCATCAGGAAAACCGGCTATCACCCGGTTATCGCGGAGATGTTGTTCAGAAATGGTCTGTATCTGAGTATGAGTATATTCCAGATGCTGAAAATCGTCCGTGTATTGAGATTTCAATCCGATTGGGTCATTTATGCGATGAATGACATTTCGTGCTTGTTCCGAAGCAGATTTCTTTCCTTGTCTTCTCGCCAGTTCCAAGGCTCTTTTGAAATGATCGGTCGCCATGTTGGGCCTCGTAATTGTTATAACCGGTTTCGAAGAATAAAAACGATTTCATCAAGGGGTTTGTAAGCAAAGTGCAGGACAGTAGCAATAAGTAATACGAGGGTTATCAAAGCGAAGATAGTATACAGTCGTTTTCTTTTGGAAGATTTAATATCTTGTTGATTGTGAATATATCCAATTGAAACCATTGGGACTGACTTCGTTAACCTGGTGAGTTGTCGGGCATTTCGAATACCTCCTCTCATTTCATCCTTGATGAAAACGATTCCAAGCCCGGCACTGATAGAAATAATAAAACTGAGCATCAGTAGTTTAAGCCGGTTTGGGCGTATGGGCTCCTCGGGATAATCCGGAGCCTCAATGAGCGTAAATCGTTCGGCTTTGCTTTGTTCCTCCATGCTTTTGGAAAGTCTTGCTTCAGTTGCTTTTTGCATGAGGTCATCATACTTGTTTCTGAGATTCTCATAGTCGCGCTCAAGGGCCTTGAGGCCTCGTTCAACTTGTGGTGTCTGAAGAATGTAGTTTTGTAAGGTCTTGATTCGGTTATGGAGGGTGATGCGCTGCTTGTGCAAGGAGCTGATGGCCTGTTTTGTTGACCGAAGTTTTGCCATGATAAGTAATACAGCCGGATTTTCAGAGTCTGGGGCTGTTATTTCATGGTTTTCGGACGAATTCAACTGCGCCTCGAGATCCGCAATTTGCCGTTTGAGTTTGCGGATATCTGGATGTTGTGGGCCATAACGTTGTGAAAGTTTTGTATATTGACTTCGGGCAAGGGTCAATTGTTGCTGCAGTGTGAGCGGGCCATCTACGTTTTCGGGTACAGTAGACTGCAGGGTGGCAAGTTGAACCTCAAGGTAGGAAACCTGTTCTTTCTGTGCCTTGATGTCACGTTCAATTTCGTTTAATGCTCTTTGAGCACGTTCGAGCATCTGGTTGTTGAGGTCGAGGTTTTCTGGGAGGCTGTGTTCGTGTTTTTGTTTGTACTCGGCCACCTGTTGTTCGATGATGTTGATCTTCCGCTCAAGCTTTTCTGCTTCTGATGACAGAAATTCAGTAGTCTCTGTGGCGCGACGTGTCCTGTTTTCCAGATTTTTCTTTAGAAAGAGGGTAACCAGTTCATTCGCCACACGCTGGGCAATATGAGGGTCTGGATGTTCAAAGGCTACAGAGAATGTCAGACTATTACGACGTCGATTGCGAATTGGGCCATTACCGCGTTTGAGTGCAATGAAGATATTTTTCTTGATCATTTCCAGTAGTTCGGAATCATTGGCGCCACTTGAACGCAGTTTTGCATACAAATCATATTTATCGATGATCTTCAAGAGATTATCTCGCGTCATGACGATTTGACGGATAATCTGGATACGCTCGTCGGCAAAACTGGTAATTGTGGACCGAATGAGTTCGTCTGGAATCTGTTGTGATTCGACAAGAATGGTCCCTTCGGAACGGTAGATGGAAGGCAGAGTAAGTGCAAAAATGGCACCAAGACACAAAATCAGAAAGAAAGGTAACAAAAACAGCTTGTATTCCTTGCGTAAGATGTCAAGGTAGTCAATCAGTGTTTTACCCTGTTGATCCATCATCTGTTACTCGTGGTCGAAAGCCAACGTCAGTGAGAGAAATATGGAATTAGAGATGCGGCTGAGATTGTCTCTGGATGTAAGGTTGTTGATAAAGGCATATCGAGCATTCCAATCCAGACGCTCATTTAGACGAGAATGGTAACCAATGCCGACACGTAGCAGGTCATTGTCATATGACGGACTGGCGTCGATGATGTTGCTGCGCGAAAAGCCGAATTCCGAATTGATGTTGCTTAGTTCACTGATGCTCAGTCGATAGCCAAGAGTGAACCGTGAAAGGCGTGATAGCCGCGCAGAAGAGGTTGGCTGCAGACTGGATTCCGCTCTGATGACAAATTCGCTTTGTTCATTCAACCGAGTGGCACTGAATCGGCCAAGGAATGTCCGATAATTGTTGCCAAATGTTCTCACCAGATAGCCAAGCCCTGCACCAATCTGCAAATGCCAGCGATCAGTTGCTTCGTTGTTCAAGACTGCCAATAGACTTCCATACTCGTGATCCACGAGGTTGTCGCGGCTGTCGTAACGTTGAACCTGCATTTGAGTGTTCAGTTCGATCCGATCATTGAGCGAGTGGAACCAGTTGAATTGAACATTCGTGTTTGTATAGTCTGTGTAATTAGGCAGATCGTAACGTATGTCATCGTATCTGACGGCAAAAGCAAGACGGTTGGTTTCATTGGCGTCGTATTCCACCCGCGGGTGAAATGTAACAGAACGCTGTTTGCCAAAAATAAAATTGGGTGTAACGCCGATGGTCTCAAGGTCGATGGCGCGGGTGCTAGTTTCATTGTATTGGGTTTCAATACTGAATTCGCCTTGTTCAAAAAACCGGGAACAGGCAACACCGGCGGTGTAGAATTCGTTATTGGCGCGGCGAGTTCGTTGCAGGCGCTGAGCGTGGACGTCGGCATTGAGGAGAATACGGGTGGTGTCTGATTCACCCCTGAGGCGAAAAACGGCGTTGCCGTAAAGGAACGTCTCGGCTGTGGGGTTCTCGCTATCCATATATAAATTGTCGGTATATTCGATTTCGGTCCCCACCGTGGACTCCGGTCGCCATTCCATGGCATGAACATCGCTCGCAGAGAACATCAGGAGAGGGACGAGACAGAGCCAGGATCTTGAGCAGGGATTTGACTGCGTGGAATTGGCTGTAACAATCATGGCACAACAACAGTATCCCCACTCATGAGGAGGATATTGGTGGTCAGATCCTGACCGGTTATGACCTTGCTATAGTCAAAGGGAATGCTTCGTTGGATCTGACCTTCCCGACGCAGGATGAGGATTTCATCCTCCTTGGCGAATCGGGCCAGCCCGCCCGCCAGGCTCAGTGCCTGCATTACGTCGGTTGGCCGTACAAGAACATAAGTTCCGGGCTCGTTGACCTTGCCGATGATGTAAACCAGATTTCCGGAAGTTTCGGAGACGGTGACGCTGACGGTGGCCTCAGGAACGTATGGTTGCAGTTTCCGGGCAATCTCCTTGCGCAAGGCGGAAATGCTGCGTCCTGCCGCTTCCAGAGTGCCAATCAGGGGAAATGCCAGAGTCCCATCAGGCAGAATCAGAACATCTTGTTGCAGGTTTTCTTCGCCCCAGACCGAGATATGGAGATGATCGCCAGGGTTGAGAATGTAGTCACCAGCAGAAGCTGCAAAGCTGAGGCCAAACCCGGTGATGAGGAGGGTCAGAGAGAGCAAGTATCGGATTTGGCGTGAGATATTAAGTGACATCTGATATACCGGTTTGCAGGTATGGGCGACGACTTTTCTCGCTGGAGACATGCGGTTTGCGGAAAGAGTGTCGATTTTGCGTATCAGACTGACCTTTTGATAGTCAGAAACAAAAAGCCGCCAAGGGCCAAAAGCAGTGGCCACAGAATGTCGGTAAGGCCAAGGGCTGTGTGGCTGTCAGCAGGCAACATTGTGGTTTCCTGAGCAGCCTCGGAGACCTGGGCGATGACCGGCGTTTCTGGAACGAATACAAGGAGTACAGCGAAAAGAAGCAACAAAATGTACAAGCGCTGTTTCCAGCGTTTGGCGCGTATTTTTTGATAATGATGTATGGTCCTCACGTCCATGCGCATGTCCTTGTGTAATGTTCTGATATCCAAGTATTGGACCCTTCATACTACCCTATTGAAGTACCAGAGGGGAATACGATTAATGTTATACGGAAACGTTGCACGATTCAGAACAGAGGGCTTGATGGATTCTTTCGAAAGTTATAGTCATCACGTCGCCATATGACCATGTAAGTATTGTTTGCAAAAGGCCGTGAGCCGACAATACCTCTCCCAACATCTGAGCGATGGATTGGATTTCCAGATTATGTCATTCGTGCCGAGGAAACGCACCGTCGAGGAGGATGCCAGCAAGAAGGTAGCCGGTCCCTATTATCGCCGCATACGCAAGTCATTCACTTTTCCCGAGACGCTTGAAACGGATGTCGAGCGCCGTAATCGGAGAGAACGAAGTAAACCCCTGCGTCGTCCGATTTTACAGCGGAGAAACTCACTATTTTCGACAGTTCAGTCCCTGATCGATGTTTTCCTTGTTGGCGGATTTGCGTTGGGAATGTCCTGGTTGCAATTTGGCGGGCTTCCTCGCGAGTATCTGGCCTTGGTAGTGCTATTGCTGATGACAATGGGAATCGTTTACGACCGCATGGGGGTATATCGAAACTTTCAGCAGTTACAAGACAAGTCGATACACCTGTTGAAGGCATGGGGTGCCGTATTTGGATTTCTAATGAGTCTGGGTTTTCTGTTTAAAACCAGTGAGTATTTCTCACGCCGGTATCTTTTGTTGTTGTTTGGCGTCGGCTACGGGTTGCAAGTTTTGGCGCATTGGGCAGGTTATCGTCTCGTCAGAAGGATCAGTCAGAATCGTGAAGCCAAAAAAGCGCTTGTGATTGGTTCGGGGCAACTAGCACGTTATCTGCAGCAGAAGATCAATGGCAATCCCTGGTTGGCGGAAAAGGTGATCGGGCTGATCAAGGCGGAGACAGAGTATCCTGAATTTCTTACGAGCGATATTGATGTGGGGACCTCCTGTCCCTCTTTGCCGATTTTGGGGAGCATGGAGGATGTTCTACGCTTGGTAGAAGAAAAGGGGATTAGGGTCGTATACTTCGCCGTTCCACTGGACAGTTCTCCGCTCGTAGAGAAGTTGTATTTGAATCTGTTGGACAAGAACGTGGATGTCCACTGGGCACCGAACATCTTTGGGATGAATCTGGTCAACTACAGTGTCAAGGAATTGTCAGGAGTGCCTATCATTACCCTGTCCGAGTCACCGATTGTGGGTGTGAATATGATGGTGAAGGCCATGGAAGATCGCATACTGGCATTCCTTGGTCTGATATTGACTTCTCCAATTCTGGTGTTGACGGCCATTGCCATCAAACTGGATTCAGCCGGTCCAGTCTTTTTTTTACAGGAACGAACAGGCTGGGACGGGAAGCGATTTCGAATCATCAAATTTCGCACGATGAAGGTCATGGAATCCGGCGACGGTTTCGTGCGCCAAGCAACGCGGGATGACCCTCGTATAACCCGTATTGGTGCATTCTTGCGACGGAGCAGCATAGATGAGTTACCCCAGTTGTTCAATGTTTTGCTGGGTAACATGTCCCTGGTGGGGCCACGGCCGCATGCAGTCAGTCACAACTTGACCTATTCGGAGCGGATCGAGGCCTATCTGGCACGCCATCGCATCAAACCGGGGATTACGGGACTTGCCCAGGTTCGGGGTTATCGTGGGGAAACGCAGAATTTGACGGAAATGATAAAGCGCGTGGAAAGCGATCTTGAATATATCAACAACTGGTCTTTATGGTTGGATATCAGAATTTTGTTCATGACAGTATTATCACTCAAAAGTGAGAAAGCATACTAAAATGCTGATCATCAACGCATGTCAGTGAAGACGTTTCAATAGTTGTTTATCGGGCTGCTAGTTATTCTGGCTACTGGCCAGGCAAACAGGCAATGCGTGTTCGGGAATTTCAGATACACGGGATCAGGGAATCAGGTCATTCAGTGTGAATCGTTATGAAGATTTGTCTTTGTTTCGGCTGCAACTCTCAGGACTTTTGACCGAGTTGTCCTGTGTGGAAGATAAAGGGTCTTGGGCAAATGGATGCTACAAAAATACGCTTGAATGTTATCTTGCTGAATTATAAGACACCAGATTTGTCGATTGCCTGCCTTCGATCAATGGCTTCACAAATAACGAATAACATTAAAGTCATTATCGTAGACAATGCTTCAGGAGACGGATCTGCGGAACGTATCAGGAAAGAGATTAAAAACAATCATTGGCAGAATTGGGCTTCGGTGATCGAATCGAAGAGTAATGGTGGATTTGCTGCAGGAAATAATTTGGGAATTCGCTCGTCTCGAGCTGATGCTTATATTCTGCTTAATAGTGATACGATTGTCCGTGATGGCCTTTTCACTGAATTGGCAAAGGCGATGCATGCAAATCCGAATGCTGGGTTGATTTCGCCTGCGATGTTCGACGAACAGGGAAACGCGTCCGATAGTGCCTTTCGGAATATTTCTCCAATATCTGAGTTGTTGCGAGGAGCCAGTCTTGGCGTGCTCGATCGAATTATGCCAAATCACACGTTGCCATGGCCAAAAGAAATCAATTCAAATGCCTCGTCCTTCCCCGACTGGGTAGGATTTGCGTGCGTTTTGATTCGGCACGATGTCCTTGAAATGGTTGGTTATCTGGATGAAGGGTTTTTCATGTATTATGAAGATGTTGATTACTGTCGAAGGGTGAGGGCGCATGGGTGGGAGATCATGCGCTGGCCCTCTGCGCAAATTGTACACTTCCTGGGAGGTAGCTCGGGAATGTCGAGCAAGCATGATCAGAAAAAACGGGCACCCTTGTATTATTATCTTTCTCGATCACGTTACTTTATTCGCTATTATGGTCGCACAGGGCTGTTGGCTGCCAACCTATGTTGGACGCTTGGAATGTTTCTTGGGGGGCTTAGAAATACGTTAATGCGTCGAAAGTCAAATCACCGGACAGGAGAATTTTTGGGAAATTGGTCAGGTTTTTTGCAGTCCAATTCCTTGGTGCGTCAGATTTGCTCATCCAATTAGATAGCACAAGGTGTCATAGAGTCTTATGAGCAGATACCGGTCTGAATGTGCGGAACAGGATAATCCAACGCCCGGGGACCGAAATCAGAATCCGGAGGGTATTGGTTTCTGGCGCCTGATTGCAGAGGATTTTGAGACCCATGAACGAGATATTTTTGTGCCGGGACTTTGGGCGCTCGTTATCCATCGGTTTGGGAACTGGAGAATGAGCATTCGGCCAAGAGTACTTCGCATGCCGTTCAGTATTCTCTACAAAATATTGCACAATTCGATGAAATTGGTATTTGGGATTGATCTGGAATATTCCGTCAAGGTCGGTCGACGTGTGCGAATATGGCATCATGGTGGGATATTCATTGGTGCCGTCTCCATTGGTGATGATGTACATATTCGACACAACACAACAATGGGAGTTGTTCACCGGACAGAAAAGTGGAAAAAACCCGTTATCGAGGATCGGGTAGATATTGGGCCAGGAGTGTGCGTTTTGGGCGACATCACCGTGGGTCACGATACCGTGATCGGTGCAAATTCGGTGGTTGTGAGAAGCTTTCCACCAAACAGCACGCTTTTTGGTGTGCCGGCCAGGCCGGTTAACCTGAAAACTCAATGAGATTTTACAAGTTTGATAAAAAATCGATGAGCATGGCAGCGATTCTTTTCTTGCCGGTATCGTTCAGATGCCCACCATCATAAGTATAAGCAGGAACGAGTGAGTAAAACGTAAAATCTCCACTCGTCTGGCGCTCTCTGCCACCGTCTGGCCGGTTAGACTCATAAAATGCCAGGTCGAAGACCTGTGACTTTGGATAATGTGTTCGGATGAGTTGGTTGTATTTTTCACGCTGCATATTGGCGGCATCTTCCCATATTTCACGTCCAATGATTCTATAGATACGGTCCTTCCAGCCGTCGGGTCTGCGCGTGAGTGGGGCTGTGAAATGGACAAAGCGTACATCGGGGAACTGTACTTCCAGCCGTTTCAGCGCGGTTGCGTATGCCTGGAACAGCGCCTGTGGATCCGTGTCAGGGGAGAAGTCGACGAAACAGAATTTCATGAAGGCAATCTGTGGTCGTGAATCCACGGCGAAGCGCGCCATTTGGCTGGCGAAGGCATCGATCTTGGTCTGCGGATACCTGTTCTTTCCACCCCGGGCATGAGCGAGGCCGTTGTGGGGAATAGCGAGTGTGGTGGCTTCGCCGTCCAGGGTCATGATATTTACAGGGGTGAGAAGTTCGTCGGCGAGCATCTCGATGCCCTTGATGATGTTGTCCCCGACCGAATGATGCATGAAGAAAAACTTGCGATGGTTGAGGGCGTCGATCGCCTGTTCACTGGGCATGGTCATGGTTCGGGCATTGTTTCCGTGGTTCTCGTCCTGGGTGGTTTGGCCATATGCGTTCAGCAGCAGGCCGAAGAAGCCGAGACTGAGCAGAGTCAGCCAGTGGGGACGGATCGGCATGGGGTACCTCCATAGGCATTCGGGTGAATTCCGTTCCCAGGGAACGGGTCATACTTTCCCCTCAAACGCCGGGTACGCCAATAACCCGGAAGTCATATCCGGCATGCAGTGCAGGAGAACTGTCAGATGGTCAACGGCGCTGATAGGTTCCCATCAATACGGCTTCGCCGAGGATGTGACCCTGCATGGCCTGGAGGAGTTCGGCCTTGGTGGGGGTGCCGAGATCGGGCAGGACGGTGTCGAGGGCGTAGAGCTTGAAGAAGTAGCGGTGGCGGCCGATGGGGGGGCAGGGGCCGCCGTAGCCGGTGCGGTTCCAGTCGTTGAGGCCTTCGCCGGTGCCGGGCGGGAGATCGGCGGGGTCGATGGCTTCGGGCAGGCCGGGGGTGTCGGGTGGCAGGTTGTAGAGCACCCAGTGGACCCAGATCATCTTCGGCGCGGCCGGATCGGGGGCGTCCGGGTCGTCGACGATGAGGGCCAGGCTGCGGGTACCGGCGGGCAGGCCGGACCAGTGCAGGGGCGGGGTGACGTCGGCGTCGTCACAGGTATAGCGGGCGGGGATGGGGTCGCCGTCTTCGAAGGCGGGGGAAGTGAGGGTCATGCTCATGGCGGTCACCTGAAAGGTCAGCAAAATGAGGGTGAGGATGGTTCTCATGTGGTGGGTCTCCTTGCCGGTTTCAAGCCCGTCAGCGCCAGACGCCCGGTGGCGAGCTGTAGCTGTCGAGCACTTCCACGTAGTTGGCCCGTTCGTAGGCGGTCGGATCCACGGCGTGTGACTGGCTGAGGCTGCCGCGGAGCTGCTCGACCGAGGTGTATTCCCGCTCCGTCATCCAGTCCTGCAGGAAGGTGAGGATTCGGGCGAGGGCGTCCGGGCCTTCCTGCAGCAGGACGCTGCACAGGTGCACCACGTCGGCACCGGCGAGCAGGGCCTTGAGGGCATCGGCGCCGGTATGGAAGCCACCGGTGACGCCGAGGGAGAGGTTCACCTTGCCGTGCAGCAGGCCGGCCCAGCGGATCCGCAGCAGGGCTTCGTGGGGGCGGGACAGTTCCAGGCGGTGGGCCACGTCCAGGGTGTCGAGATCGATGTCGGGCTGGTAGAAGCGGTTGAACAGGCTCAGACCGTCGGCTCCGGCGGTTTCCAGCCGGGTGGCGAAGTGGGCCAGGGCGCTGAAATAGGGCGAGATCTTCATGTTGATGGGGAGCTGCACGTGACGGCGCAACTCGCCCAGCAGATCCAGATAGCGCTGTTCGGTGGTGGCACAGTCCTCGTCGGGATTGGCGGCCAGGTGGTAGGTGTTGAGTTCCAGGGCGTCGGCGCCGGCTTCTTCGAGCATGCGGCCGTATTCGATCCAGCCGCCGAGGGAGGCGCCGTTGAGGCTGGCGATGACCGGGATGGCCAGCCGGGCCTTGAGGGCAGCGAGCTGTTCCAGGTATTCCTCCTGGCAGGTCTTGTACTGCTCGGGGACGGGATGGAAGCCGGTGGCCTCGGCGAAGCCGGTCTCCTGTTCGTGCAGGAAACGTTGCAGGTGGGCCGCCTCGCGATCGATCTTCTCTTCGAACAGGGAATACATCACCAGGGCGGCGGCACCGGCGTCTTCCAGGCGCAGGGCGTGATCCGTGTCGCGGCTCAGGGGCGAGGCCGAGGGGACCAGCGGATTGGCCAGCTCCAGCCCCAGCCAGGTGGTGGACAGATCGGCCATGTCAGTGCGTCTCCGGTTTCAGGCGGGCCTTTTCGGCCGCGGGCGAGGTGTGTTCGTCCCAGTCCAGCTCGGCGAGCTGCCGGTAGTAGTGCCACCGGTGGCGCACTTCCTGCTGGGCCTGTTCGGCAAAGCGTTCGGCGGCCTCGGGATGGGTGTGCCAGAGCATGCTGAAGCGGGTCTCGGTCTGCATGAATTCCCTGTAGGGAAGGGTGGGCTCGCCCGAGTCCAGGCGCAGGGGATTGTCGCCCCGGGCGATCCGTTTGGGATCGAAGCGGAACAGCGGCCAGTGGCCGCTCTTTACCGCCAGGTTCTGTTGGCGGTGGTTGTGGGAGAGATCCACGCCGTGGGCGATGCAGGGCGAGTAGGCGATGATCAGCGAGGGGCCCGGATGGGCCTCGGCCTCGAGGAAGGCGCGCAGGGTCTGCACGTCCCTGGCGCCGTAGGCCACGTGGGCCACGTAGACGTTTTCGTAGTCCATGGCCAGCAGGGCCAGGTCCTTCTTCATGGTGGGCTTGCCGCCGGCGGAGAACTTGGCCACGGCGCCGAGCGGGGTGGCCTTGGAGGTCTGGCCGCCGGTGTTGGAGTAGACCTCGGTGTCGAGCACCAGGATGTTGACGTCGCGGCCGGCGGCGAGTACGTGGTCCAGGCCGCCGTAGCCGATGTCGTAGGCCCAGCCGTCGCCGCCGATGATCCAGACCGAGCGGCGGGCGAAGACGTCGGCCAGCTCCAGCAGGTGGCGGGCGTCCGCCTCGTCGATGACACCCAGGGCCGCCTTGAGCCGGGCGATGCGCTCGCGCTGTTCATATAGTCCCGCCTCGGTGGACTGATCGGCGTGCAGCAAACCTTCCACCAGATCGGCGTCGAGTCGATCCCGCAGGCGCAGCAGCAGTTCGCAGGCCTGTTCGATCTGCTGGTCCAGGGCCACCCGCATGCCGAAGCCAAACTCGGCGTTGTCCTCGAACAGGGAGTTGTTCCAGGCCGGGCCGCGGCCTTCGGGGTTGACGGTCCAGGGGGTGGTGGGCAGGTTGCCGCCGTAGATGGAGGAGCAGCCGGTGGCGTTGGCCACCAGCATGCGATCGCCAAAGAGCTGGCTGGCCAGGCGCACGTAGGGGGTCTCGCCGCAGCCCACGCAGGCGCCGGAGAACTCGAACAGCGGCTGCATGAGCATGGATCCCTTGATGGTGGTGATCTTGATTTCCCGCCGGTCGTACTCGGGCAGGATGAGGAAGAAATTCCAGTTGTCCTGTTCCTGCGCCCGCAGCGGCGGCTGGGGCGCCATGTTGAGCGCCTTGCGGCTGACGTTGGACTTGTCGTGGATGGGACAGATGTCCACGCACAGGGTGCAGCCGGTGCAGTCCTCTGGCGCCACCTGGTAGGCGATGCGCAGCCCCTTCGGGAAGTCCTTGCCGCGCACGGGGGCAGACTTGAAGGTGGGCGGCGCGTCCTTCAGCAATGCCTCGGGGAAGATCTTGCTGCGGATGGCGCTGTGCGGGCAGACCAGCGGGCACTTGCCGCACTGGGTGCACAGCTCGGCGTCCCAGACCGGGATCTCCAGCGCCAGGTTGCGTTTCTCCCAGGCGGCGGTGCCGAGGGGGAAGGTGCCGTCGGCTGGCAGCCTGCTCACCGGGATGGCGTCGCCGCGCCCGGCGATGATCTCGCCGGTGACCTCCACCACGAAGCGTGGGGCATCGGGCGGCACCGGCGGGGCCAGATCGCGCTCGGCGGTCACCTTATCCGGTACCGGCACCGGGTGCAGGCCGGCCAGGGCCGCGTCGATGGCCTGGAAGTTCATCTCCACAATGCGTCGGCCTTTCTTGCCATAGGTCTGCTCTACCGCCTGCTTGATGGCGGCGATGGCTTCGTCGCGGGGCAGGATCCCCGACAGGGCGAAGAAGCAGGTTTGCATGATGGTGTTGATGCGCCGGCCCATGCCGGCTTCCTGTGCGACGGCGTAGGCATCGATGGCGTGGATCCGGATCCGTTTCTCGATGGCCTGTTCCTGCAGCCGGCGGGGCAGGCTGTCCCACACTTTCTCCGGCGGCTCGGGGCTGTTGAGCAGAAACACCGCCCCTGCCTTCGCCTTGTCGAGCATGGGATAGCGCTCGAGGAACACCGGCTGGTGGCAGGCCACGAAGTCGGCCTCGCCGTCGCCGATGAGGTAGGTGGCGTGGATGGGTTTGGGCCCGAAGCGCAGGTGGGAGACAGTCATGGCGCCCGACTTCTTCGAGTCGTAGACGAAGTAGCCTTGGGCATGGAGATCGGTGCCCTCGCCGATGATCTTGATGCTGTTCTTGTTGGCGCTCACCGTCCCGTCGGAGCCGAGGCCGTAGAACACCCCCTGGAAGCTGTCGGCATGGGCGTCGGTGCGCCAGGCGGGATCCCAGTCGAGGCTCAGGTGGGTCACGTCGTCGTGGATGCCGATGGTGAAAGGATGCTTCGGCTGCAGTTTGGACAGCTCGTCGAACACCGACTTGACCATGGCCGGGGTGAACTCCTTGGAGGAGAGGCCGTAGCGACCGCCGGTGATCAGCGGCAGTTCGTCGAAGCGGCGGCCGCCGCGGGCGTGGTGGCCGGCGATGGCGCCGAGCACGTCCTTGTAGAGCGGCTCGCCGTCGGCGCCCGGCTCCTTGGTGCGGTCCAGCACCGCGATGCGGCGCACGGAAGCCGGCAGTGCCTCAAGCAGCGCCTCGGCGTCGAAGGGCCGGAACAGGCGCACCTTCACCAGCCCCACCTTCTCGCCCTGGCGCACCAGATGGTGCACCGTCTCCTCGGCCGCTTCGGCGCCGGAGCCCATCAGGATCATCACCCGTTCCGCTTCGGGGTGGCCCACCCAGTCGAACAGATGGTATTGCCGCCCTGTAAGGCCGGCGAAGCGATCCATGGCGCCCTGGACGATGGCAGGCATGCGGTCGTAGTACGGGTTGACCGTCTCCCGCGCCTGGAAGTAGACGTCGGGGTTCTGGGAGCTGCCGCGCAGCACCGGATGGTCGGGCGACAGGGCGCGGGCGCGGTGGGCGTGAATCCAGGTGTCGTCGATCATCGCCTGCATCACGTCATCGTCGAACACGGTGATCTTGGCCACCTCGTGGGAGGTGCGAAAGCCGTCGAAGACGTGCAGCAGGGGAATGCGGCCCTCGAGGCTGGCCGCCTGGCTGATGAGCGCGAAGTCCAGCACTTCCTGCGGGGAGTTGGCGAAGAGCATGCCGAAGCCGGTGCTGCGGGCGGCCATCACGTCCGAGTGATCGCCGAAGATGGAGAGCGCCTGGCAGGCCAGCGAGCGGGCGGCGATGTGGAACACCGTCGGGGTCAGCTCGCCGGCGATCTTGAACATGTTGGGCAGCATCAGCAGCAGCCCCTGGGAGGCGGTGAAGGTGGTGGTGAGGCTGCCGGCCTGCAGCGCGCCGTGCACGGCACCGGCGGCGCCGCCCTCGCTCTGCATCTCGATCACCTGGGGTACCGTGCCCCACAGGTTGGTCTGGCCGCGGGCCGACCACTCGTCGGCCCATTCGCCCATGGGCGAGGCGGGGGTGATGGGATAGATGGCGATCACCTCGTTGAGGCGATGGGCGACCATGGCGGCGGCCTGGTTGCCGTCGATGGTGCGTGTGCGACTGCCGGACATGGCTCCCCCGGAAACGGATTTTCCTTCCAGCCTAGGCAAGGCGGGCGGTCCTGTCCAGCATGGGACCCGATCGGCGTCAGCGTACCTTGTTGCTTTCCTCTGCCGTTCAATACCAGATGGAGAGGAAGGCCCGAATCACCCCGGCATCGAAGGAATAGAGCGGTTCCTGCCCGGCCAGACCTCCGGCCGGGATGTTGCGGAAGTCCTGGTAATCGAAGTTGATCATGTCGTAGAACAGGTTGGCCGTGCCATCGTCGATGAAGCCCCAGCCGTTTTTGAGGAAATGATAGGTCACCCCCAAGCCCAGGTTGCGGCTGGTGTAGGTGGACAGTTCCTTGTCGCGGGCCAGGAAGTTCTGGGCGTCCCGGTAGGGGAAGAGATCACTGTAGAAATCGGCCTTGGTCTGATCATAGAGGCGATAGCGCGCCTCGAAGGTCCAGCGATCGCGCCAGGTCTGCGTGTAGCCCAGCTCCCAGGTCCTGGCGCGGATCCCCCAGGTGTCGGAGAACAGGCGGTAACCGGCACTGACGGCGGCGCGCCAGGGCAGGTAGTAGCGCAGGCGCAGGGCGCCGGCGTTGGAGGTGCGGGTGTTGGGATAGACCTCGGTCTGGTAGCTGAAGCCCGTCCCGCTGCCCGAGTCAAGGTAGCGCACCGAGCGGTAGGGATTGTTGAGGTAGCCTTCGTCGCTGATGGTGTCGAAGGTGAAGCCGAGAAGGCTGTTCTTGCTGAGGATCTGCGAGACGTTGAGTCGCCACCCCTGGACCCTGGCGGTACCGACGATCTGGGTGGTGCCGGTTTTCCTGTTGTTGCGCCCCACGGTGTTGTCGCTGACGCTGTAGCCCAGGGCCACGGTGGTCAGATCGCCGAACAGATCCTGGCTGAGGGTGAAGCTGTAGGTGTCGGAGACGTAGTCGCTTTCGTCGCTGTTGGTGTACGAAAGGTTCATGGTGCTCTTGCCGTGCAGGTAGTCGACGTTGACCGACTGTTCCGTGCGCTGCTCGGTGTAGGGGCTGGCATAGGAGAGCACGTCGACCGACGCGCTGGAGACGTTGTCCACATAGTAATTGTAGGAGGCCGAGACGCTGGTGCCGATGGATTTGCGCACCAGGATCGAGGGGCCGTTGACCTGTACCCCGCCGCCGTCATAGGCGTGGTAGAGGGCGTCGGCCCGATCCGCAGGCAGGATGGCGCTGCGCAGGC
This sequence comes from Chromatiales bacterium, assembly GCA_026984045.1. Classification (GTDB taxonomy): domain Bacteria; phylum Pseudomonadota; class Gammaproteobacteria; order UBA6429; family Thiohalophilaceae; genus JALSSV01. The sequence goes on along the minus strand of JALSSV010000034.1, from coordinate 49,576 downwards.
CGAGGCTCCAGCCCAGCAGTAGTGCCGGCAGCAGAAGGCGGCCGGCCCGTGCGAGAAGCCGCCAGGGCCGGTGCTTTGGCACCATATCCGGGCTAGTTGCAGCCACAGCCACCCCCGGAGGCCACGCCGGCGCCGCGGGCGCCCTCGCGTGCCTCATGCACGTGGTTGATGTAACTGTCGGCCACCGGATCCCGGCTGAAGCTCATGATGGGATCGGCCAGGTGGGCCCGTTCGTAGGGTTTGACCCAGGGTTCGATACTGCAGCCGGCCAGCCACAGCAGGGACAGGATGATGAACAGGGGACGCATGGGCTTCACTCCCGGATCAGTTGCTTGACCCATTTCCTGTAGAGGCGCTCCTCGCCCGGCTTGTAGCCCTTGTGCAGGTAGCGCATGTTGCCGTCACGATCGATGATCACGGTGGTGGGCATGGCCTCCACGTGATAGAGCTGGCTGGCCTGGTTCCGGGTGTCGAAGAGGATGGGGAAGCTGACCTTCACCTCCTTGAGCAGTTGCCTGGCCTGCCTGGAGTCTTCCTCCACGTTCACACCCAGCACCGTGAAACCGAGTTTGCGGTAGCGCTTGTGCAGCTTGTCGAGGGCCGGCATCTCCTGGCGGCAGGGGCCACACCAGGAAGCCCAGAAGTTGAGCAGCACCACCTGGCCACGGAATTCGCTGAGCTTGAGGTTCTTGCCGGTGTTGCTGCGCAGCGTGAAGTCGGGGGCCGGGCCGCTGAGGGCCTCGGCGCGCACGCTTGCCAGGGTGGTCAGCAGCAGGACGGTCAGCAGCAGGCGAAGCGAAAGGCGGACAAACGGAATTGGCATGATGTCACTCCTGTGGTTCAGAAGAAGAAGGCAAGGCCGGCGGTCAGTTCCAGGTTCTGACTGGTCTTGTCCTGACCGAGAACGGCCGCGTCCATGTTGAAGACGTGATCACGAAAATCGATGCGCAGGGCAAAGCTGTCGGTGAACAGCAACCGGTAGCCGACACCGAAATTGAAGGTGAAGCGGTCGGCGCCGGCGAAGCGGGTGCTGCCGACACCGCCAATGAGATAGAAATCGGAGTTGAAGGTGGTGTGGCGGGAAGGATAGACCTCGCCGGGCAGCAGGTTGAACCCCACCGCGATGTTGTAATAGGTGAGGTTGCGTTCTTCGTCGCTGAGGTTGTTGGTGCCGGTGATGGCCTCGTAACTGGTCTTGCCGGCGGTGGCCATGCCCAATGCGCCCTCCACGAACAGCCATTCGGCGATGTGATAGGCCAGGCGGGCGCCGTAGACCGGGCTGCTGCCGAAATCCTCGATGCCCAGGATGCCCGCGAAGGCGGTGACCTCGAAATCCTCGGTGTCGATACGGGCCTCGTGAAACTCGCGCCGCGCGACTTCGGGTTCGATGATGGGCGAGAGTTCCTTGTCGTCGGGCGCCGTCTCGGCGGCCCGCGAGGCGGGCAGGCCGCCTGCCAGGAGCCCGCAGGCCAGAAGACCCGTCAGAAGAAGACTGCGAAACCGGCTTGCCATCCGTTGAGTTCCTCGTTGTCGTCCCGGTCGTTGGTGGCCGAGAAAATCGTGTAATAGTCGTATTCGATGCGGAACAGAAAACGCCGCGTCAGCCAGGTGCGCAGCCCGAGGGCAATGTAGCTCATCTGGTTGGTCGTGCGCTCCGGGTAGATGATGGTGGCCTTGGGCTTGATCTCGATAAACCCGGTCCCGAGGCTGAAGAACGGCGAATAGCGCCATTCGGGAAAGGGCTGGGCCACCAGCCGCCCGGTGAGCGACAGGGTGCTGGAGATGTTGCCGAAAGACTGGGCCAGGCCCAGCTCGGCCGAGAGGTTCTTGCTGAAGGCATAGCCGCCATAGAGGCCGAGCATGGCCGCGCCGCCGAAGTCGCTGCCGGTGGCGCCGATTTCCCAGCGCCGTTCGCTGAAGGATTCCAGGGTGGTGGTGGCCAGTTTCACCTTCTCGCCGCCCAGGCTCAGGGTCCGCTCCAGTTGATCGCGATGGACCCAGCCCTCCTTGCCGCGCCGGGTGCGCACCCGGAACCAGTCGGTGTGCCGCCGCAGGATGGCGATTTCCTCGCCCCGCTCGGCCACGTAGAACACCGGATAGCCCTGGCCGGGACCGGTGTGCAGTTCGAGGTAGGGATCGGCGATGCGCACGTATTCCGGCGCCGTTTCCTCGGCCCGGGGCATCGCTGTGACCCAGAGGGCCAGGATCACCAACCAGAGAAATTGGATTCGCATGATGTATTTGCCGCGGTGCCCCGGCAAAACGACCTTTCATCGCAATGCTGTCTGTTTCCGCCCGGTATGCCAGCTTCCCGGACCCCGATTCCCGGTGATTATACCGGGAATGGCGGGTCGGGGCGTGCGGCAGTTCGTGGATCAGTCGCCTGGCCGGTCAATTGGTGGGCGCGCCGGGATCGAAGGGGTTGTTGTAATACTGGGCGCCGATGTCCAGCCACTCGGCGATGAGTTTCAGCTCTGCCTCGGTGAGCCAGCCGGAGTGATCGGTGGTCCCGCTGAGCGGGCGACCGGCGTTCAATTCGGTATTTGTCAGCTTCTCCATGAAATAACTGGCGCGGGCGCCGTTGACAGACATGGAGGGGGACACGGGGATGGGTTCCTGCAGCGGCTGACCATTGGCGTCCAGAATCGGATTGCCATTGGCGTCGAGGACATCGCGTGTGGCATAGATCAGGGCGTTACCGCTGACGGCCAGTTCGTTGTCGCTGAACAGCAGTTCCCGATAGGAATCGACCTGATTGGGATTGGCGACGAAGGCGCCGGGATAGTCGGAGGTGTCGTCGGTGAGGTTGAGCTGACCGGCGGGAACCTGCAGATTGCCGGCGGCATCACGCGTGCTGTGGCAGGTGGTACAGGTGCGGTCGACGCCGCCGGCGTCCGTGCGTGGTGCTGACCAGATGGGCTCGATGTGTTGCTGGTAGTTGATGATGATCCGGCACAGGTGCCGCTTGTCGGCCGCCACGCTGCCGTCGAGGCAGTCGCTCACCAGGGGCGGGGAAGTGGTCAGATCCGCGTAGGCGAGCCGGATCCCGGGATTGGGTGTGCCACTGGTGGAAAGGTAGTTGAACCAGTAGTCCTCGAAGTCGAGGTCGAAGTCGGGCTCGGCGAGATAGACGCGCGGCGTGGGATTGGCGGAGAACGAACAGGTGCCGTTTTCGACGATGCAGCGGTTGTAACGCGCCTGGGCCATGGTTTCTCCCGGCAGGAAGAAGATGTTGGGGTTGGTGTCCAGGGTGGTGGCGTTCCAGTTGCCGGGGTTGATGCTGGCCGGGCCGGCGCCCTTGCGCCCGTGGGGCAGGGGCGTGCTGCCGTCGTTGGGATGCTGGTGACAGCCGTTGCATTCGAGGGTCTCGCCGGGCGGGACCTGGATCCAGTGGCGGTGCCGGGCGCCGATGCGCCGGCCGGCGGCGTCGAGGATCTCGAGGGTGAAGGGCACGTTGGCCGGCACCTTCATCAACACCGAGCCGTCCGGCTCGATGGGGGCGTAGCCGAGGATTTCCCGCATGCCCAGGTTGCGGCGCGGACCGAAGGCATCGTTGTTCAGATTGGGAAATCCCGCATTGGGATCGCCCAGCGCAACCGCCTTGACGAGACGCAGGAAACGGGCCGGCCGGCTGGCGGCAGGGGTCGTGCTGCTGGCCATGGTGGTCAGATCCGGAATGCCGCTGCCGTAATCGAAGAACACGCCGTCCATGTCATACACGCTGCGGATGTGCAACAGGCCCCAGTTGTCGCCGGCGAGAACCGGATCGGGGGTCTGGCCAACCGCGACACTGGGTCGGCGGCGTGGCTGCACGGCGACCACGTCGGTGTACATCATGCCGGGTTCCGGCGGGACGACGAATTTCTCCGTCTGCTGCGATGGATCGTACATCCAGATGGCGTAGGCGGGTGGTGCTTCCACGGCTGTCGGATCGGCGAGATTGCCCGGGGTGCAGGGCTCCACCTGGCCGCCGAGGGTGACCTGGCAGAAACCCTTGCTGATCAGGAACCGGCCACTGCCGTCCCACAGGGGGAAGACGTCGTGATAGCGGCCGCCGGGCGAGGGACTGCCATCGGTGGTGACGAGACCGGTGCTCAGGGGCCGTTGGCCACCGCCTTGTCGGCTGCCGCCGAGTGCGCGGTCGTTGTCCACGTGGCCCTCGACGTCGATGCGCCAGATGTCGCCGCCGCCGAAGGTGCCGGTCAGCGGCCGGGCGATGACGACGATGCTGCCGTCCGGCAGTTCACGGGGACGGACGAACTGGACGGTGGCGCCCCCGGTACCCGTGGCGTGGCTGTGGGCGCCGTAGACGATTTCCTCGTCGCCGCCGCTGGGGCTGACCCGGTAGAGGCTGAAACCGGTGTCATTGCCGCTGGCGTTGTCCCAGCGGCTGTAGAGAATGTCCCCGCTGGCGAGAACCAGCGGATCCAGATCGTGGCTCGGGTTGAAGGTGATCTGGTGCAGGTTGCTGCCGTCGCTGTCGACCACGTGCAGGGTGAAGGCCTTGGCCCGGCGGGCTTCGTCGAGGGCGATGAAGGCCGGCTTGCCGGAACTGTTGCGGGTGCCTTCACGGGCACGCAGATTGAAGGCGGTGGTCTGACGGTTGGAGGCGAAGACGATGCGCCCGTCCGGCAGGTAGTGGGGCGCGAGATCGTCTCCGAGTTCACGATCGGCATCGGTCGAAATGATCGGCCGCAGGCTGCCGCTGGCGATGTCGTATTCGTAGAGATTCCAGGTCGGTTCGGGATTGTCGTTGGTGGGCGCCAGGCGCAGGCTGAACACCAGTTTCGTGCCATCGAAGGACACGTCCACGTCGCGGACATCGCCCGTGCCGCCGGTGACGGTCCCGGTGACGTTGATTTCCGAAGCGGTGGCGGTGGCGCGGGTGCGGATGTAGAGATCCCCCCCCATCCCCGCGTCGGCGGCAGGATCGCGCAGATCCGCCTGCAGGGGATCGCCGTTGTTGTCGACGGGCACCGGGCGTTTCACGTAGGCGATGGGGTAGTCGATGATGCCCGGATCGGGGCCTTCGGTCGCCGAACCGCCGCCACAGCCGGTGAGTGACACGACCGCGAGCAGGAGGGCGAGGCCGGGAAAGAGGGGGGAACGACTGAATGGATGGTGGCGCATGATGCTGGCAACGTGATTGATGGTTGGACCTCAGGAGGAATCCCCCAAGCCGGCGCGGCCTGGCGACCGGCTCGAAACTCGGACAGCCGGGATTCCTGATTTTTTGTTACAGACGTCGTTTTATGACCTAGGTAATAGCATCCCATGACGTGTAAATCAGGTAATCGTCTTCGCTGGGGAAAGTCTAAACGATTCTTTTCCATTCGGTGGTGACGAATTGTCCAAAGTGTGAAGGCCGTCATGTCTTCGAGGTGGCGATGCGGGCAACATGGCCGCTACAATCATTACAAAAAGGGCAATGTCCTCCAGTGGAGACAGGATTGCGAGTCGACTCCGGAGGCAGAACCCGAATGAACCCGGGACGATTGAGCGGTCAATTTCCCCTGTCGCCAACCCATGCAACCGAACCGGTTGCCGAGGTCACGATGACGTCTCCGCCCGCGCGGGGGTGTCGAACCGAATGCAACAGTCCTTCCAAGGGATAGTTCCCAATATCGTCATGAGCCAAGCCATGCAAATCGCCAAGCATCCGAACGCCCGTTTCCGTGGTCGCCGCCTCGCCTGCCTGCTGACCGCCGTCAGCCTGGTGTTCACCAGCCTCGCCGCCACGGCCGCCGATCTCGAGCGGCGCCAGGCCAAGCGCATCCATGATCGCATCGCCGGTGTTCCGCCCACCAATGCCGTGCTCGATGACATGGAAGCGGCGATCGTGGCCGGCAATCCGGAGGCGGCCGCCGATATCGCCATGCAGAATCCGGCTTTTTACAGCGTCACCCTGAAGAATTTCATCACGCCCTGGACCAACGAGGAGCAGACGGTCTTCGCGCCCTTGAACGACTACACGGCCACGGTCATCGGCATCATTCGGGACGACATCGATTTTCGGCAAATCCTCAGCGGCGACATCCTCTATGTGGGCAACAATGTCACGCCCGCCTACAGCAACGCCAGCAATGCCCATTACGAGGCCATCGAGAACGCCCACCTGAACCTCGGTGACACCAATGTGCTGGTACAGACGACCCAGAGCAGCGTGACCGGGCTTCCGGCCAGCGCCACCGCCGGCGTACTCACCACCCGGGCCGCCGCCCGCGCCTACTTCATCGACGGCACCAACCGGGCCATGTTCAACTTCACCCTGATCAATCATCTGTGTCTGGATCTCAACGCCATCAAGGACAACAGCCGGCCTTCGGATCGCATCCGCCGCGACGTGACGCGCAGCCCCGGTGGCGACAGTCGCATCTTCATGAACGCCTGTCTGGGCTGTCATGCCGGGATGGATCCGATGGTACAGGCCTATGCCTACTACGACTGGAACTACACGACGGATCCGGATGCCGGGATGCTCGATTTCAACGTCAATCCGGAAATCAACGGCGCCTCGGGCGAGAACACCCGGGTCCAGACCAAGTACCACATCAACGAGAACAACTTCAAATGGGGCTATCACACCCCCGACGATCACTGGACCAACTACTGGCGCCGCGGTCCCAACCGCAACCGCTTCGGCTGGAGCCCCACCTGCCCGGACGGCAGCCTGGCCGACAGCCATCCGCACGGCCTGTGTGAGGGCAACGGTGCCAAGAGCCTGGGTCAGGAGCTGGCCAACACCGAGGCCTTCGCCTCCTGCCAGGTCGAGAAGGTGTACAAGACCGTCTGCTTCCGGCCCCCCAGCAATACCGAGCTGAGCAACGCGGTGGCGGAGTTCAAGAGCAGCGGATATCACCTCAAACGGGTCTTCGCCAGAGCGGCCGTGGACTGCATGGGCAACTGAACGAACACGACCAGCAAGCGCGGAAACGCACGCCAGGACTTCGGGAAAAAGAGACGATGAACAAGACAACGATCAATCCGTTCGTGACCGGTTTCGCCGGCGTGCGCCGCAGGGCCGGCGTCGCCTTCGGCATCGGTTTGCTCGCCCTGTCCGGCCTGCTGGCCGGTTGTGGCGGAGGCGCGACCACCGAGGCCAATCCCGATCTGGGTGGCGGTGCCACGGGGTATTCCGGGCCGGCTGCCCAGAATCAGAGCGTGCTGAATTTCCAGGCCGAGCTGTGGCCCCACCTGAAGGACAACTGCGGCAACTGTCATGCGCCGGATACGGCGGCGAAACAGGAGCCCTATTTCGCCCGCAACGATGACGTGAACCAGGCCTACAATGCGGCCATCACCGTCGCCGATCTCAACAATCCGGCGGCGTCGCGCCTGGTCATCCGGGTTGGCAACGGGCACAACTGCTGGCTGGCCACCGACAGCCAGTGCGCCACCATGATGACCAACTGGATCGCCAACTGGGCGAATGGCGGTGCCGGCGGCAGTGGCGGGAGTGGCGGAGGGCTGGTCCTGAGCGCGCCCACCTACCGCGAACCCGGCGGCTCCCGCGCCTTCCCGGCCGATTCGTCGGCCTTCGCCAGCACCGTCTATCCGCTGCTGCAACAACACTGTTCCGCCTGTCATTCGGAGACGGCACCGGCGTCGACCCGACAGTCCCCCTTCTTCGGTTCGCCCAACGTGGACACGGCCTATGCCGAGGTCAAGCCCAAGATCGATCTGGGTGATGGCGACATTCCGCCGAGTACGCCCATCAGCGACAAGGTTGCGACCTCCCGGCTGGTGGTGCGGCTGCGGGACGAGTTCCACAATTGCTGGTCCACCTGCGATGCGGACGCCCTCGAGATGCGCAACGCCATCATCGCTTTCGCCAGCGGCATCCAGGCCACCGGCCTGGATCCGGCCAATCTCACGGTCAGCGGGGCCTTGACGCTGAGCGAGGGACTGCTCGATTCGGGCAGCGGCCGGGACGAGAGCAACGTGATCGCCCGCTGGGAATTCAAGGAAGGCAGTGGCCGGGACGTCATGGATCTGAGCGGCGTCGGCACGCCGGTCAATCTCACCCTCAGCGGCCGCTACGAGTGGGTGGGCGGCAATGGCGTGCGCTTCCTCGGCGGTCATGCCCAGAGCCTCGGCAATGCCGGCAAGCTGTATGACATGATTACGGCTGCCGCGGGCGGCACCGGCATCGATCAGTATTCCATCGAGGCCTGGGTGATTCCCGAGAACGTCACCCAGGAACAGGCCTACCTCCTGAGCTACTCCTCGGGGGATGCGGCCCGCAACATGGGCCTGGGTCAGCACACGACCTACTACGAGGTTCTCAACCGTTCCAACACCACGGACGGCACCCGCGCCTCGGCCCTCTCGACCATGGATGCGGCAGATCCGGATCTGCAGGATGCCGTGAAACCCAATCTGCAGCACGTGGTGGTGAATTTTTCCTCGGCGGGCCGGGAGATCTACGTGGACGGCCAGTTGGTTCACGCCGACAACACCACCGGCGAGTCTCTGAGCGGCTGGTCCCGCGACTACCTGCTGACGCTGGGCGACGAGGCCGCCGGGATGCATCCCTGGCAGGGCGTGATGCGCTTCCTCGCCATTCGCAACCGGGTGATGACCCCGGCCCAGATCACCAAGAACTTCGATGCCGGCATTGCCGAGAAACGCTACCTGCTGTTCTCCGTGGGCAATCTGGACGGGGTGCCCGACAACAGCTTCATCCTGATGGAGGTCAGTCAGCTCGACGACTACGCCTACCGTTTCTACCGGCCGGTGTTCATCAACCTCGATGGCAACTGGACGCCTGCCGCGGGGATACCGATCAAGGGGCTGCGGCTTGGCATCAATGGCCATCTGGCGCCGCTGGGGCAGGCTTACGCCTATCTCGATACCACGGTGGACAGCGCGAACTACACGGCCGGCGCCGGACAGGTGCTGAGCGATATCGGCACCATCATCCCGGTGGAGAACGGCCCGGACCAAGACGAGTTCTTCCTCGCTTTCGAGACCATTGGCAACGTGGGCACCGCCTACGTGGAGAACGATCCGCCGGCCCCCGCCCGTCCCGAACCGGCGCCCGTCAGCGCCATCGGCCTGCGCACCTTCGAGGAGATCGACGAGAGCATGTCGCAGCTCACGGGGGTGCCCAGGGCAACGGTCGCAAGCGTCTACGACACCTACCGTCAGCAGTTGCCTTCGGTGGAGACCATCGAGGCCTTCGTCACCTCCCACCAGATGGCCGTGACCCAGCTGGCCCTGGCCTACTGTGACGCGCTGGTGAACGATGCCTCCCTGCGCAGCGCTTTCTTCGGCGGGTTCGGTTTCAATGCGGCGCTGCCTGCGGAAGGCAGCCGCCAGGGGATCATCGATCCCCTGCTCACGAAGATGCTCAACGTCGCCGGCAACGTGGAAGTGACCAGCCAGCCGCCGGCGACGAACGTGGGCGGTGAGCTGGACAGCCTGATGTCGAAGATGTGCGGTACCGACAGCAGTACGTGCACCACGGGGGCACGTACCCGGGAAGCCGCCACGGCCGCCTGCGCCACCATGCTCGGCAGCGCCACCCTGCTGGTTCAGTGAACCGGCGAACGACCAGACAAGCCTGAGGTAAACGCAATCATGGCCAGGAAAACCAAAGCACTGCCCGTCGATGCGCCGCTGCTGCATCCGGATCATGCCCGCCCGATCACCCGGCGCGACTTCCTTCGTCAGGGACTCATCAGCGGTTCGGGAGTGGTGATGACCGGCAGCCTGCTGGGCGGCCTGCTGCATTCGCCCCGGGCGCGGGCCCTGAGTCAGGACATCGTCGAGATGGCCAATGCGGCCGGTTGTGATCTGGGCAGCACGGGCGGCACCATTCCCTTCATCTGTTTCGATCTGGCCGGCGGGGCCAACATTGCCGGCTCCAACGTTCTGGTGGGCGGCATGGGCGGACAGGCCGACTTTCTCAACGCCGCGGGTTACCGCAAGATGGGGCTGCCCGACAACATGCTGCCCTCCGCCGATCCGGCCTTCATCGATACCACGCTCGGCTTGCTGTTCCACTCGGACAGCGCCTTCCTGCGCGGCATCAAGACCGCGTCCACGGGAACCGACACCGGCACGCCGACATTCTCCGGCAACGTGGACGGGATCGTGATTCCGGCCCGTTCCGGCAACGACACCAACACCAACCCCCACAATCCCATGTATGGCATCGCCAAGGCCGGGGCCGTGGGCAAGGTGGTGACCCTGATCGGCTCGCGCAATACCGATTCGGGCGGCAACTCCATCGCCCCGGCCATGCTCATGGATCCGGAACTGCGTCCCACCAAGGTGGACCGGCCCTCGGACGTGACCGGCATGGTGGACACCGGCAGCCAGAACCCGGTGCTGCCCAATGACGACGTGGTACGGGTGATGGAATCCATAACCCGGATCTCCGACCAGAAGCTGACCCGACCCTCCATCGACACCGGCCTGCCCAACGATCAGGACATCAAGAACCTGGTGCGCTGCGGCTACGTGGGCGCCGCCAATATCGCCGAGCAGTTCGGCGGCGCCGGCAGCATCGATCCGCTCGACGATCCGGACATCCTGGCCATCTTCACCAACGCCGGTGTCGATCCCAATGGCAACGATCGCACGGCCCGCGAATTGCGCAAGACCGCCTCGGTGATGAAGATGGTGATCGATGGCGGTGCCGATGGCGTCAGCTATGCCGGCGCCGGTACGGTGGCCATGGGCGGTTACGACTATCACACCGGTGACCGAAGCACCGGTGAACAGCGCGATTTTCTCGCCGGCCTGTGCATGGGTGCCTGCCTCGAATATGCGGCACGCAAGGGCAAGCCGCTGATGCTCTATGTCTTCTCCGATGGTTCCCTGTCGAGCAACGGCACGGTCGACAACTCACCGGAGGGACGAGGCAAGGGCGTCTGGACGGGTGACAATTCCTCTACCGCCGCGTCCTTCTTCCTGGCCTACCATCCCAACGGCAAGCCGCAGCCCACCATCCAGGGCCGGCAGATCGGCGCATTCACGGCCGATGGTTCGGTGATCACCTCTTCCAGTCCGGCGGCCAACAACGTCAACCTGCTGGTGAACACGGTGATCCTGAACTACATGGCGCTCAACGGCATGACCGGCCAGTTCGAAATTCTCTTCCCCAACCACGGACTCGGTAACATCAACAATCTGGTTGCCATCGCCCCGCCAGCCTGACACGATTCGGGCGTGGGGCGCTGCAATCCCTCCCGCCAGGCGGATTTCGGCGCCCGGCAGCTTGGTGTTTTCGTCGTCACGCCGAATCGAAACCGCTCCATGCCCTTGCGATTGTTCCTGCTGATGCTCTGCCTGCTGCCGGGCCTCCGGGCTCAGGCCGGCTGGCTCGCAGACGAGCAGGCGATCATGGGCACCCGTGTGGCGGTGTCGCTGTGGGCGGAAAACGAGACCGCGGCCCGGGGCTGCATCGGCCGGGTGATGGACGAGATGCGCCGCACCGATGCCCTGATGAGTCCGTTCCGCGACGACAGCGAGCTGGCCCGGATCAACGCGGCAGCCGGGCGTGCGCCGGTGGCAGTGGACGCGGAGCTGTTCGGCTTGATCCGCCGTGCCCTGCGCTTTTCGGCGCTGACCGGTGGGGCCTTCGACATCACCTTCGCCAGCGTCGGTTATCTCTACGACTTTCGCAAGGCGCGCCATCCCGATGCCGCCAGCCTGGCCGCGCACCTGCCGGCGGTGGACTGGCACAAGGTACGCCTGGATGCCCGGACCCGCTCGGTCTTTCTGCCCCAAAAGGGCATGCGGATCGATCTGGGCGGCATCGCCAAGGGCCATGCCGTGGATCGGGGCATCGCCATTCTGCGTGATTGCGGGATCCGCTCGGCGCTGGTCACCGCCGGTGGCGACAGCCGGATCCTCGGCGATCACCACGGCCGGCCGTGGATGATGGGCGTGAAGAATCCGCGCCAGCGGGACGGCATCGCCGTGGTCCTGCCCCTCAGCGACACGGCCATCTCCACCTCCGGTGACTATGAACGGTTTTTCATCGAGGGCGGAAAGCGCTACCATCACATTCTCAGTCCGCGCACCGGCCGGCCGGTCCGGCACACCATGAGCGTGACCGTGCTGGGCCCCGATGCCACCACCACCGACGGATTGTCCACCTCGTTCTTCGTCCTCGGGCCGGAACGGGCGCTGGCCCTGTGCGAATCGCTGCCGGGCATCGAGACGGTGATCATCGATGCACAGGGCCAGATACACTATTCCTCCGGCCTCATGCCCCCCCAACGGCCGGGGGCCCGGCCGCCCCCGCCGTGAGGCAAGGTGTTTTGTGACGGGGATAACATGACGCCGCGGGCATTTGCTGTTATTGTCCATCGTGCCCCCGCAGCATGAAATTCCCCAATGAAAACAGTAAGATATTGTCTCAACTCCGAACCTGCAGGTTAGTCGTGTGAAAATCGTTCCTCTCGTCTGGCTGAGTGCCGTGCTGTGCCTCGCCGGCAGCCTCGTGTCGCCCCTTCGCGCTGCCGAGGACGGTGGTGATCAGGCCGCCCTCAACGAACGCATCCAGGATCTGAAGAAGGCCGTCCTCGATCTCAACCGGGATCTGTTCCTGCTCGAGGAGGATCTGCTGTTTCCGGCCAACACCCAGTTCAGCGTGTTCCTGTCGGTGGATGCCGGCAAGCTGTTCCAGCTCGATTCGGTGAAGCTCAAGATCGACGACAAGCTGGTGGCGGCGCATCTGTACACGGAGCGGGAGTCGGCGGCGCTCTATCGGGGTGGGGTCCAGCGTCTGTATGTGGGCAACCTGGCCTCGGGCAAGCATGAAATCGTGGCCTTCTTCACCGGCAAGGGACCCAACGATCGGAATTACAAGCGGGCGACGAAAGTGGTCATCGACAAGACCGAGGATCCCCAGTTCATCGAGCTGAAGATCCTCGATGACGCCACCAAGGAACAGCCCGAATTCGTTGCCAAGGTGTGGGAATAGCCCCGGGATTTGCGGGACAGGCCAGGTATTCCATGTCTCTGAACCCTCTACGCGGGTGGCTGCCGGCGCTGCTGGCAGGCCTCCTCCTCCTGCCGGCTCCCGGCCGCGCCGAGGAGCCGGGCGTGGTGCAGGATCTGCCCTATGGGCTGGCGCTTTACCATTTCTTCCAGGATCGTTATTTCTCGGCCATCACCGATCTGATGGCCGCCCGCCAGCGGCAGCGTCTGCCGCGCCAGCAGGAGGAGGCGGATCTGTTGCTGGGCAGCCTCTACCTGGCCTACGGGCTGGAGAAACCCTCGGGCGAACTGTTCGAACGGATCCTGGAGCAACAGGTGGCACCGGCGGTGGCCGACCGGGTGTGGTTCAACCTGGCCCGCCTGCGCTATGAACAGGGACAGTACGATCAGGCCTTGAAAGCCCTCGAGCGGATCGGCGAGGGCCTGCCACCCGAGCGGGAGGCCGAACGCCGGAACCTGCTGGCCAACATCCATCTGCGGCGCAAGGCATACGACAAGGCCATCGCCGTGCTCGCCGACTTTGCCGGCGAAGGGGCCTGGAAGGCCTATGCCCGATTCAACCTGGGGGTGGCCCTGGTGAAGGCCGGTCGCGAGGAAGAAGGTGCCCGGCAACTGGAGGCAGTGGGCCGGATGGAGGCCACCACCCCGGAACTCAAGGCCCTGCGCGACCAGGCGAACATCGCCCTGGGTTTTGCCTGGTTGCGGGCCGAACGGCCGAAGGCCGCCGCCGCGGCCTTCGCCCGGGTGCGCCTGCACGGGCCCCTTTCCAACAAGGCGTTGCTGGGCATGGGCTGGGCCCGGGCGCGGCAGGAACGACTGCAGGAATCGCTGGTGCCGTGGCTGGAGCTGAAGGTGCGCAGCCCCCTGGATCCGGCGGTGCAGGAATCCCTGCTGGCCATTCCCTATACGATCGAACGCCTGGAGAAGCCCAAGCTGGCTCTGGTGCACTACACCGAAGCCAGCGTGCGTTACGAACAGCAGCTCGCCGAGCTGAAACGGCTGCGCGAGGCGGTCGCCCGGGGCGAGCTGTTGCAGGCCCTGCGTCCCGGCAATCTGGACGATGAAAGCGGCGATTCGATCTACCGTGGCCGCCTGCCAGCGGCCCTGTCGGTGCCCTACCTCTATCGCCTGCTGGCTTCCAACGACTTCCGCAGCGCCCTGCGCAATCATCAGGATCTGCAGTATCTGCGTTACGTCCTGGGCCGCTGGGAACACTACCTGCCCGTGTTCACCCTGATGCTCAAGGAGCGGCGCGCTGCCTATGAGAAGAAGCTGCCGGCCGTGACCAGCGATCTGTTGCTGGAGCAGCTCGAAGACTTCCGTCGCCAGCGGGCAGCGCTGGCCGCGGAAGTGAAACGGGTGGAGCGTGAGCACGATTTGCGTGCCCTGGCCGACGAGGACGAGGCCGAATGGCTCGACGTGCTGGCCGACGTGCGCCGCCGTCTCGAGCGCCTGGGCAGCGGTGCGGATCTGGAAGAGGAACAGGCGAAGTACCGCCTTTTCAACGGCATCCTGATCTGGCGCATCGAGTCGGATTTCGTGCCGCGTCTGTGGCGTCTCAAGCGGGGCCTGCAGCGGCTCGACCAGGCCCTGGCGGAAACCGAGAAACAGTACGCCGCGTTGCAGCGGGCCTGGAAGATCGCACCGCGAACCTTCGAAGGTTTCGACGATCGCATCCGTGGCCAGTACCGGCGCATCAAGACCCTGCAAGGGCAGGTGGACGCCGCGCTCAAGGCTCAGCAACAGGCCGTGCAGACCCTGGCCCTGGCGGAAATCGATCGCCAGCAGGCGCGGCTCAAGAGCTACCTGGTACGGGCCCGTTTCGCCCAGGCCCGGCTCTACGACAAGCTCATGAAGATGCAGCCGCCGCCGGCGGATCTGATCGCGCCGCCGGACGAGCAGCCGGGCGCGCCCCGCGCGGCGGACAGGCCGCCGGCCGCCGAGGCCGCCCCGGCGGCCGGGGAGGCGCGGCCGTGAACCGCCGTCTGTCCCTGTTGCTGTGCCTTGGCCTGGCCGGCTGTGCCGGTCCCGACACCGGCCCCACCATCGGCGATCTGAAGGCCGACAAGCCGCTGGTGCTCGAAGAGCCGACCCTGTCGCGGATCCAGCGCGACGAGGTGATCCACAGCTACGAGTTGTTCCTCGAATCGGCCGAGGGCGGGCCCCTGTATCCCGAGGCCATGCGCCGGGTGGCCGATCTGGAACTGGAACAGGGCGAACAGGCCAGCGGCGCCGCCCAGGAGACCATCGAGGCCGCCGCCCGCCAGTCCCTGGCCACCGCCATCGAGATCTACATCACCTACCTGCAGTCCTACCCGAACCGCAAGGACAACGATCTCATCCTCTACCAGCTGGCCAAGGCCTACAGCCTGGGCGGGGAGCCCGACCAGGCCCTTTCGACCATGAACCGGCTGGTGACGGAATTTCCCGACACCGTCTATCTCGAGGAAATCCAGTTCCGGCGCGGCGAGCTGCTGTTCACCCTGCGCGACTACGCCGGCGCGGCCGCCGCCTACCGGGTGGTGGTGGAGCGTTTTCCCGATTCGCTGTTCTACGAGAAGGCCCTCTACAAACTCGGCTGGTCCGAATTCAAGCTGGAGCACTATGCGCGGGCGGTGGACACATTCATCGTGCTGCTGGATCGCAAGTACCAACAGGGGGCGCTCGAGGCCCGCAGTCTCTCGCCGGACATCAAGCGCGGCGAACGGGAGCTGATCGAGGATACCCTGCGGGCGGTCAGCCTGGCCTTCGCCAACCAGGCCGGGGCGAAGAGCATCGGCCAATACTTTGCCCGGGCCGGCAACCGGGACTACGGGCCGCTGCTGTATCGCAAGCTGGGCGAACTGTTCCTGCGCCAGGAGCGGATCCTGGATGCGGCCAACGTGTTCATGGCCTTCGTCGAGGGCAATCCCGACAGTCCCCTGGCGCCGGCCTTCCACACCGATGCCATCGATGCCTACACCCAGGGCCGCTTCCCCGACCTGGTGCTCAGGGCCAAGGAAGACTTCGTGCGGCGCTACGGCGTGGATACCCGTTTCTGGCAAAACCTGGACGAGGCCAGCCGCGAGAAGATCCGGCCCCTGCTGGCGCGCCACATCCGCGAGCTGGCCACCCATTACCATGCCCAGGCGAAGAAAACCGGCAAGGCCGAGGACTATCTGCGCGCGGCCGGCTGGTATCAGCGTTACCTGCAGGCCTTCCCCGGCGACGCCGAGGCGGCGCAGATGCACTTCCTGATGGCCGAGGCCTACTACGATGCGAAGCAGTACGCCACCGCCATCGACGCCTACGAGGCCACCGCCTACGACTATCCGCGCCATGCCAAGAGCGCCGAAGCCGGCTATGCCGCCCTGGTGGCCTACGAGGACATCAAGAAGATCCTGCGTCAGCGGGCCCGGCAGAAGCAGGGTGCCGAACAGGCGACCCTCTACGATCCGCGCGTCTGGCAGGAGCGGGCCGTCGCGAGCGCCCTGCGCTTCGCCAACACCTTCCCCGAGGATCCCCGCGTCACCCCGGTGCTGGCCCGTACCGCCGAGGAACTGTTCGCCGCCAGGGACTATGCCCGGGCAGTGAGCACGGCGAAACTGCTGCTGGCCAGGCCGGACATCGCCCGGAAGCCGAAACAGCGGCGGGTGGGCCTGGTGGTGCTGGGTCATGCCTTGTTCGAGCTGGGCCGTTACGCGGAGGCCGAGCAGGCCTACCGTACGGTGCTCAAGGGCATGTCGCCCAGGGACAAGCAGTATGCCGGGCTCTACGATCGCCTGGCGGCGAGCATCTACAAGCAGGGCGAGGCCGAGCGGGACAAGGGGGCCTGGCAGCTGGCCGCCGCGCACTTCCTGCGGGTGGGCGAGGTGGTGCCGGCCTCGGCGCTGCGCGCCGTGGCCCAGTACGATGCGGCTACCATGTACATCAAGCTGGGCGACTGGCCGCGGGCCACCCGGCTGCTGGAAGACTTCCGCAAGCGCTTTCCCGGCCACAAGCTGCAGCGGGGCGTGACCGAAAAGCTGGCCGTCGCCTATACCGAGACCGGCCAGGGCGCCAAGGCCGCCGGCGAGATGCTGGCCCTGGCCGCCAGTTCGCCCGATCCCGCCTACCGCCGCGAGGTGATGCTGCAGGCGGCGCAGATGTACGACAAGGCCGGCCAGCCCGACAAGGCCGCCCGGGTGTACCGGGACTACGTGAAGAAGTATCCCTCGCCGCTGGGGCCGGCCATCGAGGCCCGTCACTATCTGGCCGAGTTCTATCGCAAGCGCAACGACGGCAGGCAGTGGGGCTACTGGCTCAACGAAATCATCCGCGCCGATGCCCGCGGCGGCCGGGAACGCAACGCCCGCACCGCGTTTCTCGCGGCCCAGGCCACCCTGCTGCTGGCCCGTCCCCATCAGCAGGCCTATGCCCGGGTGAAGCTCACCGTGCCGCTGAAGAAGAGCCTGAAGAAGAAGAAACGGCTCATGCAGAAAGTGCTCAAGGCCTACCAGCGGGCCATGCAGTACAAGGTGGCGGCCGTGACCACCGAGGCCACCTGGCGCATCGCCGAGCTCTATGCCGATTTCGCCCGGGCCCTGATGGCCTCGCAGCGGCCGAAGGGGCTGTCGGCCGAGGAACGTGAGCAGTACGACATCCTGCTCGAGGAGCAGGCCTATCCGTTCGAGGAGAAGGCCATCGAGATCCATCGGGCCAACGCCCGCCGTACCCGTGACGAAATCTGGGACGAATGGGTGCAGAAGTCGCTCGCGGCCCTGGCGAAGTTCCAGCCCGTCCGCTACGGCAAACAGGAGGTCATCGAAGCCTATGTTTCGCCCTGAGTTCAGAAGGCTGTTGTCCGGCCTGTTGGTCGGTGTAGTCGTGTTGTGGCTGGGCGGCTGCGCCACCGCCCCGCAGGAACCGGCGCCCACCGCGGCGAAGAAAGGCGCCTTGCCGCCCGCAGCCCAGGCGGCCTTCGAGCGGGCCCGCTGGTCGGTGGAGGCGGGCCGCGAGCAGGAGGCCATCGATCTGTTTCGGCAGATGACGGTGAAATGGCCGGATCTGGCACTCGGCCACCTCAACCTGGGCCTGCAGGAACTCAAGGCCGGCAACACCGATGCGGCCCTGGCCGCCCTGGAACGGGCGGTGCAGCTCACACCGGACGATGCGGTGGCCTGGAACCACCTGGGCGTGGCCCTGCGCCGCAAGGGCCGGTTTCACAAGGCCCTGGACGCCTACCGGCAGGCCCTGAAACGTCGCCCCGACTACGCCAATGCCTGGCTGAACCTGGGGATCCTCCAGGATATTTATCTGCAGGATTTGCCCCAGGCGCTCGAAGCCTACCAGCGTTACCAGAAGCTCACCGGGGAAGAGAATGGCGAGGTGAAGAAATGGATCGTGGATCTGCAACGGCGGATCGCGGCCGAGCAGAAGCGGAAAGCGGGATGAAACGGATCCTGATCGCGCTGCTGTTCCTGGCCGCCATCCCGGCTCACGCCGAAGACGTGATCGAGCTGGAAGGCACCGAGGTGCGCGGCAACCAGGAGCTGCCGCACATGCTCTACATCGTGCCCTGGAAGCCCTCGAAACTGCCGGCGCTGTCGGAGCCGCCGCTCAAGAGCCTGATTGACGAGGCGCTGGAGCCGCTCGACCGGCGCGAGTTCCGGCGTCGCATCCGCTATTACGAAAACCTGCAGACCCCGGCGCGCGCGGCAAAATGAGAACGGGTTGGCACTTTTGCGGGCCGGACCCGCTGCGGCAGGAAAAATGTGTTAATTATTCCGGGCAACGACCGTTACTATCATCTGTCTCGAATAGCCGTTCCGCATGCCAGAACCGGTCATGTACAAGTGGAGAGCCCAGGGGCGGTCCGGATGCCGGACCAAACAGCCGAGCGGGTCTGGAGTTTCGGAACGGCTTTTTGGTCGCAGATACCGGGCCGGGCGGCTCACCCGCGGGTGAGCTCGCCGCCGTCGGCAGGTTCACCTCATGCTGTGATCCCCCCTGCAGCGGCCACCCCGGCCAGCGTGACCGCCTTGCCATGAATTCGTAGCATCCCAGGAGAAAAGCACCATGTTCACAACCGTCATCGACTTCTTCCAGAAGGGTGGGCCGTTCATGTATCCCATCCTGCTGGTACTGGCCATCGGCGTGGCCATCGCCATCGAGCGCTGGCTGTACCTGTCGGTCTCCCGCCGCAACAACCGCCGGATGCTCGCCAGGCTGATGCCGATCCTGCAAAAGGGCGATTTCCAGCGCGCCTACACGGAAGCCTCCAAGTCGAAGACCGCCGTCAGCCACATGCTGAACCAGGGCCTGGCGCGCATGAAGAGCGCCACCTCCCGCGACGAGGTGGAGATGGCCATGGAAGAGTCCATGATGGAGACCATCCCGCGGCTGGAGAAGCGCACCCATTACCTGGCCATGTTCGCCAACATCGCTACCCTGCTGGGGCTGCTCGGCACCATCATCGGCCTGATCAAGGCCTTCACCGCCGTCTCGCAGGTGGATCCGTCCATGAAGGCGGAGATCCTCTCCACCTCCATTTCGGTGGCCATGAATACCACCGCCTTCGGCCTGATCGTGGCGATTCCGCTGATCTTCATTTACACCGTGCTGCAGACCAAGACCACCGAAATCGTCGACAGCCTGGAGATGGCCACGGTGAAGTTCGCCAACCTGATCATGCAGCGCAAGAACATCAGCGGTCAGTGACATGGCAGGCAAACGGCGTCTGCGCACACGCAAGCGGCATCCGGCCGTCGAGCTGAACATCACCGCCTTCATGAACCTGATGGTGGTGCTGGTGCCGTTTCTGCTGATGACGGCCGTGTTCACGCACATGTCCATCCTGGAGCTGAACCTGCCGGGGCTGGACGAGGCGAAGAATACGCCGAACAAGCCGAGCTTCGAGCTGCGGGTGACGATCCGCAAGGATGCCCTGATCCTTTCCGACAACAAGGGCGGCCTGATCAAGCGCATCCCCAACACCCCGAAGGGCCCGGATTACGCCCGGCTCACCGAAACCCTGAAACTGGTCAAGTCCCGCTTCCCCGACAAGACCAATGCCACCATCCTGGCCGAGAAGGACACCCCCTACGATACCCTGGTGCAGGTGATGGATGCGGTGCGCATGTATCCGGTGATGATGGACGGCGAACTGGTGCCGGCCGAACTGTTCCCGGACATCGCCATCGGCGACGCGCCGCGGCGGCGCTAGACGGAATCACAGACGACGATGAAAGAATCACGACGCATTCGCCGGATGGAACGGCACCACAAGCGGCGCGAGGATCGCAACGCCTCGCTGAACATGGTGTCGCTGATGGACATCTTCACCATCCTGGTGTTCTTCCTGCTGGTCAGCGCGGCCAACACCGAAGTGCTGCCCACCCCCAAACGCCTGGTGCTGCCCGAATCCACGGCCCAGAAGGCCCCCAAGGAAAACCTGGTGATCATGGTCAACCAGGCGTCGCTGCTGTTGCAGGGGCGGCCGGTGGCCCGGGTGGCCGACGTGCAGCGGGATCGCAATCCGGTGATCCGTCGCCTGCTGGTGGAACTCAGGCGTGAAGTGGCGCAGAAGAAACGCCAGAGCCGCGGCCGCTTCGATCCGAAGAAGCAGGGGGTGACCATCATGGGCGACAGGCAGATCGCCTATGCCCTGCTGAAGAAGGTGATGGTCACCTGTGCCGCGGCGGATCTCACCAACATCTCGCTGGCGGTCACCCGCAAGTCGCCGGAGGGTACGGCGGGATGAGCGAAATCTATTACAACGAACCCTTCCTGCCCTGGGTCGAGAGCGAGAACGACCGGCGCTTCAAGCGCATCGTCACCATCTCGATCATCGTGTTCGGTCTGCTCGGGATCGTCATCGGTCTGTTGCCGGTTCCCCAGCCCGAGCAGAAGTCCCTGCAGGAAGTGGCCCCGCGCCTGGCCAGGCTGATCCTGGAGAAGAAGGCGCCGCCGCCTCCGCCGCCGAAGCCGAAGGTCAAGAAGAAAAAGGCCGCCGAGAAGCCCAAGCCGAAGAAGAAGGTGGCAAAGAAGCCCAAACCGAAGGCCGAGGCGGCACGCAAGAAGGCCGAGCGCACCGGCCTGGTGGCCCTGAGCGATGAGCTGGCCGATCTGCGCGAGAGTTTCGACATGAGCACCCTGGCCGACAACAACCTGCAGAAGAACACCGGCAAGACACCCCTCGTCAGCCAGAGCAGGGTCATCTCGGCCAGGACGGCTGCCCGCGGCAGCGGCGGCATCAACACTCGCGCGCTGAGCCGCGCCACCGGTGGTTCGGAGCTGGCCAGCCGTAAGACCACCGCGGTCAAGAGCAACCTTCCTCAGGGACGCGGCGGGGGCAAGGTGACCCGCGGCAAGGGTAGCCGTGGCCCCGTGCGCAACCAGAACGAGATCGAGCTGGTCTTTCAGAAGTACAAGGGCGCCATCAACAACCTCTACCAGCGGGCCCTGCGCAAGGATCCCACCCTCCAGGGCAAGGTGGTGCTGGAGCTGACCATCGCCCCCAGCGGCCGGGTCACCAAGGTCCGCATCCTCTCCAGCGAACTCAATGATCCGGATCTGGAGCGCAAGCTGGTGGCACGGGTGAAACTGTTCCGCTTCAAGAAACGTAACGTGGAGACCGTCACGGTCCGCTATCCCATCGACTTCCTGCCCAGTTAGTGGCGAGGGACGCGGGACGAGGAGCGAGGCCGTGGCTCTCGTACAATCGCGGCTTGCGCCGCTCCTACTGGACGTGCCCAGGCAGGAGCGGCGCCCGCGCCGTGAATCAATCTGAAAAAAACCAACGCAAAGACCCAGAGGCGCGAAGATCGCAAGGCACGATCGTTGATTGGGACCGCTAACGGCAACCCCGTGTAGGAGCGGCGCAAGCCGCGATAACGGCAATCAGGGAATACACCCATAGGAGCGGCGCCCTCGCCGCGATGATTCGGTAGCTGGTGGCGAGTAGCGGGTTGCTGGGAAAGCAAGGATTCTCCAGCTACCCGCTACCGTTCGGTCGCGGCGAGGGCGCCGCGCCTACAGTGGTTACGTCGGATGCCGGCGCGGCCCTCAATCTCCTGCCGCTTCGCTGGCCAGCGCTCGCAGGATCGCTTCCACCTCCTCCTCGCTCTCGTCATGCCAGTGCCGGTAGGCATCGGCCACGGCGTAGCTGAAGCCGCCGCGGATGTTGGGGCAGACGAGTGTGTCCACCTCCCGGGCCAGTTGGCGGACCGATTCGAGGTGGCCGGTGGGCACGGCGATGACGATGGCGGCGGGCTGGCGTTTCTTCAGGGCCGCCAGGGCGGCGCGCAGGGTGGAGCCGGCGGCCAGGCCGTCGTCCACCAGGATCACGGTGCGGCCGGCCAGATCGGGAAAGGGCCGGTCGCCACGAAAGCGCCGTTCGCGGCGCGCCACCTTTTGTTGGGCCGCGGCCACCCCGGCCTTTACGGTGGCTTCGTCCAGGCCGTAGTGGGCCACGTAGTCGGGGTTGATCCATACGCTGCCGTCGAAGGCCACGGCGCCGTAACCGGCCTCGGTGGTCCAGGGCAGCAGCACCTTGCTGGCCACCAGCACGTCCAGCGGCAGGTTGAGGGCGCGGGCGATGGGCGCCGCCACCGGCACGCCGCCGGCGGGGATGGCCAGGATCAGGGCATCCGTCTCCCGGTAGGGCGAGAGCATCCTCGCCAGCCGTTCGCCGGCGTCGGTGCGATCGCGGAAGACGTGGATGCGATCGCGCAGCGCCGGTGCCTCGATCACGTTGTCGGGGAGGGTGTTCACGGGATCGATGTGGAGGCCGGGGCGGGCTTGATCAACCGTGGCTGGGGATCCGAACTTTTCATCGCGGCTTGCGCCGCTCCTGCAGCCATTTCAACCGCCTGCCAAAGCAGGCATGGCAGGAGCGGCGCAAGCCGCGATGCGCGCCGTTTTTTCACTCGGCCGAATCGCGGCCCGCCGGAAAGGCGCTGCGGCGCAGCGAGAGGGATTCTTCCAGGCGGCGGGTGAGGCGCACGATGGGGGCCCAGTCGTGGCTGACGATGTCCTGGGCGTGGGCCAGGTGGTTGCGCAGGGATTCGAGCTCCTTGAGCACCTGGCGGGCCTCGCCGCGGGTGGCGAATCCCAGGTAACGCAGTGTGTCGGGATCGGCGAGCAGCACCTGGCCCTTGTCGGCGAACTGCAGGCAGTCGAGCAGATCGCAGTCGTGGCCGCGCCGTTGCCGTTCGTCGTGCAGGGCGCGGGCCTTCGCCAGGCGGCCGGCGGAGAGCAGATCGGTCCAGTCACCCTCGGGATGGCGCTCGCGGATCATCTCCGTCACTTCCATTTCGATGAAGGTGACGATGCCGAACAGCCACATGCGCACCACCGGCTTGTTCATCTCTTCGCGGCTGACCACGCCGATCACGTCGCCCAGGGCGGTGATGAAGGCGTACTGGTGGATGGTGAGCACGTGGATCAGCTCGCTGAGGCTGGCCTCGGCGGGCAGGCGCTGGCCGGCGCGGAAGTGGCGCAACGGTGGCGGGCCCTGTCGATCGTCCAGCTCGCTGCGCCGCAGGTAACCGGTGATGGTGCCGGCCTCGCGCAGGCAGACGAGGGGCAGGCCGTGGGTGTCCATGACCCGCCGCAGATCGGCGCAGTTGTGCCCGGCGTCGAAGGAGCGCACCGGCTCGGCGATGTCCTGGGCGGTGAAGGCCTCGGTGAACAGGCGCAGGAGGTGATCGTGGCGTTCGGGCTGGCGGGGCGGCGGAGGCGGCGGGGGCGGCTGAGGGTGTTCCCGGGCCAGGCGCTGCCGGCACTCTGCGAGCACCTTGCGGGCCTGTTGCCTGAGGCGGGGATCGCCAAGCTCGAGCACCTCGAGCAGGGCCGCCATCTCGTCGAGGAAGACACGGGCGAAACGGGGATCGTGGCGGCAGATGTCGCGGGCATTCTCGATCAGATCGGCCAGCTTGACGGTCTGGGCACGCGGTTCGGCCTGGGCCAGGTGTTCCCGATCCAGGGCCTTGCGCGCGGCGCGGTTGCCGTCGCCGGGTCGGCTCACGTCGGTGAGCTGCTCCACCAGCTTGGCCACTTCGGGCCCGAAGGCCTGTTCGATGTCATGGAAGGTGGCCGGGGTGTCCTCCACCGTGTCGTGCAGCCAGGCCGCCGCCAGGGTGGCCGGATCGTCGGTGACGGTGGCCACCAGCTTCGCCACCGCCGCCAGGTGCACCACATAGGGCTGGCCGCTGTACTTGCGGCGATGATCGATCCGCTTGTGGGCGCCGATGGCGTATTCGCGGGCACGGGCGACGAGATCCATGAGGGTAGAGTAAAGGGACAAGGGGAAAGGGACAAGCAGGCGCAGGGTGCGATAGGGTCGAGTATCGCACTGCCCTGGCCTGAAAATCCAACGCAAAGGCGCGAAGGCGCAAAGAACGCAAAGAGGTTTATCTTGGTTGTAGGAGCGGCGCCTCGCCGCGACTTAATGGGTAGCTGGTAGCTGAGGCCATGTAGCTGGGAAATGCGTCGATGCTTTTCCCAGCCACCTGCTACCCGTCCCCAGCTACCGCATCATCGCGGCGAGGCGCCGCTTCTACACCCGAGTCTGTAACCTCTGCGGCTCAAAAATCATCTTTGCGTTCTTTGCGCCTTCGCGCCTTTGCGTTGAAACACCCGCCCGGCTCAGGACTCCGCCAGCATGGCGCGCAGGTTGGCCAGGTGGGCGAGGCCGCGTTGCTGTTTTTCGGCGGGGTCGGTTTCCACGCCTTCGCCGGCCCATTGCAGATCCTCGGCGGGCAATTCCTCGATGAAGCGGCTGGGCTGGCAGTCCACCTTTTCGCCGTAGCGCTTGCGCTGGGTGGCGAAGCTCAGGGTGAGGGTCTTGCGGGCGCGGGTGATGCCCACGTAGGCCAGGCGGCGTTCCTCTTCGATGTTGTCTTCTTCGATGCTGGAGCGGTGGGGCAGCAGTTCCTCTTCCATGCCCACCAGGAACACGTGGGGGAATTCCAGGCCCTTGGCCGCGTGCAGGGTCATCAGGTGTACCCGGTCGCCGCGTTCGTCCTCGTTCTCGCGCTCCAGGGTGTCGATGAGGGTGAGCTTGGCCACCAGGGTGGGCAGGTCCGCTTCCGGATCGTTTTCGGCCATGCGTTGCAGCCAGGCGAGGAGTTCGTTGACGTTGTCCATGCGCCGGCTGGCCTGGGCTTCGTCGCGGCTGTTGTCGAGCAGCCAGGTCTCGTAGCCGGTGTCGTTCACCACCCGCCTGGCCACGCTCACCGTCTCGCCGTTGTCCATGGCATGGCGCAGGTCGAGGATCCAGTCGCAGAAGCGTTGCAGGGCTTCGCGGGGCCGCGGGCCGAGCCGTTCGGCCAGGCCCAGTTCCAGGCTGGCGATGAACAGGCTGTGGCCCCGCTCGGCGGCGTAGGCGGCCAGTTTTTCCATGGTGGCGGGCCCCAGCTCACGGCGCGGGGTGTTGACGATGCGCAGAAAGGCGTTGTCGTCGTCGGGATTGGCCAGCAGGCGCAGGTAGGCCATGATGTCCTTGACTTCGGTATAGGCGAAGAAGGAGGTGCCGCCGCTGAGGTAGTAGGGGATGTCGTGTTCCCGCAGCAGCCGCTCGAACAGCCGTGACTGGTGGTTGCCCCGGTAGAGGATGGCGTAGTCGCTGTAGCGGCTGCGGTGGGTGAAGCGGTGGTGAATGATCTCGGAGACGATCTGCTCGGCTTCGTGTTCGTCGTTGCGGCAGCGCAGCACGCGGATGGGATCGCCGTAGCCCAGTTCGCTCCACAGTTTCTTTTCGAACACGTGGGGATTGTTGGCGATCAGGGTGTTGGCGGCGCGCAGGATGCGGCCGCTGGAGCGGTAGTTCTGCTCGAGCTTGATCACGGTGAGATCGGGAAAGTCTTCCTGCAGCAGGGCCAGGTTCTCGGGCCGGGCGCCGCGCCAGGCGTAGATGGACTGATCGTCGTCACCCACCACCGTGAGGTTGCTGCGCACCCCCACCAGCTGGCGGACCAGTTCGTACTGGGTGGCGTTGGTGTCCTGGTATTCGTCCACCAGCAGGTAGCGGATGCGGTTCTGCCATTTCTCGAGAAGGTCAGGGTGCTCGCGAAACAGCAGCACCGGGAGCATGATCAGATCGTCGAAGTCCACCGCGTTGTAGGTTTTCAGGTGGTGGTTGTAGGCCTCGTAGAGGCGCGCGGCGGCCACCAGGGTGGCATCGCCCTCGGCCTCGGCCAGGGCCTGTTCCGGCAGGACGAAGGCGTTCTTCCAGCCGGAGATCCGCCAGAGCATGGTTTCGGCCTGGTTGCCGTGATCGCCGAAAGCCTTGACCATCAGTTCGCGCAGCAGGGCGGTGCTGTCGCTGTTGTCGTAGATGGAGAAGCCCGGCTTGTAGCCCAGGGTCTTGAGTTCCTGGCGGAGGATGTCGAGGCCCAGGGTGTGGAAGGTGGACACCCGCAGGCCGCGGGCCTTTGCCTTCGGTACCAGCGCTGCCACCCGGCTCTTCATCTCCCGCGCGGCCTTGTTGGTGAAGGTCACAGCGGCGATGTGCTGGGCCTCGATGCCGCATTCGTCGATCAGCCAGGCGATCTTGTGGGTGATCACCCGGGTCTTGCCCGAGCCGGCGCCAGCCAGCACCAGGCAGGGGCCGTCGAGATGGCGCACCGCGGCGCGCTGGCGGGAATTGAGGGACGAGGACATGAAATGGCCGGACATCGAAGTGAACGGCCATTGTAGGGGGCGAGCCGGCGGGCGTCGAGATTGACATTCGGCACGAGGTGCCTCTTTTCCCTGTCCTTTGCAAGTGATTGTTTTGCAAGGAATGCGCCGTTTCGATGCGGGCGCCGGCATTGAAACCCCCGAGGCAAAATGTTAACTTGTGCACATTATTTCACCAGCAATGCCGCGCCAAACGCTGCCGGCCGACGCATCGCGAGTCGATGCCCGTAACAACCCCGTTGGCCCGGTTCAGCTTCTTCCCGGAACGTGCCTGAGCGCACTGCCGTAGATTTGGCGGCCGGGGCCTCGTGCAACCCGGTTCAGGCATGACCGAGAGGAGCCGTCCGTGACACCCGTGCAATCCCTGCAGCGCAAGGCTGTGGCCGAGATCACCGCCGAGCCGCCCCGTTTCCAGGTCTTCACCGAGCGCCATCTCGAGCGGATCCCCCAGATTGCCCGCCTGCCCGAAGCCGATCGGTTCGCCATGCGGGTGGTGGCCAAGGTGCTGCCGTTCCGCGTCAACCGCTACGTGCTCGACGAGCTGATCGACTGGTCGGCGGTGCCCGACGATCCCCTCTTCCGGCTGGTCTTCCCGCAGGCCGGCATGCTGGCGGAGACCGATTTCGCCGCCGTGGCCGACGCCCTGCGCAAGGACGATGCCGCCGGGCTGGCCGCTACCGTGGCCGAGGTGCGCCGGCGCCTCAATCCCCATCCGGCCGGCCAGCAGGAACTCAACGTGCCCCGGCTCGACGGCGAGGCGCTGCCCGGCATACAGCACAAGTATCGCGAGACGGTGCTGTTCTTCCCCAGCCAGGGCCAGGTGTGTCACAGCTATTGCACCTTCTGTTTCCGCTGGGCCCAGTTCATCGGCGACAAGACCCTGCGCTTCTCGGCCAGGGAGGCCGAGCACCTGCACCGTTACCTGCAGGCCCATCCGGCTGTCAGCGATCTGCTGGTGACCGGTGGCGATCCCATGGTCATGAAGACCAGCCATCTGGCGGCCTATCTCGAACCGCTGCTTGCGCCGGAATTCGCCCATGTGCAGACCGTGCGTATCGGCACCAAGTCGCTGAGCTTCTGGCCCCAGCGCTACGTGAGCGATGCCGATGCCGACGATCTGCTGCGCCTGCTCGAGAAGCTGGTGCGCGGCGGCAAGCACGTGGCGCTGATGGCCCATGTCAATCACTGGCGGGAGCTGGAAACGCCGGTGGTGCGTGAGGCCATCCGCCGTTTGCGCGATGCCGGCGTGGTGATCCGCACCCAGGCGCCGCTGCTCAATCACATCAACAACGATCCGGCCGTGTGGGCGCGCCTGTGGCGCGAACAGGTGGCCCTGGGACTCGTGCCCTATTACCTCTTCGTGGAGCGCGATACGGGGGCCCGCCAATACTTCGAGGTGCCGCTGGCCCGCGCCTGGCAGGTATATCGCGAGGCCATGCAGCAGGTCTCGGGCCTGGCCCGCACCGCCCGCGGGCCATCGATGAGCGCGGGGCCCGGCAAGGTGGAAGTGCAGGGCGTGACCGAAATCGGCGGCGAGAAGGTCTTCGTGCTGCGATTCGTCCAGGCCCGCAATCCCGACTGGGTGCAGCGACCCTTCTTCGCCCGTTACGACGAGCAGGCGAGCTGGCTGGATCAGCTCGAGCCCGCCTTCGGTGAGGCGAAGTTCTTCTTCCAGGACGAATACGAAGCCATGTGCCGGGGCGAGATCCCGCCGCGGGTGATGGGCTGAGGGAGGGGATTCTTCGCTTTCTCTGTAGGCGCGGCGCCCTCGCCGCGATGAGTCGGTAGCGAGTGGCGAGTAGCGGGTAGCCGGGAAAGCAAGGATTTCCCGGCTACCCGCTACCGTCCGGTCGCGGCGAGGGCGCCGCGCCTACGGTTCAACCGCGTCCCGCCTCACAGGTGATGGCTGAAATAGCCGTGCGGGGCCTCACCGGTCAGTTGCTGGAAGTCGCGGCCGGAGATGTGCACCAGTTCGGTGTGATCGCCGGCTTCGAGGTAGATGTCTTCGTAGTCGGTGAGGGCGTCGTCCACCACCGTTTCATAGCCATAGGCTTCCGGTAGCGGGGGGATGGCGCCGAGATCGCAGTCCTCGAACAGATCGGCGATTTCCTCCTCGTTGGCGAACTGCAGGCTGCGGCCGAGCTGGCGGTTGAGGGCTTCCAGTTCCAGTTCGTGGGTGGCGGGGATCACCGCCATCAGGTAACCCTTCTCGTCTTCCAGCACCACGCACTTGGCCAGCTGATCGCCGGGCACGTGGGCGGCTTCGGCGGTGTGCAGGCTGTCGAAGGCCGGCTCGTGGTGCAGCAGCTCGTAGTCCACGCCTTCCCATTCCAGGTATTCCAGCAGGGTCAGTGAGATGGTCATGACGCGCTCCCTCCCTTCGGTTGGTTCGGCGTCGTGCGGGTGTGGCCACGCAGCGCTTCGTGGCCTTGGCGCCGGGGGACAATCCCCGTATTCTCAATATAGACCAGTCCACCGGAGTGTGAAGCCGCTTGGAGACGAAAAAGACCCTGCCGCTTGACGGCTTCACCTTCAGCTACTGGCTGGACCGGCCGCCGCAAGCCCGGCATACCCTGGTGATGTTGCACGGCCTGGCCTCCAACCACACCCGCTGGTCGGAGTTCGTAGCCCATAGCCGGCTGCGTGACCGCTGGGCCCTGCTGCGCCCGGATCTGCGTGGCCACGGTGAATCGATGTATCGGGGCCGGATCAGCCGGCCCCGCTGGGTGGCCGATCTGCACCGTCTGCTGGCGGCGGAGGAGCTGGCCCCGGCGGTGGTGGCCGGTCACAGCCTGGGGGCGGAAATCGCCCTGGACTGGGCCGCGCGTCATCCAGCGGACTGTGCGGGACTGATCCTGGTCGATCCGGTGGTGCCGCAGAACCTGCGTGGCGTGCTGGGCCTGTTGCGGCGCCTGCGCTGGCTGCTGTGGTTGCCGATTCTGCTGCTGTGGCTGGCCAATGCCCTGGGCTTGCGCAAGCGGCACTTCCCGCCGCGGGATCTGTGGGCACTGGACCGGCGCACCCGGGCCACCCTGGCCGCCCACCCGGAGCTGTCCATCGCCGATCTCTACACCCGCCCCCAGGCCGACTTTCCCTACAGTCCGCTGGCCAACTATCTGCAGGATCACTTCGAGGTCAGCCGCCCCCTGCCGGATCCGGCGGTGATACCCTGTCCGGTGCTGGTGATCGTGGCCGGTGGTTCGTCTTTCGAGAGCAAGCAGCGCAACCGCCGGTTCTTCTCGCGGCTGGCCGATGTGACCTTCGCCGAGGTGGATTGCAACCATTGGCCATTGACCGAGAAACCGGACGAGGTTCGTGCCATCATTGATTCCTGGTGTCTGACACGATTTCCCGACGAGGCCGAGACATGAACAGTTTCCGTGCGTTCTTCTGCTCCTTGCTGCTGCTCATGGCGCCGCCCATGTACGCCGAGCCGCCGGTCGGCTATCCCTTCGTGCACTACGACGAGGGGTTGAAGCGGGCGGCAGCGAGCGGGCGCCCCGTCTTTCTCTATTTTGGCCGTTACGGTTGCGGGTATTGCGGCAAGGTGAATGCCGAGACCTTCAGTTCGCCGAAGGTACGCGAGGTCTATACCCGCCACTACGAGCTGGTCTATCTGGATGCGGAGAGCGGGCACCGCATCCGCTTGCCCTCCGGCGAGTGGATCACCGAGAGCGAGCTGGGGGCGCGGCTGAACGTGTTCTCCACGCCTGTCTTCCTCTACCTGCAGCCGGACGGGACGCCGATTTTCCGGGCGCCCGGCTACAAGACCGTGGCCGATCTGCTGGCCTTCGACCGTTTCATCCAGAGCGGGGCTTGGCGCCGGCAGACCATCAACGAATTCCTGGAGCAACGGCGATGAGATGGCTGGCCGTGGCGGGCGGTCTGTTGTTTGCCTTGCCGGTCATGGCGCTGCAATTCCTGCCGCCGCGGCTGGTGACGGAAGTCTCCGCTTCGGCCTTTCTGCATCTGGATGGCAGTGGCCGTCGGCTGCTGGCGGTGAACGGACAGGCCATCGCCGTGGTCTGGGAGGACAGCCGTGAGGGTCGCCCGGCCATCCGCGCCGCTTTCGCCACCGGGGATGGCGAATTCGGTGCCCCGCAGCGGCTGTCGGGGTCCGCGCCGGCCTTCGAGCCCGCCGTGACCTCTCTGGGGAATGGCTTCGTTGCCTGCTGGGAGGAGACGGCACGGATCCACTGTCGGCAAATCGGACCCGAGGGGAGGGGCCGGGTGCGGGTTCTGGGCGGGACGGCGGCTCGCCAGATCACTCTCGCTTCCGCGCCGGACGGGACGGTGGCGGCGGTCTGGGCCGAACGGGCCGGGCGCCACTATCGGATCGTCAGCGCCCGGCTCGTTGCCGATGGCGATGGCCTGCGCCAGCGCGGACGGCAGATCGTGGATGCCACCGCCGGGGAGGCGGATCAACTCTATCCGGCCGTGGCCGTGACCCGGCATGGCACCGTGGTGGCCTGGGAGGATCGCCGCCAGGGCGCCACCCGGATCTTTACTGCCTTCGCCCCGCCCGGCGCGGCTTTCGGTCGCTGGTCGCTGCTCAACGACTTCCGGCCCTCGCGGATCCGCCGCTTCGGCAACGGTACCGGGGCCATGCGTCCGGCCCTGGCCGGCGACGACGCCGGACGGGTGAGCGTGGTGTGGCTGGACAAGCGGGACTTCGAAGGCGGATATGACGTGTATGCCGCACTGAGCACGGATGGAGGCCGCCACTTCGGCCATGATGAGCTGGTTCAGGATCCGCTCGGCGAGAACACGCCCCAGTGGCACCCCGGCGTGGCCATGGCGCCCGACGGGCGCATCGTGGCCGCCTGGGACGACAGTCGTGAAGGCACGTCCGACGTGTGGTACAGCGAACGCGGGACCGATGGCTGGTCCGACGACGAGACCCCGCCCGGCGGCGACGGGGAGGGCCGCCAGACCCATCCCGCCCTGGCCAGCGACGGGGACGGCACCCTGTTCCTGCTCTGGCGCGAGGAAGGGGGCGGCCGGATCCGCCTGTGGCTCAGCCGCCAGCGCGTCCCGGACGCGCCCTGACCGCCGCCCGCTCGAGGCGCCGGACCCCCGCGCGGGTGCGGCTCAAGATGTCCGCGCCCGGGCCGCTAGGATCCTGTCACATACGACAGGAGCAAATCATGACTCGCAAGATCCAGGTGGCCCTGCTGGGCCTGGGCGAGGTCGGCCAGGACTTCGCGGAGATGTTTCTCGAACGGATTCAGGAAGGCGGCCGACCGGTGGAGATCGCTGCCGTGGCCCATCGCCATCCCGATTCGCCCGTGGCGCTGGGCTTCGCCCAGAACGGGGTGCCGGTGTTCGCCGATGCGGTGGAGGTGGCCGGCCTCGGCGAGCGGATCGACATCATCTTCGATCTGACCGGCAATCCCGAGGTGCGCAGTCGCCTGCGCCAGGCACTGCAGGCCAGCGGCAACCGGCATACGGTGATCGCCCCGGAAGTGGTGGCGCAACTGCTGTGGCTGTTCTTCAGCGACGAGGATCAGGCCGTGGAACGGGTCGGCGGTTACGGTTGAGGCCGGCAGCGGGCTATTCCCCGGCCGGGGCTCGGGCCAGGCCCAGCTCGTAGTAGGACAGGGCGATCTTGCCGATGGCGATGGCGTAGGCCGCGGCGCGGTAGTCGCCCAGTTCGGGCTGGCTGCGGATGGCGGTGCGGATGTCCTGGAAGGCGGTGCGCATGGTGTCGTCGAGGCCCGAGCGCAGCAGATCCCGTTCGCTGGCGCCGCGCACCAGGCGCTTGCGCAGCGGCGGCTCCACCTTGTGGCCGGTGAGGTCCTCCAGGGCCTCGATCAGGGCCTGGCCACGCAGTTCGTCGTAGCGGCGCTGCAGGCGGCCGAAGCGCATGTGGGAGAGGTTGCGGGTCCATTCGAAATAGGAGACGGTCACGCCGCCGGCGTTGACATAGATGTCGGGCAGGATGCGGATCCCCCGTTCGCGCAGGATCTCGTCGGCGCTGTAGGTCACCGGACCATTGGCGGCCTCCACGATGAGCCGGGCCTGGATGCGCATGGCGTTGCCGGCGTGGATCACCGACTGCACGGCCGCCGGGATCAGGATGTCGCATTCCCGTTCCAGCCCCGCATCGCGGTGCTCGCTGTATTCACCTCCGGCAAAGCCCTTCACGCCGCCGGTCTCGGCCAGGTGGCGGCGTACCGCCGGTACGTCCAGGCCCTCGTCGTTGGCGATCACGCCATCGCGTTCGATGATGGCGATGATCTTCGCCCCGTCTTCCTCGCTGAGGAACTTGGCGGTGTGATAACCCACCTTGCCCAGTCCCTCGACGATGATCCGCTGCCCCTTCAGGCCGTCCTTCAGACCGGCGGCCGCCACCTCGTCGTGGTGGCGGAAGAATTCCTGCAGCGCATACTGCACGCCCTTGCCGGTGGCCTCGGTGCGTCCCGGCACACCGCCGCGGGCCAGGGGCTTGCCGGTCACGCAGGCGTCCTGGTTGATGTCTTCGGCATAGAGGGTCTTGTAGGTGTCGGCGATCCAGGCCATCTCCCGCGAGGAGGTGCCAAGGTCGGGCGCCGGCACGCCGGTGGCCGGGCCGATCACGTCGTGGCGCGCCAGTTCGATGGTGAACTGGCGGGTGATGGCGTGCAGGGCGTCCTCGTCGTAATCGGTCGGATCCAGGCACAGCCCGCCCTTGGCACCGCCGAAGGGCACGTCGGCCAGGGCGCACTTGTAGCTCATCAAGGCGGCCAGGCCCTCGATCTCGTTGGCGTCGATGGCCGGGGCGAAACGCAGCCCGCCCTTGGCCGGCATGCGATGGGTGCTGTGCACCGCCCACCAGCCGGTGAAGATCTCGGGCTTGCCGTCGAGGCGCACGGGAAACTTCAGTTGCAGGAGGGAGTCGCAGGCCTGGACGATCTTGGCGGTGTCCGGATCCAGGCCGATCGCCAGGGTGGCCCGATCGACCATGCGGTCGATCCCCTCGAGGAAGGACATGCTTTCCTGATGTGCGCGCTTGGGGGGCATCACCGGTTTCTCCGTGTGGCCCTGCGACTATACCGCGAAGCGGTCCAGCAGGGCATCGATCCGCGCCAGCGGCTGTCCCTCGCCATTGGCGACGGGCGTGGTGGCCGGGGCCTTTTCCGGCCAGGCCGGCTGCTGGCGGCGCAGGGCCGTGGTGAAGGGGGGCGTGACCCTGTCTTCGAGAAATACCCCGACCGGGATCCGTTCGTCACGCTGGCCGGCCAGGCGCTGTACGGCGGCATGCAGGGCCTCTCGCCGGGCGGGATCGTTCGTGGTCAGAAGCGGATCGTGGTCGACCGGCGTGTAGAGCCGCTGGGTGAACCAGGCCTTGTCGTGATCGGGATGGTAGTGGGGGCAGGGCTGCAGGATCTCGAGGAAGGCCAGTCCGGGGTGACGGATGGCGCGGCTGATGAGTTCGCTCAGCTCGCCCACGGCGTAGGCGTAACCCCGCCCGATCCAGGTATAGCCGGCATCCAGCGCCAGGGCGATGGGATCGAGGGCCCGCTGGGGGTTGGGGGCGGCCATGCCGCGGGTCTGCGCCCCTTCCGGCAGGGTGGGCGCGGCCTGGCCCTTGGTCAGGCCGTAGACCTCGTTGTTGTAGAACAGGTAGGTGAGATCCAGGTTGCGCCGGCCGGCGTTGACGAAGTGCCCCGCGCCGATGGAGAGCCCGTCGCCGTCGCCGCCGGCGGCGATCACGGTCAGCGCCGGATTGGCCAGCTTGGCGCCGGTGGCGAAGGGCAGCACCCGTCCGTGCAGGGTGTGGATGCCGTTGGCGGCGAGATAGTAGGGCGTCTTGCCCGAGCAGCCGATGCCACCGAACACCACCACCTCCTGCGGACGCAGGCCGAGGCCGCTCAGGGCCTTCTCCAGGGCCCGCAGAATGCCGAAGTCGCCGCAACCCCGGCACCAGTCCGGGGTCTCGGGGGCGGCGAAGTTCGCGTGTGGGTCAGTCTGCGTCATGTCTTACTCCAGGGGGTTGCGCAATACCATGCGCGGCTCGCCCCGGCCGTCGCGGATGGCTTCGAGCACCGGCAGCAGCGCCTCGGCGGAGATGGGCCGGTCGCTGTACTTGAGTACCCAGTGAGCCGCGCGCCGGCTGGTGCGAGCCGCGAGCAGTTCGGCGAGCTGGCCGCTGTAGTTGTTCTCCACCACCACCAGCAGGGCGTCATCGGGCAGGCGCGCTTCCAGCTCCGCGGCCGGGAAGGGCCACAGCAGGCGGATCTGGATCACCCGCAGCTCGGGCAGGAAATGCAGCGCCTCGCGCAGCGCGCCGGTAGTCGAGCCCCAGGTGAGCGCCACCAGCCGGGCTTGCGGATCGCCGAATTCGGCCAGCTTGTCCGCGACGGGGATCGCCCGCGCCGCGGTCTCCAGCTTGCGGGCGCGCTTTTCCATCATCTTCTCCCGGATCACCGGATCCTCGCTCACCCGGCCGTCTTCGCCGTGCTCCACGCCGGTGGTCCAGAAGGGCGCGCCGGGCCCGCCCGGCAGGGGGCGGGGCGAGATGCCGTCGGCGGTGAAGGCGAAACGGGGCACGGCACCGACGGCATCCGTGGCCAGCCGCCCGCGCTCGATGCGGTGTCGCGCCGGCCGGAAGCGGGGCACGGTCTGCAGGCAGCCGGTCAGCGCCCGATCCAGCAGGTGCAGCACGGGGAGCTGGAAGCGCTCGGCATGGTCGAAGGCGCGCAGGGCATCGTCGAAGGCGTCGTTCACGTCGCCCGAGGCGAGCACCAGGCGCGGGAACTCACCGTGCCCGGCGTGGATGGCGAACAGCAGGTCCCCCTGATCGGTGCGGGTGGGCAGGCCGGTGGAAGGGCCGCCGCGCTGGTAGTGGGTGATCACCAGCGGCACCTCGTTCATCCCCGCCCAGCCGAGGCCTTCGGTCATCAGCGACAGGCCCGGGCCCGAGGTGGCGGTGGCGCAGCGGGCGCCGGTGAGCGCGCCACCGGCGGCCATGTTCACCGCCGCCAGCTCGTCTTCCACCTGCAGAACGAGCGGGCCGCCCTCGCTGCGGGGGAGGCGGGTATGGGCCTCCAGAAAGGCGCTTTCGTCGGAGGCGGGGCTGATGGGATAGTAGGTCTGCAGGCCCAGGCCGGCAGCCAGCTTGCCCAGGGCCACCGCCTCATGGCCGCCGAGCAGCAACCGGCCTTCCTTTCTCTTGGCGGCGGACAGTTTCGCGGTGCCGGCAGGCCGGTCAGCACGGCCGGCTTCCCAGCCCAGCCGGGCGGCGTCCTGATTCATTTCGATGACCGCCGGCTTGCCGGCAAAGGTCTGCGCCACGGCCCACAGCAAGTCCTCGAGCGGCAGATCCAGCAGCCCGGCCGAGACGGCCACGCCCAGGGTATTCACGGTTTTCGCCACCGCCTTGCGGCCGCCATGTCCGGCGGCCAGCCGGGCCAGCCAGTCGCCATAAGGCAGCGCCAGACAGTGCACGCCCCGGCGGCGGGCCAGTTCCAGCAGGCCGTCGGTGCTCGGCGGCAAGTCTCCGGCGGCCAGTTCGGCGCTCAGATGTTCCCGCAAGCGCGGGTCGAGAAAGCGCAGGGCAGAGAGCGGCACGCCGGGTTCGTCCGCATGCAGCAGGACGCCGCCGGAAGCGACGGCCAGCGCATGGCGGGCCACGGTCTCCGCCTCGAAGCTCACCAGCAGATCGGGCGTTTCCCGGTGCGAGAACAGAGGCCGCCCGGCCACGCTCACGTCGAAATAGCTGTGCCGGCCCACGATGTTGGAATGGTATTCCCGGCGGCTGTAAATCTCCCGCCCGCCCCGGGCGCAGGCCCGGGCGAACAGCAGGGCCATGCGCAGCACGCCGCTGCCCTGCGGGCCGCCGATGCGCCAGGCAAAGGGAAGGGGGGCCGGTGCGTTCATCTCCGGAAGGAAGGCGGGAAGACCATGCTCTCGAGCATATCATGGCTCTCGATACCTCAGGCCGGGGTTTTCAGCAGGCGATCCGCGCCGTGGGCCGTCGATCCAGCCGCCGGTAGCCGATGGCCTCGCCCACATGGGCCGGCCGGATCGCGTCGTCCCCGGCCAGATCGGCGATGGTGCGGGCCAGGCGCAGCACCCGGTGGCCGGCGCGGGCCGACAGGCCCAGCCGTTCGACGGCCTGCTCCAGCAGGGCCGCGCCGGCGGCATTCAGGCGGCAGACGGCATCGAGTTCCGCGCCATGCAGGCGGGCGTTGGCCCGGCCCTGGCGGGCCTGCTGGCGTTCGCGGGCGCGGCAGACCCGCTCCCGCACGCTGGCGCTGGTTTCCCCGGGCGTGGCGGATTCGCTCCGCAGTTCGGCGAAGGGCAGGCTGGGCACCTCCACGTGCATGTCGATTCGATCCAGCAGCGGCCCCGAGATCCGTTGCCGGTAGCGTTGCACCTGATCGGGGGTGCAGTGGCAGCGGCCGCCCGGATCACCGTGGTAGCCGCAGGGACAGGGGTTCATGGCCGCCACGAGCTGGAAGCGGGCGGGAAACTCGGCCTGGCGTGCTGCGCGGGTGATGTGGATCCGTCCCGATTCCAGCGGCTCGCGCAGCACTTCCAGCACGTGGCGGCTGAACTCGGGAAGCTCGTCGAGGAACAGGATGCCATTGTGGGCCAGCGAGATCTCGCCGGGCCGCGGATCACCGCCCCCGCCCACCAGCGCCACGCCGGAGGCCGTGTGATGGGGCATGCGGAACGGGCGCCGCTGCCAGTGTTCGTGGTCGAACCCTCCCTGAGCCACCGAGTATACGGCGGCGGTCTCCAGCGCCTCGGCCTCGCTCATGGGGGGCAGGATCCCGGGCAGGCGGGAGGCCAGCATGGTCTTGCCGGTGCCGGGCGGCCCGATCAGCAGCAGGCTGTGGCCGCCGGCGGCGGCGATCTCCAGGGCCCGGCGGGCCAGGGGCTGGCCGCGCACGTCGGCCAGATCCGGTATCGGTTCCGCTTCGGGCAGGGAAGGCGCGGCATGTCTCGGCAGTTCGCGCTCGCCATTGATGTGAGCGCACACTTCAAGAAGATGGCCGGCCGGCCGGATGTCCGCTCCGCCCACCAGCGCGGCCTCGTCGGCGTTCTGGCGGGGCACGATCAGGGCGCGGCCCTCGCGCGCCGCCGCCAGCGCCGCGGGCAACACGCCGCTGACGGGACGCAGCTCGCCCGAGAGGGCCAGCTCGCCGAGGAACTCGCAGCCCCCGAGTGCCTCGCGGCGCAACTGATCCGAGGCCGCCAGCAGCCCCATGGCCACCGGCAGGTCGAAACGCCCGCCTTCCTTGGGCAGATCGGCGGGGGCCAGGTTGATGGTGATCCGGCGGGCGGGAAATTCGAAGTTGGCATTCTGCAGGGCGGCCCGGACCCGATCCTTGCTCTCCTTCACCGCCGTCTCCGGCAGGCCAACGATGGACAGGGCCGGCAGGCCGTTGGCCAGATGGGTCTCCACCGAGACCAGGGGGGCGTCGATCCCGGTGCGGGCGCGGCTGTAGACGAGGGCGAGGGTCATGGGCGGAATCCTTTCCAGCAGGAACAGGGCCGAGGGACGAGGGCCGAGTGGCGAGGCGGATCGGTCCTTCGTTCCGGTGGGGATTATTGTGCGCTGGCCGGAGCCTGCATGCAACCGGGAGGCCGGACGGGGTTACGTAGAGGGTTGTTCCTTGTCCAGAATTTCGTTTTCGAGTTTCAGCACCTGCTCTTCCAGCGCCTCCAGGCGGGCGCGGGTGCGGGCCAGGACTTCGCGCTGGATGTCGAACTCCTCGCGGGTGACCAGATCCAGGCGGCTGAAGGCGCTGTGCAGGGCGGCGCGAAGGTGGCGATCGGCCTCGCCGCGCAGTTCGCGAAAACCTTCGGGCAGGGCCGATATGACCCGCGAAACCAATTCGTCGATATTGGGGGGACGCTTGTCTTCCATGGGGGCATGATACGCCGGTCGGGGGGCGGGATGCCAGGGTCGGTAATTCGTCTGATTTCGGGTGAAATGTGAAGCCCGTGGCCGCTTCCTTCTTATAGAATGGACTATCCTGTTCGCCGCGGACGCCGCGAGCGGATCACTTTCGTGAACCGACGACAACCAGAAGGGGAGAAAAATGCAGAAAAAAACACTGCTTGCCGCAAGCCTGCTGTGTGGTGGCCTGATCCTGGGCCAGGGGGCCCTGGCCGCCGAGGATGGGAAGGAACTGACGGGCAATCTGGGATTGAGTTCCAACTACATGTGGCGGGGCCAAAGCCTGTCCGGAGATCAGGCGGCCATTCAGGGGGGCATCGACTGGCAGATGGACAATGGCGTTTATCTTGGCACCTGGTTGTCCAACGTTACGGGCGGCTACGAGCAGGATCTCTATGGTGGCTATGGATTCAGGACCGATGAAGTGGTCTGGGACGTGGGCTACATCCTCTATACCTATCCCGTACAGGACAATCTCGATTTCGGCGAACTCTATGCCAATGTGACCTGGCGCATGCTCAATGGCGGCATCGCCCTGACCCTGAACGCCGACGACGACGCCAACAATCCTGCCGACAGCGGAGATCTGTTCTTCTACGTTGGCGGCACCTGGAACGTCAACGGCCTGGATCTCGGCGCCACCTTCGGCAACTACAGTCGGGGGCGCAGCGGGTTCGACAACTACAGTTACATCGAACTGTTCCTGCGCAAGAACGAGTTCGCCTTCCGCTTCGCCAAGAACACCCTCGACGGCCCCGAGGGCGACTACCGTTTCTGGATCGCGTACAGCAAGGGATTCGATCTGTTGTAACCCGCCTGACCACGGCTGGCGAAAAGACCCGCCTCATCGGCGGGTTTTTCGTTCGTGCGCGCACCAGATTGGTGCACCCCTTTTGCCCGCGATGCCTGGTGGTGCATCGAATCGGTGCATTTCTCTTCGAGTATTCTGCAAGTGTTTGTTATTGAAAGAGATAAAATTTTGGCACGCCCCGTGCAAACAGGAACGACGTGTTAACTTCAAATCCGCAACAACCTGAACAAACGGGGATAACAAGCATGAAAACCAAAATGATCATCGGGGGTGCCATTCTGGCGGCCTCTTCCCTGGCCGGCACCGCCGTCGCCGGGCCGTTTTCCGCCAACATCGGTGTCACCAGCAACTATATCTGGCGTGGCGTGACCCAGACGGGCGATCAGTCCGCGATCCAGGGCGGGGTGGACTACGAGAACGACAACGGTTTCTATGCCGGTACCTGGATTTCCAATGTTACCTGGACAGCCACTCCTGGTTATGAGCAGGACTGGTATCTGGGCTATGGCTTTGAGGCTGGACCCGTAGGTTTGGATGTCGGTTACATCTTCTATTCCTACCCGGTTGGCACAGGTCAGGATGATTTCGGGGAGGCCTACGTCAACGTGAGCTGGCAATGGCTGACCGGTGGGCTGGCCTACAGCACCAACAAGGAAGATAGTTCCTTGGATACTGGTGACGTGTATCTGTATGTCAGCGGTGATTTCGAAGCCAGCAACGGTCTTGGATACGGTTTCACGGTAGGCCGCTATGACTTCAAAGGTGGAAGTTCCGCAGACTACAATCATGTGCGCCTCTACCTGAGCAAGAGTGACTTTACTTTGGCCTTCGATAAAAACGATACCGATGTGGCTGTCTGGGGATCTGGAAGTGATGACTATCGCTTCAGCGTCTCCTGGTCCAAGTCGTTCGACCTGTAAGTCGCTTCGGGCCTGAAGGCCGTAAAACGGCCCGCCTCCGGGCGGGCCCATCCCAACCATTCAGGAGGACCAACCATGAAGATGGTCATGGCAATCATCAAGCCCTTCAAGCTCGATGACGTGCGCGAGGCCCTGTCGGAGATCGGCGTGCAGGGCATCACCGTCACCGAGGTCAAGGGTTTCGGCCGGCAGAAGGGCCATACCGAGCTCTACCGCGGCGCCGAATACGTCGTGGATTTCCTGCCCAAGGTGAAAATCGAGGCCGTGGTCGGTGACGATCTGGCCGAGCAGGTCATCGAGGCGGTGAGCAAGGCCGCCAACACCGGCAAGATCGGCGATGGCAAGATTTTCGTGTTCAACGTCGAACAGGCCGTGCGGATCCGCACCGGCGAGACCGGCGAAGAAGCCCTGTAACCTGCGGGAAGGAGAACATTCCATGAAAAACATCAAAGCAATCGGAACGCGGGCGAGCCTGGCGGTTTCGGTCATGCTCATGCCGCTGCTGGCGCATGCCGAGGACAAACTGGACAGCGGCGACACCGCCTGGATGCTCACCGCCACCGCACTGGTGCTGTTCATGACCATTCCGGGGCTGAGCCTGTTCTATGCCGGCATGGTACGGGCCAAGAACGGCCTGTCGGTAATGATGCAGTGCTTTTCCATTACGGCCCTGATGACCGTATTGTGGATGATCGCCGGCTACAGTATCGCCTTTGGCGGCGAAGGAGCCTACTGGGGTGGCCTGGGCCAGATGTTCCTCAAGGGTATCGGGGTAGATACCCTGAGCGGCACCATTCCCACCACGGTCTTCATGACCTTCCAGATGACCTTTGCCATCATTACGCCGGCGCTGATCGTCGGCGCCTTCGCCGAACGCATGCGGTTTTCCGCGCTGTTGCTGTTCATGGCGGTCTGGCTGCTGGTGGTCTATGCTCCCATCGCCCACTGGGTCTGGGGTAGCGGCGGCTGGCTGGGCGGTAAGGGCATCCTGGACTTCGCCGGTGGCACGGTCGTGCACATCAATGCGGGCATCGCCGGTCTGGTGGCTGCGCTGGTCATCGGCAAGCGCAAGGGTTTTCCCACCACGGCCATGCCGCCGCACAGCCTGATGTTCACCGTGGTCGGCGCCGGCATGCTGTGGGTGGGCTGGTTCGGCTTCAACGCCGGTAGTGAGCTGGCCGCCGATGGCACTGCCGGCATGGCCATGGCGGTAACCCAGATTGCCACGGCCATGGCCGCCCTGGCCTGGATGTTCAGCGAATGGATCACCCACGGCAAGCCGAGCGTTCTCGGTATCGCTTCCGGTGCCGTGGCCGGCCTGGTTGCCATCACCCCGGCTTCCGGTTTCGTGGGGCCCACCGGCGCCCTGATCATCGGCCTGTCGGCCGGGGTGGGCTGTTTCCTGTTCGTCGTGAAGATCAAGCCGGCCCTGGGTATCGACGATTCGCTGGATGCCTTCGGCGTGCACGGAATCGGGGGCATCATCGGCGCCCTCCTGACCGGGGTGTTCTGTGCCCCGAGTCTCGGGGGCACCGGCTTCGGTGATGGAATCGAGAGCATTGGCCAGCAGCTCGGTGTGCAGTTTTACGGAGTTGCCGCCACCCTCATCTACACGGCGGTGGTGACCTTCGTGATTCTCAAGATCATCGATGTCATCGTTGGACTGCGCGTCAGCGAGGAAGCCGAGACCGAAGGTCTCGATCTCTCCCAGCACGACGAGCGGGCCTACAATCTCTGATACGGATTGTCAGCGTCACCGGAAAACGGGCGCCTTCGGGCGCCCGTTTTCGTATGGGGCTGGGCTGCGTCCGGTATAATGCGCCATACCCAACGGAATCCGCGCCTTGCCCGTTCTCGTCACCGATGCCATTCACGCCCTGCACCTGCAACCGCTGACCTTCACGGTCGGTGCGGCGGAGTGCGTGTGCCTGAGCGGTCCATCGGGAGCGGGCAAGAGCATCCTGTTGCGGGCCATCGCCGATCTCATTCCCCACGCGGGCGATGCCCGGCTGGACGATCGCTGGTGCAGCCGCATGACCCCGACCGAATGGCGCCGCCAGGTGGGTTACCTCCCTGCCGAGAGCTTCTGGTGGTCGGACCGGGTGGGCGATCACTTCGCCGATCCGGCCGCGGTCGAATTCGACGCGCTCGGTTTCGGTTCCGAGGTGCTCGACTGGGAGATCGGTCGCCTCTCCACCGGCGAGCGCCAGCGTCTGGCCCTGCTGCGGTTGCTGGCCAACCGGCCCCGGGCCCTGCTGCTGGACGAGCCTACCGCCAGCCTGGATCCGGACAACGTGCTGCGGGTCGAGTCGCTGCTGAGTCGCTACCGCGAACAGCACCGGGCGCCGGTTCTGTGGGTCAGTCACGATACCGCCCAGCGCGCCCGCCTCGCCCACCGGGTGCTGCACCTCGATGGCGGCCGGCTGGTGGAGGCGGCGGCATGAGTGTCGGGTTCGTTGGAAGGAACATGGAGAGCACGACGGCATCATGATCATCCATCTGAGCGCGCTGGATCTGGCGCTGGCCGCGGCGCTGGTGCTGGGGCTGGCCTGGCTCTCGGTATGGGCGCGGCTGGACGTGGCGCCGCGGCTGCTGATCGCGGCGTTGCGTACCACCGTGCAGCTGCTGCTGGTGGGGCTGGTGCTGGAAGCCCTGTTCGCCAGCGCCCGGCTGCCCTGGATCGCGCTGATGGCCCTCGTCATGCTGGCGGTGGCCGGGCGCGAGGTGATGGCCCGGCAGAAACGGCGTTTCGGCGGCGGGTGGGGCTATGCGCTGGGGACGCTGACCATGTTCGTCTCGGCTTTCACCACCACCCTCTTCGCGCTGCTGGTGATCATCGGCAACCAGCCCTGGTACGCGCCCCAGTACGCCATTCCGCTGCTGGGCATGCTGCTCGGCAATACCATGAATGGCGTGGCCCTGGCCCTCGATCGGCTCACCACCGGCGCCTGGCAGCAGCGCGGCGTGATCGAGGCCCATCTGAGCCTCGGCCACGACTGGCGCACCGCGATTGGCGACATCAGCCGCGAGAGCGCCCGGGTGGGCATGATCCCCATCATCAACGCCATGGCCGCAGCGGGCATCGTGAGCCTGCCGGGGATGATGACCGGCCAGATCCTCTCCGGCACCTCGCCCATCGAGGCGGTCAAGTACCAGATTCTGATCATGTTCCTGATCGCCGCCGGCACCGGCTTCGCGACCCTCCTGGCCAGCTGGATCGGCGCCCGCCGCCTGTTCGACGAACGCTGGCGGCTGCGGCTGGATCGCCTTCGATAATAGGGGGTGGAAGGAGACACGGAGGACAGAGGGCTCAGCGCACACAATGAACCGTGGTCTGGTTTTTGGGACTTTCATTTGGCGGGTGAGTGCCATCATGAAAATGGTGCGCTGCTGTGCGGGTGCACCCTGCCAACTCACCGAAAATCTCCGCGACCCATGCGTCTCTGCGCCCTCTGCGTTGTTTGCAGCATTTCAATCGATGCTGCCTAAGAGAGCGCCTCCCGCAGGTGCCGTTCCACGAACTCGGGCACGGCCAGGGCGGCTTCGTGGATGCGCTGGTTGTAGTAGCGGGTGGGGAAGGGCCGCGCTTCCACGTCGCGTACGCGAAAGGCGCTGAGTTCGCCGTTGCCGGCGAGGGTGGCGCTCCACCAGCCGGAGGGGTACACGGGTTGGGGGAAGTTGAGGATCTGGGTGCGGGCGAAGCCGGCGCGGCGCATCTTGCGGTGCATGTCGGTGAGCAGGTCGAGATGGTAGACGGGCGACTCGCTCTGCTGCACCAGCAGGCCGTTCTCGCCCAGGGCGCGGCGGCAGTGGCGGTAGAAGTCTTCGGTGAACAGCACTTCGCCGGGGCCGATGGGATCGGTGCTGTCGACGATGATCACGTCGAGGGAGTCGTCCGGGGCATCGGCCACCCACTGGATGCCGTCGGCGAAGTGCAGGCGGGCGCGGGGATCGTCGTTGGCCTCGCACAGTTCGGGAAAGTGAATCTCTGAAAGGCGCGTCACGCGCTCGTCGATGTCCACCTGTTCCACGCATTCCACGTCGGGATGGCGCAGCACCTCGCGCAGGGTGCCGCAGTCGCCGCCGCCGACGATCAGCACCCGCTTCGGCGCCGGGTGGGTGAACAGCACCGGGTGGCTCATCATCTCATGGTAGAGAAAGTTGTCGCGGCTCGAGAGCATGATGAAGCCGTCGATCACCATCAGGTTGCCGAAATCGGTGGTCTCGTAGATTTCGATCTTCTGGAACGGCGTCTGCTCCTCGTGCAGCTTGCCGCGGATCTTCAGCGAGAAGGCCGAGCCGGCCTCCTCGCACAGTTCGGTAAACCAGTTGCGGTCGAGCATGTTTCCGTTACCCAGGGCGGTTCGTCGTGCCGGCAAAGATACAGGATTCAGGGTGGCCGGGGGAAGCCGCGGCCGCCTTGTACCTTTTCTCTCGTATCCTGTATCTTGCCCTCCATGAACGGGGAGTGGAACATCGCGCAGGCCCGCCGGCTGTACAACATCACCGGCTGGGGCGAAGGCTATTTCGACATCAACGTGGCCGGCCACGTGATCGTGCGTCCGCGTCGCGCTGCCGGGCCGGCCATCGATCTCGTCGAGGTGGCCCGGCGGCTGCCGCAGATGCACCTGAGCCTGCCGGTGCTGCTGCGTTTCACCGACATCCTCCACGATCGCATCGA
This sequence comes from Chromatiales bacterium, assembly GCA_026984045.1. Classification (GTDB taxonomy): domain Bacteria; phylum Pseudomonadota; class Gammaproteobacteria; order UBA6429; family Thiohalophilaceae; genus JALSSV01. Next base: position 4,673 of record JALSSV010000034.1, on the reverse strand, counting down.
CACCCTGTGCGGTGCCTTCGAAGCGGCGATGGTCGAGCAGGATTACCGCGGCGGCTACACGGCCGTCTATCCCGTCAAGGTCAACCAGCAGCACAGCGTGGTGCAGGAGATCGTGCGCCACGGGGGTGAGCGGGTGGGGCTGGAGGCGGGCAGCAAGCCGGAGTTGATGGCGGTGCTGGGGATTGCCCGGCCGGGCAGCCTGGTGGTGTGCAACGGCTACAAGGATCGCCAATACCTGCGCCTGGCGCTGCTCGGCGGGCAACTGGGGCACGAGGTCTTCATCGTCATCGAGAAACGCTCGGAACTGGACGATCTGCTGGCAGAGGCCGACGCGCTGGGCCTGCCGCCGCGCCTGGGCCTGCGGGTGCGCCTGGCCTCGGCAGGGGCCGGAAAGTGGCAGAACACCGGTGGCGAGAAGTCCAAGTTCGGCCTCTCGGCCGCGCAGGTGCTGGAGGCGGTCGAGCGCCTGCGCGCCGCCGGGCGGCTGGATGCCCTGCGCATGCTGCACTTCCACCTGGGTTCGCAACTGGTGAATATCCGCGACATCCAGCGGGGCATGCAGGAGTGTGCGCGCCTCTACGCCGAGCTGCGGGCCCTGGGCGCGCCCGTCGAGGTGGTGGACGTGGGCGGCGGCCTGGGAGTGGATTACGAAGGCACCCGCTCGCGCCATGCCTGCTCCATGAACTATTCGGTGGAAGGCTACGCCCACAACATCGTGCGGGCGCTGGCCGAGATCTGCGCCGACACCGGGCTGCCCCATCCCCGCATCGTCAGCGAGTCCGGCCGTGCCCTCACCGCCCATCATGCGGTGCTGGTGAGCGACGTGATCGACAGCGAGACGATCCCGTCTGCGTCCGGGGCGAGCGCGCCGCCGCCGGAGGCGCCCCGCGTGCTGGCCGATCTGTGGGCCGAATACCAGCGTCTGGAAACGGCACCCGGCCCGGCCGCCGCCGTGGAAATCTGGCACGATGCCCGCCACTTCATGCAGGAGGCCCAGGATCAGTTCCGCCACGGCCTGCTCGACCTGTCCCAGCGGGCACAGGCCGAGGCGCTGCACGTGGCCATTGGCCGCCAGGTGCAGGCCATCCTGCGCCACGGCCACCGGCGCGATGCCGACGTGCTGGCGGCCATCGACGAGAAGCTGGCCGACAAGTATTTCGTCAACTTCTCTCTGTTCCAGTCCATGCCCGACGTGTGGGCCATCGAGCAGATCTTCCCGGTGCTGCCCCTGCACCGGCTGGACGAGGAACCGGAACGCCGCGCGGTGCTGGAGGATATCACCTGCGATTCGGACGGGCGGATCGATGCCTACGTGGAGGGCGAGGGCCTGGAGGCCAGCCTGCCGGTACACGCGCTGAGCCCCGGCGAGCCCTATCTGCTGGGCTTCTTCCTGCTCGGCGCCTACCAGGAGATCCTCGGCGACATCCACAACCTGTTCGGCGATACCGACTCGGTACACGTGGTGCTCGACGGTGAGGGCGGCTGGCGCCTGGAGCAGCCTCTGCAGGGCGACACGGTGGACACGGTGCTGCGCTATGTGCACTTTCAGCCCGATGCCCTGCGCGAGGCCTATCGAAGCCGTCTGGCGGAAGCGGATCTGCCCGCCGAACGGCGCGATCACATCCTGGCCCTGCTCGAGCGGGGCCTGTACGGTTATACCTATCTGGACAAGCAACGCGAAACGAGGTGAGCCATGGATCAGATCCTGGTGGAACACAACCCTTCCGGCGCCAAGCTGGAGGTGATGGGCGTCTACGACTGGCCCATCTGGACCAAGGAGGTTTCGACCTTCCCCTGGAGCTACGATCAGCAGGAGACCTGCTATCTGCTGGAAGGCGACGTCACGGTCACGCCCGAGGGCGGCGAGCCGGTGCGCTTCGGCGCGGGAGACCTGGTGATTTTTCCCAAGGGCATGCGCTGTACCTGGGAGATCCACGAAGCGGTGCGCAAGCATTACCAGTTCGGCTGAGAAAAGCATAAAAAAACCCCGCCGAATGGCGGGGCATAACCGATCGATGACATCCTGTCACGTTATCGTTCGCATGGCCGTGATCAGAACTTGTAGATGAAGCCCAGCGAGATGGCGCTGGGGCTGCGGCCGTAGTCGGTTTTGACCTCGTCACCATGCCCGCCGTCCACGGCCTGGAACTTGGCGTTGGTGTCGTTGTCGGTGGCGCCATAGGCCAGATAGACCTGAGCCTTCTTGTCGAGCTTGTGGAAGACCCCCAGGCCGATCTTGCTGGCGCCGGTCTCGGTGGTATTGTCGGCATCGCCCACCACCAGATATTGTGCCCGCAGGTCGGTCTTGCCGGCGAATTTCCACTTCCAGTTGACGCCGTAGGCCGAGCGCTTCCACTGGTTGACGGTGTCGGAGTTGATGTCTTCGTAGATGGCGCCGAGCCGATGGCTGCCCAGCTTGAAGGTGGCGGCCAGCCGGTAGGCAGAGCCATCGGCGATGTGGCTGTGCTGCTTCCAGTGCTCGTAGCCGCCCGAGAGCTTCACGCCACCAACCTTGTACCACAGGCCGAAGCCGTACATGGAAGTATCGTTGTCGTCCACATTACCCGGCGTGCCGTTTTCCGGATCCACGGCATACATGGCCTGGACCTTGAGCGACTTGTTCTTGAACTGGTACATCAGCATGTTCTTGACGCGTTCGTTGAGCTGGTTGCCGTTGATGTAGCCGGCACCCAGAATGGAACGGCGCTCGCCGACGCTGTCACCGAACAGCCCCCACTTGGAGGCCACGGTCTTGAACGGCGTGTCATGGATGCCCACGACGAATTCGCTGCCCCCGCCGAAGGCCAGGCCGGCGAAGGTGTTGCGGTTGCCGAACTGACCCTTGTTGTGATCGTCCATGGCCACTTCCTGTTCGATCTGCCAGACGATCTTCATGCCGTTCTCCAGCGGCAGCTTGCCCTTGAAGCCCAGGCGGGAGGAGTTGCTGGAGATGCTCAGGCCATCGTTGCTGATGGTGGGATCATCCCGGTTGCTGTTGTCGATGGACAGATGCAGCTTGCCGTAGATTTCGAGCTTGTCGCCGGCAACCTGCACGGCGCTGGCGGCGAAAGGCGTGGCCAGTGACGAAGCGACGGCGAGCGCGATCAGACGTTTCTTCATTTCGTAAATCCCCTGATGAGACATGTTGTTGTGTAGCCACAAGCGTGGCGTGTTTGACGCGGGAGGGATTCTCGCTGCTGAACGTGACACCCACTTGATGGAAGCATGACGGTTTGGTGACAGGGAGGCCGGCGGGATTGTCTGATGGAGAAAGGGCCGGCGCGGGTCAGCCCGACTTGTGCATTGCGAAGCTGCCGACGAGAAAGAAAAAACCCCGCCGAAGCGGGGTCAGGGGTTCAGGTGGCGTCCATGCCGATGGTTTTCTTCGTGTATCGTCTGCGTCTCAGTGATCATCCCTTGCGTGGCGATGGCGCCGGTCGTCGAGGCGGCTGGCCCGGGCCATCACGTGATAGATCACGTTCTGCTCCATCACGCCGTGCATCAGCCAGGCACCGGGGCCCGCGGCGTAGATGGCCACGTCTTCCGCCGAGTGGGTCTCCGAGCCGCGTGGCACGAGGGCTTCCTGGTGAAAGCCTTCGTCTTCGGTGTCGATGGCCGAGAGATCCGCCACCCGGCCGGCGGCGACGGGTTCCCGGTAGCGGGTGTCGCCGCCACGCTCGAGCATGGCGAAGCCGCGGCCATTGGCATAGCTCAGGGTGGTGTAGGGCATGCCGTCGGCAGCGCGCTCGTACTCGCCCTTGGGCTCGCCGCGGCTGTCGTTGCCCACCACCTTGCCGAGGATGGGGTTGCCACGGGTCGGATAGCCGGCGATGGTGAACACGTGGCTGTGATCGGCGGTGACGATGATCAGGGTCTCTTTCCGATCCACCTTCGCCAGCGCGGTCTTCACCGCTTCGGCCAGCTCGATGGTGTCGGTCAGCGCCCGGTAGGCGTTGCCCGCGTGGTGGGCGTGGTCGATGCGCCCGGCTTCCACCATCAGGAAGTAGCCCTTGCGGTTGCGCTGCAGGAGATCGATGGCCTTGCCGGTCATCTCGGCCAGGGAGGGCTCCCCGCCGGTGTCCTGTTCCCGATCGGCTTCATATTTCATGTGTGAGCGGTCGAACAGGCCGAGCAGGTGGTGCACCTCGCGCGGATCGATGGCATCGAACTGCGCCTTGTTCCAGACGAAGGCGGCCTGATCGAAATGCTGCACCCATTCCTTGGTCAGATTGCGGCCGTCGTCCCGCTCGCCGTGCTTGCCGGCGTCCTCCGGATCGGCCAGATCGCGCGGCCAGAAGCTGCGCCGGCCGCCGCCCAGGGCCACTTCGATGCCGTCCCCGTAGGGGAACTCGATGAGCTGGCGGGCGATGTCCTTGCAGCCGTTGGCCCTGGCTTCCTCGGTCAGATCGTGGTCGTCTTCCCAGTTGCGCTCGGGCGTGTGGGCGTAGGTCGCTGCGGGCGTGGCATGGGTGAGCCGGGCGGTGGTGACCACGCCGGTGGCCTTGCCGGCCATCTCGGCCTGCTCGAGGAAGGTGACGAGCTCCTTGCCGCGGCTGGAGGCGCAGTCCCCGCGATACACGGTCTGATCCACGCCGATGACGCCGGCCTTGGTCTTCACGCCGGTCATCATGGCGGTCATGGTCCCGGCCGAGTCGGGCGTCTGCTGGTTGGTG
>JALSSV010000033.1 GCA_026984045.1 Chromatiales bacterium | reverse complement strand
CCGTGGAAGTGCTGCCGGCCGTGGCCGGGCACGGGGTGGTGGCGCTCGGCCCGGGCCAGGACCGGTTCGCCGGCGAGCTGTTCGGGGTGGTCGTGGACGAGGATGCGCTCGCTGAGCAGGCGGTGGTGTTCGCTGAGGCGGTACAGGCCGGGGGGCGCGGATTCCGGAACCTGGCCGCTTTGGGGCGTGCAGGCGATGTGCGGCTCTTCGAGGTAGCGGCAGGCGGTGTTGCTGTCGGCGATGACGAGGCGTTCGGCGCCGTCGTCGTCGGTTTCGCTCCAGAGGAGCAGCCCTTCCCGGGCGGCCAGGCGGCGCAGGAAGTCGAGGTCCCGCTCGCCGGCCTGGACGGTGTGGGCCACGACCGGGTAGTCCCGGACGAGGCGGAATTCCACCTGGGATTCGGCGAAGCCGTGCCGGTAGAGGGTGTCGGCGAGGATTTCCGGCACCCGGCGGCGCAGAATCACCCGCCAGTCGCGCTGCAGGCGCAGGCGGTGCAGGTGGGAGAGCAGTTCGGCCCGGGCACGCAGGCGCCCGTCGGCGTGGCGGCCGGTGGCCTCGAGGAAGGCGACCAGGCCGGGGATGACGCGCGTGCGGCCGTCCTGGCCGGTGAGGGTGAGGCGGGCGCTTTGGCCGAGCAGGACGGGGATGTCGGCGCCGGCCGGCAGCAGCAGTTCCAGTTCGAAACGGTGGGGGTGGTTGAGGGCTTCGAAGCCTTCCAGCCACAGGACGTCGCACGGGGCGCCGCCAATCTCCAGGCGCAGGCGGGCGCGGTTGTACGGAGTGGCCGGGTCAGGCATGGGAGGCGCTCCTTCGCGGTGGATTCCCTTGGGTTGCCCGCGAAACCTAGCTGCCGGGAGGGGGGTTCGGCAAGGCGGAGTTCGCGGCTTTGTGAACAGCGTCACAGGCGCAAGGGCCGTGACCTGCTTATTTCCCCCGCTGCAGTTCCAGTGCCCGCTGGTAGAGGCGGTTTTTCTTGCCACCGCTGAGGCGGGCGGCCAGCGCCGCGGCCTGCCTGACCGGCATTTCCTCCAGCAGGATGGCCAGGAGCCGGTCTTCATCGAGCGTGGCGGCGTTCCGGGCCTCGGCGCCCTGGATGAGCAGCACCATCTCCCCCCGGCGCTGATCGGGATCTGCCTGCACCTGCGCGCGCACCTCGGCCACCGTGCCGCGCAGGAAGGTTTCGAAGGTCTTGGTCAGCTCCCGGGCCAGCACCATGGGCCGCTCGGGGCCGAACACGGCCTGCAGATCCTCGAGGGTGTCGAGAATCCGGTGAGGGGATTCGTAGAAGACGAGCGTGGCGGTGGCCGTGCGCAGGCCTTCCAGGCGCTTGCGCCGGGCCGCCGCCTTCGCCGGCAGAAAGCCTTCGAAACAGAAGCGGTCGGTGGGCAGGCCGGAAGCCGACAGCGCGGCAATGAGGGCGCTGGGTCCGGGCACGGGCACCACGCGGATCCCGGCGGCGATGGCCGCCCGCACCAGGTGATAGCCGGGATCGCTGACCAGGGGGGTGCCGGCGTCGGAGACCAGCGCAATGGACTCGCCCCGCCCCAGGCGTTCGATCAGTTTCGGCACGACCTCACGCTCGTTGTGTTCGTGCACGGCGACGCAGGGCGTGGCGATGCCGTGGGCGTGCAGCAGGCGCGCCGTGTGACGGGTATCCTCGGCGGCGATCACCTGCACTTCGCGCAGGACGTCGATCGCGCGCTGTGACAGATCGCCCAGATTTCCGATGGGCGTTGCCACAACATGGAGAACACCGTTTTCCCGGATCACGCTATAATCTCCGCGGCCGGTTTCGGCCGGCCCCTTGTCTCGAGTCCAGTCCGCATGATGCCACGTTTCACCCTCCTCCCGCTCATCCTGGCCCTGCTGCTCGCCGCCTGCGCCGCGCCCACCGGCCGGCAGGCACAGACCGCCGATCTCCAGGCCATGGAAACCGCCCTGGCGGCCGGCCGCTATCCCGAAGCGGCGGTAGGGCTGTGGCGGCTGGGCCACCTCGCCGAGGGCGATGCCGCCCGGCGCATCATGCTGCGCACCGCCGAGGCCTATGCCCGCGCCGGCAACCTGCATCAGGCGCGGACGATCCTCAAGGGCCTGCGCCTGAACGAAGCCGATCCGGCCCAGGGTTTCCTCCTGCGCCTGAGTCGGGCCACCATCGCCCTCGGCGAACGCCACCCCGAGGCGGTGCTGCGCCTGCTGGAGACGCCCCCGCCCGCCAACATGGATCCCTTCTGGCTGGCCGACTATCACGATCTGCGGGCCGATGCCTACACCATGCTGGGCAATCGCCTGGAAACGGCCCGCGAACTGGTGCGGCGCGAAGCCTGGCTGCGCGACCCGGAACTGATTGCCGCCAACCAGCAGGACATCTGGCAGGCCCTGTCGATGATGTCGGAGCGGGCCCTGCAGCAGCTGCGCACCGAACCGCCGCCGGACGTGCTCAGCGGCTGGATGGAGCTGGTGCAGATCAGCAAGGCCTTCCAGCTCCAGCCCGCCCGCCTGCACCAGGCCGTGCTGGAATGGAAACAGCGCTACCCCGGCCATCCGGCCCGCCCCGCCCTCCTCGAGGATCTGCTCAGCCGCAAGGCCGAGGATATCGTGATTCCCGAGCGCATCGCCCTGCTGCTGCCGCTCAGCGGCCGCTTCGCGCGGGCCGGCGAAGCCGTGCGGGACGGCATTCTGGCCGCCTACTACACCCGCCGCGCCCGGCCCGAGCAGGTCATCCGGATCTACGACACGGAGAGCAGCCCGGACATCCTCGATCTCTATCGCCGGGCGGTGGCCGAGGGCGCCGGCTTCGTCATCGGCCCCCTGGACAAGCGCCGCATCCAGCGCCTGGCCAACTACGGCGAGCTGAGCGTGCCCACCCTGGCCCTCAATTACATTCCGGACGAAACGGAAATCCCGCCCCGGCTGTTCCAGTTCGGCCTCTCGCCGGAGGAGGAAGCGCGCCAGGTGGCCGAACGCACCTGGCTGGACGGCTACGTGAATGCCGCAGTCCTGGTCCCCGCCGGCCCGTGGGGCGAGCGGGTGGCGCGCGCCTTCGAGGCCCGCTGGACCGAGGTGGGCGGCGTGGTGGTGGAACAGCAGACCTACAACGCCGCGCGCAACGACTACTCGGGGCCGATCCGCCGCCTGCTCAACATCGACGAAAGCCAGCGCCGCTACCGGGCCCTGAGCCACCTGCTCAACCAGCCCCTCAAGTACACCCCGCGCCGGCGCCAGGACATCGATTTCATCTTCCTGGCCGCCTATCCGCGCCAGGCCCGGCAGATCCGCCCGCAACTGAAGTTCTATCACGCCAGCGACGTGCCGGTGTATGCCACCTCGCACGTGTTCACCGGCAACCTCAATCCCGAGCGGGATCGGGACATGGACGGTCTGCGCTTCGGCGACATGCCCTGGGTGCTGGGCACCGGCACCCGTCACCGCGGCCTGCGGCCCGAGGTGGAGCCCTACATCAGCAAGGCCGGCAACCGCCTGCAACGGCTGTATGCCCTGGGCATCGACAGTTACCGGATCATCGGCGCCCTGACCACGCTCAAGCAGTATCCCTGGCAACGCTTCGACGGCGAGACCGGCAGCCTGAGCCTGGACGAACGCCAGCGCATCCATCGCCAGCTCATCTGGGTGCGTTTCCGCAGCGGCCGGCCGATGCCCCTCGACGAATCCCTCTGAAGCGATGGGGCGCACCCAGGCCATCGGCGATGCGGCCGAAACGCTGGCCGCCCGCTACCTGCAGCAGCAGGGCCTTTCGATCCGCGAGCGCAACTACCGCACCCGCCTGGGCGAGCTGGATCTGATCTGCGAGGACGGGAACACCCTGGTGTTCGTGGAAGTGCGCTACCGGCGCCACGCGCACTACGGCAGCGGGCTGGAGAGCGTGGACCGGCGCAAGCAGGACAAGCTCGTCAAATCGGCCCTATACTATCTGCAAACGCATCCCCGGCTCGCCAGCCGGCCGGCCCGGTTCGACGTGATCGCGGTGGCGCCGGGCACCGACGAACCCCGCATCGAGTGGATCCGCAATGCCTTCGATGCGCCCACCGGATAAGGATCCAGCATGACCACCACCGATCGCATCCGCGAACTGTTCGACGCCAGCGTGGCCACCAAGCAGGCCGCCCGCGACGTGCTCGCCGAGCCCCTTTCCCGGGCCGTGGCGCTCATGAGCGAAGCCCTGCGTTCGGGACACAAGATCCTCAGTTGCGGCAACGGCGGCTCGGCCGCCGACGCCCAGCACTTCTCCGCCGAGCTGGTGTGCCGCTTCGAGCGGGAGCGGCCGGGGCTGGCGGCCGTCGCCCTCACCACCGACACCTCGGCCCTGACCGCTATCTCCAACGACTACCACTTCGATCAGATCTTCGCCAAGCAGGTGCGCGCCCTCGGCCAGCCCGGCGACGTGCTGCTGGCCATCTCCACCTCGGGCAATTCGGGCAACGTGGTGCAGGCCATCGACGCCGCCCACGAACGGGACATGACGGTGGTCGCCCTCACCGGCCGCGAAGGCGGCGACATCGCCCCCCGCCTGCGGGAAGGGGACGTGGAGATCCGCGTGCCGGCCGACTCTACCGCGCGCATCCAGGAAGTGCACCTGCTCGCCATCCACTGCCTGTGCCACCAGATCGACGCCACCCTGTTCGACTGAAATCTTGTCCGACCGCGCCCCGCCCAGCCTGCCGCCCAGCTTCCTCGAGGCCCTGCGCCGGCACCTGCCGGCGGATCGGCTCCTGACCGAGCCCGGGGACTGTTGGAGCTACGGCTACGACAACAGCCGCCGCCAGGCCCCACCGGGCGGAGTGGCCTTTCCCGAAAGCCACGACGAAGTGGTGGCCATCGTTCGCCTGTGCAACGAACACCGCGTACCGCTCACGCCACGCGGCCGGGGCACCGGCACCACCGGCGCCACCGTGCCGGATCAGGGCGGCCTCGTGCTCAGCACCGAACTGATGAACCGGATCGTCGAGGTGCGCCCCGCCGATCGCTATCTCGTCGCCCAGCCGGGCGTGCTCAACGCCGCCGTGCAGGAAGCGGCCGGGGCCGTCGGCTTCTTCTGGCCACCGGATCCGACCAGCGCCGCCTTCGCCACGGTGGGCGGCAACCTGGCCTACAACTCGGCGGGGCCGCGGGCGGTGAAGTACGGCACGCCGCGGGACAACGTGCTGGGCCTGGCGGCCGTCACCGGCGCCGGCCAAAGCCTGCGCACCGGCGTGTTCACCAGCAAGGGCGTGGTGGGCTACGATCTGACCCGCCTGCTCATCGGCTCGGAAGGCACCCTGGCCATCATCACCGAGGCGACCCTGAAGCTCACCCCCCGACCGGAGGCGAAACGCACCCTGCAGGCCGTTTATCGCGACATCGAATCGGCCAGCGAAGCAGTCGCGGCCATCATGGCCCAGCCGGTGATCCCCTGCGCCCTGGAGTTCATCGATCAGCGGGCCATCGAGATGATCCGCGCCCATGCCGAAACGGATCTGCCCCGCGACGCCGGCGCCCTGCTGATGATCGAAGTGGACGGTCCGGCCGCCAGTCTGGAGGCCGCCGTCGAATCGGTTCGCCGGGCCGCCGCCAACGCCGGCCTGCTGCGCCTGCACGCGGCCGCCGACGAGGCCGAAGTGGCCGCCCTGTGGGCCACCCGCAAGGCCCTCTCCCCGGCCCTGCGGCAGGTGGCGCCGAAGAAGATCAACGAAGACGTGGTGGTGCCCGTCTCCCGCATCCCCGATCTGATCCGGGGTCTCGAACGGCTGTCCCGGGAACACGACATCACCATCGTCAACTTCGGCCATGCCGGCAATGGCAACATCCACGTCAACCTGCTGTTCGACCCGGACGCACCCGGTGAGGGCGAACGCGCCGACCGCTGCCTGGACGCCGTATTCGACCTGGTGCTCTCCCTGCGCGGCACCCTCTCCGGCGAACACGGCATCGGCCTGGTGAAACGGGCCTTCGTGGTGCGGGAGATCGATCCGGTCACGCTGGAACTGATGCGGCGGATCAAGCGGGAGTTCGATCCCAACGGGATCCTGAATCCGGGGAAGACGCTGCCAGGGGTGTAGTTGTTTCAACGCGAAAGCGCGAAGGGATTTCAATGTAGGAGCGGCGCCTCGCCGCGACCATGCCGGGACGAGTAGCGAAGGACGAGGGCCGAGAAAAACATTGGATGTCCGGCTTCGACAACCTCGTCCCTCCCCACTCGTTCCTCGGCACTGTTCATCGCGGCGAGGCGCCGGTCCTACGGAAACCAGCCACGGAGCCATCCATCCAAATCAATCTTTGCGTCCTTCGCGCCCTTTGCGTTGAAAACTCATCCGCCGTCCATTTCCGCCAGCACCCGCCGGTAGCGTTCGTAATCCTCCGGGCTGTGCAGCACGGCGATGATGCGGTCGAATTTCGGTTCATATTCCTTCATCACTCTGAGGGCGATGCGGGCCGCCTGTTCCTTCGGGTAACCGTAGACGCCGGTGCTGATGGCGGGGAAGGCGATGCTGCGGATGCCGTTGGCCAGCGCCAGTTCGAGGCTGTTGCGGTAGGCGTTCTCGAGAACTTGCGCCTCGCCCTGATCGCCGGCGTGCCAGACGGGGCCGACGGTACTGATCACGTGGCGGGCCGGGAGATCGAAGCCCGGCGAGAGGCGCGCCTCGCCGGGCGGGCAGCCGCCCAGCGTCTTGTTGTATTCGCGCAATCGGGGACCGGCGGCGCGGTGAATGGCGCCGTCCACGCCGCCGCCACCGAGCAGGGAGGGATTGGCGGCATTGACGATGGCGTCCACATCGAGGGTAGTGATGTCGCCTTGAACGATTTCGACCATGCCAACAACCCTCCCTGCTCCGTTGACCGCCAGGCTACTTGACCAGTTTCAGGCTTGGCTTGCCGGGCTTTTCCGGTTCGGGGCCCGAGGGTGGGGGCTCCTCGTTTTCCGGTTCGTTGAAGACCATGCCCTGCCCGTTTTCCTTGGCGTAGATGGCCAGGGCGGCGCTGACCGGAAAGCGGATCTCCATGGCCTGGCCGGCGAAACGGGCCCTGAACGTCACGTCGTCGTTGCCCAGTTGCAGGCCGCTGACCGCGCCGGGGCTGATGTTCAGGACGATCTTGCCGTTTTCCACATACTGTCGCGGCACCTGCGCCTGGGGATGCTCGGCATTGACCAGCACGTACGGTGTCAGATCGTTGTCCACGATCCAGTCGTAGAGGGCGCGCAGCAGGTAAGGCTGGCTGGAGGTCATGGCATTCATGGCAGCAACCGAACCGGCAGAAGGGCCTACTCGTCCTTCAGTTCCCGCTCGCCTTCGGTCAGGCTTTCCCTGAAGGATGCCCGATCGAACATGCGCTCGGCATACTGGAGCAATGGTTTGGCCGTGGCCGGCAACTCGATGCCCAGATACGGCAGGCGCCACAGCAGCGGCGTGATGGCACAGTCGAGCAACGAGAACTCGTCGCTCAGGAAATAGGGTTTCTGCTCGAAAATGGGTGACACGCTGACCAGGCTCTCGCGCAGTTCCTTGCGCACGGCGTCCGAGGCCTTGTTCTTGTCGCGCAGACGGCGAGCCAGGCCGTACCAGTCCCGTTCGATGCGATACAGCATCAGGCGGTGCTGGGCGCGGGAGACGGGATCCACCGGCATCAGCGGGGGATGGGGAAACCGCTCGTCGAGGTATTCCATGATCACCTGGGACTGGTAGAGCACCAGATCCCGGTCCACCAGGGTCGGCACCTCGCCATAGGGATTGAGTTCCTTCAACTCCTCCGACGGTGCCCGCAGATCGACCCGCTGGATCTCGTAGCTGATTCCTTTCTCGGCCAGCACGATCCGGACCATGTGGCAATAGGGGCAGGTATCCCCGGAAAACAGTGTCATGACCGAACGTCGGTTAGCCAGTTGCACCATGCCTTGCTCCACACCTTCTTCCGTCAGGAAACAAACGGGGGGAGGCTCCCGGCCATCCCCCCGTCGCTTACGTCATGCAGGCGAACCTGCGGGTTGTGACCTCAGTGCACGTCCTTCCAGTATTCCTTCTTCAGGGCATAGGCCACCACGAACAGCAACGCCAGATACAGCAGCACCCAGACACCGATGGTATAGCGGGTGAGCTTGGCCGGCTCGCCCATGTACACCAGGAAGTTGACCAGATCCCGCACGGCCTTGTCGTACTCCGGCTTGGACAGCTTGCCTGGCAGCACCTGCTCGAAACCCACGATGTGCGGCTCTTCCTTGCCTTCGTGGTTCTTGCGCATTTCGATGATCGGTTTCTTCAGGCCCTCCAGCTCCCAGAGCACGTGGGGCATGCCCACTTTCTTGAACACGGTGTTGTTCACGCCCCAGGGACGGCTGCTGTCGAGATAGAAACCGCGCAGGTAGGAATACAGCCAGTCGGCACCGCGGGCGCGGGCCACCACGGTCAGATCCGGCACCTTGGTCCCGAACCAGGCCTTGGATTCCTTGGCCGGCATGGCCACGGTCATGGTCTCGCCCACCTTCTCGCCGGCGAACATGAGGTTTTCCTTCACCTGGGCGTCGGTCAGACCCAGATCCCGTCCCATGCGGTTGTAGCGCATGTAGGCAGCCGAGTGGCAGCTCAGGCAGTAGTTGACGAACAGCCGCGCGCCGTGGCGCAGGGAGTCCTTGTCGTGCAGATCGATGTCCGCCTTGTCCAGGTGCACATCGCCACCACTGGCCAGGGCCAGGACCGGGACGAGGCTCAGCAGAAATGCAGTGATGAGTTTTTTCATTAGCTTGTCACCCTTTCAGGAACCGGCTTTTCCTGATTCAGATTGGTAAACGATCCCAGCAGCATGAAAGCCAGATAGACACTGGGAATCAACCAGCTGGTGAGCACCAGGGAGCGATTTTCCTCGTCGATGCGCACGAAGTCATACAGGCTGAACAGACCAATCAGCACAATCAGCGAGGTGACGGCCGCGCTCACGGAACGCGGTTTGCTGTGGAACCAGAGGACGAAGAAGAAGGCGAAGTACACTTCGGAGAAACGCCGCCCCATCTCCGCCAGTACCGGCTCGGGCGGGTTGACTCCCAGATAGCCCAGGTAGATGAACACCGCTGCGAAGAACAGCAGGTTGAGCTTGTGCAGGGCGCTGCGGTAGCGCCAGGACTTGATGGGATTCTTGTCCAGCCAGGGGAGGAAGAACAGAATCACCACCCCGGCCCCCATGGCGATCACCCCGAGGAAAGGATTGGGCACGGCGCGCAGCATGGTGTAGAAGGGCGTGAAGTACCAGACCGGCGCGATGTGCTCGGGGGTCTTCAGCGGATCGGCGGGGATGAAGTTGTTGTGCTCCAGGAAATAGCCGCCCATCTCCGGATAGAAGAAAATGACCGAGGCGAAGAACATCAGGAACACCACCACGCCGACGATGTCCTTGACCGAGTAGTAGGGATGGAAGGGAATCCCATCCAGCGGGATGCCGTCCGGACCCTTGTTCTTCTTGATTTCCACCCCGTCGGGGTTGTTGGAACCCACTTCGTGCAGGGCGATGATGTGGGCCACCACCAGGCCCAGCAGCACCAGCGGCACGGCGATCACGTGGAAGGCGAAGAAGCGGTTGAGGGTGGCATCGGAGATGACGTAGTCACCACGGATCCACAGGGAAAGATCATTGCCGATCACGGGGATAGCGTTGAACAGGTTGACGATCACCTGGGCGCCCCAGTAGGACATCTGCCCCCAGGGCAGCAGATAGCCCATGAAGGCTTCGGCCATCAGGGCCAGGTAAATCAGCATGCCGAAGATCCACACCAGCTCCCGCGGTTGCTTGAACGAGCCGTACATCAGGCCACGGAACATGTGCAGATAGACCACGATGAAGAAGGCCGAAGCCCCGGTGGAGTGCATGTAGCGAATGATCCAGCCGCCATACACGTCGCGCATGATGTATTCGACCGAGCCAAAGGCCAGTTCGGCATCCGGCTTGTAGTTCATGGTGAGGAAGATGCCGGTGACGATCTGGAGAACCAGCACCAGCAGGGCCAGGGAGCCGAAGAAATACCAGAAGTTGAAGTTCTTGGGGGCGTAATACTTGGACAGATGCTCTTCCCACATCTTGGTGAGCGGGAAGCGGGCATCAATCCATGCCATCAGGTTCGACTTGCTCATCATGCGGCTCCTTCATCTTTACCAATCAGGATGCGGGTGTCGCTGAGATACATGTACGGCGGCACCAGCAGGTTGATGGGGGCGGGTACGCCCTGGAAGACCCGGCCGGCCAGGTCGAACCGGGAACCGTGGCAGGGGCAGAAGAAGCCACCGAGCCAGTTCTCGCCCAGATCCGCCGGGGCGATCTCCGGACGATAGGTGGGTGAGCAGCCCAGATGGGTACAGATCCCCACGATGACGGCGTATTCGGGCTTGATGGCGCGATATTCGTTCTTGCAGTAGGGCGGCTGCTGCGACTCGACCTCGGACTTGGGATCCCGCAGGTAGGGGTCGTTCTTGGGCAGATCCTCGAGATTCTGCTTGGTGCGGTGGATGATCCAGACGGGCTTGCCCCGCCATTCCACCGTCATGATCGCGCCCGGCTCGAGTTTGCTGATGTCGGCCTCGACCGGGGCACCGGCCGCCTGGGCACGGGCACTGGGCCACATGGAGGCGACAAAGGGAACGGCCGCACCCACGGCTCCCACGGCGCCAACCACGGTGGTGGCGGCCGTCAGAAACCGGCGTCGGCTGGTATCAACGCCATCTGTACTCATTCACGATTCTCCCGATTTTTTCGGATGGTTCTTGCGGTCGCGCGGACCTTATCATTCCTGCTGAAGAGAGAGGATGACCTGGATCAATCGCCCTTCATCAGTATGTAATGATTTGTTGAACAGGAATTTCGAGCGCGCATAGTTTGCGCCATGCGTGCCGCATTATCAACCGCGGTGTGGTTTTTGCCTTGATTTCCCGGTACTTACGCCGGATTCGGCACGTCGATGAAAATTGCCTCGAGGCCGAATTCCGCCGCCAGATGAGCGCCCAGGGCCTGCACCCCGTCCCGTTCGGTGGCGTGATGACCGGCGGCGAAAAAATGGATGCCGCTCTCGCGGGCCACGTGCACGGTCTGTTCGGAAATCTCGCCGGTGAGAAAGGCATCGACACCCAATTGCACGGCCTGCGCGATGTATCCCTGGGCGGCGCCACTGCACCAAGCCACGGTCTGGATCGGCCGCTCGCTGCCGGCCACGTGCAGGGGCGTCCGCTCCAGGGCCTGCTCGATGCGCCGGGCGAAGTCGGCGCCGCTTTCGGCCCTCGCCAGGCGGCCGTGCAGGCCCAGTTGCGGCCGTTCCCGGCCAAAGCGGCCCTCCACGCTCAGATCCAGTCGACGCGCCAGTTGCACGTTGTTGCCGTACACCGGATGGGCATCCAGGGGCAGATGGTAGGCCAGCAGGGCGATGTCGTGGCGCAGGAGGGTGGCCAGGCGGCGATGCTTGAGACCGACGATGCAGGGATCCTCGCCCCGCCAGAACCAGCCGTGGTGGACCAGGATAGCATCGGCCTCGCGTTCCACCGCGGCATCGATGAGTGCCTGACAGGCGGTCACGCCGGTGACCAGCCGCCGGATCGGGCTGCGCCCGGCCACCTGAAGGCCGTTGGGACAGTAGTCCTCGAAGCGATCCACTTCCAGCAGATCGTGGCAATAGGCCTGCAATTCGGCGAGTTCAATCATGGATCGGGTATGATGCGGGGCGGAAACCGAACCGCGATTGTACCCGAACCGGCACCATGCGACTTCCCAGACTGATCGTTTTCGTCTTCCAGTTCGCCACCATCGGCCTGGCGGCAGCCCTGGTGGTGCTCTACCTGTTTCCCCGATTCCGCCCCGAATTCGTCCAGTCACCGCAGGTGGTGGAGGTGGTGGAGGCGCCGGCCTCCGCCCCGCCGCGGGTCCCGGGCGTGACCTCCTATGCCGAGGCCGTGGCCAAGGCCGCCCCGGCGGTGGTCAACATCTTCACGCGCAAGATCGTCGCGGGCAAACCGGCCAAGACGCCCCTGTTCCCTCGTCTGCCGGGCGACAGCGATTCCGGCCCGCGCCTCGAGACCAGTCTCGGCTCGGGCGTGATCATTAGCCGCAACGGCTACGTTCTGACCAATCACCACGTGATCGCCGATGCCGACGCCATCGAGGTGGCCCTGCAGGATGGCCGCACCACCACGGCGCAACTGGTGGGGACCGATCCGGAGACCGATCTGGCCGTCCTGCGCATCGCTCTGCCCGATCTGCAGGCCATGGTACTCGGCCACTCGCGCGGCCTGCGGGTGGGTGACGTGGTGCTGGCCATCGGCAATCCCTTCGGCGTGGGCCAGACGGTCACCTCGGGCATCGTCAGCGCCACGGGGCGGGACATGCTGGGCATCAACACCTTCGAGAACTTCATCCAGACCGACGCGGCCATCAACCCCGGCAACTCGGGCGGCGCACTGATCACCACCGACGGCAACCTGGTGGGCATCAACACCGCCATCTTCTCCCAGAGCGGGGGCTCGGAAGGAATCGGCTTCGCCATTCCCGTGGATCTGGCGCGCAAGGTCTTGGCCCAGATCATCGAGAAAGGCCACGTGGTGCGGGGCTGGCTGGGCGTGGCCATCCAGAACCTGACCCCGGCCCTGGCCCGCTCCTTCGATCTGGACAGCACCCGGGGCGTGATCATCTCCGCCATCCAGGCCGACGGCCCGGCTGCCCGCGCCGGCCTGCAGCCCGGCGACGTGATCCTGCGCATCGATGGCAAGGACGTGGACAACGTGCGCACGGCTCTCAACCTGATCAGCGACAACCCGCCGGGCACCGCCATCGCCATCGAGGGGATCCGCAACGGCCGGCCCTTCAAGCTCATCGCCACGGTGGCCGAAAGGCCCTCGCCGGCGCGGTAGCGCCCTTCCGGGCTCGTCAATTCAGAGAATTTTTTGCAGCGCGGTGAGGAAGCGTTCGTTCTCTTCTTCGGAGCCCACCGTGACCCGCAGGCAGTCGCGCAGGGCCTCGCCGGCGTGGGAGAGGTTCTTGATCAGGATCCCCTGGGCCTTGAGGCCGTCGAAGATGGCATCGGCGCGGCCCGGAGGCACCCGGAAGAGGATGAAGTTGGCCTCGGAGGGATAGACGGTCAGTTCCGGAAACTGCCGAAGGCCGTTGAACAGGATGCGGCGATCCTCGCGGATCCGGCGGGTCTGGGCATCGAGGATCTCGTGCCGTTCCAGGGCCAGGCGGGCGGTCTCCTGGGTGAGGACGTTGATGTTGTAGGGCAGGCGGATCTTGTCCAGCTCGGCGATCCAGTCCGGGGCGCCCGCCAGCAGGCCCAGGCGCAGGCCGGCCAGGCCCATCTTGGAGACGGTGCGCATCACCAGCAGGTTGGCGTGAGACGGCAGATCCGGCATCCAGGTGTGATCGGTGAAGGCGTGATAGGCCTCGTCGAGGATCACCAGGCCCGGCGCCCGTTCGAGGATGGCGGCCACCGCTTCGCGGTCGAAGACGTTGCCGGTGGGGTTGTTCGGGCAGGCCAAGAACACCAGGGCCGGCTGGTGGCGATCGATGGCGGCGAGGGTCGCCTCGGTGTCGAGCGCGAAATCATCCCGCAGGGGCACGCCCACGTAGTCGAGGCCGGTGAAGGTGGCGATCATGCGGAACATGACGAAACCGGGCTCCACCGAAAGCACGCAGCGCCCCTCCCCCGCCATCGCCAGCATCAGGATCAGGATCAGCTCGTCCGAGCCGTTGCCGAGCAGCAGCGCCGCCCCCGCCGGCACGCCCATGGCCTCGCGCAGCACCGGCAGGAGACGGCGGGCGGCCGGATCGGGATAGCGGTTGAGCGACACCCGCCGCAGCCGCAGCCGCCATTCCTCCACCAGATCCTCGGGCCAGCCATAGGGGTTTTCCATGGCGTCGAGCTTGATCAGGCCTTCGGCATCGGGCACGTGATAGGCGCTCAGCGCGCGGATTTCCGGGCGGATCCAGTGCGCGACGCGGTCGCGCAGGGACGCGGTCTTGTCAGTCATCTGCAGCCTCCGGCCTCACTCCTCGCCACGCGTCCCTCGTCCCTCGTCCCTTTTAATCCGGTATTCGGCCGAGCGGGCGTGGGCGGTGAGGCTCTCGCCCCGGGCCAGGACCGACGCGATCCTGCCCAGCGTTGACGCCCCCTCGGGCGAGCACAGGATCAGGCTGGAGCGTTTCTGGAAGTCGTAGACGCCCAGCGGCGAGCTGAAGCGGGCGGTGCGCGAGGTGGGCAGCACGTGGTTGGGGCCGGCGCAGTAGTCGCCGATGGCCTCGGCCGTGTAGCGCCCCATGAAGATGGCGCCGGCATGGCGGATCCGCGCGGCCAGGGCCCGGGGATCGGCCACCGACAGTTCCAGGTGTTCCGGCGCGATGTGGTTGGCCACGGCGACCGCCTCGTCCAGATCCCGCACTTCGATGAGCGCACCGCGGCTGCCCAGCGAAGTCTCGATGATGGCCTTGCGCTCCATCTCCGGCAGCAGTTTCTCGATGCTGGCCGCGACCGCCTCGAGAAAGGCGGCATCGGGCGAGACCAGGATGGCCTGGGCGTCCTCGTCGTGCTCGGCCTGGGAGAAGAGATCCATGGCCACCCAGTCGGGATCGGTCTGGCCGTCGCAGATCACCAGGATCTCGGAAGGCCCCGCGATCATGTCGATCCCCACCTGGCCGAACACCAGCGCCTTGGCCGTGGCCACGTAGATGTTGCCGGGGCCGGTGATCTTGTCCACCTGGGGAATGGTCTCGGTGCCGTAGGCCAGGGCCGCGATGGCCTGGGCGCCGCCGATGGTGTGCACCCGGGTGACGCCGGCGATGCGCGCCGCGGCCAGCACCATTTCGTTCAGCTCGCCATCGGGAGTGGGCACCACCATGACGATCTCCGCCACGCCCGCCACCTTGGCCGGGATGGCGTTCATCAGCACCGAGGAGGGATAGGTGGCCTTGCCGCCGGGCACGTAGAGCCCGGCCCGATCCAGCGGCGTGACCTGCTGGCCGAGCACCGTGCCGTCCGGCTCGGTGTACTCCCAGGATTCCAGCTTCTGGTGCCGGTGGTAGGCCTCGAGCCGGGCGGCGGCCGCCTCCAGGGCCTGGCGCTGTTCGGCCGGAATGGCGGCCAGGGCCGCTTCGAGCTGATCCTCGGCCAGGGTGAGATCGGCCATCGAGGTGGCAGCGAGGCGATCGAAACGGTTGGTGTATTCGATCACCGCCGCATCGCCGCGGGTGCGCACGTCGTCGAGGATCCCGCGCACGGTCTGCATCACCTGCTCGTCGGAGACGCTCTCCCAGGCCAGCAGGGCATCGAGGCGGGACCAGAAGTCGGCCTCCGTGGTGGCCAGTCGCTGGAGCTTCATGCAGCCTCCTCCCGGGCGGCCACCGCCTCGGCAATGCGTTCGATGAAGGCCCGAACCTGGTCGTGTTTCATCTTCATCGAGGCCTTGTTGACGATCAGCCGCGAGCTGATGTCGGCCATGTGCTCGAGCGGCTCAAGGCCGTTGGCCCTGAGGGTGTTGCCCGTGTCCACCAGGTCCACGATGCGATCGGCCAGCCCCACCAGCGGCGCCAGCTCCATGGAGCCGTAGAGCTTGATGATCTCCACCTGCTCCCCCCTGGCGGCGAAATGGCGGCGCGCACAGTTGACGTACTTGGTGGCGATGCGCAGGCGGCCTTCGACCGGCGGCGCATCCACCGGCCCGGCCACCATCATCCGGCAGCGGGCGATGTGCAGATCCAGCGGTTCGTAGAGGCCCTCGCCGCCATGCTCCATGAGCACGTCCTTGCCGGCCACGCCGATGTCGGCCGCGCCGTGCTGCACGTAGGTGGGCACATCGGTGGCGCGGATGATCACCAGTTTGACGTCGTCACGGTTGGTGTCGAGGATCAGCTTGCGGCTGGTTTCCGGATCGTCGAGCGGCTCGATCCCGGCATGCCGCAACAGCGGCAGCGTTTCCTTGAAGATGCGGCCCTTGGAGAGGGCGATGGTCAGTGTGTCTTGCATGATGGCAAACCGTGATGGGTGGCTTGGTCTGGTTGCAGTATTGTAATCGTGGTTTCGAAGTTGGTGTCTCGTGAAGGCACGGAGCCCTTGAGGCCGGGGAGGCGTTTCGTGACCGTCGGCCGCAGGGATGCGGCCGTCGAGCCTACAGGGACGTATTCACGGCGTGTCACGAAACGCCTCCCCGGCCTCAAGGGCGGACCCGATGCAGGTTCAATGGCCAACGCGCTCTGGCTGCCGGAACCCCATTCAACTTGGCACTCGGCGGATCTGCGCCCCGAGCTGCTGCAGCTTCTCCTCGATACACTCGTAGCCGCGATCGATATGATAGATCCGTTCCACCACCGTCTGCCCTTCCGCCACCAGTCCGGCCAGCACCAGGCTGGCCGAGGCGCGCAGATCGGTGGCCATCACCGGCGCGCCGGTGAGGGTGGGCACGCCCTTGCAGAAGGCGGTGTTGCCCTTGAGGGTGATGTCGGCGCCCATGCGCTGCAGTTCCAGCACGTGCATGAAGCGGTTCTCGAACACGGTTTCGGTGATCACTCCCTGGCCGTCGGCAATCGCGTCGAGCACCGTGAACTGGGCCTGCATGTCGGTGGGGAAGGCCGGATAGGGGGCGGTGGAGACATCCACCGCCTGCGGCCGCCGGCCCTGCATGTCCAGGGCAATCCAGTCGGGGCCGCTGTCGATCACCGCGCCGGCCTCCTCGAGCTTGATCAGCACCGCGTCCAGCAGGCCCGGATCGGTATCCTTGAGCCGCACCCGGCCTCCGGTGACCGCCGCGGCCACCAGGTAGGTGCCGGTCTCGATCCGATCGGGCAGCACGGTGTACTGGCAGCCGTGCAGGCGTTCCACACCCTCG
>JALSSV010000032.1 GCA_026984045.1 Chromatiales bacterium | reverse complement strand
AAGCCCCTCGATCACTACAAGGTGAAAACCCTGGTCTGGTGGCAGCGGGTCAGCGGTGAGGGGCCGTTTTTGCTCCGCGCAGGCCCCTGGTCCGCCGGCCGTAGTGTCAGACCGCGGGGAGGGCGGTAATGTCGCGTTACCGTTCCGAGCTGGATAACGCCAGGGCCCACATCCGATCCTTGTGGGGCGTGATCATTCTCCTGTCGCTGATGATGGGCTACGCCTTCTACGGCTGGTCCCAGGCGCCCAAGGACATCGATGTCCACGTGCCGCCAGACTTGTCAGACGGCGCGGTTTTCAAGGCCAACCAGATCCCCGACGCCAATATTTATACCTTCGCTTTCTACTACTGGCAGCAGCTCAACCGCTGGCGTCAAAACGGGCGCCAGGATTACCCGGCCAACATCTTTCAGTTTGCTCCTTTTCTCACGCCCGCCTGTCAGGCCAAGTTGACGCGGGAGATGCAGTGGCTATCCGAACACGGTGAACTGGACCGCCGGGTGCGTGCTCTGTCCCAGTATCCGGGCGCTGCTTTTGAACCCCGGCGGGTCAAGCAGATCAGCCCGGATGTCTGGATCGTTACCCTCGATGCGGTCATCCGCGAGCATGTGGCCGGTTTCGAGGTGAAGGAAACCTGGATGCGCTACCCCTTGCGGGTGGTGCGTTACGACGTGGACCGGCGCACCAATCCCTTCCGCCTGGCATTGGACTGTTATGCCGAACCTGGCCCGACCAGGCTGCCGCCGCCAGCCAAGAATACACAGGGCAGATCATGAGGAAAGTAAAGATAACAGTAAAGATGTTAGCATGGTTGATGATCATGTCATCCGCGGCGGCGGCGCCGGACGGCGCCAAAGCCGGCCGGGACGCGCCCGCCTCGTCGCCGCCCCCCGCCGCCGACGAGGCGGCGCGTGAACGTCGGGTGTGGCGCGGCGCACCAATCCCGGTGGAATTGAAGCTGGGCCGGGAGAGGATCATCCGGATTCCGGACGCTGGCCAGCTGCGCGCCGGCACCATCGGCGGGCCAGTGCCAGGTCTGCGTATCCAGCCCCTGGGAAACCGCTTGTTTCTGCTGGCCACCCAGCCATTCGCCGCCATCCGCATGCTGGTGCAGGATGAGGCAGGTAGACAGGTGGTGCTGGATTTGACCGCCGCCGACGAAATCGCAGCTGGCCCGCCCATCGATATTCTGGTGTCTTCGCCGCCTCCCGTCCCGGAGACGGCGGATGCCGGCGGGTCTGCCGCCCCGTCCGCGCCGCCGGTGACCAGTTATGTGGCATTGATCCGCCACGGTGCGCAAACGCTGTACGCCCCGCCCCGCCTGATTCCCCGGTCGGACCGGATCGTGCCGGTCCCGTTGCCGGTGCAGGGGCTGATACCCTTGGTTCGCGGCGGGGTGGTCTCCGCCACGCCCATTGCCGCCTGGCGCGCCCTGGGTCCCGGCGGGCCGTTGTGGCTGACGGCGGTTCGGCTGCAAAACCAGACCGCCACCCCGGTGGTCCTGGATCCCCGGATGCTCCGGGGCCGCTGGCGCGCCGCCGGGTTCCAGCACGCCCGCCTGTTGCCGGCCGGCGATCCGGCAGATACCACCGCCGCCTATCTCATCTCCAGTCAACCCTTCGATGAAGCGCTGGCCCCCTGGGGCGGCGCCGGCGTGAGGTAAGCGCGCATGAGCGTCAACAAACTGCTGCCGCTCATAGGGATTCTGGTGTTGGCGGGGGCCTTGGCGTTGTCGCTGAGCAGCCGCCAGCCGCCACCCCCCGCGCCCCGCCCCGCCAAGGCCCCCGAAGCCCCGGCCCCGGCCGCCGATTCCCCCGCCGATACCGTCCGCTCCCTAACCGCCCGGGTGACCGAGTTGTTGGAGGAGAGCAAACGGGTTACCGAGGAAAACGAACGGCTGAAGCGCCAGCTGTCGGAGTTCAGGGACAGCGAGAAAAAAATCTCCGAGAACGTGAAATCAACACTGACCGGCGAGCTGTCCCAGTTGCGGCTGGAAAATCAGCAAAAGTTGTCAACCCTGGCGGAAAAACTGAAGACCTTGCAGGAAAAACTGACGCGGGAAAAAAGCAGCGACCAGCTTGCCATTGGCGGCGCCAGCCTCCCGCCAGGATTCGGCTTCAGCAACGAGATCCACTGGGTCGAGCCGCTGGGTGGCGCTCCAACTGCCGCCAAGGCCGCCAATGGTTCTCTTCTGCATCCCGCCGCCGACGAGGCCGCCCCGCCTCCCACCGTCTCCCCGAAAGTCGCTCCTTCCCGCCCCCCGCAACCGCCCAAGGCCACCAGGCCTGTCTATACCATTCCGGCCGGCGCCACCCTGATGAACAGCACGACGTTCACCGGTCTGATCGGACGCATTCCCATCGGTGGCCAGGTCCAAGATCCGGTCGAATTCAAGATATTGATCGGTGGCGACAATCTGGCGGCCAACGGTCATTTCATTCCTGGCCTGTTGGGCATGGTGGTGGTGGGGACAGCCATAGGGGACTGGAATCTCGCCTGCGTGCGCGGCACCATCCATTACGCCTTGTTCGTCTTCGAGGACGGCCATATCCAGGTGTTCGGCGCTCCGGCCTTGCGGGCCGCGCCGCTGCTGACCGCCGCTCAGACCGGCAGACGAATGACAACCGCGATTTCCCAACCCAGGATGAAATTGGGCTGGATCTCCGACCGCTTCGGCAACTGCATCCCCGGCAAGCGGGTGACCAACGCACCGTCCTATCTGGCCGCGCGGGTCGGCCTCATGGGTGCCGCGGCGGCCGCCGAAGCCGCCGCCGCGGCTCAGACCACTCAGACCACCTCGCCGGTCGGCGGCGTTTCGCAAACCACCGTCACCGGCAAGCAGGGCCGGTTCATCCTCGGGCGCATGGCCTCGGGCGGCATCCGGGAAATCGACCGATACCTTCAGGAACGCATGGGGCATTCGTTCGACGCGATTTATGTGCCCATTGGCAAAAACGTCGCGGTGCATCTGGATGTCAGCCTGTTGGTGGACTACGAGCCCAACGGGCGGATGCTCGATCACCGCGCACAAAACCAGGCAGGAGGCGCTTATGGTTGGCTCGATTAGAAAAACGCAAGCGGCGGCGCTGTTGTTGACCGCCGCCCTGGCTGGGACGGGCTGTACCTCCCGTAAACATCTGTTTCCGGAAACCGGTCCCGACATGCTGGATATCTATCATCGTCACATGCAGCAGGCCGGCGCTCCTGGCAACGTTACCCGCTGGCGGCGCCGTTTGCAGGCCGACCCGCCGCCCCCCGCCCGCCCGCCTGGCGGGGGCATGGACGATCTGGCCGGCTATACCCGCACCGCCGCCACCGAGATCCGTCACCTGTTCCCCTTGCTGCCTAATCCCTGGATGACGGTATATGTGTTTCCACACCTGTCCAGGGAAGGGGTGGCGGTGCCGGGCTACAGCACCGCTTTCCCCCTGTATGAGGTGGATCAGCCGGCGCTGCCGGGGGAGGGATACCGGCCATGACGAATCTGTTCATGCCGTTTTTCAGAAAAAAGCCGGCCGGCGCCCCTGGCGAAAAGAACGAGCGCCCGACGATACGGCGCCCTGACCGCCGTCACCGGCCGGTCAGTGAAACCTATATCTACCGGACGCAATACAAGGAGCCGCCCAGTTTCACCGATCTGCTGCCGTGGGTGGAATATCTGCCCAAGCACAAGGCGATCCTGCTTGATGACGGCAACAGCGCCGGCGCTGTCCTGGAGATCACGCCGGCGCCGACCGAGGCGCGTAGCGGTGAGTATCTGGAAGCCTTGCGTCAGGGGGTGGCCGATGCGCTGGCCAGTATCGTCGAGTTC
>JALSSV010000031.1 GCA_026984045.1 Chromatiales bacterium | reverse complement strand
GGTGGGGCCGCCGGCCGGCTTCGGCTCCATCTTGCCCGATTCGGGATGGAAGCGGCCCACGCCGTGATAGCTGCAGGGGTTCTCCTCGGCCGGCTCGAAGCCCTTGCCCTTCTTCGTCACCACGTGCAGGAACTGGGGGCCCTTGAGGGCGCGCAGGTTGCGCAGGGTGGTGGTGAGGGTGTCGAGGTCGTGGCCGTCGATGGGGCCGATGTAGTTGAAGCCCAGCTCCTCGAACAGGGTCCCGGGAACCACCATGCCCTTGAAGTGTTCCTCGGCGCGCCGGGCCAGTTCCCAGACCGAGGGCATCACGCCCAGCACCTTCTTGCTGCCTTCGCGCATGCCCGAATAGAGACGGCCGGAGAGGATCTTGGCGAAATAGTTGGACAGGCCGCCCACGTTGGGCGAGATGGACATGTCGTTGTCGTTGAGGATCACCAGCAGGTTGGCGTCCAGATCCCCGGCATGGTTGAGGGCCTCGAAGGCCATGCCGGCGGTCAGGGCCCCGTCGCCAATCACCGCCACCACACGCCGCTCCGAGCCGGCCTGGCGGGCCGCGATGGCCATGCCCAGGGCAGCGCTGATCGAGGTGCTGGAGTGGCCCACGCCGAAGGTGTCGTAGGGGCTCTCGCCACGTTTGGGAAAACCCGCCAGGCCGCCGCGCTGGCGCAGGGTGGCCATGCGATCCCGGCGGCCGGTGAGGATCTTGTGTGGATAGCTCTGGTGGCCCACGTCCCACACCAGTCGATCCTCGGGAGTGTCGAAGACGTGGTGCAGGGCCAGGGTCAGCTCCACCGTGCCAAGGCCGGCCGAGAGGTGGCCGCCGGTGCGGCTGACCGAACGGATCAGGAAGCGCCGCAGCTCGTCGGCGAGCTGTTCCAGCTCGGCGACCGACAGGCTCCGCAACTGCGCCGGATCGTCGATGGCGAACAGCAGAGGAAAGTCGGCGGCGTCGGTCATGGTGGCGAAACGGCAGGCCCGATGGGGAAACATCCTATTCTATCACAGGGTGAAACCTTGCCCGCCTGAAGCGCCGCGGAAACCGGGGGGAAAGGCCCGGTGCCGGAAGACCGGCCCAGGCGCGCGAGGTCAGAGTCCGGCAGGCTCAAGGGCGTGCCAGCGTCTGCGCCCGGCGCCGAAGATGTTCGGGAATTCGGAATCGCGATCTAACCGCTGCGCTCCACGATGTACCGGCCCAGCCAGCGCAGCATGTCGGCCACCTCGCCCAGCGGTTCGAGGCTGGCCAGGGCGTCGCGGTACAGGTTGTCGGCCTCGCGGCGGGCGTCCTCGAGCCCGAGCAGGGCAGGGTAGGTGGCCTTGCCCAGGGCCTGGTCCACCCCCGGCTGCTTGCCCAGCGATTCGGCATCGCCTTCCACGTCGAGGATGTCGTCGCGGATCTGGAAGGCCAGGCCGATGCACTTGGCGAAGTGATCCAGCCGTTGCAGGGTCGGCTCGTCGACATCCGGCCGGCACAGGGCACCCAGGCGCACGCTGGCGCGGATCAGGGCGCCGGTCTTGTGGATGTGCAGATCCTCCAGCTCGGCGATGTTCGGCGTCTTTCCGGTGGCGGCCAGATCCATGGCCTGGCCGCCGGCCATGCCCCGGGAACCGCTGGCCAAGGCCAGCTCGTCGAGCATGGCCAGGCGCTGGCGATCCGGGATGGCCGGATCCAGGCCCCGCGCCAACACGTGGAAGGCCAGCGACTGCAGGGCATCGCCCGCCAGAATGGCGGTGGCCTCGTCGAAGGCGCGGTGCACCGTGGGTTTGCCACGCCGCAGATCGTCGTCGTCCATGGCCGGCAGATCGTCATGCACCAGGGAGTAGGCATGGATCAGTTCCACGGCCACGGCGGGCGCGTCGAGCCGCTCCGCCGCCACGCCACAGGCCCGGCCGGCGGCGTAGACCAGCAGGGGGCGGATCCGCTTGCCGCCATCGAGGGCGGCGTAGCGCATGGCGGCGTGGAGGCGGGCGGGATTGAGGGTCTCGGGGGGCAGCCACTGTGCCAGGGCGCGATCGGCCCGTTCCCGCCACTTTTCGGCGAGCTGGGCCTCATTCATCGGCATCGAAGTCCGACAGTTCCGCCTGGCCGCTCTTCTCGAGCAGGATCCGGACCTTCTGCTCAGCATCTTTCAGCGCGCCCTGGCAGATCCGGAACAGTGCCACGCCCCGTTCGAAGTCCTTGAGGGCGGTTTCCAGAGGCTGATCCCCGGCTTCCATGCGCTCGACGAGGGTTTCCAGTTCCTTGAGGGCCGTCTCGAAATCGACGGTGGTGGCTTTGGCAGCGGTTTTGCGGGCGGTTTTCTTGACCACGATCAGGGCATTCCGGCAGTGGATATGGGAAAAGGCTGCAACGGTAGCGCAGGCGCCGGCCGAGCGCAAATGCCCATCCCCTTGTGAAACGAAGACATTGACACCATACAGGGGGTGCACTATAGTTTGCTCGTGTTTTAGAATCATTCTAAATCATGACCGCCTGCCCACGGCAGGCAATCCATCCACCAAAACCATGAACAATGGGGGTAACTACCATGTCTCTGAAAGGATCCAAGACCGAACAGAACCTCAAGGACGCCTTTGCCGGCGAGTCCCAGGCCAACCGCCGTTACCTGTACTTCGCCGCCAAGGCCGACGTGGAAGGCTACAACGATGTCGCTGCCGTGTTCCGCTCCACCGCGGAAGGCGAGACCGGCCACGCCCACGGCCATCTGGAATACCTGGAAGAAGTGGGTGATCCGGCCACCGGCCTGCCCATCGGCGCCACCGCCGACAACCTGAAGGCCGCCATCGCCGGCGAGACCCACGAGTACACCGACATGTACCCGGGCATGGCCAAGACCGCCCGCGAGGAAGGTTTCGACGAAATCGCCGACTGGTTCGAAACCCTGGCCAAGGCCGAGCGGTCCCACGCCAACCGTTTCCAGAAGGCCCTGGACTCCCTGGACGCGTGATCCGGCTGGGTGCGGACGGAGCCGGCTTTGCCGGTTTCGTCCGCTCTCGTCCTTTCCATCAAGAACAACGTTAAGGATATCTGATCATGGCCGCACCCCGCGAAGGCAATCTCGAGGCGCCCACCCGGCATCCACTGGACTGGAAGAACCCGACCTTCTATGCCCGTGAGGATTTGCTCAAGGAAATGGAGCGGGTTTTCGACATCTGCCACGGTTGTCGGCGCTGCGTGAGTCTGTGCAACGCCTTTCCCACTCTCTTCGACCTGGTAGACGAGTCGGAGACCATGGAAGTGGACGGCGTGGCCAAGGAAGACTACTGGAAGGTGGTCGAGCACTGCTATCTGTGCGATCTGTGCTACATGACCAAATGTCCTTACGTGCCACCCCATGAGTGGAACGTGGACTTCCCGCACCTGATGCTGCGTGCCAAGGCGGTGCAGTTCCGGGAGAAGGGGGCCCGTTTCCGCGACCGGCTGCTGACCGCCACCGACACGGTGGGCAAGCTGGCCGGCATCCCGGTGGTGGCGCCGGTGGTGAATGCCGCCAACCGCAACCCCGGCATGCGCAAGCTGCTGGAAAAGACCCTCGATGTCTCTGCCGATGCCATTCTGCCCGAATACCATTCGGTCTCCCTGCGCGATCGCCTGCGCACCCATGCCCCGGCCCTCGTGCCGCGGCCCGGCGAGAAGACCACCGGCAAGGTGGCTCTCTATGCCACCTGCTACGGCAACCGCAACGAGCCGGACATCGGCGAGGATATGGTGGCGGTGTTCGAGCACAATGGCATCCCCGTGACCCTGGTGCCCAAGGAGCGTTGCTGCGGCATGCCCAGGCTGGAACTGGGCGATCTGGACGCCGTGGAGGAGGCGAAGAACGCCAACATCCCCGTGCTGGCAAAACTGGTGGACGAAGGCTTCGACATCGTCGCCCCCGTGCCTTCCTGCGTGCTCATGTACAAGCAGGAACTGCCCCTGATGTTTCCGGACGATCCGGACGTGCAGAAGGTGAAGGCGGCCATCTACGATCCCTTCGAATACCTCATGTTGCGCCACAGGGAAGGCTGGCTGAAGACCGATTTCAAGCTGCCGCTGGGCAAGGTGGCCTACCACGTGGCCTGCCATCAGCGGGTGCAGAACATCGGCATGAAGACCCGTGACGTGCTGCAACTGGTGCCCGACACCGAGATCGTGCCCATCGAGCGCTGTTCCGGCCATGATGGCACCTATGCGGTGAAGAAGGAGTTTCACGCGGTTTCCATGAAGATCGGCCGCCCCGTGGTCAACAAGGTCAAACAGATCGAACCCGATCACTACAGCAGCGACTGCCCCATGGCCGGCCACCAGATCGAAAACGGCCTGAAGGACGGCCGCCGACCCGAACATCCGTTGACCCTGCTGCGCAAGGCCTACGGCATCTGACCCATTCAACCGAAGGAGAAGGAACATGGCCACAACCGGACACAGTGAAGACGCCAGCAAGCTCCGCCAGGAAGTGCTTGACATGCACCGGGCCATCGTGTCCCTGATGGAGGAGCTGGAGGCGGTGGACTGGTACAACCAGCGCGCCGACGTGTGCAGCGACCCGGAGCTGAAAGCCATCCTCGAGCACAACCGCGACGAAGAGAAGGAACATGCGGCCATGCTGCTGGAATGGATCCGCCGCCAGGACGGCGCCTTCGACAAGGAACTGAAGGATTACCTGTTCACCGACAAACCCATCGCCGATCTGGAGAGCCATCACCATGACTGACGCCGCCATGGCCGAACGCGCCAGCCACAAGCACGCCCTCAGGCCCGAGGATCTGCTCAGCCTGGAGGAGTACGACCGGCAGCGGGCCGACTTCCGCCAGCGGGTCATGGCCCACAAGGCCAACCGCAAGGTGCACCTGGGCGAGCACGCCACCCTCTATTTCGAGGACCGGCTCACCATGCAGTACCAGATCCAGGAGATGCTGCGCATCGAGCGGATCTTCGAGCAGGAAGGCATCCGCGAGGAGCTGGCCGCCTACAACCCGCTGATTCCCGAGGGCCGCAACCTCAAGGCCACCTTCATGATCGAGTACGAAGACGTGGAGGAGCGCAAAAAGGCCCTGGCGAAGCTCATCGGCATCGAGGAGAAGGTCTGGATCCGCGTCGCGGGCTTCGACAAGGTCACCCCCGTGGCCAACGAGGATTTGGAACGCAGCACCGAGGAAAAGACCTCCTCCGTCCACTTCCTGCGCTTCGAATTCACCCCCGAGATGATTGAAGCCGCCAAGTCCGGCGCCGACCTCGCCGTGGGCGTGGAACACGAAAACTACCAGGCCACGGTCGACCCCCTGCCGAAAAACATCCGTGATGCGCTGGTGGCCGACTTCGACTGACGGTGTCAGCGTCTGGGGACACTGCAAATAACGCAGAGGGCGCAGAGACGCAGAGAGCGCAGAGGTGTAATGTTTCCTGATTCCGCATGGAAACAATGCGAGACCTGCCTCCAGTCATTCTTCCCCTCGGCGTCCTCTGCGTCTCTGCGCCCTCTGCGTTTCTTCCACTCCTGCCGCTCGAAGCCCCCCGCCCGGAAATGGTAAGATCCCCGTTTCCATGCCCCTGAACGGAACCACGACCATCGATCGCACGCCCGTCATCGTTCCTCGCGAGGAACATTGCATTTCGCGCGCCGACATCAGCGAGTCGGCGCTGAAGGTGCTCTATCGCCTGCACAAGGAGGGGTACCAGGCCTATCTTGTGGGCGGCGGGGTGCGGGATCTGCTGCTCGGGCGCACGCCCAAGGATTTCGACGTGGCCACCGACGCCACGCCCGAGGAGGTGCGGCGGATCTTTCGCAACTGCCGGCTCATCGGCCGGCGCTTCCGCCTCGCCCACGTGCATTTCGGTCGCGAGATCATCGAGGTGGCCACCTTCCGCGCCCCCCATTCGGCCGGCGGCGCGGGGGAGGGGGTGACCGAAGACGGCCAGATCCTGCGCGACAACGTCTACGGCACCCTGGAGGAAGACGCCTTCCGCCGGGATTTCACGGTCAATGCCCTGTACTACAACATCGCCGATTTCTCGGTGGTGGACTACACCGGCGGGCTGGCCGATCTGCAGGCCGGGGTGCTGCGCTTCATCGGCGACGCCCGCACCCGGATCCTCGAGGATCCGGTGCGCATGCTGCGCGCGGCCCGCTTCGCCGCCAAGCTGGGTTTTTCCCTGGCGCCGGGCCTGCGCGAGCTGATCCTGGAACTGGGCGACCGGCTCGACAACGTGCCGCCGGCGCGGCTGTTCGACGAGGTGTTGAAGTTGTTCCACACCGGCCACGCCCTGCATTCCTACGAAGTGCTGCAGGATCTGGATCTGTTCGGCTATCTCTTCGCCCAGACCGACGAACTCATCAAGGAGGGCGACGACTACACCGACGCCTTCATCCGCCAGGCCCTGCACAACACCGACGAGCGGATCCACGCCGGCAAGGGCGTCAATCCCGCCTTCCTGTTCGCGGCCCTGCTGTGGGGGCCGGTACACGACGAGGTGAAATACCTGCTGGCCGAGGGCATGACCGAGCTGCAGGCCCTGCAGGAGGCCGGCAACGAGATCCTCGCCGCCCAGCTCGAGCAGGTGACCATTCCCAAGCGCTTCAGCTTCCCCATGCGCGAGATCTGGACCACCCAGGCGCGTCTGCCCAAGCGCCAGGGCAAGCGGGCCTGGCGGCTGCTGGAGCAGCCGCGCTTCCGGGCCGCCTACGACTTCCTGCTGCTGCGCTGCCAGGTGGGCGAGCCCGTGCACGAGCTGTGCAACTGGTGGACCCTCTTCCAGGAGGCCGACGAGGCCGAGCGCCAGGCCATGGTCAAGACCCTCGGGAGCGGCGAGGGCCGCAAGCGGCGGCGCAAGCGGCGGCGCAAGTCCCGTGCGGCGGCGGGCGATCACGGCTGAGATGCGTGCGCCGGTGGTGGCCAGCATCGGGCTGGGCAGCAATCTCGACGATCCGATGGCACAGATTCGGCGAGCTACTGCGGCGCTGGCCGCGCTGCCGGAAAGCCGCCTGCTCGCCATCTCCTCCCTGTATCGCACGCCGCCCATGGGCCCGCCGGATCAGCCCGACTACGTCAACGCCGCCGTCCTGCTCGAAACCCGCCTGGCCCCGCTGGCCCTGCTCGATGCCCTGCAGGCCATCGAAGCGGCCCAGGGCCGGGTGCGCGCCGAGCGCTGGGGGCCGCGCACCCTGGATCTGGATCTGCTGCTGTACGGCGAGGCGCGTATCGAAACGCCGCGCCTCACCGTGCCGCATCCCGGCCTGCCCGAGCGGGATTTCGTGCTGGTGCCGTTGAGGGAGATTGCCGGAGCCGATCTGCCGGTGCCCGGCCACGGCCGTCTGGGCGATCTGAGCCCGGCAGAGGCGACCCTGGAGCGGATCGATGCCTGAGCAACCCGGTTTCATCGTCGTGGAAGGGCCCATCGGGGTGGGCAAGACCACCCTGGCCCGGCGCCTGGCCGACAGTTTCGGCTGCGATTTGCTGCTGGAGGGGGCCGAGGAGAATCCCTTTCTCGAACGCTTCTACCAGGATCCGCGCAGCGCCGCCTTCCAGACCCAGCTCTTCTTCCTGTTCCAGCGCGCCGAGCAGTTGCGTGCCCTGCGCCAGGGGGACATGTTCCGCCCCGTGCGGGTGGCCGACTACCTGATCGAAAAGGATCGCCTGTTCGCCGAACTGACCCTCGACGAGGAAGAGTTCAAGCTCTACGAACAGGTCTATGCCCACCTCACCCTCGACGCCCCGCAGCCGGATCTGGTGATCTACCTGCAGGCCCCGGTGCCGGTGCTGCTGCAGCGCATCGCCAGCCGCGGTCGCGGCTACGAACGCCCCCTGCGCGCCGACTACCTGGAACGCCTGAGCGAGCGCTACACCGAGTTCTTCCACCATTACGACGCCTCGCCGCTGCTGATCGTCAACGCCGCGGAACTCGACTTCGCCCACGATCCGGAGGATTATGCCCTCCTGCTGGAGCGGATCCGCAGCATCCGCAGCGGCCGCCACTACTTCAACCCCGGGAGGCTGGAACCGTGAACGCGCCCGAATCCCTGCCCGATGCCGCGACCCTGCGCGCCATGAAGGCGCAAGGCCGCAAGCTGGTCATGCTCACCAGTTACGATGCCAGTCTCACCGTGCACTGCGAGAACGCCGGGGTGGACGTGCTGCTGGTGGGCGATTCCCTGGGCATGGTGATCCAGGGGCACGACACGACCCTGCCGGTGACCATCGAGCACATGATCTACCACTGCGCCTGCGTGGCCCGCGCCCGCCGCCGCGCCCTGCTGGCGGTGGACATGCCCTACCGCAGCTACGAGACGCCGGAGCAGGCCGTGGCCAACGCCCGCCGGCTGCTGGAGGAGGGCGGGGCAGACATGGTCAAGCTCGAAGGCGGCAGCGCCATCCTGCCCCGGCTCGAAGCCCTGCGCGACGCCGGGATCCGCGTCTGCGGCCATCTGGGCCTGCTTCCCCAGTCGGTGGAGGAACTGGGGGGCTACAAGGTGCAGGGCCGCTCGTCGGAGGATGCCGAACGGATCCTCGCCGACGCCCGCGCCCTGGAAGCCGCCGGGGTGGAGATGATCGTCCTCGAATGCATTCCCGCCGCCCTCGGCCGGCGGATCAGCGAAAGCCTGGCCATTCCCACCATCGGCATCGGCGCCGGCCCCGACTGCGACGGCCAGGTGCTGGTCAGCTACGATCTCCTCGGCCTCACCCCCGGCCGCCGCCCCCGCTTCAGCCACGATTTCCTCAGCGAACAGCCCCCCGGCAGAGGCATCGCCGACGCCATTCACGCCTACGTCCTCGCCGTGCGCGAAGGCCGTTTCCCCGGCCCCGAGCACAGCTTCGAGTGAGGGAGAAACACGGAGCGCACGGCGAGGCCTGAGACAATCAGGCCTGCCATGTCCCGTCCAGGCAAACGGCGGTACAATCCCCTTCGCGAACCTTGCACGATTACACCCTCTCCCCTTTGGGGGACGACGCCATGGATGGCGGAGTTCGTGCGAAGCAGGCTGCCCGAGCCGAGAGGGCCGGCACGATCGCACCCTCTCCCCCTTGGGGGAGAGGGCCGGGGTGAGGGGGACAAAAAAGGAAAACCGCAAAACCCGCAACCACCCACCCACCGCCATGAAATCCGTCATGCCCTTCCGACTGACCATCCTCTTCCTGTTCCCCCTCTTGGCCCTCGCGGCCTGTGCCGACTGGGTGCCCCTGAAGCCGGGCGCCGAAGGGGTGCGGGTGGCCACCGCCGATCAGGTGAAGCACTGTCGCCACGTGGGCCGCACCATCGTCTCGGTGGCCGACGCTGTGGCCGGGATCAAGCGCAAGCCGCAAACCGTGGCCGCCGAGCTGGAGCGTCTGGCCCGCAATCATGCCCCGAAACTCGGTGGCGACACCATCGTGCCCGAAGGCCCGGTGGAAAATGGCGAACGGAGCTACAAGGTCTACCGCTGCCGCGGGGAGAAGTAGAGGGCGCTCGCGCCGCCACGTACCGGAACGGATCGACGCCATGCACATCGTCACCACCATCCCCGAAATGCAGGCCCGGGTCCGGCTGTGGAAACAGGTGGGCCTGCGCATCGCCTTCGTGCCCACCATGGGCAATCTGCATGCCGGGCATCTGGACCTGGTGCAGGCCGCCCGCGAGGCCGCCGATCGGGTGGTGGTGAGCATCTTCGTCAATCCCCTGCAGTTCGACGAGGCGGAGGATTTCGCCGCCTATCCGCGCACCCTCGAAGCCGACCTGGCGAAGCTGGCCGAGTGCGGCGTCGATGCCGTGTTCACCCCGGCGGAGGAGACGCTCTATCCACAAGGGCGGCAGGACATCACCTTCGTCGAGGTGCCGGGGCTGGGAGAAATCCTCGAAGGCGCCCACCGCCCCGGCCACTTCCGGGGCGTCACCACGGTGGTGGCCAAGCTGTTCCACATCGTGCAGCCCGAGGTGGCCGTGTTCGGCGAAAAGGATTTCCAGCAACTGCTGATCGTCCGGCGCATGGTGGCGGATCTCGATTTTCCCGTGACCATCCTCGCCCGGCCCACGGTGCGCGAGGCC
Organism: Chromatiales bacterium; assembly: GCA_026984045.1. Taxonomy (GTDB): domain Bacteria; phylum Pseudomonadota; class Gammaproteobacteria; order UBA6429; family Thiohalophilaceae; genus JALSSV01. Next base: position 59,233 of record JALSSV010000031.1, on the reverse strand, counting down.
GACGGCCTGGCCATGAGTTCGCGCAATCGCCGGCTCGATCCCGGCCAGCGGCGGATCGCCACCGCCCTGTACCGGGTGCTGCGCGAGACGGCGGAAGCGCTTCGCCGGGGTGGCGAGCCGGCCGCGCTGGAGCGCGCCGCGATGGCGCGTCTGGAGGCGGCCGGCTTCCGGCCCGAATACGTGGCCATCCGTGCCGCGGCGGATCTCGGCCCGCCACGCCCGGGCACACCGGGCGTGGTGCTGGGGGCGGCCCGGCTCGGCAGCGTGCGCCTCATCGACAACGTGCAGATCGAAACCGTAACGGAATGAACGGCTTGCGCGGTGGGCCGATGCCGCGGTCCGTGATAAAATCGGCATTTCCTGATCACGACGGAAGCATTCCGCCATGCTGACCACCATGCTCAAGGCCAAACTGCACCGCGCCCGGGTGACCCATTCGGAGCTGGAGTACGAAGGGTCCTGCGCCATCGACGGCCACCTGCTGGAGGTCTCCGGGATCCGCGAATACGAGCAGATCGAGATCTACAACGTCACCAACGGCGAACGCTTCACCACCTATGCCATCCGTGCCGAGGAGGGCTCCGGCATCGTCTCCGTCAACGGCGCCGCCGCCCACAAGGCCAACCCCGGCGACATCGTGATCATCTGCGCCTACGTCGGCCTCGACGCCAAGGAACTGGCGGCCCATCAGCCCAAACTCGTCTATCTGGACGAGAACAACGAAATTACCCATACCCGCAACACCATCCCTGTCCAGGTCGCGTAGCGACCTGGACAGGGATGGTGAGTGGTGAGGGACGAGGGCCGACCACGCCCCTCGTCCCTGTCTCGCGCCTCGCCAGATGCCCACGGAATCTTGCTTTTGCCCCGAAATCCGTTAAACTGAAAGCAATTAATCACTCACAAAAAGCTCGAGACATGGGAAAACCCCACGAACAACGCCAGCAGGAGATCGTCGAGGCGGCCCTTGAACTGGCGGCCGAGCAGGGGGTGAAGAAGGTCACCACCCAGGCCATCGCCGATCGGGTGGGCATCGCCCAGCCCACCGTGTTCCGGCACTTCCCCAACCGCGACGCCATCTTCGCCGCCGCCATCGACTGGCTGGCCCGGGGACTGTTCGCCGCCCTCGGCGCCTTCTTCACCGGCAGCGGCCCGGCCGACGAGCGCCTGCGGGCGCTGATCCGCGCCCAGCTTGCCTTCATCGAACGCAACAAGGGCCTGCCGCGGATCCTCTTCTCCGATCGCCTGCATCTGGAGTCGCCGGTGCTCAAGGCGGCGGTGCAGCGCATCATGCGCAGCTACATGGAGCAGATCGCCAGTCTCGTGCGCGCCGGCCAGGCCGAAGGCCGCTTTCGTCCCGAACCGGACCCGGAGGTCACCGCCCGTTACGTGGCGGCCCTGATCCAGGGCACCGTCATGCGCTGGTCGATCTTCGATTTCGGTTTCTCTCTCGAGGCGGAGGCGGAAGAACTGTGGGAATTTCTCGCCCGTTCGTTGTGAGGGGAATGATTTTCCCATGAATGTGAGCAATCAATCGCTTTATACAAGGAGAACGACATGTGCAAACTGTGCTGGATGTTGGTTCTGGTCCTGGTCGTGCTCAGCGGGGGAATGGCCTGGAAGTTTCTGATCCAGGGCGAGACGGTGACGGCGTCCGATGGCCGGCAGGCCCTGTTGCTGGCGCCTGCCGAGCGGGATCTGGTGCTGGGCGAGATGCGCGCCTTTCTGGCCAGCGTGCAGGCCATCGTGCAGGATGCACAGGAAGGAGACATGGCCGCGGTGGCGAAGGCGGCGCGACACGTGGGGGCGGCGGCGCAGGGGTCGGTGCCCGGTTCGCTGATGAAGAAACTGCCGCTGGAATTCAAGCGCCTGGGTTTCGATACCCACCGCCAGTTCGATCAGCTGGCCCTGGACGCCGAGCAGCTTGGCGATCCCGGCCACACCCTCGAACAACTCGCCGGCCTCATGCGCAACTGCGTGGCCTGCCATGCGGCCTACCGCATCGACGCGGCACCAATGACGCGGCGCTGATGACAGGAACTTTCCTCCGGCCCTTCAGCCGGTATTGCGCATCCCTGCCGCGATGGCGTTGATGGAACGCAGCAGCGGATTGAGCCACTGGTTGCGGGTTTCCTCGTCGAGGGATTCGTCGCGGTAGCGGCGCAGGAGGGTGACCTGGATCTGGTTGAGCGGATCCAGGTAGGGGTTGCGGCGCTTGAGGGAGAGGGCGAGCTGGGGCGTTTCGGCCATCAGTTCGTCGATCCGGGCCACGCCCAGCACTTCCCGTACCGTGCGCTGGTATTCGTTCCTGATGGTCTCGAAGATCTGCCGTGCGCTCTGCTGCTCGTGGCACAGGGACATGTAGCTTTCGGCGATCCGCATGTCGGCCTTGAACAGCGCCATCTGGGAGTTGGAGAGCAGGGCACGGAAGAAGGGCCACTCCTCGTACATGGCCTGCAACCGGGCCAGTTCGTGCTCGCCGGGCGCCTCCTGAAGCCAGCCTTCCAGCGCCGAGCCGATGCCGTACCAGGCCGGCAGGGTGTGGCGGGACTGGGCCCAGCCGAACACCCAGCCGATGGCCCGCACCGAGCCCTTGGAGCGATCGCCCACCTTGCGGTGCGACGGCCGCGAGCCGATGTTCATCAGGGCGATTTCCCGTACCGGCGTGGCCTCGTAGAAATAGTCGAGGAAGCCGGGGGTCTCGTCGGTGAGCTGCCGGTAGGCCCGTTCGCCCTTGTCGGCCAGTTCCTTCATCACCTGCAGGTAGCGCGGGTTGTCCGGCTCCGGCGGCGTAATCAGGTTGCGGCTGGCCTTCATCAGGCCGGTGATGCCCATGCTCAGCTCGTAGACGGCGGTTTCGTGGTTGCTGTACTTGTAGGACAGCACCTCGCCCTGCTCGGTGAACTTGATTTCGCCGTGCACGGTGCCGGTGGGCTGGCTGAGAATGGCCTCGTGGGTGGGGCCACCGCCCCGGCCGATGGTGCCGCCCCGGCCATGGAACATGCGCAGGTGCACGCCCCGCGCCTTGCACAGGGCGGTGATCTGCTGCTGGGCCTGGTACAGGTTCCAGGCGGAGGCGAGGATGCCACCGTCCTTGCAGGAATCCGAGTAGCCCAGCATCACCTCCTGGCTGTTGCCGGAGGCGGCCAGCAGGGCGGCATAGACGGGATCGTCCAGCAGCCGGTTCATCACCGGTTCGATGTGGGCCAGATCGTCGATGGTCTCGAACAGGGGCGAGACGCGTACGTGGCAGAACCATTCGCCGTCGCGCTTGCCCGTGAGCCCTGCCAGCCAGGCGAGGAACATCACTTCCATCACGTGGCTGGCGGCGTGGGTCATGGAGATCACGTAGTTGCCGAAGACCCGGGAACTGATTTCCTCGCGCATCCGGGCCATGACGTCGAAGGTCTCAAGGGTCTCGCGGCAGCGCTCGTCCAGCACCGTGCGATCGATGGCCGGTGGTGGTCCGGCCAGGGCCTCGCCCAGCTTGCGCAGGCGGCCGGCCTCGTCCAGGGCGGTGTAGTCGCTGCCATCGATTTGCTGCCATACGGCGCTGACCGTGTCGGTGTGCACGGTGGATTCCTGGCGCACGTCGAGGTGGGCCAGGAAGAAACCGAAGGTTTCCACCAGCCGGATGAGATCCTGCAATTCCCCCCGGGCGATGATGGCGTCGCCGTGGCCGATGATGGAGTCACGGATGAGATAGAGATCGGTCAGCAGCGCCGCTTCGTCACGGTAACCGCGATCCGGAACCGGCAGGGGGCCGCCTTCGAGATGGTGATCCAGGCGCGCCAGGTTGTGCTCGATGCGCCGCTGCATCAGCGCCAGCTTGCGTCGGTAGGGTTCCTGCGTGTAGCGCTGGGGGCGTTCGGCGAAGACCTCGGGCATGGCCTGCTCGTCCCGTTCCAGGGCGGCCAGAAAGTCCGCCGAGGGCTGGATGAACTCGGTGGACATGGTGAGGATCTTCTGCAGCTGGCGGATCCGGCCGTAGTATTCACGCAGGGCCTCGCGGGACTGCATGCGCACGGCGGTGACGGTGGTTTCGGGTTTCACGAAGGGGTTGCCGTCCCGATCGCCACCGATCCAGGAGCCGAAGCGAATGAAACTCGGCACGTGGATCTGCGCGCCGTCCTGGCCATAGGTGCGATCGATGGCGCCTTCGAGATAGCGGTAGGTTTCGGGCACGGCCTGGAACAGGCATTCGCGGAAGTAGTAGAGCCCGTTCTTCACCTCGTCGAGCACCTGCAGGCGCGTAGTGCGCACCTCGTTGGTCTCGTAGAGAATGCGGATATGACGTTCCAGTCGCTCGAGGATGCGGCTGCGCTCGATGCGGGACAGGCGCGGGGCGTCCAGTTCCTCGCTGATCACGAAGATCCGCCGCAGAGCCTCGAGGATGGTGCGGCGCTTGGCTTCGGTGGGGTGGGCAGTGAAGACCGGAATGTAGGCCAGGCGGTCGAGCAGATGCTGCATCTTCTCGGCCGGAACGCCCTCGCCGTGGAACTGGCGCAGGGTGTGATCGAAGGACCCGACCCACAGGGGGCCGTTGCGGCTCACTTCGCGGCGGCGCAGCTTGTGCTGGTAACTTTCCTCGGCGATGTTGACCAGGCTGAAGTAGATACTGAAGGCCCGGATCACATGGGCCAGGGTGTCCGGATCCAGGGATTCGATCAGGGCCGCCAGGCGCTGACGCTTGCGCACGTCTTCCGACTTGCGCAGGCTGATGTGACCCTTGCGCAGGGTCTCCACGGCGTCGAAGACCTTCTTGCCGGCGTGCTCGTGCAGGATCTGGCCGAGAAGGTTGCCGAACAGCTTGACCCGCGAGCGCAGGGGCTTGTCGTTGGGTACGCGTGTGGCGGTGGGGGGAGTCGAAGTAGGGGCGTCAGCAGTCATGAACCAGGCAGCCTTGTCGCAGTCGGAACCCGGCATTATACCGCAAGGAATCGTGACAGCCTCTCTTGACGCTGCCCGAAGGGGTATGCTTGAAAGAAGTGGTAGCCGAGGTCGGACTCGAACCGACACGCCCGAAGGCACAGCATTTTGAGTGCTGCGTGTCTACCAGTTCCACCACTCGGCCACGCGCCGCCATTATAGGGATCGGGGCGGGGGCTGTCCAAACCCGGATGAGAAATGCCGGCCGACCTGCTATCCTCGCGCGCCATGCGTCGTCAGGACTTTCACTTCGATCTGCCGCCGGAACTGATCGCCCAGCAGCCCATCGCCGAACGGCCGGCCAGCCGGTTGTTGCACCTGGAGCGTCAGGGCGGCGTTCTGCACGACCGGCAGTTTCGCGATCTGCCGGCGCTGCTGCGGCCGGGGGATCTGCTGGTGCTCAACGATACCCGGGTCATCCCGGCCCGCCTGTGGGGTCGCAAGGAGACGGGCGGCCAGGTGGAAGTGCTGGTGGAGCGGCCGCTCGACGAACGCCGTGTCCTGGCCCACGTGCGGGCCAGCAAGTCGCCGAAGCCGGGGACCCGACTGGTCTTCGAGCAGGGGGTCACGGCCGAGGTGACGGGACGCGAGGCGGATTTGTTCCACCTCGAGTTCAACCGGCCGGTGATGGCCGTGCTCGAGGCGCAGGGCCACATGCCCCTGCCCCCCTACATCGAGCGAGAAGACACGGAACGGGATGCCGAGCGCTACCAGACCGTCTACGCCCGTCACCCCGGTGCGGTGGCCGCGCCCACGGCCGGCCTGCACTTCGACGCGACGCTGCTGGAGGCACTGGCAGCGCGGGGCATCGAGCAGGTGCGCGTCACCCTGCACGTGGGCGCCGGGACCTTCCAGCCGGTGCGGGTCGACGATATCGCCGAGCACCGGATGCACAGCGAATGGCTGCGGGTGCCGGAGACAGTGGTCGAGGCCGTGCAGCGCACCCGCGCCCGGGGCGGGCGGGTGGTGGCGGTGGGCACCACCGTGGTGCGCAGTCTCGAGACGGCGGCGCAGGAGGGCGAATTGCAGCCTTTCGAGGGCGAGACCGACATCTTCATCACCCCCGGTTTCCGTTTCCGGACGGTGGACGCCCTGATCACCAACTTCCACCTGCCCGAATCGACCCTGCTGATGCTGGTCAGTGCCTTTGCCGGTCACCAGGCCGTGATGCGCGCCTACCGGCATGCGGTGGCGCAGCGCTATCGCTTCTTCAGCTATGGCGATGCCATGTTTATTGGCTGAGAGGAAAGTGAAAAGAGACAAGAGGAAAGGGGCGAAAGCGCAATGGCCGGCGCCGTGGCATCAGGTCGGTCCGTCACTTTGTATCTTGTGTCTTTGCGTTTTTTCCTGAATCGACAATGAAATTTGAACTGCTTGCAACCGATGGGGCCGCCCGGCGCGGGCGGTTGACCTTCGGCCGGGGCACGGTGGAGACACCGGCCTTCATGCCGGTGGGGACCTATGGCACGGTCAAGGCCATGACGCCGGAGGAGCTGCGCGAGGTGGGCGCCGAGATCATTCTTGGCAACACCTTCCATCTGATGCTGCGGCCGGGCACCGAGGTCATCGAGGCGCATGGGGACCTGCACGATTTCATGCACTGGGACGGGCCCATTCTCACCGACTCCGGCGGTTTCCAGGTCTGGTCGCTCGGCAAGCTGCGCAAGATCACCGAGCAGGGCGTGCGTTTCCGCTCGCCGGTGGACGGCAGCGAAGTGTTCCTGGGGCCGGAAGAATCCATCGCCGTGCAGCATGCCCTGGGCAGCGACATCGTCATGATCTTCGACGAATGCACCCCCTATCCGGCCACGGAGCGCCAGGCCCGCGAGTCGATGGAATTGTCCCTGCGCTGGGCCCGGCGCTGTCGCGAGGCGCACGGCGATCATCCCTCGGCCCTGTTCGGCATCGTGCAGGGCGGGATGTATCCCGAACTGCGCGAGCAGTCCCTGCGGGGCCTCCAGGCCATCGGCTTCGATGGCTATGCCATCGGCGGCCTGTCGGTGGGCGAGCCCAAGGAAGACATGCAGCGGATCCTGGCCCACCTCGAGCCGCAAATGCCGGCTGACCGGCCCCGCTATCTGATGGGGGTGGGCACGCCCGAGGATCTGGTGGAGGCGGTGCGCCGCGGCGTGGACATGTTCGACTGCGTGATGCCCACCCGCAATGCCCGCAACGGCTACCTGTTCACCAGCCGGGGCATGATCCGGATCCGCAACAGCCGTTTTCGTACCGATACCGCGCCGCTCGACCCCGATTGTGACTGTTACACCTGCCGAAATTACAGTCGCGCCTACCTGCGGCATCTCGATCGCACCGGTGAAATCCTCGGATCGCGCCTGAATACCATTCACAATCTTTATTATTATCAGAAGCTTATGCGTGACATGCGGGAGGCCATCGGGGCAGGCCGGCTGGCGGACTTCGTGGCCGATTTCTACGCCCGGCGCGATCTGCCGGTGCCGCCTGTGTCATAATACGCGCGCTTTTTCGCCCCCGGGCGAGCCCGAATCCCAAAACGAAAGGTATGCCCATGAGTTTCCTGATTTCCAATGCCCTTGCCGAAGGTGCGCCTGCTGCAGGTCAGCAGGGCGATCCGCTGATGTTGCTGCTGTTCTTCGGCGGCTTCATCCTGATCTTCTATTTCATCCTCATCCGTCCCCAGCAGAAGCGGGCCAAGGAGCACCAGAAGATGGTCTCGGCGCTCGGCAAGGGAGACGAGGTGGTGACCAATGGGGGTCTGCTGGGCAAGGTCACCGAGGTGGGGGAGGAATACGTGAGCCTCGAACTGGCCGACAACGTGGTGGTGCGTCTGCAGAAGCAGGCCATCGCCAGCGTGCTGCCCAAGGGCACGCTCAAGACCATCGGCAAGGAAAAATAAGACCAACCAGACCGGCCGGGCCGGCGCCACGGCGTCGGCTGCGCCCATTCGGATCCAACCGTCATGCTGAACCGCTATCCGCTGTGGAAATACCTTCTGATCCTGTTCGTGATCGTGGTGGGGGTCATCTATGCCCTGCCCAACGTCTATGGGACGGACCCGGCCATTCAGATCAGCGCCGGCCGCAATGCCAGCGTCGACGATGCCCTGCGCAGCCAGGTGGCGAGTCTCCTGAAGGGACGGGGCATTCCAATCAAGGCCGTCGAACAGGATCAGCGGCAGCTGTTGATCCGTTTCAACAGCGTGGAGGATCAGCTCAAGAGCGCGGATCTGTTGCCCGCCACCCTGGGGGACGATTACACCGTTGCGCTCAACCTGGCCAGTGCGGCGCCGGCCTGGCTGGAGAAGATCAATGCCAAGCCCATGTATCTGGGGCTCGATCTGCGCGGTGGCCTGCACTTCCTCATGGAAGTGGATACCGAGACGGTCATGCAGCAGGCTTACGATCGCTACATTTCCGATCTGCGCAGCCTGCTGCGCGAGCGCAAGATCCGTTATGCCGCCATCCTGCGCCGGGGCGAGACCATCGTGCTCAAGTTCCGCAAGCCGGAACAGCGTGAGGCGGCCCGCGGTGCCATTCGCAGCGGCATCGGTCGGGATCTGGTGCTGTCCGAGGAGGAAGAAGGCGGGCTGCCGGTCATCCTGGCGCGGCTGACCGAACAGACGATTCGCGACATCAAGAAACATGCCCTGCAGCAGAACGTCACGACCCTGCGCAACCGGGTCAACGAACTGGGAGTGGCCGAGCCGGTGATCCAGCAGCAGGGCGACAACCGCATCGTGGTGCAGTTGCCGGGGATCCAGGACTCGGCCCGGGCCAAGGAAATCCTCAGTGCCACCGCCACCCTGGAATTCCGGCTGGTGGACGTGGAACACAGTGTGCAGGAAGCCCTGGCCGGCAAGGTACCGCCCACCGCCCGCCTCTATTACGAGCGCAATGGCAAGCCCATTCTGCTCAAGAAGCGGGTCATCATCACCGGCGAGAACATCACCAATGCCACTTCCGGCTTCGATCAGCAAAGTGGCTCGCCGGCGGTGTTCATCAATCTCGACAGCGCCGGTGCCCGGATCATGGCCCACACCACCAAACGCAATCTCAAGAAACCGATGGCGGTGGTGTTCATCGAATACAAGCCGGTGACGAAGATGGTCGACGGCAAGAAGGTCACGGAGACCGTCAAGAAGGAGGAGGTCATCAACGTGGCCACCATCCAGGGCGTGTTCAGCAAGCGCTTCCAGATCACCGGCCTCGACAGTGTCGAGGAAGCCCGCAACCTGGCTCTGCTGCTGCGCGCCGGCGCCCTGGCCGCACCCATTCGGATCGTCGAGGAACGCACCATCGGGCCCAGCCTCGGCAAGGAGAACATCGCACAGGGCACCAAGTCGGTCGTCGTCGGCATGCTCCTGGTGGTCTTGCTGATGGCGGTCTGGTACCGGGGATTCGGCGTGGTGGCCGACGTGGCCCTGCTGGTCAACCTGGTGCTGATCGTGGCCGTGCTGTCCATGCTCCAGGCCACCCTGACCCTGCCGGGGATTGCCGGCATCGTGCTCACGGTGGGCATGGCGGTCGATGCCAACGTGCTGATCTTCGAACGGATCCGGGAAGAGTTGCGCAACGGCAATACGCCCCAGTCGAGCATCAACGCCGGATATGAGAAGGCCCTCTCGACCATCGCCGACGCCAACATCACCACCCTGATCGCGGCCGTGGTGCTGTACATCTTCGGCACCGGTCCCATCAAGGGCTTCGCCATCACCCTGTCCATCGGTATCGTGACCTCCATGTTCACCGCCATCATGGGCACCCGGGCGATCATCAATCTGGTCGTGGGCGGACGCAACATCAAGTCCCTGTCGATTTGAGCAACGGAAAACCGACGCCATGCAAATTTTCAAGCAGACCACCACCTTCGATTTCATGGGCAAGCGTCATCTTGCGCTGGTCCTGTCCACCATCCTGATTCTGGTTTCGCTCGGATCGCTGGTCGTCAAGGGCCTCAATTTCGGCCTGGACTTCACCGGCGGCACGCTCATCGAGGTGGGCTACAGCCGTTCCGTGGAATTGCCGGCCGTGCGCGAGGCCCTCGAAAAGGCCGGGTTCAAGGATGTGGTGGTCCAGCACTTCGGCACCACCCGCGACGTGCTGGTTCGTCTGGCACCGCAGGAAGGGGGTGAACAGGGCAAGGAAACCCTCGGTGATCGGGTGCTGCAGGTACTGCGCGAAGCCAGTGACGGCCCGGTGGAGATGCGGCGGCAGGAATTCGTCGGTCCGCAGGTGGGCGAGGAGCTGCGAGACGACGGGGGCCTGGCCATGCTCATCGCCCTGGCCTTCATCCTGGTCTACGTCATGGCCCGCTTCGAATACCGCCTGGCCCTCGGCTCCGTGGGCGCCCTGTTTCATGACGTGATCATCACCCTCGGTGCCTTTTCCCTGTTCCAGTGGGAGTTCGATCTGACCGTGTTGGCAGCCATTCTCGCGGTGATCGGCTATTCCCTCAATGACACCATCGTGGTCTTCGATCGCCTGCGGGAAAACTTTCGCAAGCTGCGCAAGGCCAGTCCCGTCGAGGTCGCCAACATCTCCATCAACGAAACCCTCTCCCGCACCCTCATGACCTCCTTCACGACCGTGCTGGTCGTGCTGGCCATGTTTTTCCTCGGTGGCAAGCTGATCCACGCCTTCTCGCTGGCCCTCATCATCGGCATCGTGGTGGGCACCTACTCCTCCATCTACGTCGCCAGCAGCGCCGCCCTGGCCCTCAAGATCACTCGGGCCAGTCTCATGCCGGTACAGAAGGAAGGTGCCGATCAAGGCGCCAGCCCCTGATTGTGTCTTCGTGACAGGGGCGAGAGCGGCCTTGCGGGCCGATCCTGTCATGAACTGTGAACATCTTCAGCGTATCTTCCGCTTGAGTGCGGTAGTCTTGTTGTCCACCCTGACAAGGGATGTAAGGCAAAAGACATACTACGCACAGGGGAGAATGGACGGAGTTCCTGCCGTTTCCCGCTGCGGATCACGACTGATCGCCATGCATCGAGGCATGGAGGGGGATACATGGAACGGTTCCAGTTCAGTACAAGTAGCCTGTTGGCAGCGGGTTTGATTGCAAGACCGGCTTTTGCGGTTTTTTTAAACATCGTTCGAGTCCTTGCTGTCCTCTGCAAGAGTCCGCCAGTCCTGGTTGTTTTCGGCTTGATTCGTAAACGCCCATCGGTGTCGAATCCTGCCATGCGTATCCTTGGTCTGGCGATGCCGAGCCTGTTGCTGCTGATGGCCTGTGGCGGTGCAGACAGTGGTTCTCCCACCGCGTCACCTCCCGCCACGTTCCCACCGGCCTCCAATGTGTCACCGACCATCGATGATGCCACGGCAACCGTCGAACGGGGAGCGGCTGCAGGAACCCTCGTTTATGACGTGAACGATGCGGTGACCGGCTCCGACCGAGATCCGGATGGCGATATACTCAGCTACACGCTGGTGAGCGGTAATACCGATGGTCTTTTCGCGCTCAATCCCTCCACGGGGCGGATCACAGTGACAGATCCGGCAAATTTCACTGCCAACCAGGAGTATGTGCTGAATATCGAAGTCTCGGATGGCCAGCTTTCCGCAGGCGCCACCATTACGGTGAAGGTCTGGGAACTCGTCTCAGGGTTGGATACACGTCCGGTCAACTCGACCTGCCTTGCCGGACCGCGACCGACACCAACCGGAACCACCTATGCTCTGCAACGGGTCTTTTCCGCGCTGACATTCCAGAATCCCCTGGCCATGCTGCAGGCACCGGCAGATTCCGGCTATTGGCATGTGGTTGAGCGTGCAGGAGTCATTCGCCGTTTCGTGAACCAGGAAACGGTCGCTTCGGCTGAGGTTTTCCTGGACATTTCCGGTCAGGTCAATACCACGGGGGAAGGCGGGTTGCTCGGCATGGCGTTTCATCCGGATTATCCCGCATCGCCGTTTGCCTACGTCTATTACACGGCGGATAGCGCTCTGACAGGCGCCGTGTTCGAAACCCGAATTTCCCGTTTCGAGACCCGGGATGGCGGGCAGACCCTGGATCCGGCCAGTGAAGTCGTACTCTTGCGTCTGAGGCAGCCGACCGCTTACCACAATGGTGGACAGATCGGTTTTGGGCCGGACGGTTTTCTCTATGTGGGGTTGGGCGACGGCGGCTCCGGCACGGCACAGGATACGCGAAACTGGCATGGTGCCATTCTGCGGGTCGACGTGAATGTTACTGCTGCGGATTTGGCTAACGGGATTTCCTACCGTATTCCGTCTGATTCGGTAACGGGAAATCCGTTTTCCAGCAATCCTCTGTGTAACAATGGCGTGGGTACGCTGGATTGCCCGGAAATCTATGCCTGGGGATTCCGCAATCCCTGGCGCTGGAGTTTCGATCGGGTTACTGGTGACTTGTGGCTGGCGGATGTGGGCCAGAGCGCCTGGGAAGAAGTGGACCGCGTGATCCGGGGAGGCAATTACGGTTGGAGTCGATGCGAGGGGGCCTATGCCTATCCGGCGACCACGCCTCCCACCGCCTGCGACACCCGCGGCGGATTGATCAATCCCCTTATCAGTTATGACCGGGATGCCGCTCGTTCCATCGTGGGTGGTTATGTCTACCGCGGAACTCTCAATCCGGGGTTGGTAGGCAAATATGTGCACGGCGATTTCATCACGCGAAACATCTGGGCCTACGACTATTACAACGATCCGGCGGCCACCCCCCGGTTGATACTCAACAGCCCGGTGAATTTCGTGACGTTTGCCGAGGGTGTCGATGGGGAACTCTATGTACCCCAGTTCTACGGGCCCAATTATGCTCCAGGAGGGATCTATCGCCTGGTGGAAACCACCACGGGATCGACAGGTATCCCGACATTGCTCTCGGAAACGGGCTGCGTGGATCCCGCCAATCCTCGGCGACCGGCATTTGGCTTGATTCCCTATGATGTCAATGTGCCCTTCTGGTCCGACAATGCCACCAAGGAACGCTATCTGGCACTGCCGGACAATACCACGCTCCAGGTTGATGCCCAGGGGCATTGGAATCTGCCTGTCGGGAGTGTTCTCATCAAGCATATCCGACTTGGCGGGCGTCTGATTGAAACGCGTCTGCTCATGCGGCACAACGATGGTGGCTGGGCGGGATACAGTTATGAATGGCGAGGGGACGAATCCGACGCCGTATTGCTGGAAACGGGCAAGCAGGTGGATATCAATGGTCAGACCTGGATCTATCCCAGCCGGACCGAATGCCTGCAATGCCATACCGACGTGGCGGGAGTCACGCTGGGAATGGAAACCCTGCAGTTAAACCGGGAACTGACCTATCCCGCCACGGGACGCACGGCCAACCAGATCGACACCCTGAATGCCATTGGCATGATTTCACCGCCCTTGACAGCGAGCGCCGCGGCCCTCGGTCTGCCAGCCATGCCGAATCCCTATACTCCGGGCGGAGACGTGCATCTTAAATCACGAGCCTGGTTACACACTAATTGCGCCTATTGTCACCAGCCCATGGGCCCGACGCCGGTGGACATCGACATGCGCTATGCCACGGCCGATCCGGCCATGAATCTCTGTGGAACGGCTTCCACAGAGGAAGACGTGGGGCTGGGTCTGGGGGCACCCCGCATCGATCCGGGCAATCCGGCCAACTCCGTGCTCATGGTTCGCATCCAGGATCGCAATCCCGCAGCCCATGTGATGATGCCGCCACTGGGTTCAACACTGGTCGACACCCTTGGGGTGAGTCTGCTCGAGACATGGATCCGGAACATGAACGGAGTCTGTCCGCCCTGAGCGGGAAGAGGCCGGTTGGTCTCGAATGTCCCTTCGCTGTCATGGCCACCATGATTGCAGGCATCGTGCCGGGCAGAATGCCGGAAAACGTACGCGCAGGAATCAGGAGCCCTCACGCATCTTGCGGACTTCCTCCAGCGGATCGTGCTCATCTTCCGCCAGGCGGCGGCAGAGGCGGGACGCTTCCGAATCGCACTTGTCGGGATGGCGTTCGGCACTCCGGATCACCGTCTGGGCCCAGACCACGGCAATGCCCCAGAGCAGGGCACCGAACAGCAGGGTGCCGTAACTGATCCCGGATGTTCCCGTCGGGCCGCCGAAGAAGCCATAGATGAAACTGACGATGCCGGCCAGCCAGAACACCCCGATGGGCGCAGCACAGCAGCCGGCGCAGCCGAAGCGGCAGACGGCCAGCGGAGGAACGAACAACAGCAGGATATTGCGGTTTTGCATCTCCACACCTCCATGACGGACAGGGCCTGTTGTTGTTGTGATCCGGGAACCGGGCTGGCCCTGTCCGGTCTCCGACCTCCGGGGATCCGTTCACGAATCGGGCGGAGGATGACCTCTTGAGTATCACGGGTACCGGAACAGGTCAACCGCAAGACCTTTCTTGGGGCATGGAAATGAATTCCCGTCGGCCGAGGCAAGCTGCTGTTCGCGCCGCAGGAGGTAGCTCAGCACATTGGAAGATCGGTGTGTGGCCACCGAAACCACCCTGGCGCGGGTCTCGGGTAACGGGTTTCGCGGAGGCTCGATGGACAGGATGGTCAGATGGGACGCGCCGCGATACGGCGAATACGCTGCCGCGCAGGCGGCTTCCATGAGGCCGTCGAGCACGTCACGCATGACGGCCTCGAGGGCGCGGCGGGAGAGCGGATCAGTGGATTTCGGCACGTGACGTCCCTGACTGAAAAGCGGTTCTGCCTTCCATAGCGGACGCCGGACGGCATTTTGCAGGGTATGCGAGCCGTTTTCCGGCCACGTTCACCCGCAACGGGGCGCAGACGCCTCCGCTCAGGCCGATTTGAGGTCCGGGGGCAGCAGGGGGCGGATCTTCTGCAGCATGGCCTTGAAGATCCGTGGATTGGCGGCCACCACGTGGCCGGTTTGCAGGTGATCGGGGTGACCGTCGATGCCGCTGACCAGCCCCCCGGCTTCCTCGATGAGCAGCACGCCGGCAGCGATGTCCCACAGGTTGAGATCCAGTTCCCAGAAGCCGTCCAGCCGCCCCGCCGCCACGTAGGCCAGATCCAGGGCGGCCGAGCCGGCACGGCGGATCCCGGCGCTGCCGGGGATGAGGGCCTTCATCATCTCGCAGTAGGCGTCGAGCCAGCGCATCTGGCTCTCCCGGAAGGGGATGCCGGTGCCGAGCAGGGCACCGTCGAGCGACGGGCGCTTGCCGACCCGGATGCGACGGTTGTTGAGGGCGGCGCCGTTGCCGCGACTGGCCGTGTACAGCTCTTCGCGCAGGGGATCGTAGACCACGCCGACCTCCAGCCGGCCCTTGTGGCGCAGGGCGATGGAGATGGCGAACTGGGGAAACCCGTAGAGGAAGTTGGTGGTGCCGTCGAGGGGATCGATGATCCACTGATGCGCGTCCCCGGCGCTTTCGCCGCTTTCCTCGGCCAGGATGGCATGGTTCGGATAGGCCTTGCGGATCACCTGGATGATGGCCTGTTCCGCCTGCCGATCCACCTCGCTGACGAAATCGTTGCGGGTCTTCTCCGTGATCGTCAGGGTGTCGGTCTGGTTGGCATAGCGGTTAATGATGGCGCCGGCGCTGCGGGCAGCGCGCACGGCGATGTTGAGCATCGGATGCACGGGGACTTCCTTGGGATTCCGGTGGTGAAAAGAACAGGTGCCGGGAGTGGCTGACACTCGCCAGCGGTTGGCGCAGACGCTATTCTATCAGGCCCCGTGGCCGCCGTCAGGCGCGACCGTTCATTCATTCTTTCTTTGCAAGCCACTGCCATGACCGATTCCCCGCCCGAGCTCTCCAGCCTGAACCGCATCCGGGTGGTGCTGGTGGAAACCAGCCATCCCGGCAACATCGGTGCCGTGGCCCGGGCCATGAAGAACATGGGGCTCTCCGATCTGGCCCTGGTGGCGCCAAGGGCGTTTCCCCACGCCGAAGCCACGGCCCGGGCCTCCGGCGCCGACGATCTGCTGGCCCGGGCCTGGGTGATGCCAAGCCTGGATGCGGCCATCGCCGACTGTTCCCTGGTGGTGGGCGCCAGCGCCCGCAGTCGCACGATTCCCTGGCCGCTCATGCTGCCGCGGGACTGCGCCCGGCGGATGCAGGCGGAGGCGGCCGGTGGGGCGAAGGTGGCGCTGGTCATGGGCCGGGAGAAGTCGGGGCTGAGCAACGCCGAACTGGAACGCTGCCAGGTGCACGTGCACATTCCGGCCAATCCCGACTACCCCTCACTGAACCTGGCAGCCGCCGTGCAGGTGCTGGCCTACGAACTGCGCATGGCCGCGCTGGAAGCGGGGTCGGCCCTGCCGGCGGGCAAGGTGCTGGAGCGGGATCAGCCCCTGGCCACCGCGGCCGAGCGGGAAGGGCTGTATGCCCATTTCGAACGGGCCCTTGCGGCCCTGGACTTCTACGATCCCGACAATCCCCGCCAGCTCATGCGGCGCCTGCGGCGGCTGTTCAATCGCGCAGAGCTGGACCGGATGGAGGTCAACATTCTGCGCGGCATCCTGGCCGCCGCCGAGAAGGCCGCCCGGGCGGAGGGGCGGCCGGCAACGTAACCATCGCCTTCTCGTTCCCCGGTTCCGGTTGACACCCGCGGGCGGGGCGTCTCTAATTACTGCCTTTTTTCCACACGGATCGCGCCATGTTCAGTCGTCTTCGGGAAGACATCGATTGCGTTTTCGACCGGGATCCGGCCGCGCGCACCCGTTTCGAGATCCTCACCACCTATCCGGGCGTGCATGCCGTGCTGGTGCACCGGCTCAGCCACTGGCTGTGGAACCACCACCTCAAGTGGCTGGCCCGGGCCGTCTCCCATCTCGGCCGCTGGCTGACCGGCATCGAAATCCATCCCGGCGCCCGCCTCGGGCGGCGCTTCTTCATCGATCACGGCATAGGCGTGGTGATCGGCGAGACCGCCGAGATCGGCGACGACTGCACCCTCTATCACGGCGTCACCCTCGGCGGCACCACCTGGCAGAAGGGCAAGCGTCATCCCACCCTGGCCGACAACGTGGTGGTGGGGGCCGGCGCCAAGGTACTCGGCCCCATCCAGGTAGGGGAGGGGGCCCGGATCGGCTCCAACGCGGTGGTGGTCAAGGACGTGCCGGCCGGTGCCACGGTGGTCGGGATCCCCGGCCGCATCGTTACCCGCAAGACCGATGACGAGCAGCACGCGCGGCGCAAGGCCTTCGCCAAAAAGATCGGCTTCGACGCCTACGGCACCACCCAGGACATGCCGGATCCGGTGGCCAACGCCATCAACTGCCTGCTGGATCACGTGCACGCCATGGATCAGCAGATGGAGAACATGTGCAAGTCCTTGAAAAAACTGGGAATGGAGCTGGACGTCGTGGAACTGCCGGATCTCGGTGTGTGTGACATCTCGGCCGGCAACGGTTGCGACACGGGGATCGGCGACCGCAGCGGAAAGACGACAAAACCTGACAATGAGGAAGGGAAAAAGGACTGAGGAATCAGGGCCGAGAACGCAGACCAAGCGGGGCAAAATACTTGACTATTTTGCTAGGTCTTGATAGGCTTCCGTTCGAACGCCGAGAAGATTACTCAAAATTACAGGGTATTGCAATGAGACTGACAACCAAAGGTCGTTACGCGGTCACCGCCATGCTCGACCTGGCGCTGCACTATCAGGACGGGCCCATCACCCTCTCCGACATCTCCCAGCGCCAGGGGATCTCCCTTTCCTATCTGGAACAGCTGTTCTCCAAGCTGCGCAAGCAGGGGCTGGTGGACAGCACCCGCGGACCCGGCGGGGGCTACCGCCTGAGCCGCGAAGCCAGCCAGATTGCCGTGGCCGACGTGATCACCGCCGTCGATGAAAAGGTGGAGACCACCCGCTGCGGCGGCCTGTCCAACTGCCAGGACGATCAGCAATGCCTGACCCACGAACTGTGGACCGAGCTGAGCCACCAGATCCATGAATTCCTGATGGGCATCAGCCTCGGCGCCCTGGTCGAACGCAAGGGGGTGCAGGAAGTGGCCGCCCGCCAGGAAAAGGTCGCCATGCAGTTCGAACCCCCCAAGGCGGAAAGCGCCTGAACCCGGTTTCCGCAGGAGATGAGCAGGACATGAAGAAACCCATCTATTTCGACTACTCCGCCACCACCCCGGTCGATCCGCGGGTGGCGGAGAAGATGTGCCAGTGCCTGACCCTGGACGGCAACTTCGGCAACCCCGCCTCCCGCTCCCACGAATACGGCTGGAAGGCCGAAGAGGCGGTGGAGGAAGCCCGCCAGCAGGTGGCCGACCTGGTGGGGGCCGATCCCAAGGAGATCGTCTTCACCTCCGGGGCCACCGAATCGGACAACCTGGCCATCAAGGGCGCGGCCCACTTCTACCAGAAGAAGGGCAAGCACGTCGTCACCTGCAAGACCGAACACAAGGCCGTACTGGATACCTGTCGCCAGCTCGAACGCGAGGGCTACGAGGTCACCTACCTCGATCCCGAGCCCAATGGCCTCATCGATCTGGACAAGCTGAAGGCCGCCATCCGTGACGACACGGTGCTGGTCTCCATCATGCACGTCAACAACGAGATCGGCGTAATCCAGGACATCGCCGCCATCGGCGAGATCACCCGCGAGCGCAAGGTGCTGTTCCACGTGGACGCGGCCCAGAGTGCCGGCAAGGTGCCCATCGATCTGCAGACGATGAAGGTCGATCTCATGTCCTTCTCGGCCCACAAGATCTACGGTCCCAAGGGCATCGGCGCCCTGTACGTGCGGCGCAAGCCCCGGGTGCGCCTGGAGGCCCAGATGCACGGCGGCGGTCACGAGCGCGGCATGCGCTCCGGCACCCTGCCCACCCACCAGATCGTGGGCATGGGCGAGGCCTTCCGGATCGCGAAGGAAGAAATGGCCGCCGACAACGAGCGCATCCGCATGCTGCGCGATCGGCTGCTCAAGGGGCTCGAGGACATCGAGGAAATCTACATCAACGGCGACCTGGAACAGCGGGTCCCCCACAACCTGAACATCAGCTTCAACTTCGTGGAAGGGGAATCGCTGATGATGGCGCTCAAGGATCTGGCCGTCTCCTCCGGCTCCGCCTGCACCTCGGCGAGCCTGGAGCCGTCCTACGTGCTGCGGGCCCTGGGCCGCAACGACGAGCTGGCCCACAGCTCGATCCGCTTCAGCCTCGGCCGCTTCACCACCGAAGAGGAAGTGGATTATGCCATCGAGGCCATCAAGCAGAACATCGACAAGCTGCGGGAACTCTCGCCGCTGTGGGAAATGTACAAGGAAGGCATCGATCTGAATTCCATCGAGTGGACGGCCCACTGAGCCGTCCGCGCAACCGAGACCATCGAACGAGGTAACCCATCATGGCATACAGCGACAAGGTCATCGATCACTACGAAAACCCCCGCAACGTCGGCAGCCTCGACAAGGACGATGCCAGTGTCGGCACCGGCATGGTGGGCGCGCCGGCCTGCGGCGACGTCATGCGCCTGCAGATCAAGGTCAACGAGCAGGGCGTGATCGAAGACGCCAAGTTCAAGACCTACGGCTGCGGTTCGGCCATCGCCTCCAGCTCGCTGCTGACCGAATGGGTCAAGGGCAAGTCGCTGGACGAGGCCGCCAGCATCAAGAACACCGACATCGCCGAAGAGCTGGAACTGCCGCCGGTGAAGATCCACTGCTCGGTGCTGGCCGAAGACGCCATCAAGGCCGCCATCAGCGACTACAAGCAGAAGCAGGGTCTCGACAGCGACGACGACGTCGCCCAGAGTGCCTGAGGATCGGCCCATGGCCATCACGCTGACCGATACCGCCGCCGAGCGGGTCAAGGCCTTCCTCGAGAACCGGGGCAAGGGCGTCGGCCTGCGGCTGGGCGTCAAGACCACCGGCTGCTCCGGCATGGCCTACGTGCTGGAGTTCGCCGACGAGGTGGCCGAGGAGGATCAGGTCTTCGAGTCCAACGGCGTGAAGATCATCGTCGATCCCAAGAGTCTGCTGTATCTCGACGGCACCGAACTGGACTACGGCAAGGAAGGCCTCAACGAGGGCTTCCGGTTCAACAACCCCAACGTCAAGGACACCTGCGGCTGCGGCGAGAGCTTCACCGTCTGATCCCGGCGCGGCATGGACCTGGGCAGCAACCACTTCGAACTGTTCGGCTTGCCGGTCGGTTTCGAGATCGACTCCACGCAACTGGCCGAGAAATACCGGGAACTGCAACGCGTGCTGCACCCCGATCGCTTCGCCAACGCCTCGGATCGGGAACGGCGCCTCTCGGTCCAGCACGCCGCCCAGGTCAACGAGGCCTACCAGACCCTGCGCTCGCCCCTGCGGCGGGCCCGCTACCTGCTGGAACTGCGGGGCGTCGAATTCGACGACGAGCGCCAGACCCATCTGGACCCGGACTTCCTCATGGCCCAGATGGAACTGCGCGAGGCCCTGGCCGCGGTGCGGAGCCAGGCCGATCCCTTCGCCGCCCTCAACCGCCTGCTGGCCGATCTGGCCCGCGAACGCGAGGCCCTGGAGACGGAACTGGCCCGGCACCTGGCGCAGGAGGATGAAGCCGCGCTGGAAGCGGCACGCCAGATCGTCCAGAAGCTCCAGTTCTTCGCCCGCCTGCAGGAAGAAGCCGAGGAAATCGAGGAAGGCCTGCTGGACTGAGTTGGCTTTGGGATGCCGTAACAAGGTGCCGAAAAGCGGAATACGGCTAAATTGAATGCCTCAAAATTGTGCTGACACGATTTTGCGTAGGAGCGGCGCAAGCCGCGAAAACACCATTCATCGCGGCTTGCGCCGCTCCTACAGGATGAGAGATTCGAATAATCTGATTTGCACGGAGCTTTTGGAGCCGGAAGGGGCCTGGGTAGCTGTGCCGAAATATTGATCAATTTTCGTTGCAGGCACGAAGCCCTCATGGCCGGAAAGGGGTTGCGTGACCTTCGGCCGCATGGATGCGGCCGCAGAGCCTACATGGATGTATTTACGGCGTGTCACGCAACCCCTTTCCGGCCATGAGGGCGGTCGTCAGGGTTGGTGGGTAGCCAGAAACAAAATGATTCATATTTCGGAACAGCCATCTACGCCTACTGGGAGGTATTCACGCCGAGTCACGAAACGGCGCTCCGATCCCGAGTGCGGAATCGACCCGAAAGATTAACATTTGGAATTTATCAGCCATTCGAGAAGTCGTCAGTATCGACAAGATGTAAACCCAGCTTCCGGCCGGTAGCCCCGCTGTTCCCAGCCACCCGCTACCCGCCCCCAGCAACCCGGAAACCACATGGCACTGCTACAGATCAGCGAACCCGGCCAGTCGGCCAACCCCCACGAGCACCGGCTCGCCGCCGGCATCGACCTGGGTACCACCAACTCCCTGGTGGCCACGGTCCGCTCCGGCAAGGCCGAGCCCCTGCCCGACGAACAGGGGCGGATCCTGCTGCCCTCGGTGGTGCACTATCGCCCTGACGGGCCGCCCGAAGTGGGGCATGACGCCCTCGAGGGCGCCACCACCGATCCCCTCAACACCATCGCCTCGGTGAAGCGCTTCATGGGCCGCGGTCTGGAAGACGTGCGCTCCCTCGGCTCCCGCCTGCCCTACGAATTCGTCGAGACCGACTCGGCCGTGCCCCGTTTCCATACCGCCGGTGGCGACGTGAGCCCGGTCGAGGTCTCGGCCGAGATCCTCAAGGTGCTGCGTCAGCGCGCCGAGGCCAGCCTCGGCGGCGAGCTGACCGGCGTGGTGATCACCGTGCCGGCCTATTTCGACGATGCCCAGCGCCAGGCCACCAAGGATGCCGCCAGGCTGGCCGGCCTCAACGTGCTGCGCCTGCTCAACGAGCCCACCGCTGCCGCCGTGGCCTACGGCCTCGACAAGTCGGCCGAAGGGGTGATCGCGGTCTACGACCTGGGCGGCGGCACCTTCGACATCTCCATCCTGCGCCTCAACCAGGGCGTGTTCGAGGTGATGGCCACCGCCGGTGACAGCGCCCTGGGGGGCGACGATTTCGACCGCGCCATCGCCGAATGGATCATGCAGCAGGCCGGCATCGCCGACGACGCCGGCCATCACCAGTTGCGCCGCCTGATGCGCGATGCCCGCGCCGCCAAGGAAGCCCTGACCGAAGCCGAACGGGTGCCGCTGAAGGTGGAACTGGAAGACGGCAGCCACTGGGAAGGCGAGCTGGACCGCGAAACCTTCCACCGCCTGATCGATCCCCTGATCCAGAAGACCCTGATCCCCAGCCGCCGCGCCCTGCGCGACGCCGGGGTGACGCCCGAGGAGATCACCGCGGTGGTCATGGTGGGCGGTTCCACCCGCGTGCCGCGGGTGCGCGAGCGGGTCGGCGAGTTCTTCGGCCAGGAACCGCTGGTCGACATCAACCCCGACACCGTGGTGGCCGTGGGCGCCGCCATCCAGGCCGACATCCTGGTGGGCAACAAGCCCGATGACGAAATGCTGTTGCTGGACGTGATTCCCCTGTCCCTCGGCCTCGAAACCATGGGTGGGCTGGTGGAGAAGATCATTCCACGCAACACCACCATCCCGGTGGCCCGCGCCCAGGACTTCACCACCTTCAAGGACGGCCAGACCGCCATGACCATCCACGTGGTGCAGGGCGAGCGCGAGCTGGTCAGCGACAACCGCTCCCTGGGCCGCTTCACCCTGCGCGGCATCCCGCCCATGGTGGCCGGCGCGGCCCGCATCCGGGTCACCTTCCAGGTGGACGCCGACGGCCTGCTGTCGGTCACCGCCCGCGAGGAGACCACCGGCGTGCAGGCCGGCATCGAGATCAAGCCCTCCTACGGCCTGACCGATGCCGAAATCGAGACCATGCTGCGCGATTCCATCGAGCATGCCGAAGACGACGTGGCCGCGCGCAAGCTGCTCGAGCAGCAGGTGGAAGCGGACCGGGTGCTCGAAGCCCTGGCCGTGGCCCTGGTCCAGGACCGGGATCTGCTCAGCGAGGAAGAACGTCAGCGGATCGACAGGGCCGCCGCCCACCTGCAGGCCGCCCGCGATGGCACCGATCACCTGGCCATCAAGCAGGCCCTGGCCGATCTGGATGCCGCCGCCGCCGGTTTCGTGGCCAAGCGCATGGACTCGAGCATCCGCAAGGCCCTGGCCGGACACACCATCGAAGAATTCGCCGACGAACAAGAGTCGAACTGAACATGCCCAAGCTGATCTTTCTGCCCCACGAGGAAATCTGTCCCGACGGCGCCGTCGTCGAGGCGGAACCGGGAACCACCATCTGCGATGCGGCCCTGGCCAACGGCATCGAGATCGAGCACGCCTGCGAGAAATCCTGTGCCTGCACCACCTGCCACGTCTACGTGCGCGAGGGGGCCGAATCCCTCAACGAGCCCACCGAAGACGAGGAAGACATGCTCGACAAGGCCTGGGGCCTGGATCCCGACTCGCGGCTGAGCTGCCAGGCGGTGGTGGACGACGAGGACCTAGTGATCGAGATCCCCAAATACACCATCAACATGGTGTCCGAGAACCACTGACGCGCAGGAGCCTGCCATGAGCCTGAAATGGACTGATGTCCTCGAGATCGCTATCGCCCTCGACGAAGCCCATCCCGACGTGGATCCCCAGTACGTGCGCTTCACCGATCTCCACCAGTGGGTCCGCGAACTGCCCGAGTTCGACGACGATCCCAACCGCTCCAACGAAAAGATCCTCGAAGCCATCCAGATGGCCTGGATCGAGGAACGGGATTGAGGGGATAACCGCCCGGTTCGCCGGGTTTTGTGCTATTTTATTCTCCGAATTCCAGGAGATATCCCGGTAGGAGCGGCGCCTCCGCCGCGACCAGGCGGTAGCGGATTGCAGGACATCACCATCATCGCGGCTCGCGCCGCTCCTACATCAGTTTTTCTGCCACGAGACCACCATGCCCATCGAACGCACCCTCTCCATCATCAAGCCCGACGGCGTGGCGAAGAACCTGATCGGCGAAATCTATGCCCGCTTCGAGAAGGCCGGCCTGCGCATCGTCGCCGCGCGCATGCGGCATCTGACCCGGGCCCAGGCCGAGGGCTTCTATGCCGTACACCGCGAGCGGCCCTTCTTCAACGATCTGGTCGATTTCATGACCTCCGGCCCGGTGATGATCCAGGTGCTGGAGGGGGAAAACGCCATCGCCAGGAACCGCGAGCTGATGGGCGCCACCAATCCGGCCGAGGCGGCCCCCGGCACCATCCGCGCCGATTTCGCCACGACCGTGGACGAGAACATCGTGCACGGCTCCGACGGCCCCGAAACCGCCCGCCAGGAGATCGCCTATTTCTTCGCCGACATCGACCTCTGCCCGCGCACCCGCTGAGCTTATGGCTACCGACAAGGTCAATCTGCTGAATCTCGATCGGGCCGGCCTCGAGGCCTTCTTCGCCGAGCTGGGCGAGAAACCGTTTCGTGCCGTGCAGGTCCTCAAATGGATCTACCAGTGCGGGGTGGACGACTTCGCCCGGATGACCAACCTCAGCAAGGCCCTGCGCGCGAAACTGGCCGAGATGGCCGAGATCCGCGCCCCGGAAATCGTCGCCGAGCAGCGCTCGGACGACGGCACCATCAAGTGGGCCCTGCAGCTCGATTCGGGCAACCGCATCGAGACCGTGTTCATTCCCGAGGCCGACCGCGGCACCCTGTGCGTCTCCTCCCAGGTGGGCTGCGCCCTGGAGTGCAGCTTCTGCGCCACGGCCCGCCAGGGCTTCAACCGCAATCTCTCCACCGCCGAGATCATCGGCCAGCTGTGGGTGGCCAACCGTGCCATGCGCAACACGCCGCGTGAGGATCGAGTGATCACCAACGTGGTGCTGATGGGCATGGGCGAGCCCCTGCTCAACTTCGACAACGTGGTGCGGGCCATGAACCTGATGCAGGAAGACAACGCCTACGGCCTGTCCAAGCGCCGCATCACCCTCAGCACCTCCGGCGTGATTCCGGCCCTGGATCGCCTGCGCGAGGTCAGTGACGTGAGCCTGGCCGTCTCCCTGCATGCCCCGGACGACGAATTGCGCAACGTGCTGGTGCCGCTGAACCGCAAGTACCCCATCGCCGAGCTGCTGGCCGCCTGCCGCCGCTATCTGGGCGAGGAGGGCAGCCGCCGGGTGACCTTCGAATACGTCATGCTCGACGGGGTCAACGACAGCCCGGAACAGGCCCGCCAACTGGTGAAGCTGCTGCGCAAGGTTCCCTCCAAGGTCAACCTCATTCCCTTCAACCCCTTCGAGGGCAGCGGTTACCGCACCTCCCCACCCGAGCGGGTCGCGGCCTTCCGCGAGATCCTGCTCAAGGCCGGGCTGGTCACCATCACCCGCAAGACCCGGGGCGACGACATCGACGCCGCCTGCGGCCAGCTTGCCGGCCGGGTGGAGGATCGCACCCGCCGCACGCAACGGCTGCGGGCCGAAGGCAAGCTGGCGGAGCGGCTGGCATGAGGCGTCCGCTTCTCCTGCTGCTGATGCTGGGGTTACTGCTGGGCGGCTGCAGTACCGCGCAGGAAGAGCAGGAAAAGCTCCAGACCGCCTCCGAATACAACACCGAGCTGGGCCTGGCCTACCTGCGCCAGGGGCGGGACCAGATGGCCATGGAAAAGCTGCGCAAGGCCGTGGAGCAAAATCCGAAGAATGCCCAGGCTCACCACTACCTGGCGGTGCTCTACCAGAAACTGGGCGAGAACAGGAAGGCCGATCAGGCCTACTGGGCGGCCCTGCAGTACACCCCGGACGATCCCAACCTGCTCAACAATTACGGCGCCTTCCTCTGCGGCCGGGGCAAGTACGACAAGGCCATCCAGATGTTTCGCAGGGTGCTGAAGGATCCCCTGTATCCGGCTCGCCAGGCGGTGTACGAGAACATCGGGCTGTGTGCCCAGCAGAAGGGCGACATCAAACTGGCCGAGGAATACCTGCAAAAGTCCCTCAAGGCCAATCCGCGCGCCCCCAAATCGCTGCTGGCCCTCGGCCAGATCCGTTTCGACCAGGGTGATACCGCCGCCGCCCGCCAGTATCTCTACGACTACCTGGCCGTGGCCCGCCACAACGCCGAGAGCCTGTGGCTGGGCGTGCTGCTGGCGGCCAAGGCCGGCAACAAGGATCGCCTGGCCAGCTACAAGCTGCTGCTCAAGGGCAAGTTCCCCGACGCTCCCCAGACCGCCCGCCTGAGGAAGCTCGAAGCCGAAGGCAAGCTCTGAAATCTCCTGCCCCGCGTGGGTCGGGGGATGGTGAAGCCGGGTAGGCGCGGCGCAAGCCGCCCCGATGCCCACCAACCCCAAGCCCACCCCGCATTTGAGGTATAATCGCCTCTTTCCGCGCCGCGCCGGTTCCCTCCGCCGCGGCGCCTTTGCAATCTGCCCCGTTTTCACGCAAGACACAGGACTTCGCCGTGTCCAAGAGCATCCAGGCCGTGCGCGGCATGAACGACATCCTGCCGACGGAGACGCCCCGCTGGCAGTACGTGGAGGGCGTGTTCCGCCGCCTGATGGCCGCCTACGGCTACGGCGAGATCCGCCTGCCCATCGTCGAGAAGACCGAACTGTTCAAACGCTCCATCGGCGAGGTCACCGACATCGTCGAGAAGGAGATGTACACCTTCGAGGATCGCAACGGCGACAGCCTCACCCTGCGTCCCGAGGGCACCGCCGGCTGCGTGCGTGCCGGCATCCAGCACGGCCTGCTCTACAACCAGGTGCAGCGCCTGTGGTACGCCGGCCCCATGTTCCGCCACGAGCGGCCCCAGAAGGGCCGCTACCGCCAGTTTCACCAGTTCGGGGTGGAGGTCTTCGGCCTGCCGGGCCCCGACATCGACGCCGAACTGATCCTCATGACGGCCCGCCTGTGGCGGGAACTGGACATGGGCGAGGAGGTCCATCTGGAAATCAATTCCCTGGGGAGCGGCGAGGCGCGCCGGGCCTACCGGGAGAAGCTGGTAGCCTGGCTGGAGGCCCGCGAGGATGAACTCGACGAGGACAGCCGCCGTCGTCTGCACACCAACCCTCTGCGGATCCTCGACAGCAAGAACCCGGCGATGCAGGATCTCATCGAGGCGGCCCCGAAACTGGTGGCACACCTGGATGCCGACTCCCGCGATCACTTCGAGACGCTGTGCACCATGCTCGACGAGGCTGGGGTGGCCTACCGGGTCAACCCCCGGCTGGTACGGGGGCTGGACTACTACTCCCGCACCGTATTCGAGTGGGTCACCGACCGGCTTGGCGCCCAGGGCACGGTCTGTGCCGGTGGACGCTACGATGGCCTGGTGGAGCAGCTCGGTGGCCGGCCCACGCCCGCGGTGGGTTTCGCCCTCGGCCTGGAACGGCTGGTGGCCCTGCTCGAGGAGGCCGAACTGCCCGATGCCACCACACCCCATGCCTACCTGGTGCTGGCAGGGGAGACGGCCGAGCGGGGGGGCCGGCTGCTGGCCGAACGGCTGCGCGATGCCCTGCCGCACCTGCGCCTGCTGGTGCACAGCGGTGGCGGCAGCTTCAAGAGCCAGCTCAAGAAGGCCGACCGTTCCGGCGCCCGGCTGGCGCTGATCCTGGGTGAGGACGAGATGCTCTCCGGCAACATCGCCATCAAGGATCTGCGCGGCAGCGGCGAGCAGCAGCACGTGAAACAGGACGAACTGGCCGAGTCCCTGGCAAGGGTGCTGGCTACCATCGACAACTGAGGAGAACTCCATGGCAGAGCCCTATCAGACCGAAGAGGAACAGGTCCAGGCGATCAAGGACTGGTGGAAGGAGAACGGCAAGGCGGTGATTGCCGGCCTGCTGATCGGGCTGGGCGCCATCGGCGGCTGGCGCTGGTGGGTCGATCATCAGAAGACCCGGTCGGAGCAGGCTTCGCTGATCTATGCCCAGGTCATCGATGCCGCCGCCCGCGGCGCGGTGGACGAGGCCACCCGCGACGGTCAACAGATCCTCGAGCAGTATGCCGGCACGCCCTACGCCACCCTCACCGCCCTGCTGCTGGCCCGCAGTGCCGTGGAAAAGGGCGATGTGGCCACCGCTGCGGTGCGCCTGCAATGGGTGATCGACAATGGCATTGACGACGGATTCCGCACCTTGGCACGGCTGCGCCTGGCCCGCGTGCGCCTGCAGCAGGGCCAGCCGGAAGCGGCGCTGAGCCTGCTCGGCAAGGGCCCCGAGCCCGGCTTTGCCACCCTGTTCAGCGAGGTGCGCGGCGACGCCTACCGGGCCCAGGACAAGCCGGCCCTGGCGGCGGCCGAATACCGCAAGGCGCTGCTCGACGGCAAGCTCAACGGCGAGCTGCGCCGGCAGATCGAAATGAAACTCAACGAGGTGGCGGCCGCCGCCGGTGAAGCGGCATGAGGCGAGGCGTCCGTTCCCTTTTGCTGCTGGTTGTCCTGGCCACGCTTTCCGCCTGCAGCAGCTCGCCGTCGCCGGTGCTGCCGCCGGTGGAACTCACGCCCCTCGATCATCCCCTCCCGGTGGTCTCCCGCTGGCAGGCCACCGTGGGCTACGGCGTCTACAACTACTATCTCAAGCTGCGCCCGGTCTTCGACAGCCAGGGCATCGGCTATGGCGTTGACTACACCGGTTACGTCACCGCCTTCCGCGCCCGTGACGGCCGGCGCCTGTGGGCGCGGCAACTGCACCTGCCGCTGGCCGGCGGGCCGTCGCTGGTGGAGGGGCGCCTGCTGATCGGCAGCAGCCAGGGCGACGTGGTGGCCCTGGACCCGAAGGACGGACGGCAGCTCTGGCGTGCCCAGGTCAGCTCCGAAGTGCTGGCCCCCATCCATGGCGAGCAGGGCATACTGGTGGTGCGCACCGTCGACGGCCGGGTGCATGCCCTGCGGGCCGAGGACGGCCAGCGCGTGTGGGTCTTCGAGCGCAACGTGCCACTGCTGACCCTGCGTGGCACCAGCGCGCCGGTGATCAGCGATGGGCTGGTGATCGTGGGCAACGACAACGGCAAGCTGGCCGCCCTGACCCTGCGTGACGGCACCCTGCTGTGGGAGACGGCCATCGCCGAGCCTCGCGGCCGCAACGAGCTGGAACGGATGGTCGACATCGACGCCGATCCGGTAGTGGTGGACGGCAACATCTATGTGGTCACCTACCAGGAGCGGCTGGCCTCGGTGGCTCTCGACAGCGGTCAGCTCCAGTGGGTCAAGGATTTCTCGGGTTTCAACCGCCTGGCGGTGGACGGCTACCGGATCTACGCCACCGACGACCAGAGCCGGGTCTGGTCCTTCAACCGCTTCACCGGCGAATCCAACTGGCGCCAGGACAAGCTGCTGCGCCGCAAGCTCACCGGCGTGGCCCTGACCGGCCCCTACCTGGTGGTGGCCGACTACGACGGTTACGTGCACTGGCTGCGCCGGGAAGACGGCAAGCTGGTGGCCCGCAGCCGGGTCAACGCACTGTGGTACATGGACAATCCCGACGAGCAGGAGGATCGGGAGATGTTCCCCAAGGCCAACAACATCCTCGTCACGCCGGTGCCGGAACAGGGGCTGGTGATCGCCCTGGATCGGCTCGGCAACATCGAAGCCTTCGAACTGCGCAAGGCGCAGGACTGACGTCATGAAACCGGTCATCGCCCTGGTCGGGCGTCCCAACGTGGGCAAGTCCACCCTGTTCAACCGCCTCACCCGCTCGCGGGACGCGCTGGTGGCCGATCAGCCCGGCCTCACCCGGGACCGCCAGTTCGGCGAAGGCCGGATGGGCGAGCGCCCCTACATCGTGGTGGACACCGGCGGCCTGTCCGGCGAGGACCGGGGACTCGACGGCCTGATGGCCCGGCAGTCCTGGCAGGCGGTGGAGGAGAGTGACGCCATCCTGTTCCTGGTGGACGCCCGCGATGGCCTCACCGCCGAGGACGAGAACATCGCCGCGCGCCTGCGCAGCACCGGCAAGCCGGTGTGGCTGGTGGTCAACAAGGTGGACGGGTTGGATCCGGACGTGGTGGCCGCCGAGTTCCATGCCCTGGGGCTGGGCGAGCCCTGGCCCATCGCCGCCGCCCACGGCCGCGGCGTGCGCCAGCTCATCGACGCCGTGCTCGATGCCCTGCCCTCGCCCGAAGGCCGCAGCGAGGAAGAGGAAGCCGAGCAGGGGATCCGCATCGCCATCGTCGGCCGCCCCAACGTGGGCAAGTCCACCCTCGTCAACCGCATCCTCGGCGAGGAACGGGTGGTGGCCTGGGACATGCCGGGCACCACCCGCGACAGCATCTACCTGCCCTTCGAGCGCGATGGCCAGCGCTATACCTTGATCGATACCGCCGGCATCCGCCGCCGCAGCCGGGTGAAGGAGGCCATCGAGAAGTTCTCGGTGATCAAGGCCATGCAGGCCATCGAGGACGCCCACGTGGTGATCATGCTGCTCGATGCCCGCGAGGGGATCAGCGAGCAGGACGCCACCCTGTTCGGCTTCATCCTCGACAGCGGCCGCGCCCTGGTGATCGCCGTCAACAAGTGGGACGGCCTGGACGCCGATCAGAAGGCCCGCATCCGGCGCGAACTGGAGGTCAAGCTGCCCTTCGTCAACTTCGCCCGCCTCCACACCATCTCCGCCCTGCACGGCAGCGGCGTGGGCGATCTGTTCGCCTCGGTGCAGAAGGCCTACGCCTCGGCCATGCGTGACCTGCCCACCCACCGGCTCACCGAGATCCTCGAATCCCTGGTGCAGGCCCATCCCCCGCCGGTGGTCAAGGGCCGCCGGATCAAGCTGCGCTACGCCCACCAGGGTGGCCGCAATCCGCCCCTCATCGTCATCCACGGTACCCAGACCGAAGCCGTGCCCGACGCCTACCGCCGCTATCTCATCAACGGCTTCCGCAAGGCGCTCAGGCTCGAAGGCACCCCGATCCGCATCGAGTTCAAGAGCGGCAAGAACCCCTATGCCGGGCGCAGGAACGTCCTCACCAAACGCCAGATCGAAAAACGCAAGCGCCTCCGGAAGTTCACCAGCCGGCGGCGCTGAACTGGCGTTGCGGCTTGGTGGAAGAAACGCCTCTGCGTTCATTACACTCCCCCGCCGAAAAAGGGTTTATGATGGCCCCATCCCCCACCACATCGACGGGAGACGCGTTCCACCATGCCCTGGGAGCATTTCCAGCACATGGCCGATATCGGCATCCGCGGGATCGGGGAGACGCCGGAGGAGGCCTTCGCCGAGGCGGCGCTGGCCCTCACGGCGGTGATCACCGATCCGGCGAAGGTGGCACCGCGCGAGGCCGTGCCCATCGAAGGGAAAGCGCCGGATCGGGAGTTCCTGTTCCTGGACTGGATCAACGCCCTGATCTACGAGATGGCTACCCGCCACATGCTGTTCGGTCGCTTCGAGGTGACGCTGGACGGCAACCGCCTCGAGGCCCGCGCCTGGGGCGAGCCGGTGGACCGTGCCCGTCACCAGCCTGCCGTCGAGATCAAGGGCGCCACCCTCACCGAGCTGAAGGTATACCGGCGCGAGGACGGGCAGTGGGTGGCCCAGTGTGTGGTGGATGTCTGAAAGGCAGAGGAAAGAGAAAAGAGAAAACGGGCAGGAGCGCGGCGCCTTCTCGGCGCGACCAACTTCTGCCGCGAAATCTCCCCTTGATTTCCCGCCACCTGCTACGATAGAGAAAATAACCTCCCCCAACCGGAAGCCGACGCCATGGACACCCAGGGGCTGGAACGCATCGACGACACCGCGTGGAGGATTCCCCGCGACGGAGCCATGCACGTCCCGGCCATTCTGTTTGCCGATGCGGCATTGCTGGCGGAGATGGACGAGAAGGTCCGCGAGCAGATCCGCAACGTCGCTACCCTGCCGGGCATCGTCAAGGCGGCCTGGGCGATGCCCGATGCCCACTGGGGCTACGGCTTCCCCATCGGTGGCGTGGCGGCCTTCGATCCGGCGCAGGGGGGCGTGGTCTCCGCCGGGGGGGTGGGGTTCGACATCTCCTGCGGGGTGCGTACCCTGCTCACGGGCCTGCGTCGCGAACAGGTGCAGGCCGAGGCCGAGCGGCTGGCCGATGCCCTGTTCGGCTCGATTCCGGCCGGCGTGGGCAGCACCGGCCGCATCCACCTGAATGATGCGGCCATGGACGCCATGCTCGAAGGCGGCGCGAGCTGGGCCGTGGGCCGCGGCTACGGCTGGCCCGAGGATCTGGAACGCATCGAAGAGAACGGCCGCATGGAAGGCGCCCGGCCCGATTGCGTCTCGGCCCATGCCAAGAAGCGGCAGCGGGACGAGATCGGCACGCTGGGCTCCGGCAACCACTACCTGGAGGTGCAGCACGTGGCGGCCATCCACGATCCCCGCATCGCCGGGGCCTTCGGCCTGCGCGAGGGCGACGTGGTGGTGAGCATCCATTGCGGCTCCCGCGGCCTCGGCCACCAGATCGGCACCGAGTTCCTGCGCGAGATGGCCCTGGCGGCGCAGGAATACGGCATTCACCTGCCGGATCGGGAACTGGCCTGCGCGCCCATCGACTCCCCCGTGGGCCAGCGCTACCTGGGCGCCATGCGCGCCGGGATCAACTGTGCCCTGGCCAACCGCCAGGTGATCACCCATCTCACCCGCGAAGTGTTTGCCCGGATCTTCCCCGAGGCCGAGCCGAAACTGCTCTACGACGTCTCCCACAATACCTGCAAGGAGGAAACCCACGACGTGGACGGTCAGCCACGCCGCCTGTTCGTGCACCGCAAGGGGGCCACCCGTGCCTTCGGGCCCGGCCATCCGTCCCTGCCGGCGGTGTTCCGCGACACCGGCCAGCCGGTCATCATCGGCGGCTCCATGGGCACCGCTTCCTACATTCTGGCCGGCACCGCCGAGAGTGAGGCGCGGGCCTTCAGCTCTGCCTGCCACGGGGCCGGCCGGGCCATGAGCCGCCACCAGTCCCGCAAGCGCTGGCAGGGGCGGGCGCTGGTGGACGAGCTGGCCGGCCGTGGCATCCTGATTCGCAGTCCTTCCCTGCGCGGCGTGGCCGAGGAGGCCCCCGGCGCCTACAAGGATGTCAGCGCCGTGGTGCAGGTGGCCGATCGGGCCGGGCTGGCGAAGCTGGTGGCCCGCCTCGAGCCGATGATCACCATCAAGGGTTGAGCCCATGTCCCCATCGCCGTTTCTCAGCGAGGTTTCCCGCCACATCTGGGAGACCAAGTACCGCTATCGCAACGGCGAGGCGCACGATCGCAGCATCGCCGATACCTGGCAACGGGTGGCGCGGGCGCTGGCCGCCGTGGAGCAGGAACCGGCCCGCTGGGAACCCCGGTTTCGGGCCCTGCTCG
The DNA here is from genome assembly GCA_026984045.1 of Chromatiales bacterium. Taxonomy (GTDB): domain Bacteria; phylum Pseudomonadota; class Gammaproteobacteria; order UBA6429; family Thiohalophilaceae; genus JALSSV01. Next base: position 26,128 of record JALSSV010000031.1, on the reverse strand, counting down.
ACGATTTCCGTTTCCTCCCCGGCGGTCGCATCCTGGCCGGGGCCGGCACCGCCCACGAGGTGACCCTGTTCAACTGCTTCGTCATGGGGATCATCGAGGATTCCCTCGACGGCGTCTTCGACGCCCTCAAGGAAGGCGCCCTGACCATGCAGCAGGGCGGGGGGGTGGGCTACGACTTCTCCACCCTGCGTCCGCGCGGCAGCCGTGCCCACCGGGTGGGCACCATCGCCTCCGGTCCGGTTTCCTTCATGCGGATCTGGGATGCCATGTGTGCCACGCTGCTCTCCACGGGCGCTCGGCGGGGCGCCATGATGGCCACCCTGCGCTGCGATCATCCCGACATCGAGGAGTTCATCACCGCCAAGCATCAGCCGGGTGAGTTGCGCCATTTCAACCTCTCGGTACAGATCACCGATGATTTCATGCAGGCCGTTGAGAACGACGATCCCTGGCCGCTGGTGTTTCCCCGGGATGCGCTGGCCGACGACGATCCGGGGGAAGGCACCGTGGAACGCGTCTGGAGCGGTCGGCGCGATCCCGTGCCCTGCCGGGTGCTGCGCACGGTGCGGGCACGGGAACTCTGGGATCGGATCATGCGCGCCACCTACGATTATGCCGAGCCCGGGGTGCTGTTCATCGACCGCATCAATTGGCTCAACAACCTGGCCTGGCGGGAGCGGATCACCGCCACCAACCCCTGCGGCGAAGTGCCGCTGCCGCCGTACGGGGCCTGTGATCTCGGCTCCGTGAACCTGACCCGGTTCGTGCGCGAACCGTTCTCCTCCCGGGCGGCGCTGGACGAGACGGCCATCGCCGCCACGGTGCGCGAGGCGGTGCGTTTCATGGACAACGTGATCGACGCCTCCCGTTTCCCGCTGCCGCAACAGGCCGAGACCGAGCGCGGCTGCCGGCGGATCGGTCTTGGCATCACCGGCCTGGCCGATGCCCTGATCCTCCTGAACCGGCGCTACGACAGCGAGGCGGGCGTGGCCCAGGCGGCGCGGATCATGGCCCTGATCTGCCACACGGCCTACCGGGCCTCCATCGATCTGGCGAAGGAGAAGGGCGCCTTCCCCGTCTTCGAGCGGGAACCCTATCTGGACAGCGCCTTCGTCGCCACCCTGCCTGCCGACATCCGCGACGGCATCGCCGCGCACGGGATCCGCAACAGCCATCTCACCGCCATCGCCCCCACCGGCACCATCAGCCTGCTGGCCAACAACGTCAGCTCCGGCCTCGAGCCGGTGTTCGACTTCGCCTATCAGCGGCGTGTCCTCGAGGCCGACGGACAATACCGGGAATACGCGCTGGAAGACTATGCCTGGCGGCTGTGGCAGCAGATCCATCCGGGCGAACCCCGCCCTGACAGCTTCGTGGACGTCAACGATCTGCGTCCGGCGGATCACCTGCGCATGCAGGCCGCCATTCAGCCCCATGTGGACAATGCCATCTCCAAGACCATCAACGTGCCGGCCGACTACCCCTTCGAGGACTTTCGCCACATCTACCATGAGGCCTGGCGTCAGGGGCTCAAGGGCTGCACCACCTTCCGCCCCAACCCCGTCACCGGCGCCATTCTCCAGGCGCCGGCCGAAGAGAGCCGGCATTGCTGCAATCTGGAGCGGGAAGCCGACTGAACCCCGGCAGCCGTATCCTGCCGCGGTGAACTCCTGTACCCTATACTCGTTTGGGCAGGTGTTTGAAAAACGGACGTTTTCCCGCGCCGGGCGGCATGGCGCCTGCGGACGGCCGACCCTCGGCCCCGAACCCTACAGGCGAGCCTTCTCGTGAACGTCAACTGGCTGACGCTGCACTTTGCTGATCCCGAACAGGAACGCGAGTTCCAGGGGGACTACATCCGCCGCTTCGGCGGGATGATGCGCATCGCCATTGCCTCGGGCGTTCTGCTGTATGCCCTGTTCGGCTTTCTCGATTACCAGCTCTATCCCCAACAGGCCCACGCCATCTGGCTCTGGCGCTACGGCATGGCCATGCCGGTATTGCTGCTGGTCGCCTACTATCTGTTCCGGCGCGACGAACGGGCCTACAGCCAGCCGGTCATCGCCATTGGGAGTCTCGTCGGCGGGCTTGGCATCGTGGGCATGACCACGGCCATTCCGCCCGAGGCGCAGGATGTCTATTTCGCCGGGCTGATGCTGGCGGCCATGTTCACCTATACGGTCTTCCGCCTGCAGTTCATCTGGGCGACGAGCGTGAGCTGGGTGGTGCTGGTGACGTACAACGTGGCGAGCCTGCTGTCCGGTTCCGCCACGCCCGCGGAGCTGCTGACGGCCAACTTCTTCTATGTTTCCGCCAATCTCATGGGCATGGTGGCCTGCTACGAAATGGAGTACGACGCCCGTTACAACTTCGTGCTGCAGCGGGAACTGGAAGCGGAACAGCAACGGCTGGATCAGCTCAACCGCCGCCTCGACGAGCTGGCCCATCACGATCATCTGACCCGGCTGGCCAATCGCCGCTATTTCTTCGAACACTTCCAGCAGGAATGGAACCGGCATCTGCGCCATGCCGCGCCCCTGTCGCTGGTCATCATCGACGTGGACGATTTCAAGGCCTACAACGATACCTATGGCCACCAGGCCGGGGACGACTGCCTGCGCCATATCGCCGAGACCCTCGCCGACACCGCCCGCCGCGCGGGCGATTTCGTGGCCCGTCTGGGGGGCGAGGAATTCGTGGCCCTGCTGGCCCGCACCGATGCCGAGGATGCCTGCCGGCTCGCCGAGAAGCTGCGCTGGCAGGTGGAAAAGATGGCCGTACCCCATTCGGCATCCCGGGTGGCCGATGTGGTCACCATCAGCGCGGGCGCGGCTACCACCATCCCCGCCCAGGAACACCGCCTCGAGGATCTCCTGCGCCGCGCCGACGAAGCCCTCTACGAAGCCAAGGCCGCAGGCCGCAACCGCGTGATCTGCCGCAACGACGCCCCGCCTTCGCCGCGGTAGCGGGTAGCTGGAGAAAAAGCGGTATCGCCCGCACCCGTAGGAGCGGCGCCCTCGCCGCGATGTTGCGGTCGCAGGTGGCAGGTAGCTGGTGGCTGGGAAAAACGACGCCTTTCCCGGCAACCCACCTCCACCAATCCGGCAACACATGTTCGCGGCGAGGGCGCCGCTCCTACCGGTTTGAGCAGGGCCGAGTCGCGCAGGCGAATCGCGGCTCAATGTCGCGCCGTCTTCACCGCCAAATCGAGAAACAGCTTCGGATCCACCCGCACGTTGTTCAGGCTCACGCCCCAGTGCAGGTGGGGGCCGGTGACGCGGCCGGTCATGCCCACGTGGCCCAGCAGATCGCCCCGCTGCACGGTCTGGCCGGGTTTCACGGCGATGTCGTGCAGGTGGCAGTACATGGTCACCAGTCCCTGGCCGTGATCCACGAACACCGTGTTGCCGTTGAAGAAGTAGTGGCCGGTAGTCACCACCACGCCGTCGGCCGGGGCGCGGATGGGCGCCCCCTGGGGGGCGGCGATGTCGAGGCCGCTGTGGGGCTTGCGCGGCTGGCCGTTGAAGAAGCGTCGCAGGCCGAAGGGGCTGCCGAGACGGCCGTCCACCGGCAGATCGAAGCGGGTCTGCACGTTCGGCGTGTCGCGCCAGGTGGCCAGCGCGCCGAGGATGATTTTCTTCTCCCGCCGGATGCGCTCCAGATCCTTCGCAGAGGGATTGACCATGCGCCGGTTCTTGAGGGTGATGTGCTGGGTGGCGTATTCCTTGGGCGCGATCCGGAACTCGCGCCCGCCTGGCCGGCCGTCTGCCGAAATGGCCAGGCGGGCGGTGCCGGGCCGGGCCGACAGCGGGATCCCCACCACCGCCTCGAAGCGGCCGTTGCGCCTGCGCACCAGTACCCGCCGCTTGCCGTAGTGAACCACTGGTGCCTTGCCGGTGGCCGGACCCAGATCCACGATGGCCACGCCGCCGGGCACCGGTTCCGCGCGGGGGAAGGCCGCCCCGGCCAGCGTCGGGAGGAGCAGGGCCAGCGCCGGAACGAGAAGAAGACGAAGTGAATCAGTCCTCACGGGTTTCCTCCACCGTGGCGAGCAGCCGGCCCTCGCCGAGGCGGGCAGTGATGCGCTCGCCCGGTGCCACGTCGGCATGGCGGCGCACCAGCGTGCCATCGTCGGCGCGCTGGACGATGGCATAGCCCCGCGAGAGGGTGGCCAGGGGGTTGACTGCATCGAGGGTCTGGCCGAGGGCATGCAGGCGGGCCTGGCGATCCTTCAGGCCGGACTGCATAACATGTCCCAGCCGTTCCCGAAGGTGATCGAGGGCCATCCGGTGACGGGCCAGACGGGGCAGGGGCGCCTGCTGGCGCAGGCGACTGTGCAACAGGGCCAGGCGGGAGGCCTCGTGACGCAGGCGGTGGCCGATGGCCTGATCCCGTCGCAGGGCCAGCTCGTCGAGGCGTTGCAGGCCGTCCTCGATGCGCCGGGCCGGGTGGGGCAGGCGCGTGCGCAGCCAGCGAAGATGCTGCTCCAGGCGCTGCAGGCGGCCGATCCCGGCCCGTTCCAGGCGATTCATCAGTTGCTGCGCCCGGTGCGCCCATTCCCGGCGATCCGGGGTGAGCAGCTCGGCGGCGGCGGTGGGGGTGGGGGCGCGCTGATCGGCCACGAAGTCGGCGATGGTGAAGTCCACCTCATGACCGATGCCGGTGACCACCGGCAGGGGGCAGGCCGCCAGGGCCCGCGCCACCCCCTCCTCGTTGAAGGCCCACAGATCCTCCAGCGAGCCGCCACCCCGGGCCAGGATCAGCACGTCGCATTCCCCGCGCTCTCCAGCCAGATGCAGCATGCGGGCGATCTCCGGCGCGGCCGTCTCGCCCTGCACCGGCACCGGATAGACGATTACCGGGATACCGGGAAAGCGCCGCCGCAGGGTGGTGAGGATGTCGCGCAGCGCGGCGCCGGTGGGCGAGGTGATCACCCCGATCTGCCGGGGCAGGCGGGGCAGGGGCCGCTTGCGCTCCATGGCGAACAGCCCCTCGGCGTCGAGCCGGTTGCGCAGGGCCTCGAAGGCCCGCCGCAGGGCCCCGTCGCCGGCCTCTTCCATGTGTTCGACGATGAGCTGGAACTCGCCGCGCGCCTCGTACAGCCCGATCCGGGCCCGCACCAGCACCTGCATGCCATTGGCCGGGGCGAAGCGCAGCAGGCGGTTGCGATTGCGGAACATGGCCGCCCGCACCTGGGCGTTCTCGTCCTTGAGGGTGAAATACCAGTGGCCGGAGGCGGGCCGGGCCAGGTTGGAGATCTCCGCCTCCAGCCAGATCAGCGGGAAACTGCCCTCCAGGAGGGCACGCACTTCCCGGTTCAGGCGGCTGACGGTATAGATGTCGCGCAGGGAGGGGGAGGATTCGGCAGGAAGTTCGGTCATCCGGTGATGATAGCGGATGCCCGGCGCAGGGGGTAGCTACCGGCCACGCGGCGCCAGCCACGTACGAAAAAGGCCGGCAAATGCCGGCCTTTTTCGTACCAGCGCAGGGACCCGCTCAGTTGAAGTGCGGCCCGGCGTTCTTGGCCAGCTGGGCCTGCTCCAGGGCGTGGCTGCTCTGGCGCTTGGCCTTGTTGGCCAGCTTCACCGCCGTGTCGTAATCCCCCTTCTTCAGGGCGGCCTTGGCCTTCTTGATGAGCTTGCCGGTATCCCGCCACTCGAAACCGGCCTTGGCGGCGCGCTTGGTTTCGTGTTCGGCAGCCGTGATGGCGCTCAGGGCATCGTTTTCATTGTGCACCGGCCCGGACGGCGCGGCGCAGGCGCCGAGCGTCAGAACGGCAGCGGCAAACAGGACAGCGATCTTCTTCATGGGATCCTCCGCGAAATGTCGCTTGATTGATGTATGGTGGATGGAACCGAGGGGCCTGCGGGGCAGGCCTGTTGTTTTTCTGGTTATTCGGCAGGTGTGGCCACACTGCCGTCAGGGCATTATGCGCACTTGACCGGGGCTTGGCAACCGTTGTCGCCCCCCATTTACCGCCCCCGGAATTCTCTTTATAATTCGACGATTTACCCGACCCGGATGCCGACGATATGCTGCGAATCGCCAAACAAGCCCTCACTTTCGACGACGTTCTGCTGGTTCCTGCCCACTCCCGGGTGCTGCCCCGGGACGTCAGCCTCAAGACCCGCCTGACCCGGGGCATCGAGCTGGCCATCCCTCTGGTCTCCGCGGCCATGGACACGGTCACCGAGGCACGGCTGGCCATCGCCATGGCCCAGGAAGGCGGGATCGGCATCATCCACAAGAACATGGACGCCGCCTCCCAGGCCGAGCACGTGCGCCAGGTGAAGAAGTTCGAGAGCGGCATCATCAAGGAACCCCTCACCGTCACCCCCGACACTTCCATCCGCGAGGTGCTGGAGCTGACCCGCGCCGAGAACATCTCCGGGGTGCCGGTGGTCAAGGACAGTGAGCTGATGGGCATCGTCACCAGCCGCGATTTGCGCTTCGAAACCGGCTACGACAAGCCCGTCTCCAGCATCATGACGCCCAAGGAGCGCCTGGTCACCGTGAAGGAAGGCGCCGAGCGGGACGAGATCCTCAGGCTCCTGCACGAACACCGCATCGAGAAGGTCCTGGTGGTGGACGATCGGTTTCAGCTCCGCGGCCTGATCACCGTCAAGGACATTCAGAAGGCCAAGGAAAATCCCAATGCCTGCAAGGACGAGCAGGGCCGCCTGCGGGTGGGGGCCGCGGTGGGCGTGGGCGCGGGCACCGAGGAACGGGTCGAGGCGCTGGTGGCCGCCGGGGTGGACGTGATCGTGGTCGACACCGCCCACGGCCATGCCCAGGGGGTGCTGGACCGGGTGGCCTGGGTCAAGAAACACCATCCGCAGGTGCAGGTGATCGGCGGCAACATCGCCACGGCCGATGCGGCCCGCGCCCTGGTGGATGCCGGCGCCGACGCGGTGAAGGTGGGCATCGGCCCCGGCTCCATCTGCACCACCCGGATCGTCGCCGGGGTGGGTGTGCCGCAGATCACTGCCGTCTCCGACGTGGCCGAGGCCCTGAAGGACACCGACGTGCCGCTGATCGCCGACGGCGGGATCCGCTATTCGGGCGACATCGCCAAGGCCCTGGTGGCCGGCGCCCATTCGGTGATGATCGGCTCCATGTTCGCCGGCACCGAGGAGTCGCCGGGCGAGGTGGAGCTGTACCAGGGGCGTTCCTACAAGTCCTACCGCGGCATGGGCTCGCTGGGCGCCATGACCACCCGCCACGGCTCCTCCGATCGCTATTTCCAGGAAGGCTCCGAAGCAGAGAAGCTGGTGCCCGAGGGCATCGAGGGCCGGGTGCCCTACAAGGGCCCGCTCGGGCCGGTCATCAACCAGCTCCTCGGCGGCATCCGCGCCTCCATGGGCTATACCGGCTGCAGCAGCATCGATGAGATGCGCACCAAGCCCCAGTTCGTCCAGGTCACCGCCGCCGGCATGCGCGAGAGCCACGTGCACGACGTGACCATCACCAAGGAAGCTCCGAATTATCGGGTTTAGAGAAAAGATACAAGGGAAAAGATACAAGGGGTGGCGGAAGCGGCGGCGAACCTGTCTTCCTTGTATCTTGTATCTTTAATCTTTTCTCTTCGTTTGAACCATGTTCCTCGCCACCGACGTCTACTATCGGGATGAGACAGCCCATGTCGCCGGGGTGGCTTTCGAACGCATCGATGCGGATCGGCCGGAGGCGACCTTCACCGCCACCCTGAACGGCATCGCGCCCTACGAACCCGGCGCGTTCTGGCGACGCGAGCTGCCGCCCATCCTGCATCTGCTGCGCATCCACCGGCTGCAAGCCGCAGTGTTGTTCATCGACGGCCATGTGTTTCTCGACGGCCACCGGCGGCCCGGTCTCGGGGCGTATCTTCACCAGACCCTTGGTGGCCGGATTCCGGTGATCGGCGTGGCCAAGAACCTCTTTCATGGCATGGATCCGGCCTGCGCCCTGTATCGCGGCCAAAGCCGACGGCCTTTGTATGTCACCGCTGCCGGTCTGCCTCTGGCCAGGGCTCACGCCCTGGTTGCCAAAATGGCTGGCGCAGGCCGCATCCCGGCCATGCTGCGCCTGGCCGACCGGCTGAGCCGCGCGCCCACCCCGAACCTGCCCCGGGCGGCCTGACATGCCCCTGCATTCGGCCGGCATCCTGCTCTGGCGCCTGCGTGACGGGCAGCCGGAGGTGCTGCTGGCCCATCCCGGCGGGCCCTACTGGGCCGGCAGGGACGAGGGCGCCTGGTCCATTCCCAAGGGGCTCTACGAGAACGGCGAATCCCCCCTCGAGGCGGCCCGGCGCGAGTTCGCCGAGGAGACGGGCATCACGGTGGACGGCGAATTCACCGATCTGGGCGAGCGGCGCATGCCTTCCGGCAAGCGGGTGCACGTGTTTGCCCTGGAAGGCGACGCCGATCCGGCCCGCATGCACAGCAATGACTTCCAGATGGAATGGCCGCCCCACAGCGGCCGCCAGCAGACCTTCCCCGAAGTGGACGACTGGGCCTGGTTCGACCTGCCCACCGCCCGCCACAAGATCCACAAGGGCCAGCGGCCCTTTCTCGACGACCTCGAGCGGTTTCTGGCCGGCCGTTGAATGGTGGTGGAAGGAACGCAGAGGTCGCAGCGTTCGCCGAAGGACGATGCAGACAGGACGAGGGATTTGACCATCGTCTTGCTGGCGCCTATTGTCTGATCTGAAAACCTCTGCGTTGTTTGCAGGAGAGCCAATCGGAGCCCTTCATGACCCCGGCGTACGTGCTCGATACGAGCCTCTTCACCAATCCGGACGTGTTTCGCCAGTTCGGGGTGGACACCCGTGCGGCGATCCGCGAGTTCGTGCACATTGCCCAGGCCTCCGGCGCCGCCTTCTACATGCCCACTTCGATATACGAAGAGCTGTGCCAGATGAAGGAGCTGGATGGCGTGGCGCCGGCCTTCGAGTCGCTGGTGAACATCCGCTCGCCGCGCCGCCACGAGTTGCAGATCCCGGCGACCATCGTCTACGAATTCATCGATGAAGTGCGACGACGCATCGATCGCGGCCTGCGCATCGCCGAGGAACACGCCCGTCAGGGCCACGCCGCCGGCGGCGGCGACGTGGGCCAGCTCATCAGCCGTCTGCGCGAACGCTACCGCGAAGCCCTGCGCCGTGGCCTCATCGACTCGCGTGAGGACCTCGACGTGCTGCTGTTGGCCATGGAACTCGACGGCATCGTGGTCACCGCCGACGAAGGCCTGCGGATCTGGGCCGACAAGCTGGGCGTGAAGATCCTCCTTCCCGAACACCTCAAGGGCGTGCTGCTGGAACTGGTGGAACGGCAGGTGGAGGAGGGGGCGGGCGACGATGCGGGCTGAAGCAATGAGCCGCTGGCCGCTCGAATTGGCAATACACCGTTGTCGCGGCGGGGGCGCCGCTCCTACAGAAAAAATCCGGCGCCAAGCGTAGGAGCGGCGCCCCCGCCGCGACAAGGAAGGAGGCAGCTCTCGCCCCTCAGTCGTAAATCAACCCACCCCCCAGCAATTCGTACAACAGGCTGTTGGTCAGCGGATAGCGCCGTTCGAAGCGCAGCCGCCAGTAGCCGTTCGCTTCGGGCTCGATGCCGTGGATCACGATCTTCACCTTGTGGCCGGGCACCCGCTGGAGCAGCGCCACCAGGCGTTCGGCATTGTGTCGTTCGCGGAAGCGGCAGGTGAACGGCTGGCTGGCCCGGCGTTCTCGCTGCAACTGGGTGAGGGTGTCGTCGAGGGCGCCGAGCAGGGCCTGCCCCAGGGCCTCCTCGTACGGCTGCGCGTCCAGGCCGTGCTCCTGCAGGAACAGGGCGATGCGCAGGATCCGGCCGGCGAAATAGCCGGCCGGCATGTCGGGCATGCGGGTGGCGGAACGCTGGATGTCTTCCAGATTCACGCGGGCGGTGACGTACTTGACCCGCCGCGGGCGGGGCGTTTCCTGGCGGAAGATCAGGCCCTCGCGGCCCTGTTCGTTCAATTCCAGGATGCGGGCGGCCAGCTCGTCATAATGCTCGGCATCGGACCAGCCCCAGGCGGGCACGGCGGGCAGGGCGAATTCCTCAAGCAGGGTCTGCAGCTCGTTCACCGGCAGGAAGTCGGCACGGTTCCACTCGGTGATGTCGAACGCGAACAGCCGTACGTCCCGCTCGATGAAGGGCGGGCTGGCATCGAGCCAGGGATTTCCGGGCCCGGCCACCTCGGCGCACAGCACCTTGTCGGGATGGGCGTCGAAGAAGGCCGGATCGAGGAGATCCGGCAGGCGGTCGGTGGTGAAGGGGCAGACGAAGCCCCCCCGGGTGAAGGCCAGCAGGCGGCCATCGATGCGGGCGATGCGCACGTTGTAGCCGTTGATCTTCTCTTCCACGTGGAAGGGGCCGGCAAGCTGTTCGGTCAGGCCCCGACGCAATACCAGGATCCGCCCGATGTGGGGATAGCCGTACAGCACCCGGCCGGCGGCACGGATCGAACCCCGCGGCAGGTGGCCCACGTCGTCGTTGCAGCGCTCGAGGGTGAGGCCGTCGTATTCGAGCCGCTCCACGCGGCCCTGGGCCACGGCACGGTCGAAGGCTTCACGGGCGCTCGATTCGGATTGAGTCATGCGGCTTTCGCCTCGCGGCTGTTTCTCCCACTATGGTGGCCGGCCGGCGCCGGTACAATGCCGGCGCTTCCCTTGATTTGCCGGTCGAATGCAACTATATATGCTGCAACGATTTTTCGGGGCCCCGGGCGTGTTCCGGCGGGGGCCGGTCTGTCCTCGGCACAGGTCGGCCCGGGTGGCCGGGAAAATGTCCGCCAGGGATTGGCGGAATTCCCTGGCGATGGTACAATCCCGGCGAGATAACAGGAGTTTATAAAAAGTGGGCCTTGCGCCCACTTTTTATTTACGGGCAGACAAAACATGGCGCAGGTCAAGGATTCGCTGACAGAACTGGTGGCCTCGGCCGTCGAGCCCCTGGGCTATGAGCTGCTGGGGGTGGAGCACCTCTCCCAGGGCCGTCATTCGGTGCTGCGGGTGTTCCTCGACAGCCCCGAAGGCATCACTCTGGACGATTGCGAGCGGGCCAGCCGTCAGATCAGCGCGGTGCTGGACGTGGAAGACCCCATCCGTGGCCAGTACACGCTGGAGGTCTCCTCGCCGGGCGTGGATCGTCCCCTGTTCACGGCGGATCACTACCGCCGCTTCCAGGGGCAGCCGGTCAGCGTGCGCCTGCGGATGCCGCTCGACGGCCGCCGCAAGTTCAGCGGCGTGATCGCCGGCGTGGAGGACGACACGCTGATCCTCGCCGATCCCGAGAGCGGCGAGACCTGGCGCCTGGCGCTGGACGATATCGAGAAGGCCAATCTGGTCCCCCAGTGGTAGGGCCGCAGGAAGCCAGGGCGGACTGTTTCCGTCCCGAAGGAAAGAAACCGACAGAGGTTGCGTAATGAACAAAGAGATTCTCATGGTCGTGGAAGCCGTCTCCAACGAGAAGGGCGTCGACGAACAGGTGATTTTCGAGGCCATCGAAACGGCGCTGGCCACCGCCACCAAGAAGCGCTACGACAACGACGTGGACATCCGCGTGCAGATCGACCCCGAAACCGGCGACTACGAGACCTTCCGCCGCTGGGAAGTGGTCGAGGACGACGAGATGGAGTTTCCGGAGCGCCAGATCACCCTCTCCGCCGCGCGCCTCGACAATCCCGACATCCAGCCGGGCGACTTCATCGAGGAACAGGTGGAATCCATCGAGTTCGGCCGCATCGCCGCCCAGACTGCCAAGCAGGTGATCGTGCAGAAGGTGCGCGAGGCCGAGCGCGCCCAGGTGGTGGAAGCCTACCAGGACCGGGTCGGCGAGCTGGTGATGGGGGTGGTCAAGCGCGTGGAGCGCGGCAACGTGTACCTGGATCTGGGGGCCAATGCCGACGCCATCATCCCCCGCGACGAGCTGATCCCGCGCGAGTCCATCCGCCCCGGCGATCGGATCCGCGGTTACCTGAAGGAAATCAACACCGAGATGCGGGGTCCGCAGCTCATCGTCAGTCGCACCGATCCGCGTTTCCTCATCGAGCTGTTCAAGATCGAGGTGCCGGAAGTGGGCGAGGGCCTCATCGATATCCTCGCCGCGGCCCGGGATCCGGGCCTGCGGGCCAAGATCGCCGTGCGCAGCAACGAGCCGCGCATCGATCCGGTGGGCGCCTGCGTGGGCATGCGCGGCTCGCGGGTGCAGGCCGTCTCCAACGAGCTGGCCGGCGAACGGGTGGACATCGTGCTGTGGGACGAGGATCCGGCCCAGTTCGTGATCAACGCCATGTCCCCGGCCGAGGTGGAATCCATCGTCATGGACGAGGAGACCCGCACCATGGACGTGGCCGTGGCCGAGGAGCAGCTCTCCCAGGCCATCGGCCGCGGTGGCCAGAACGTGCGCTTGGCTTCCGAGCTGACCGGCTGGAACCTCAACGTCATGTCCACCGAAGAGCTGGAGGAGAAGACCGAGGCCGAGGCCGAGAAGATCCAGAAACTGTTCATGGAAGAGCTGGACGTGGACGAGGAAGTGGCCGCCATCCTGGTGCAGGAAGGCTTCACCAGTATCGACGAAATCGCCTACGTACCGCCCGAGGAGATGCTGCAGATCGAGGAGTTTGACGAGGACATCGTGGCCGAACTGCAGGGCCGGGCCAAGGACCTGCTCCTGACCCGCGCCATCAGCAGCGAAGAGAGCCTGACCGCCGTCGAGCCTGCCGAGGATCTCAAGTCCATGGAAGGCATGGACATGGATCTGGCCTACAAGCTGGCCTCCCACGGCGTGGTGAGCATGGAGGACCTGGCCGAGCAGTCGGTGGACGAGCTGCTGGCCATCGACGAGGCGCTGGACGAGGAGAAGGCCGCGCAACTGATCATGAAGGCCCGCGAGCCCTGGTTCGCGGAACCGGCTGAACAGAGCGGACAGTCGTAACACACCGTTTGAGGGGCAGGAGAGAACACGATATGGCTGAAGTCACAGTCAAGCAATTCGCGGAAGTCGTCGGCGTGCCGGTGAATCTTCTGCTCGAGCAGCTCAAGGAGGCGGGCGTGTCGGTCACCGATGCCGATGCGACCATCTCCGAGGAGGAGAAGCTGTCGCTGCTGACCTTCCTCAAGAACAAGCACGCGCCGAAGAAGGAAAAGGCCGAGAAGAAGGTCACCCTGTCCCGGCGCGCGGTCAACCAGGTCAAGACCACCACCTCCCAGGGGCGCACCAAGACGGTCACCATCCAGCGCCGCAAGAAACGGGTGATCAAGCCGGGCGAGGGCGGCGAGGCCCGCACCGATCAGGAACGGCTCGAGGCCGAGGAGGCGCGCCGCAAGCTCGAGGAGCTGGAAGCGGAACGTCGCGCCCGCGAAGAGGCCGAGGCCCGCGCCCGCGAGGAGGCCAAGCGCCTCGAGGCGCAGCGCAAGGCCGAGGAAGAGGCCCGCCGGAAGGCCGCCGCCGAAGCCGAGAAGGCCCCGGCGGAAGCGCCGGCGGCGGCACCGCCGCCCCCGCCGCCCGCGGCCGAGCGCGGCCGCAAGAAGGGCAAGGAAAAGGAGAAGGCGCGCGAGGAGAAACACACCAAGTACGGCCGCAAGGAACTGCACGTGGCCAGCGACAAGGCCGGCCGCCGGCGCAAGAAACCCCGTGGCCGGGCCGTGACCACGGCCACCTCCGGCGAGCACGGCTTCCAGAAGCCCACTGCGCCCATCGTGCGCGAGGTGGCGATTCCCGAAACCATCACCGTGGGCGATCTGGCGCAGAAGATGTCGGTCAAGGCCGCCGAGGTGATCAAGGCCCTGATGAACATGGGCACCATGGTCACCATCAACCAGGTGCTGGATCAGGACACCGCGGCCATCGTGGTCGAGGAGCTGGGCCACAAGGTCAAGCTCATCGAGGAAGGTGCGGTGGAGAAGGCGATCATCGAGGAAGTGGAAGAGGGCGAGGCCCTGCCCCGCGCACCGGTAGTCACCATCATGGGCCACGTGGACCACGGCAAGACCTCGCTGCTGGACTACATCCGCGAGAGCCGCGTCGCTTCCGGCGAGGCCGGGGGCATCACCCAGCACATCGGGGCCTATCACGTGCAGACCGGGGGCGGGGAGATCACCTTCCTCGACACGCCCGGCCACGAAGCCTTCACTGCCATGCGCGCCCGCGGCGCCAAGGTCACCGACATCGTGGTCCTGGTGGTCGCGGCCGACGACGGCGTGATGCCCCAGACCCGCGAGGCCATCCAGCACGCCCGCGCCGCCGGCGTGCCGCTGATCGTGGCGGTCAACAAGATCGACAAGCCCGAGGCCGATCCGGATCGGGTCAAGAACGAACTGGCCCAGGAAGAGGTCATTCCTGAGGACTGGGGTGGCGACACCATCTTTGTCAACGTCTCGGCCCACACCGGGCAGGGCGTGGACGAACTGCTCGATTCCATCCTCCTGCAGGCCGAGGTGCTGGAACTCAAGGCGCCGGTGGAGGGCCCGGCGCGCGGCATCGTCATCGAGTCGCGGCTCGACAAGGGCCGCGGCCCGGTGGCCACCATCCTGGTTCAGCGCGGCACCCTGCACAAGGGCGACATCCTGCTCGCCGGTCTCGAGTACGGCCGCGTGCGGGCCATGCTCAACGAGCATGCCCGGCAGCTCGAGGAAGCCGGTCCCTCGATTCCGGTGGAGGTGCTGGGCCTGTCCGGGGTGCCCGCGGCCGGCGACGAAGCCACCGTGGTGCCCAACGAGCGCAAGGCCCGCGAGGTGGCCGACTATCGCCAGACCAAGGCTCGCGAACTCAAGCTGGCCCGCCAGCAGGCGGCCAAGCTGGAAAACATGTTCAGCCAGATGCAGGAAGGCGAGGTGGCCACGGTCAACATCGTCCTCAAGGCCGACGTGCAGGGGTCGGTGGAGGCCATCTCCGACGCCCTCACCAAGCTCTCCACCGACGAGGTGAAGGTGAAGATCGTCTCCAGCGGAGTCGGCGGGATCACCGAATCCGACGCCAACCTGGCGGTGGCCTCCAATGCCATCCTCATCGGCTTCAACGTGCGCGCCGATTCGGTGGCCAAGCGCATCATCGACGAGGAAGACGTGGATCTGCACTATTACAGCGTGATCTACGATCTCATCGACGACGTGAAGAAGGCCATGTCCGGCCTCCTCTCGCCCGAGACCAAGGAAGAGATCATTGGCCTGGCCGAAGTGCGCGACGTGTTCCGCTCGCCCAAGATCGGCGCCATTGCCGGCTGCATGGTGGTGGATGGGGTGGTCAAGCGCAACAACCCCATCCGCGTGCTGCGCGACAACGTGGTGATCTTCGAGGGCGAGCTGGAATCCCTGCGCCGTTTCAAGGAAGACGTCATGGAGGTCAAGCAGGGCATGGAATGCGGCATCGGCGTCAAGAACTACAATGACGTGAAGGTGGGCGATCAGATCGAAGTCTACGAACGGGTGCAGGTCGCCCGCGAACTCTGAGCCGCGATCATGCCCAGGGATTTCAGCCGCACCCGCCGGGTCGGGGAACAGATGCAGCGGGAGCTGGCCGAGTTGCTGCAGCGCGATGTGCGCGATCCGCGCCTTTCCGCCGTGACCCTCTCCGGTGTCGAGGTCACCCGCGATCTCTCCCTGGCCAAGGTCTATTACACGGTCATGCCCGAACAGCTTTACGTGGACGAGGCGCAAAGGGCCCTGGAGAAGGCCGCGGGCTTCCTGCGCCATGCCCTGGGCGAGCGCATGATCATCCGCAATGTCCCCCAGTTGCGTTTCATCTACGACGAGACCCTGGTCAAGGGGACCGAACTGGCCAACCTGATCGATCAGGCCGTGGCCGAAGATCGCAAGAAACACCAGGATTCAGACTAACGTGGCACGCAGACGAAACCGGGGCCGTCCCGTCAACGGCATCCTCCTGCTCGACAAGCCGCTGGGCGTCACCTCCAACGCCGCGCTGCAGCAGGTCAAGCGCCTGTTCCGCGCCGCCAAGGCGGGGCACACGGGCAATCTCGACCCGCTGGCCACCGGCCTTCTGCCCATCTGCTTCGGCGAAGCGACCAAGATTTCCAGCTTCCTGCTGGATTCCGACAAGCGTTACGTGGGCACCATCAAGCTCGGCGTGATCACCCGCACCGCCGATGCCGAAGGCGAGGTGCTGGAGACCCGCCCGGTGGGCGAGTACGATGAGGCGCAGATCCGCGACGTACTGGAACGCTTCACCGGCGAGATCGAACAGGTGCCGCCCATGCACTCGGCGGTCAAGGTCAATGGCACGCCGTTGTACAAGCTGGCCCACAAGGGGATGGAGATCGAGCGCAAGCCGCGCACGGTCACCATCCACAGCATCGAACTGTTGCGCCACGCAGGCGACGAGCTGGAAATCTCCATCCACTGTTCCAAGGGCACCTATGTCCGCACCCTGGCCGAGGAAATCGGCGAGGCCCTGGGCTGCGGCGGGCACCTGTCCGCCCTGCGCCGCACCGCCTCCGGCCCCTTCGACATCGACGAGGCGGTGACCATGGCGCAGATCGAAACTGCGGCGGAGCAGGGCACCGACGCCCTCGACGCCCTGCTGCTGCCCATCGAACGGGCCCTGGCCGACTGGCCCGCGGTGAACCTCACCGACAACTCGGCCTACTACGTGCAGCAGGGCCAGCCGGTGCTGGTGCCCCAGGCCCCCACCGCCGGGTGGGTGCGTCTGCACCGGCCTGATGGCGCCTTCCTCGGCGTGGGCCACATCCTCGATGACGGCCGGGTGGCGCCGAAACGGCTCATCAAGAGTGGCTGAAAACGGGGAATTTCCCGCGGATTTTCTTGTCTGCGCCCGGCTGCGCGGGTAGAATACGCGCTTTCCGAAATTGGTCGAATTTTTTACAGATTACAGGAGCTTGCGAATGGCCATCAGTGCCGAACAAAAGGCCGCTATCGTCAACGAATACGCCCGCGGCAAGGGCGACACCGGTTCGCCGGAAGTCCAGGTCGCCCTGCTGTCCGCCCGGATCAACGATCTGTCCGGACACTTCAAGGAACACATCCACGACCACCATTCCCGTCAGGGTCTGCTGCGCATGGTAAGTCAGCGTCGTAAGCTGCTGGATTACCTGAAGAAAAAGGATCTGGATCGCTATCGCGAACTGATCACCCGTCTGGGCCTGCGCAAGTAACGCGCGTCCCCGTCTTCCTGCCAGCACAACCCGAGGGAAAGTCATGCCGACCCCTGTGAAGAAAGAATTTCAATACGGCGCCCATGCCGTCACCCTGGAAACCGGCGAAATCGCCCGACAGGCCACAGGCGCCGTCATGACCCGGATGGGCGACACGGTCGTCCTCGCCACCGTGGTGGCCGACAAGAAGGCCGCGGAAGGCCGCGACTTCTTCCCCCTGACCGTGGACTATCAGGAAAAGACCTACGCTGCCGGCAAGATTCCCGGCGGCTTCCTCAAGCGGGAAGGGCGACCCTCCGAGCACGAGACCCTTACCTCCCGCCTCATCGATCGCCCCGTCCGGCCCCTGTTCCCCGAAGGCTTTACCAACGAAGTCCAGATCATCGCCACCGTGCTGTCGATGGATCCGGACGTCAGCCCCGACATCGTGGCCATGATCGGCGTCTCCGCCGCCCTGTCCATCGCCGGCGTCCCCTTCAACGGCCCCATCGGCGCGGCCCGGGTGGGTTACATCGACGGCGAATACGTCCTCAATCCTTCCATCGCCAAACTCAAGGAATCGGAACTGGATCTGGTGGTTTCCGGTACCGAGAACGCCGTGCTCATGGTGGAGTCGGAAGCCAGGCTGCTCTCCGAGGAAGTCATGCTCGGCGCCGTCATGTTTGGTCACGAACAGCAGCAGGCCGTCATCCAGGCCATCAAGGAGTTCGCTGCCGAGGTGGGCCCCGAGCCCATGGCGTGGACGCCGCCAGAGAAGAATCAAGACCTGGAAAAGGCCGTGGCCGAACTTGGCGAAGCCGCCTTCAAGGAAGCCTACACCATTCGCGAGAAGCAGCCCCGCTACAACCGTCTTGGCGAGATCCGCAGTGAAATCATTGAAAAGCTCGCCGGCGAGGAAGGCCCCTACAGCGAAGAGGAAGTGCGCGGCGCCATCGAGAAACTCGAAAAACGCGTGGTGCGCGGCAAGATCCTCAACGGCGAACCGCGCATCGACGGCCGCGACACCCGCACCGTGCGGCCCATCAATGTCAGGGTCGGCGTGCTGCCCCGCACCCACGGCTCGGCCCTGTTCACCCGCGGCGAGACCCAGGCCCTGGTCACCGCCACCCTCGGCACCGAGCGCGAGGCCCAGATCATCGACGCCCTGGAAGGCACCTACCGCGAGCCCTTCATGCTCCAGTACAACTTCCCGCCCTTCTGCGTCGGTGAAACCGGCCGCGTCGGCAGCCCCAAGCGCCGCGAGATCGGCCACGGCCGCCTCGCCAAGCGCGGCGTGCTCGGCGTCATGCCCAGCCAGGACGAATTCCCCTACACCATCCGCGTGGTCTCCGAGATCACCGAATCCAACGGCTCCAGCTCCATGGCCTCCGTGTGCGGCACCAGCCTCGCCCTGATGGACGCCGGCGTGCCCCTCAAGGCCCCCGTGGCCGGCATCGCCATGGGCCTGATCAAGGAAGACGACAAGTTCGCCGTCCTCACCGACATCCTCGGTGACGAGGACCACCTCGGCGACATGGACTTCAAGGTGGCCGGCAGCCGGGACGGCGTCACTGCCCTGCAGATGGACATCAAGATCGACGGCATCACCCGCCAGATCATGGAAATCGCCCTCGAACAGGCGAAGGAAGGCCGCCTGCACATCCTCGGCAAGATGAACGAGGTGATCGCCGAGCCGCGTACCGAAATGTCGGTCTACGCCCCGCGCTACATCACCTTCAAGATCAACCCCGACAAGATCCGCGACGTGATCGGCAAGGGCGGCGCCACCATCCGCGCCATCACCGAGGAAACCGGCACCACCATCGACATCAGCGACGACGGTCTGGTCAAGATCGCCTCCAGCGACTCCGCCGCCGCCAACGAAGCCCGCCGCCGCGTCGAACAGCTCACCGCCGACGTCGAAGTGGGCAAGGTCTACGAAGGCAAGGTCGCCAAACTCATGGACTTCGGCGCCTTCGTCACCATCCTCCCCGGCAAGGACGGCCTGGTCCACGTCTCCCAGATCAGCGACGAGCGCGTCGAAAACGTCTCCGACAAGCTCTCCGAAGGCGACATCGTCAAGGTCAAGGTCCTCGAAGTCGACAAACAGGGCCGCATCCGCCTTTCCATGAAAGCCGTCGGCAAGGACTGAATCCGGGTCTGACAATCATGAAGAAGAAAGGGCCGCTCCGCGGCCCTTTCTTCTTCCACACTCTCCTTCTGAAGGAGCGGCGCCCCCTGCCACGACACTCCCACGTCATTCAACCTTTTGCAATATCACCAAATAACTTTCCCTCGCCCACCATGATTTTTCCCCGGATTGTGGTAAAATGCCGCGCTTCACGAGCCCCGCTCTCGTGATGACCCACACCCCGGAGAGGTGTCCGAGTGGTCGAAGGAGCACGCCTGGAAAGTGTGTATACGGTAACCCCGTATCGAGGGTTCGAATCCCTCCCTCTCCGCCAAATTTCTCTAGGTATTTGAAGGACTTACAAGTTTTTGATCCTTCGGTACCTATACATATCCGTCTGGTACACCAAGGTGGTACACCGAGATGACGGATATGCACGCCCAAACACGGTTGATTCGGCGTAATGCCACATATTATTTCAGGGTAAAGATTCCGCGAGATCTTCAGCCTTATCTCGGCAAAGTCGAGGAAAAGTTTTCCCTCCGAACTCGCGATCCGGCTGAAGCACGTCGGCTTGCCCGACAGGCGTCTGTCGATTTTGATCGGCGTTGCGAACAACTCCGAAACGAGATCCAGCGCCGGCAGGCCATCACATCACCCCTGATCATCAACGATGAACTGATCCGGGAGATCTGTGACCTGTGGCGTCACCTCAGCCTTGCCAACGATGAATACCACCGGCGGGAAGGCTTTTTCCTCGACGAACTCGTAGAGCGCAAAGCCGAGCGGCTCGAAACCCGCGAAGCCCTCAGAGACGTTCTCAGGGAGTCTCGACTCGAAGCCATCGAACCGGCACTGACGGTCTTCCTGAACCTCCTTGGCATCGAGCTGCGGGGCAACGAGTCGAAATACCGGGAGCTCCTGTATCGGTTCCTGCAAACTGCCACGGAGGTTCACGACCAGCAGCTTGCGCGCGACGAAGGCGAGGTGGTGTGGACCCCGGAGCCGGTTGCCGCCAGTCGCCTGTCTCAACCCCGGACCGGCGACACCATCCTCGATACGCTTTTCGAGGACTGGCAGCGGTTCGATCCCCGCCGACCCGAGCGCACCGTCGAAGACGTGCGTCGGGTGTTGAACGACTTCCGGCGCTCTACGGGCCGGAAAACGGCGGAATCGGTGACGCGGCAGGATGTCATCCGCTATCGCGATGAATTGATTGGACGGGGGCTGCGACCCAAGACTGTCGCGAAGAAGATCACCTTCCTCTGTGCCCTGTTCAACGTCGGCATCAACAACGGAAAGCTGTTCGTCAATCCTGCACAGCGGATCCCCATACCCCGAAGCGACAGCCGTCACCGCTTGCCGTTTGATCTGGACGAACTCAGACGGATCTTTTGCTCGCCTCTGTATACACAGGGAAAGCGACTCGGACGCCGTATTGGCGATGCCGGTGTCTGGCTTCCGCTGCTCGCGCTCTATCAGGGATGCCGTGTGGAAGAACTGGCCCAGCTTCTGGTTGAGGACATTCAGCAAATTGACGGCATCTGGTGCGTCGTTATCGATGACGAATCCGAACAGCAGGGTACCCGAAAGCGTCTCAAGAATGCCTCATCAAGGCGACGACTGCCCTTGCATCCCCGGATTATCGACGCAGGATTTCTTCGTTACCTTGATCGATTGCGGAACAAGGGGGAAATCCGGCTCTTCCCCGACTTGCGGCCAGACCGCTTCGGCAAGTATTCGGCAGCTTTCTCCAAGGCCTTCATGAAGCACATCCGAGAGGAATTGGGCATCACCGACCGGCGCAAGGTGTTCCACAGCTTCCGGCATACATTCCGGGATGCGTGCCGTGAAGCCGGCCTTGACGAGGAGATTTCCGACGCACTCATGGGACACAGCAATACACAGCGAATGGGCCGGCGGTATGGCAGTACCTTTTCGATAAGACGCCTCAATGAGGCGATCAGGCGCATACACTACCCCGGTCTCGAAATACCCGTTCTCGTCCCTGAGCACGGATGAAGTTGGTAGGTACCCCACCACCGAAATGGTGGGGCACCGAGTGGGCTGGCCAGACCCGAATAAGAACGGCCAATCTCGAATACCTCCATATCATCGCTACGTTGAACATTGTTGAGCTGTGAGGGTACCACCCCCAAACATGCGACCTGGATCTGCGGCACCACCCGTTCAGTCAGGGCACGCTCACACACCACCCGGGCTACCACGCCCAGTCACTTTCGCATACGCCTGATGCTTTCGACACCGGGATACCACCCCCGGCTGGCTTGCGCCTCCCTTGCGGCTTCGACTGAATCACCAGCAAGGTTTATGGTCTACTCACATCGCTCCCGGCCATGGGCTCAGGGGGTACCAACCCCGTCATCGCCTTTAGGCCTTCCCGCGTTAGTACGCAAATGTCACTACCTAGCCAGCGCCTCATGTTCATGACGTGGTGTTTTCCACCTCGCCAATTGGTTTTCAGGGGGCAGAGATTCCAAAGCGCCTCCCTTACCGTCATGAACCTTCCAGCTTCAGTCAACCGGCCACTTCAGGACCGGCACTGGCGATCGTTCGCTTACCCGACAGCATCCTCCGGGGATGCCGTTACTGGCTTGAGCTATGCATCGATCCACCCAGGTTGCCCCGGTTGGTACCAGCCGCTCCAGGTTTCCCCTTGCGACCTCATGACGGTTTCCCGCCATGCGTGAAGCCCACCAGTCGGGACCGGGTTGTACCCTCTCGAGCACCCCCCGGTGGGGATTTTCACCACCTTCATCTGCGACAGGGTTCCTTCGGTTTCAATGCAGTTGCATATCCCCCTCCGGCCCGTTTCCGCGTCGCCCAATCTCACCACTGCGGTGTGGATTGGGTCGAACCGGGCATTGCAGCCCGGAGCGCCCGTCGCAGCCGTACGAGCCCAACTACGGGCATACGGCTACAGCGCGTGCTCAGCCGGGATTAGTGGTCCCGGCCTGACCGGATTGGTGGTCCGGCCGTGCCCCGTTCGGGGCAGTGACGGTGGTGTCGGGGGCTGGTGAGGCCCCCCACAGGTGGTGGTGAGCCAGGCCCCCGGTCATGTCCGTCGTGCAACGTACATGCACCAGTGTCCTGTCTCGTATAGGTACCGGGTCGCCATTTCTGGCGTCCCTTCTGGAATCTCCAGTAGTTTCATTTGAATCGGCCACCGGCCGATTCAAATGAAGCTTTTACATCAAAGACTTGCAACCCTCTCCGGTTTGCCTCGGTCCGATGCGCGCAAGCGCGCATCTGTTGCTGCCCTGGATACCCACCCGCTGCATCACGAAGCTTTTCGACGGCGTTCGCTATACGTGACAAGCCCACTGCCTGGAGACACACCCCATGTACGATCCACCAGTTCATACCCACAAAACGGTCCTGATGCAGCGCCTCCTCGATGCCGCCATCCGCGGCTATGTCTGGCACACGTCCGGTCACGTGCCGATAACGCGAGCCGCGCATCTTGCCGACAAGTTCGCCGATCTTTATCACGTTGACCGCAACGCCAACCAGCGTGCATACGCCAAGAGGAAAGGAAACGCCAATTCCCGGTTGTTTTTCCTGCCCCGACCCGAGCATGATGACCTGCTCTGGTGGCTGCTCGTGACGAACGGTAATGGCCTGGCCCACGAACGGGAAAGACTGCACGCTATCACCGATCGCCGTCACCGGCTGCGCATCGGGGATGACTACGAACTGGTTCGTGTTACGCGCAAGAGTGAACATGGCGGCGGCCTGGTCTGGACCTGGCGCATGACACGAGAGTGCCTTGAGGCCTGGCGAACCCGGATCCTCCAGGCGTGCCGCTCGGGTTCTTCCGGATTTCTGCAGGAAGCCATGCACAGCCTGTATCGAACACCGGGGTTTTCCGGGATCCGCCGACAGGTGGGAACACTGGTCACTCTCACGTGCCATGAATGGCGCCGGCGTCATGGTACCGATGCACCCGGTTCCCATTGCAGGCTGGGGTACCTGGAGCGGCTCGAGGATCGTATCCTGCCCTTGAGCGCCTGGTGTGCCAGTCGGGGATGAGCTCCGTAGTGATGAAACCTGCAAAAATGGGCAAATTGCCGCCCCTGAGGCCGTTTTCCGGTGAAAGCGGGATCGGAGGAAACCGGGTGGGAAATACGGGCGTCGGCTGGCAAATCGGGTAAAATCAGCCTTGGATGGGCTGTGTGAGGTGTTGTGCCTGAGATACCGATGACGCATGAAGGCCCCTTGCTTCCAGCAATTCATCAGTTTTCATCTGGTTCGTTACCGACCAGCTATGTGTCCCCGGCAGTGGCTGAGGAATTGCGGATGGTTTTATGGCCGTCCGATATGAATGCTCAAAGATTACTTGGCCAGTACGGGTGTCGACTTGCCCCGCATGGCGAGAGGCGCAGCAGGGGAGCGGCCTGCCTGCCGGAATTATCGACTGATCACGCAGAAAGCATGCATTCATGTGTGTGCGGGATGTTGATTGTTCAGTGTCGACTCATCAGCAACATTCCTGATAACTTCTGCAGAAACGATTTGTGCTACGCCGATTCGATCAGGAAATGGTTGTCGTGAATTCATTTTCATAAGTGCGGTTCGGTTGCGGTAGAATTTCGTCAGACTGGCACGGAGCTGGCCTGCGGCGGATGATTGTGAGGATCAGGTTGCGCCAGCATCGGTTCGATGCAAATAATACGACAGATAACGCACAGAAGAAAATCCGTTTATTCCCGCCGCTCGTTTTGTGCTGCCGATAGGGAGAGCCTCTATGGATAGACGTCTGTTTGTGACAAAGGAAAACGCCAAAATAAATGTGTGCAAGGCCGACAGAAAATCCGTCATTACCGCCGCCTTGCTGACGAGTCTGCTTTCAGCATTTTCCAATGTGCAAGCCAAGGTAAATTGTGAGGAAGTCGTTGATGAATTGAGTAAATATGCAAAAGCGGGTGGCGCATTGATCGTCGATGTGCGATCCGAAGACGAGTTCGTAAACGGGCATTTTCCTGCTGCTATCCATATCGCTCCTGAAGTGTTGCCCAACAAGCGCATATTTCGGGATTATCAAATTGTGCTGATCGATTTGCCGTTCCGCAAACAGAAAAACGATTTGTTGTGCAAGTTCATGTTGGAGAAAGGGTTTGGCTCCGTTTATTTTGGTGGGCAGGCGTTTCTGCGCTGGGCGAAGGCAAACCGAATGATGGCGATTTTGGATGCGGCCTACACGCTGGATATCAATGATTTTGTTGTTCACGGGGGAGCGGAAGAATTCACGGCTATTGTGAAGGAGCCGGATCCGGTGCTGGCGAAGTATTTTCCGCACAGGCGGGAAATTCCGCAGTTGACCGGCGGGGCTGTCAGGAAGATGCTGTCTTTGAGCAGTTCGGAGAACTTTGTTGTTGTCGACGATGATTTTTCGATGACGTCCGAGTTGATGGCATACAACCTCGATCACGAAAATCAGGTATATGTTCTGCGCGGAGGGGTGTCCGCATTGAAAATGTTCGACAGGATGCGTAAAGCTATCGCAGGGAAACACGCTTTCCGCTTGCAAGAGGTGCAGGGATGTTCAAACTAGACCTTCATAATCGTCTGTGGTGGGTGTTCCCGCTCGGCTTTCTTGGGCTTGCACTAATCGGGTTGGTATATCTTGGTGAGGGTGAACAGAATGAGTATGCGCAAACCCGCATCGTTCGGTACCAGATGGAAGTGCAAAACAAGACGGCCATCGTGCAGAGGAATGTCGAAGTTTATGCCTACTCGCCTGTGCCAGAGTCGGCCTTTCTCAAAATCCGAAAGGTCCAGGCAACGGTGCCTTTTACCGCATTTGATGATGAATCGGGGAACCGTATTCTTCGGTTCGAGATAGAGCGCCTGCCTCCGTATGCGACACGGGTCATTACGATTACGGCAGAAATCGGGGTTGCTGAGAAGCCGCAACACATGAGGCTGGGGGATTCTGCAAGGTATCTTGCTGGCCAGAAATATGTCGAGACCGATAACATGGAAATTCGCACACTGGCAAAGCGATTGAGCGCAGGTGAGCCGGTCGGCACATTGAGGAACATACTGAAATGGGAATCGCGGAACATCCGTTATGCCGGCTATATCCGGGATGACAGGGGCGCATTGTATGCCTACAAGCACAGGAAGGGCGATTGTACGGAATACATGTATTTGTTCATGGCCCTGGCACGATTGAATGGAATCCCGGCAAGAGGGGTGGGCGGTTACATCGCCGCCAACAGCCAGAAGCTGAATCCCGAAACCTATCACAACTGGGTCGAGGTGTACCTCAATGGGAGATGGCGGATAATCGATCCGCAAAACGGAAAGATGCTGGAAAACGAGATGAATTACATCGGCTTCAGGCTCATCGATGCGGGAATGCTGACAGAGGGATCGGGGTTGAGGAATACGCATCAGTTCGTGTATACCCGAAATGGCGTCAATGTGCGATTGAATTGAGATGCAGGATATACGAAATTATCATTATTGCAGATTGCTTCTGATCAGGGAGGCATGTCAGGCAAGAGACTGAAAACAAACGATTAATCATTTATCAAGTGGCGGCTATCAGGAATTATTCGTACCTTTCCTCGCGCACTTTACCGGAAACAAAAAATTGACATGCCATCCGTTTTTTGTATCCTGTGCGCTAAAGCGAAGCTGAACTGCTGTTTGGCAATCGAGCGAATCCGGTTTCTGGATTGCCGTAATATCTACACAAAATAAAAACAGGACAACTTAGAAATCATGTTCCGGGGCTCAGGGATCCCCTCATTTTTCTGATCGCCGCATAAAGAGGTTTGATCGCCAAGGTGTTGATTACAATGGGGTTCTGTGTGCATTCTTCGTTTGAAGCCTATCTGAGAGGACACGAAGATGCCC
>JALSSV010000030.1 GCA_026984045.1 Chromatiales bacterium | reverse complement strand
AACCTCTGTCGTCGCTGCCTCGTGCGCGGTCGTGTGCAGGGGGTGTTCTACCGTGCCAGTACCCGGGACCAGGCCCGCCGGCTGGGAGTCACCGGGCACGCCATCAACCTGCCGGACGGCGGGGTGGAAGTGCTGGCCTGCGGCCCCGCCGCGGCCGTGGCGGCCCTCTGCGACTGGCTGCGGGAAGGCCCGCCCGCCGCCCGGGTCGAGGCCGTGGAATGCGAGCCCGTCGAGGTCCCGCCGCCGGTGGATTTCTCCACCGGCTGAATTGCGTTCAACCTTTTGCAGGGTTCCCGCTGCGTGACGTTTCGCCAACGTCCCGACGCATTGCCCGGTACACGGCGGCACGGTTTTGTCCATCTTTCCCCGGAATTTGCATCCGTTACCGGTTCGATGAGGGGTTCGGAAAAAAGTCAGGGCTGAACTCCAATGGACATTTCTCCGTGATCTCCGTGTTCTTTCTGCCAGACCTGGAAACCAACCCCCATCAGAACCGCCGCCATTTCTCCCGCAGGGCCTCGAAGACCTTGTTGGTGTAGCGATAGCTGCCGAGGCTGCCGTTGTAGCGGGCCAGGGCGCGGGGGAGGTTGCCGTTTTCCCGGTCCAGGTAGTACTTGAGGATGGTGGTGCCCAGGCGCAGGTTGGTGCGGGCATCGAACAGGTTGTCCTCGGGATGGCCGATTTCCTTCAGCCAGAAGGGCATTACCTGCATCAGGCCGATGGCGCCGGCCCGGGAGATGGCAAACTGGTTGAAGTTGCTCTCCACCTCGATCACCGCCAGCACCAGCTCCGGAATGAGCCCGGCGCGGGTGGCCTCCTGGTGGATCATCCGCAGCAGGCGCAGGCGCCGCTGCGGATCGGGAATGGTCGGCGCCAGCCGGGCAGACATGTCCACCAGCCACACCTCCGCCTCGAAGCGATCCCCGAAGCTGTCGCTGGCCTCGATGGCCTGCTTCAGCGCCACCCGCAGATCCGGATCGACCGTCCCGGCAGATGCGAGGCAAGGCAGCAGCCAGAGGAGGGCGAACAGGGTCAGGAGTGGTTTTGTCAGCGGCATTTGCATGGCAAAGCGTTACCCCAAACCTGTAGGAGCGGCGCCTCGCCGCGAAAATACAGGGACGAGTGACGAGGGCCAAGGCCGAGGAAAAACATTGGGTTACGGGCTTCGATTCCCTCCGTCCCTCGTCCCTCGTCCCTCGTCCCTGTTGAGGCGTTCCTTCAGGAACGCCTCAACAGCATCAAGCGGCACGTCCTGGCTGGCTTCGTCGCGGCGGCCTCTGTATTCGACAAGGCCCTTGTCCAGGCCGCGCTCGCCCAGTACCAAGCGGTGGGGGATGCCGATCAGCTCCATGTCGGCGAACATCACGCCGGGGCGTTCCTTGCGATCGTCCAGCAGGACTTCGATGCCGGCGGCCTGGAGGCGGGCGTACAGCTCTTCCACCGCCGCGCGCAGGCGCTCCGACTTGTGCATGTTCATGGGCAGCAGGGCCACCTGCCAGGGGGCGATGGCCTCGGGCCAGATGATGCCGCGCTCGTCGTGGTTCTGCTCGATGGCGGCCGCCACCACCCGGGAGACGCCGATCCCGTAGCAGCCCATGGTCATCACCACCGCCTTGCCGTTCTCGTCGAGCACCGTGGCGTTCATGGCCTGGCTGTACTTGCTGCCGAGCTGGAAGATGTGACCCACCTCGATGCCGCGCTTGATCTCCAGTACCCCCTTGCCGTCGGGGCTGGGATCGCCGGCCACCACGTTGCGGATGTCGGCGGCCTCGGCCTCGGGCAGATCGCGGCCCCAGTTGACGCCCGTCAGGTGCCAGCCGTCGCGGTTGGCGCCACAGACGAAGTCGGCCACCGCCAGGGCGGCATGGTCGGCGATCACCGGGATATCCAGGCCCACCGGCCCCACTGAGCCCGCGCCGGTGGCCGCCCGCACCTGTTCTTCGCTGGCGAAGGTCAGGGGGCTGGCCACGGCGGCGAGCTTTTCCGCCTTCACCACGTTGAGTTCGTGGTCGCCGCGCAGCACCAGGGCCACCACCCCGCCGTCGGCACCTTCCACCAGCAGGGTCTTGAGGCACCGTTCGGGTGCCACGCCGAGGAAGGCGCTGACCTCCTCGATGGTATGGGCGTCGGGGGTGGCGATCTCCTGCAGCGGTTGGGACGGGGCAGGACGGGGTTCGGCCGGTGGCAGGGCCTCGGCCAGCTCCACGTTGGCCGCGTAGTCGGACTCGCTGGAGAAGGCGATGGCGTCTTCGCCCGACTCGGCCAGCACGTGGAACTCGTGGGACAGGCTGCCGCCGATGCTGCCGGTGTCGGCCCGCACCGGGCGGAAGTCGAGGCCGAGACGAGAGAAGATCCGGCAGTAGGCGTCGTGCATCACCTGGTAGGTCTCGTCCAGGGAGGCCTGATCCAGATGGAAGGAGTAGGCGTCCTTCATCAGGAACTCCCGGGCCCGCATCACGCCGAAGCGGGGGCGGATCTCGTCGCGGAACTTGGTCTGGATCTGGTAGAAGTTGGCCGGCAATTGTCGGTAGCTGCGGATCTCTCGGCGCACCAGATCGGTGATCACCTCCTCGTGGGTCGGTCCCAGGCAGAATTCGCGGCCGTGCCGATCCTCGAAGCGCAGCAGCTCCGGGCCGTACTGGTCCCAGCGGCCCGATTCCTGCCACAGCTCGGCCGGCTGCACCACCGGCATCAGCAGCTCCTGGGCCCCGGCGGCGTCCATCTCCTCGCGGACGATGCGCTCCACCTTGCGCAGCACCCGCAGCCCCAGCGGCAGCCAGTTGTAGAGGCCCGAGGCCAGGCGGCGGATCAGGCCGGCACGCAGCATGAGCTGGTGGCTCACGATCTCCGCATCGGCGGGCACTTCCTTGACGGTGGCGAGCAACAGGCGGGAGGTACGCATGTTCTTCAGATTCCCCGGTGAATGAACGAAGCCCCGAATTCTATCCCGCCTGCCTCCCGGCGTCTCCCCCCGGCTTCGAGGGGCCGAGGTGGAAGGAACGCAGAGGACGCAGAGACGCAGAGGGCGTAGAGATTGTTATTGGGGGCGCGAAACAAGCATGGCAATGTCAGCCCTGCTGAAAATCCGTGCAACCGGCTTAGTGGTAAATCTATGTGGTAAATCTATCCCATACCCTGGCAGTGATGACGCATCCTCTCACCAGGCTCTGCGCCCTCTGCGTCTCTGCGTCCTCTGCGTTCTTTGCAGGCAGCCGACCGATTTGCGGGCAGTGCGCTCAGAACGTCCCGCGGTTCCAGCCCCAGAAGGCGCGGGGGGCGTCGCTGAATTCGATGTAGATGCGCTCGGGCGCGAGGTCGAGGCGTTCGGCGATGAAGTCGCAGAGCACGGCCGACAGCTCGGCGGTGCGGGCCTCCGGCAGGCCGATGCTCTTGAGTTCCAGGTAGGCGAGGGGGGCGTCGTCCCCGGCGAAGCACATGGGCACGGCGTCCTGCAGGGCCACCATCACGTAGCGTTCGGGCTTGCCGAGGGCCTCGGCCACGGTGCGCGAGGCGGCGGCCAGCAGTTCGGCGCGGTCGTTCTCGGCCACCGGGCGGTTGGTCTGGATCAACAGGTAGGGCATGGCTGGACTCCGGTTACGTCAGTCGCAGAATTCCTTGATGGCTTCCTTGGCCTCCTCGATTTTGCGCGAGCGTTCGTTGTCGTCGAGACGGATCACGCTGCCGTCCTCCTGCTGGATGCGCTTGTGCACGGTATAGACCTGCAGGTTGTGGCGGGCCGCCTCGCAGTTTTTCTTGCGCAGTTCCAGATTCTTCTGGTATTCGCCCTGGGCCTTCTGCTCGGCCTGCCGGGCCCGGTTTTCCCTGTCGACCTGCTCGACGAAGGAGGGGGACGGTTTGTGGGTCGTGCTGGCGGGTGGGCGAGGCTGACCGGTGTCGATGGTCTGGTAGGGCACGCCGACCGGGGGCCGGTTCTGGGAGTAGACCACGGTGCCGCTTTCGTCCACCCATTTGTAGGTGACGGCGAACAGCGGCGCGGCGGCGAGGTAGAGGGCCAGGAACAGGTGGGGGCGGAGGGCTTTCATGGCAGCTTCCCTTCGGTCGATGGGTGAATCCGGCAGTTTCCGGGAGATGCCCTGAAAAGTAAGTGAAATCTCCGGCACCTGCAAGCCGCCGGGACTTGTCCCTGCCATGGGCAGGGCCATTGGGCAAAAATCCTCGGGCCGCCGCGAAAGAAGTGCATTTCCCGGGGCATGCTGATTATAATAGGCGGTTTCACGCGCAGGTGGCGTGAAACCGGTCGAAATCGCCGGTCCAGACTCATTCGGGAGACACTCACGGTGAAACTCAGCGGTGCGGAAATCGTCGTCCAGTTCCTCAAGGACGAAGGCGTGGAGTACGTCTTCGGCTATCCGGGGGGGGCGGTCCTGCATATCTACGACGCCATCTTCCAGCAGGAAGACGTCCGCCACATCCTGGTACGCCACGAGCAGGGGGCCGTGCATGCCGCCGACGGCTATGCCCGGTCCACCGGCAAGCCCGGCGTGGCCCTGGTGACCTCCGGCCCCGGCGCCACCAATGCGGTCACCGGCATCGCCACCGCCTACATGGATTCCATTCCCATGGTGGTGCTCACCGGCCAGGTGGCCACCCCCTTCATCGGCTCCGACGCCTTCCAGGAAGTCGACTCGGTGGGCATCACGCGCCCCTGCGTGAAGCACAACTTCCTGGTGCGCAATCTCGAGGATCTGGCCGAGACCCTGAAGAAGGCCTTCTACATCGCCACCACCGGCCGGCCCGGCCCGGTGGTGGTGGACATCCCCAAGAACATCACCGATCCCAACATCAAGATCGACTACGCCTATCCGGATCGCGTCGAGATGCGCTCCTACAACCCCACGGTGAAGGGCCACACGGGCCAGATCAACCGGGCGGTGGATCTGATCCTCGATGCGAAACGGCCCATGATCTACACCGGCGGCGGCGTGGTGCTGGGCGACGGCGCCGAGGAGCTGGTGAAATTCACCCGCACCCTGGGCTATCCCATCACCAACACCCTGATGGGGCTGGGCGCCTACCCGGGCACCGATCGCCAGTTCCTGGGGATGCTGGGCATGCACGGCACCTACGAGGCCAACATGGCCATGCACGAGTGCGACGTGCTGATCGCCATCGGCGCCCGCTTCGACGACCGGGTTACCGGCGACGTGAAGCAGTTCTGCCCCGAGGCGAAGATCATCCACATCGACATCGATCCCTCGTCCATCTCCAAGAACGTGCGGGTGGACGTGCCCATCGTCGGCGACATCCGGCACGTGCTGGCCGACATGAACCGGGTCATCGAAGCCAGCGGCAAGCGCCCGGACGAGGCGGCCCTCCGGCGCTGGTGGGAGCAGATCGAACAGTGGCGGGCCAAGGACTGTCTGCGCTATGACCGCAACAGCGCCCTGATCAAGCCCCAGTACGTGATCGAGAAGCTGTGGGAGGTGACCGGCGGCGATGCCTTCGTGACCTCCGACGTGGGCCAGCACCAGATGTTCACCGCCCAGTTCTACAAGTTCGACCAGCCGCGGCGCTGGATCAACTCGGGGGGGCTCGGCACCATGGGCTTCGGCCTGCCGGCGGCCCTGGGCGTGCAGATCGCCCATCCCGACGCCACCGTGGCCTGCGTCACCGGCGAGGCCAGCATCCAGATGTGCATCCAGGAGCTGTCCACCGCCCTGCAGTACATGCTGCCGGTGAAAATCGTCAACCTCAACAACCGCTACATGGGCATGGTGCGCCAGTGGCAGGAGCTGTTCTACGAGAGCCGCTACTCCCATTCCTACATGGACGCCCTGCCCGACTTCCTCAAGCTGGCCGAGAGCTATGGCCACGTGGGCATGCGCATCGAGAAGCCGGGCGACGTGGAGGGCGCCCTGCGCGAGGCCTTCGCCATGAAGGACCGGCTGGTGTTCATGGACTTCATCACCGACCAGACCGAGAACGTCTATCCCATGATCGCCGCCGGCAAGGGGCATCATGAAATGCACGAGAGGGAGCTGGCCTGATGCGTCACATCATTTCGCTGCTGATGGAAAACGAGGCGGGCGCCCTGTCGCGGGTGGCCGGCCTGTTCTCGGCCCGGGGTTACAACATCGAATCCCTGACCGTGGCCCCCACCGAGGACCCCAGTCTGTCGCGCATGACCATCGTCACCCGCGGCTCGGAGGAAATCATCGAGCAGATCACCAAGCAGCTCAACAAGCTGATCGACGTGGTCAAGCTGGCCGACATCACCGAAGGCCGGCACCTGGAGCGGGAGCTGATGCTGATCAAGGTGCGCGCCGACAACCCGGGCCGGCGCGAAGAGGTCAAGCGCCTGAGCGACATCTTCCGCGGCCGCATCCTCGACGTGAGCGAGGACACCTACGTGATCGAGCTGACCGGCACCGGCAGCAAGCTCGACGCCTTCATCGAGGCGCTGGGCGCCGGCGTCATCCTCGAGACCGTGCGCTCGGGGACCACCGGCATCGCCCGCGGCGAGCGCACCCTGCACGTCTGAACCGTTTACTTCCCTTTGCCAGAGCAAAAAGAAACAGGAAACTGCCCATGAACATCTACTACGACAAAGACTGCGACCTGTCCATCATCAAGGGCATGAAGGTCACCATCGTCGGCTACGGCTCCCAGGGCCATGCCCACGCCAACAACCTCAAGGACTCGGGCGTCGACGTCACCGTGGCCCTGCGCGAAGGTTCCGCCTCCGCGGCCAAGGCCGAGGCCGCCGGCCTCACCGTCAAGCCCGTGCCCGAGGCGGTCAAGGGCGCCGATCTGGTGATGATCCTCACCCCCGACGAGTTCCAGGCCGTGCTCTACCGCAACGAGATCGCCCCCAACCTGAAGGAAGGCGCCACCCTGGCCTTCGCCCACGGCTTCTCCATCCACTACAACCAGATCGTGCCGCGCCAGGATCTGGACGTGATCATGATCGCCCCCAAGGCGCCGGGCCACACGGTGCGTTCCGAGTTCGTCAAGGGCGGCGGCATTCCCGATCTCATCGCCGTCTTCCAGGACGCCTCCGGCAAGGCCAAGGACACCGCCCTGTCCTACGCCTCGGCCATCGGCGGCGGCCGCACCGGGATCATCGAGACCACCTTCAAGGACGAGACCGAAACCGACCTGTTCGGCGAGCAGGCCGTGCTCTGCGGCGGTGCCGTGGAGCTGGTCAAGGCCGGCTTCGAAACCCTGGTGGAAGCCGGCTACGCCCCGGAGATGGCCTACTTCGAGTGTCTTCACGAACTCAAGCTGATCGTGGATCTGATGTACGAAGGCGGCATCGCCAACATGAACTACTCCATCTCCAACAACGCCGAGTATGGCGAGTACGTCACCGGGCCCAAGGTCATCAACGAACAGAGCCGTCAGGCCATGAAGGAAGCGCTGCACAACATCCAGACCGGCGAATACGCCAAGCGCTTCATTCTCGAAGGCCAGACCAACTACCCCGAGATGACCGCCCACCGCCGCCTCAACGCCGAGCACGAGATCGAGAAGGTCGGCGCCCGCCTGCGCGCCATGATGCCCTGGATCTCGGCCAACAAGCTGGTGGATCGCGAGAAGAACTAAATAGCTGTTCCGAATCCCCCTACACTCAGTGACAAGCACGAAGCCCTCAAGGGGGCAGATCGTTTCGTGACCTTCGGCCGCAGGGATGCGGCCGTAGAGCTTACAAGGATGTATTCACAGCGTGTCACGAAACGATCTGCCCCCTTGAGGGCGTGCCTGGTTCTTGTTCCTCCAGCTTAAAGTGTTCGAGGATTCGGAACACTTATTTGGCCCGCAGAAAGCCCGCACCGGCGGTTTTTCAACGCAAAGGCGCAAAGGATTTTGCAGCACCGTAACCCGGATGCAGGCTGCAGGGCTGGAATCCGGGGGGGCGAACCCCGTTTCCCCGGATTCCGCTGCGCTTCATTCGGGCTACAGGGCTGTAGGAGCGGCGCAAGCCGCGATAACGCGGTAGCGGATAGCTGGGGACGGGTTGCCGGGAACATCTGGTGATGTTGCCAGCCACCAGCGACCCGCCACCAGCAACCGCATTGTCGCGGCTTGCGCCGCGCCTACATTTCACCCGGTCTTTGCGTTACCATCACGGGTATTCTCCCATCCGCCGGAGCCTTCGGTGAACGACGAAAAGGAACAGTCGCGCCCCTCGCGCCGCCGCCGCGGCATCTACCTGCTGCCCAACCTGTTCACCACCGCGGCCCTGTTCGCCGGTTTCTATGCGGTGATCGCCGCCATGAACCAGCACTTCGAGGCGGCGGCGGTGGCGGTGTTCGTGGCCATGCTGCTCGACGGGCTCGACGGGCGGGTGGCGCGTCTGACCAACACCCAGAGCGACTTCGGCGCCGAGTACGACAGCCTGGCCGACATGGTCTCCTTCGGCGTGGCGCCGGCGCTGGTGGCCTACCAGTGGGCGCTCTCCGATCTGGGCAAGCTGGGCTGGCTGGCGGCCTTCGTCTACACCGCCGGGGCGGCCCTGCGCCTGGCCCGCTTCAACACCCAGGTGGGGATCGCCGACAAGCGCTACTTCCAGGGCCTGGCCAGTCCCTCGGCAGCGGCCATCGTCAGCGGCCTGGTGTGGACCGGCGACACCCTGGGATTCACGGGCCCCGGGGCAGCGGCGGCCACCTTCGTCATTACCGTGCTGGCCGGCCTGCTGATGGTCAGCAACATCCGCTATTACAGCTTCAAGGGCATCAACTTCCGTGACAAGGTGCCCTTCGTGGCCATTCTGCTGGCGGTGCTGATCATCGTGCTGGTGTCGGTGAATCCGCCGCTGGTGCTGTTCGGTGCCTTCCTGATCTATACCCTGTCCGGCCCGATCCTGACCCTGGTGCATCTGCGCCGCCGGCGGGCAGAACGCCGGGCGGCCAAACGGGCCGCCAAACAGGACTTGGAAAAACCCTGAGCAGCCGCTATAGTTGGAACAAGTCCAAATCATTTCGCCATGCGCCAGACCCGCCCACAGTCCGATTCCCTCCGCCAGCCCCCCCGGGCCGGCCGGCTCGCGTCTGCACTCCTGCTCGACCTGCGACTGCTGCCCTGAGGGGCAGCCGAACGACACCCCGCGCCAGGGTCACGGCGCAACCCCAGACCACTGCCTGCCCCCTCCCCAAGGGAGAGGATGAGATTTGTTCGAGGCCCGTGTCATAATCGGGTCCAGCGTGGAGAACACCATGACCGACAAACTGATCATTTTCGACACCACCTTGCGCGACGGCGAGCAGAGCCCCGGCGCGTCCATGACCCTCGACGAGAAGGTGCGCATCGCCAAGGCGCTGGAGAAGCTGCGGGTGGACGTGATCGAGGCCGGCTTTCCCATCGCCAGCCCCGGCGACTTCGAGGCCGTCAAGGCCGTGGCCGACGCCATCCAGGACAGCACCGTCTGCGGCCTGGCCCGGGCCCTGGACAAGGACATCGAACGGGCCGGCGAGGCGCTTGCCGGCGCCAACGCGGGGCGCATCCACACCTTTATCGCCACCTCGCCCATCCACATGAAGATGAAGCTGCGCATGGAACCCGATCAGGTGGTGGAACAGGCGGTCAGGGCGGTGAAGAAGGCCCGCCAGTACACCGCCGACGTGGAGTTCTCGCCCGAGGACGCCGGCCGTTCCGAGATCGACTTCCTGTGCCGGGTGCTGGAGGCGGTGATCGACGCCGGCGCCCGCACCGTCAACATTCCCGACACGGTGGGCTACAACGTGCCGGATCAGTTCGGCACGCTGATCCGTACCCTGCGCGAGAAGGTACCCAATTCCGACCAGGCCGTGTTCTCCGTGCACTGCCACAACGATCTGGGCCTGGCCACCGCCAACTCCCTGTCGGCGGTGTTGAACGGCGCCCGCCAGGTGGAGTGCACCATCAACGGCCTCGGCGAGCGGGCCGGCAACGCCGCGCTGGAAGAGGTGGTCATGGCGGTGCGTACCCGCTGCGACATCTTCCCCTGCACCGTGGATCACATCGACACCACCCAGATCATGAACTGTTCGCGGCTGGTCTCGAGCATCACCGGTTTCCCGGTGCAGCCCAACAAGGCCATCGTCGGCGCCAACGCCTTCGCCCACGAATCGGGCATCCACCAGGACGGCGTGCTCAAGAGCCGCGAGACCTACGAGATCATGCGCGCCGAGGACATCGGCCTGACCACCAACAAGATGGTGCTGGGCAAGCATTCGGGGCGCAACGCCTTCCGCACCCGCCTCAAGGAACTGGGCATCGAGTTCCGCAGCGAGGCCGAGCTCAACGAGGCCTTTGCCCGTTTCAAGGAGCTGGCGGACAAGAAGCACGAGATCTACGACGAGGATCTGCAGGCCCTGGTCACCGAGACCAACCTGGAGCTGGAGAACGAACGGGTGAAGCTGGTTTCCCTCCACGTCTGCTCGGAAACCGGCGAGACGCCCGAGGCCCGGGTCACCCTGGAGTTCGACGGCCGGGAGCAGGAGAGCACTGCCACCGGCGGCGGCCCGGTGGACGCGGCCTTCAAGGCCATCGACAGGGTGGTGCAAAGCGGCACCGAGCTGCTGCTCTATTCGGTCAACAACATCACCACCGGCACCGACTCCCAGGGCGAGGTGACCGTGCGCCTGGAGAAGGGCGGGCGGATCGTCAACGGCCAGGGCGCCGACACCGACATCGTGATCGCTTCGGCCAAGGCCTACGTGAATGCCCTGAACAAGATCCTGGCACCGGAGGAGCGGGCGCATCCGCAGACCGGTGACGTTTGACGGCAGAGGAAAGAGGCGAGTGGCAAGAGGAAAGGGATGGTCGGACGCCAGCATGACGCCGTCGCACTGAGGGGGCGACAGGCATGAGCCTTTCGCCCCGACAACGTGCCTGTCTCGATGCCATGGGCATCGATGTGTGGGTGCGTCGGGAGCCGGTCGCCGAGACGGTGACACCGGTTGCCGCCGAACCGGCCCCGGTTCCGGTGAGCCCGGCAGCGGAGCCGACGCCCGCATCGGCACCCGGGAGCGATGTCGCCACGCTCGACTGGGCCGCCCTCGAGGCTCGGGTCGCCGACTGTACCCTCTGTGATCTCCACGCCACCCGCACGAAACCGGTGTTCGGCGTCGGCCACCGCGAGGCGCGGCTGATGTTCGTGGGCGAGGCCCCGGGTGCCGAGGAGGATCGGCAGGGCGAACCCTTCGTCGGCCGGGCCGGCAAGCTGCTGGACGCCATGCTCCGGGCCATCGGCCGGGATCGCAACTCGGTCTACATCGCCAACATCCTCAAGTGCCGTCCGCCCAACAATCGCGATCCGAAGCCGGAGGAAGCGGCGGCCTGCACCCCCTACCTGTGGCGGCAGATCGCCCTGGTGCAGCCGGATCTGATCGTGGCCCTGGGGCGCATCGCCGCGCAGCGCCTGCTCGACACCTCCTCCAGCCTGGCGCGACTGCGGGGCACGGTGCATGAACTGGCGCCCACCGGCACGCCGCTGATCGTCACCTACCATCCCGCCTACCTCCTGCGCTCGCCGGGCGAGAAGCGCAAGGCCTGGCAGGATCTCAAGTTCGCCCGCGATTTCGTGGCCCGCAGGTCGGCCTCATGAGCGCCATGGTCGAACCGGACCGCTTCGGCGTGCGTCCCATGACGCCGGACGATCTGGATGCGGTGATGGCCATCGAGACCGCCATCTACGACCATCCCTGGACCCGGGGCATCTTCCGCGACTGCCTGCGCGTGGGCTACGACTGCCAGGTGTACGTGGAAGACGGCGAGCTGCTGGCCTACTGCGTGCTCTCCCTGGCCGTGCACGAGGCCCACGTGCTCACCGTCTGCGTGCATCCGGCCCGCCAGGGACAGGGACTGGGGCGCATGCTCATGAACATGATGATCCACAAGGCCCGCCGGGCCGGGGCCGAGACCATCCTGCTGGAGGTGCGGCCTTCCAACCGCCGCGCCATCGGGCTCTATCACAGTCTCGGCTTCAACGAGGTGGGCCTGCGGCCGGACTACTACCCGGCCCCCCAGGGGCGCGAAGACGCCCTGGTGATGGCGCGCAGTCTGCGGGTATGAAGGCGGATCTTGAACGGCTGGTGCCGCTGGTGCGCCGCGCCGCGCAGGAGGAGCTGCTGTCCCGCTTCCGCCGCGTCGCCTCCAGCCACAAGGCCGACGGCAGCCTCATCACCGAAGCCGACCTGGCCATGCAGAACCGGCTCCTCGCCGAACTCGAGCGGCACTGGCCCGAGCGGCGCCTGCTCGGCGAGGAGATGTCGGCGGCCGAGCAGCAGGCTCTTCTGGAAGGGGGCGAGGCCGGCCTCTGGTGCCTCGATCCCCTCGACGGCACGCGCAACTTCGCCAGCGGTTTCCCCGTGTTCTCCGTGTCCCTGGCGCTCATCCGCGGCGGCGAGGTGGTGCTGGGCCTGGTGCTCGATCCGCTGCGTGACGAATGCTTCACCGCCGTGAAGGGCGAGGGCGCCTGGCTGAACGGCGCGCCCCTGGGCCTGGGCGAGGCCGACGGCGAACTGGCCGGCACCCTCGCCATCGCCGATCTCAAGCGCCTGCCGCCGGCGCTGGCCGCTCGCCTGGCCACCGCGCCGCCCTTTGCCTCCCAGCGCAGCATCGGCTCGGTGGCGCTCGACTGGTGCTGGCTGGCCACGGGCCGCGTGCAGCTCTACGTCCACGGCAGGCAGAACCTGTGGGACTACGCGGCCGGCCGCCTCGTGTTCGCCGAGGCCGGCGGCCATCACGGGACACTTGAAGGTCGGGGGAGCGGTCCCGCCGATCTCGAACCACGTTCGGCGGTGGGCGCGGTCGGTACCGAACGGTACCGGTTGTGGCAGGAATGGTTGCGGAAGGCGGTCACCGTATAGGCGGAACCGGTGTCGCGTAACAACTCCCCACCAGCCATGTGGGCGGCCCGGGGATTTGTATTCGCCAGATCGTGAGGGTGATTAGGAACAGCTGCCTGGTCGGACAGGGTTGAGGTTGTGCTTCCGCACCCGGTCGGCCTCGGATTCGGGTAGAATGGGCGACTTTTTCCAGAGACGTCACAGCCGTATCCATGTCCCAGTTCGCTGACGAAATCCAGCGCCGCCGCACCTTCGCCATCATCTCCCACCCCGATGCCGGCAAGACCACCGTTACCGAGAAGCTGCTGCTGTTCGGGCGCGCCATCCAGCAGGCGGGCACGGTCAAGGGCCGCAAGGCGGATCGCCATGCCACCTCCGACTGGATGGCCCTGGAGCAGCAGCGCGGCATCTCGGTGACCTCGGCGGTGATGCAGTTCCCCTACCGGGAGCGGATCATCAACCTGCTCGACACCCCCGGCCACGAGGATTTCTCCGAGGACACCTACCGGGTGCTCACCGCGGTGGACTCGGCGCTGATGGTCATCGACTGCGCCAAGGGCGTGGAGGAGCGCACCATCAAGCTGATGGACGTCTGCCGCCTGCGCGACACGCCCATCCTCACCTTCATCAACAAGCTCGACCGCGAAGGCCGCGATCCCATCGAACTGATGGACGAAGTGGAAGAGGTGCTCGACATCCAGTGCGCCCCGATCACCTGGCCCATCGGCATGGGCAAGCGCTTCAAGGGCGTGTTCCACCTGCACGATGACAAGGTGCACCTGTTCAGCCCCACCCACGGCGGCGGCATTCAGGAAGGCGAGGTCATCGAGGGGCTCGACAACCCGGCCCTCGACGACCACCTCGGGACCATGGCCGACGAGCTGCGCGAGGAGATCGAACTGGTGCGCGGCGCCAGCCATGCCTTCGATCTCGAGGCCTTCCTGGCCGGAAAACAGACGCCGGTCTTCTTCGGCTCAGCCATCAACAACTTCGGCATCCAGGAACTGCTCGACACCTTCGTCGAAGTGGCGCCGCCGCCCCAGCCGCGGGCCACGCTCAGCCGCCAGGTGGCGCCGGACGAGCCGACGTTCTCCGGCTTCGTGTTCAAGATCCAGGCCAACATGGATCCCCAGCACCGGGACCGGGTGGCCTTCCTGCGCATCGTTTCCGGGCGCTACGAGAAGGGCATGAAGATGCGCCAGGTGCGCCTGGGCAAGGACGTGCGGGTGGCCAACGCCATCACCTTCATGGCCGCCGACCGCGAACACGTGGAGGAGGCCTATGCCGGCGACATCATCGGCCTGCACAACCACGGCACCATCCAGATCGGCGACACCTTCACCCAGGGCGAGGATCTCAAGTTCACGGGCATCCCCAACTTCGCCCCGGAGCTGTTCCGCCGCGTGCGCCTGCGCGATCCGCTGAAGATGAAGGCCCTGCAGAAGGGGCTCGATCAGCTCAGCGAGGAGGGCGCCACCCAGGTCTTCCGGCCACTGGATCGCAACGACGTGATCGTGGGCGCCGTGGGCGTGCTGCAGTTCGACGTGGTGGCCTTCCGCCTCAAGCACGAATACGGCGTGGAATGCAGCTTCGAGAACGTCAATGTCCAGACCGCCCGCTGGGTGACCTGCGACGACGAGAAGAAACTGGCCGAGTTCCGCAAGAAGGCCAGCGACAACCTCGCTCTCGACGCCGGCGGCAG
This sequence comes from Chromatiales bacterium, assembly GCA_026984045.1. Taxonomy (GTDB): domain Bacteria; phylum Pseudomonadota; class Gammaproteobacteria; order UBA6429; family Thiohalophilaceae; genus JALSSV01. The sequence goes on along the minus strand of JALSSV010000030.1, from coordinate 2,862 downwards.
TCTCACCTACCTGGCCCCCACCCGGGTCAACCTGCAACTCACCGAGGAACGCTGGCCGGAGATCACCTTCCACGCCACCCGCGAACACTGAAAGTGTGGGTGGCTGGGGGCGGGTAGCGGGTAGCCGGGAACGGCGTTGGTGTTCCGGCTCCGATGGTGTTGAATTGCGAGATTCAAAGACAAGGACAATCACACCAGCCACCAGCCACCAGCCACCAGCCACCAGCCACCAGCCACGGTTGGCGCTTGTCGCCAACATCTGGCACGATGCGTTCATGAGCGATCGCATCCACTGCTTCCCCGAACCCGAAGCCCTGGTCCAGGCGGCGGTGGCCGAATTCCTGGCCCTGCTCGATGCCTGTGAAGGGGAATGCCACGTCGCCCTGGCCGGGGGCAACACGCCCCGGCGGTTCTACGCCGAGTTGGCACAGGCCGGGGCGGGGCGGGACTGGTCGGCGGTGCATTTCTGGTTCGGCGACGAGCGGGCGGTGCCGCCCGATCATCCCGACAGCAACTTCCGCATGGTCCGTGAAACCCTGTTCGCCCCGCTGCGGATCGCGGCCGACCGGATCCATCCCATGCCGATCCCGGATCCCGTGCTGCCCGTGTCGCTGGACGCCGCGGCCCGTGACTACGAGGCCGAACTGCGTCGCCACCTGTCGGAGACGGACGACGGCTGGCCCCGTTTCGATCTGGTTCTGCTGGGCATGGGCGAAGACGGTCACACCGCATCCCTGTTTCCCGGCACCGCGGCGCTCGACGAAACGCGCCGCGCGGTGGTGCCCGTGCACGTGGCCAACCGCAACGCCTGGCGGCTCACGCTCACCCTGCCGGTCCTCAATGCCGCACGCCACGTGTGGGTGATGGTCACGGGCGCCGCCAAGGCGCCGGCCCTGCGGCGGGCCCGCTCCCGCCTCGATCCGCCGCTGCCCATTCAGCGGGTGCAACCGGCCGGCGGGCGCGACTGGTTCGTGGACGCCGCCGCCATGGGAGGCGCCTGCCCGTGATTTTCGTCGCCGGCGACATCGGGGGCACCCACACCCGCCTGTTGCTCGGCGAGGTCCGCAAGGGAGGCTGGCAGACGCTGGCACGGGCCGACTATCCCTCCGACCAGTTCGAAACCTTCGATGACCTCCTGCGCCTGTTCCTCGAGACCGGCCGCTTTCGGCCGGTGAGCATGGTGCTGGCCGTGGCCGGTCCCGTGCGCCATGGTCGGGTCAAGGTCACCAACCTCCCCTGGACGCTGGACGCCCTGGAACTGGCGCGGCAGCACGCACTGGAAGACGTGATCCTGCTCAACGACTTCGAGGCCCAGGGCCATGCGCTGCCCCTGCTGGGCGCGGAGGACGTGGTCACGCTCCAGGCGGGGGAGCCGGAGCCGGACGGCGTGCGGGCCCTGATCGGCGCCGGCACCGGCCTCGGCATGGCCCAGGTCGTGCCCTGCGCCGGGAGCTGGCGGGTGATTCCGGGAGAGGGTGGCCATGCCGATTTCGCCCCCCGCAACGAGGCCGAGCTGGATCTCTGGCGCCACGTGCGCAAGGAACTGGGGCGGGCCAGCGTGGAGAGCCTGCTCTCGGGGCCCGGCATCGAGCGCATCCACCGCTACCTGTGCCAGCGCGACGGGGTGACGACCCCCGAAGCCGGCACGGCGCAGATCAGCCAGGCGGCGCTGGCCGAACCCGGCAGCCGCGAACGGGAGACCCTGCGCCTGTTCGTGCATCTCTACGGCGCCGTGGCCGGCAACCTGGCCCTGCTGGATCTGCCCCGGGGCGGGCTGTATCTGGGCGGCGGCATCGCCCCGAAGATTCTGCCGCTGCTGCAGGCGGAAGGCTTTCTCGAGGCCTTTCTCGACAAGGCGCCCATGGGCGATCTGCTGAAGACCATTCCGGTGCAGGTAGTGATCAACGAGGCGCTGGGCCTGCTCGGCGCCGCCGAAGTGGCCGTGCAACTGGCCGAAGGGCGCTGAACGCGCCGCCGGTAACCCGAGGCGAGGAAACGCATCATGGAAAAACCGCTGCAGCGCAGACTGCGCATTCTGATCCCCGTGCTGTTGCTGGCCCTGGCGGCGGCCGCCGCCTGGCAGTGGCGCCAGCGGCAGGCGGCGCCCGCAAGCGAACTGATCCTCTCCGGAACCGTCGAGGCCCGGCAGGTGCGCCCGGCCTTCATGGTGCCGGGCCGGATCCGCAAGCTGTACGTGGACGAGGGCCTGGCCGTGGAGCCCGGCCAGTTGCTGGCCGAGCTGGACGATCGGGACTACCGCCTGGCCCTCGAGCAGGCCGCTTCCCGGCGCGATGCGGCCGCCGCGGCCCTGGCCCGGCTCGAGGCCGGCAGCCGGCCCGAGGAGATCCGCGCCGCCGAGGCGGCCCTGGCGGAAGCCCAGGCACGCCTGGCCTACACGGTCACCGAGGTGAAACGGCTGCAGAAACTGGTGCCCAGGGGGCTGGCCAGCCAGGATCTGCTGGATCGGGCGCGCATGGAGCGGGAGGCCGCGCGTGCCGCCCGCGACCGGGCCAGCCAGACCCTGCGCCTGCTGCAGATCGGGCCGCGTCAGGAAGACATCGATCAGGCCCGGGCCGAACTGGCCGCCGCTACTGCCGCCCTGCACGAGGCGCAGCGCCAGCTCGATTACACCAGGTTACGCTCGCCGGTGGCAGGCATCGTCAGCGTGCGCCTGGCCGAGGCCGGCAACGTGGTCGCCACCGGCGCGCCGATCTTCGAGATCGACGGCCTCCACCAGCCCTGGATCCGGGCCTGGCTCAACGAGCCCGATCTGCCGCGGGTGAAGCTGGGCCAGAAGGTGACCGTTCGCGCCGACGGCCTCGACACACCCCTCGAGGGAACGCTCGCCTTCATTTCGCCGCG
>JALSSV010000029.1 GCA_026984045.1 Chromatiales bacterium | reverse complement strand
CAGGCGATCATGGGTGATCACCAGAGCCAGCGCCTCGGCCACCCGGCTGACCTCGAGCACCGCATGGCGGCTGGCGTCGCCGTAGACCACCCGGTAGCCCGCGTCGCGGGCATGGCGCACCCGCTGGGCGTCGAGATCCAGGGCCAGATAGTCGAACTGATCCTCGTGCAGGAGGGTGGCGATGTTCTGGCCGATGCGGCCGAAGCCGACAATCAAGACGTGGCCGGACAGCCCCGCGCTCTCCTGGGCGATGGCCTGCTCCGGCGCCACCGGCTCGGGCGGCTGGCGACCCCATTGCAGGAACCCGATGGCCAGCGGCCCGTTGTAACGGATCAGGAAGGGCGCAGCGGCCATGCTCAGGATCATGGCCCCCAGCAGGATCTGGCCGCCGTCTGCCGGCAGCAGACCCAGCGGCAGCATCCCGGCCACCAGCAACAGGCCGAACTCGCCGCTCTGCGACAGGCTCACGCCGCTGCGCACGGCGGTCATGGCGTCTTCCCCGAACAGCCGGCAGAGAAGGGTGACGAGGACGCTCTTGCCGAACAGGATCGTGGCGGTCAGCAGCAGAATCCACAGCCCCTGCTGAATGAGGCTGGCAGGCACCAGCAGCATGCCGATGGTGGCGAAGAACAGGCCCAGGAGCACGTCCTGGAAGGGGCGGATGTCCGATTCCACCTGATGGCGGAACTCGGTCTCGCCCAGCACCATGCCGGCGAGAAAGGCCCCCAGCGGGGGCGACAGGCCGGCCAGGTGGGCTACCAGCGCCGCCGAGACCACGATGAACAGGGCCGCGAGCATGAACACCTCGGTGGACCGCCCGCGCGCCACCCAGTGCAGGAACGGCCGCGCCAGCCAGCGCCCGCCCAGATACAGGCCGGTGAAGACCACGGCGGCCTTCAGAAACACCAGCGCCAGGCCGTCGCCGTGCTCGCCCGCGCCCAGGGTGCCGAGCAGGATCAGGAACGGCAGGGTGGCCAGATCCTGGAACAGCAGCACCGCCACCGAAACCCGGCCATGGCGGGTGGCCAGCTCCATCTGCTCGGCGAGCTGCTTGATGACCACGGCCGTGGAGGACATGGCCACCGCGCCGCCCACCAGGATCGCCGCCTCGGCCGAAAGGCCAAGCCCCCAGGCCGCGGCGCCGGCCAGCGCCGTGCCCAGCAGCACTTCCGCGCCGCCGATCCCCAGCACCTGGCGGCGGTTGGCCAAAAGCTCCGGCAACGTGAATTCCAGGCCGATGGTGAACATCAGGAACACCACCCCCAGCTCGGCGAGAAAGCGGGTCTCCTCGGTATCGGGCAGCAGGCCGAGGCCGTTGGGGCCCACCACCAGGCCGACGAACAGGTAACCGAGGATCGGCGAGACGTTGAAGTGCCGGAACAGCGCCAGCACCCCCACGCCGATGCCCAGCAGCAGGAACAGGCCGGTGAAGAAATCCCCTTCGTGCATCTAGCGTTGGCTCTCCGCCAGGGCGGCCTGGCCGGCCCGCCAGGTGAGCAGGCTGGGCTGGCCACGCCGCCCCTGAACGGTCTCGCAGGCCGACAGGCAGCGGCCGCATTCGGTGCAGGTGAACATACGCCGCTTGATGCCGCGGGGCCTGAGGCGCATGGGGCATTCGTTCTCGCACATGTTGTCGCAACCCCGGCAGCGGTGGGCCCGGGCGCGGTCGAAACTGACCACCATGGCCTTGCGGTTGGCCATCCACACGAAGCTCTGGAACACCCCCACCGCGCAGGCATAGCGGCAGAACAGGTGGCGGGCGAACAGGAACTCGATGCTCAGCAGAAAGGTGCCGACGCCGATGAACAGGGCCTGGTTGCGGGTGAGGCTGGCGTGCCAGAGGTTCGCGTAGATCTCCCCCGGCGGCAGCAGGTAGGTGAGCAGCACCACCGCCCAGAGGAAGGCGAAGCCCACCGCCACCGGGACGATGAGCCAGCGCCAGCGGCGGTCCACCGGCAGGGGCGTGCCATCGGGCCGCCGCGGCGGCAGGCGCTCGCGGTCCCAGAAGCTCATCCTGCCGATGGCCCGGCGCAGCACGCCGTTGATCAGCTCCACCACCGAGAAATGGGGGCACAGCCAGCCGCAGTAGAGCCGGCCCCAGCGCCAGGCCACCCCGCCGAAGACGCCGACCAGGACGGCCAGGGGCACGAAGCCGCGCAGGATCACGTTCCAGGCCGCCTCCCCGGCGCCGATCTCGCCGGCCAGAAAGGGATCCAGCCCCAGCGTCCAGGGCCGGCCGAAAAACACGAAATGGGTGGTGGTGAGATCGAAGCGGAAGATGTTCAGCACCGGCGCCAGCACGAACAGGGCGAAGAAGCCGGCCTGGAAGAGGCGGCGCTGGCCCCTCACCCCGGCCATCGGCTCTGGCATTCTGCTTTGCCCTACCTCGGCAACTGTTCCAGACGTTGCTCTACCTCCGCCATCCCTGGCGTCGTCCTGCCTCCATGCGGTCGTCTCCCCGGCGGGCAGAGGGCGCCCTTCGTTCCGGGAGGCGTCGGCAAATCCCCCTCTGCCCTCAGGGGAGAGGATCGGGGTGAGGGGGTCATCCACTTTCACAGGCCGAACTCCGGGCAGGGCCTGCCCACCAGCGGATAACGGTACGGCTTGCCGGCCATGGCGCGCGCCAGGCCCAGGGTGCCGAGCAGGATGAAGGTGGAATGGACCAGGGTGAAATAGAGGATCACGAACAGCCAGACGTTGGGCGAGTCGTAGCCGCCGAAGAGGATCACCAGCAGGTTGATGAACACCAGCAGCATCCCGCCCCAAAGGCTGGCGCTGACCGTCTGCGCCAGATGGCAGCGGCCCAGCGGCGGCGCATCGCTCCGGTGTCGCCACCAGTAGGCGAGCAGCAGCAGGAAGGCCAGGCCCGGCAGCAGCATGAGGTTGGTCAGATACAGCGCCTCGGCGATGACTGCGATGCCCTGCCCCGCCGGACGTTCAGCGGCCGAAGGTGGCATGCACGACCTCCATGAGCGCGTCCACGGTTTCCTCGTCGTCGGTCAGCGGCTCGATCAGGGCGGCCCGGCAGGCGTCCACCACGTCGAAGCCGCCCTGGATCAGGGTCGCGGTATAGACCAGCAGCCGGGTGCTGGCGTTCTCCTCCAGATCGTGATCCTTGAGCGCCCGGAGGGCCCGCGCCAGCGAGACGAGCTGCTTCGCCACCCGGGGTTCCAGCCCCGTCTCGCGCTCGACGATGGCCTGCTCGCGCTCGGCGTCGGGATAATCGAAACGCAGGGCCACGAAGCGCTGGCGGGTGCTGGGCTTCATGCCCTTGAGCAGGTTCTGGTAACCGGGATTGTAGGAGACCACCAGCATGAAATCGTCCGGCGCCTGCAGGGTCTCGCCGGTGCGCTCGATGGGCAGGAGGCGGCGATCGTCCGACAGGGGATGGAGCACCACGGTGGTGTCCTTGCGCGCTTCCACCACCTCGTCCAGGTAGCAGATCCCGCCCTCGCGCACCGCCCGGGTCAGCGGGCCGTCCACCCAGTAGGTGCTGCCCTCGCCGATCAGGTGCCGGCCCACCAGATCGGCGGCGGTGAGATCGTCGTGGCAGGCCACCGTGTGCAGGGGCAGGCCGAGCCGCGCCGCCATGTAGCGGATGAAACGGGTCTTGCCGCAACCGGTGGGCCCCTTGATCAGCACCGGCAAACGGTGGCGGTGGGCGTGCTCGAACAGGGCCACCTCGTTGCCCGTGGGCAGGTAGAAGGGTTCCTCGCGGGCCGCTTCCACGGCGGCAGCGCCATCGCTCATGTTCATCTCCTCGTTGACCGCCGGACGGGCGGCAGCATGCCCCCATCCGTTCCGATATCGGGCTCCCGACCCGCTTTTCAAGCGGCCGCCCGCGCGGCCAGCCACCAGGCCAGGGCAATGCCCGACAGGACCAGTACCAGGTAGGCCGCCATGATCAGCCGCCAGCGCAGGGCCACCCGACGCAGTCCCATGAAGTACTCGGCCACCAGCCAGGTCTTGACGAAGGTGGAAACGAGCAGCAGCGCCAGGATGCCCCAGCCGGCAAGGCCTGCCTGACCGATGGCCAGCGCCATCAGGGTCAGGCTCACCAGCACCAGCCAGGTGAGGGTACAGGGGCGCAGGTTCAGCATAGCCGATCTTTCTTCCCTCTTTTGCTCAGCGCATCACGTAGACCAGCGGAAACAGGATGATCCAGACCAGATCCACCATGTGCCAGTAGGAGGCACCGGTCTCCACGCCGGTATGCTCGGAGGCCGAATAGGCCCCCTGCCGGGCCTTCCACCACACTGCCAGCAGGATCACCATGCCCAGCAGCACGTGCATGAAATGGAAGAAGGTCATCGACCAGTAGAACATGTAGAAGGTGTTGGTGGACAGCCCGATGCCGGCCGCCGACTTGGCGGCGAATTCGCTCAGTTTCACCACCACGAACACGCCGCCCAGACCGACCGCCGCCAGCAGCCAGCGGGCACAGGCCTCGGCCCGATCGGCGCGAATGGCCGCCACCGCGCGCACCACGAAATAACTGGAGGTGATCAGCACCAGGGTATTGACGGCCCCCGCGGTCCGATTCAGCTCGAGCTGCGAGGCATTGAACAGGACCACGTTGCGGCTGCGGGCAAAAGCGTAGGCCAGGAACAGGATGCCGAAGACCAGCAGCTCGGCATAGATGAAGATCCAGATCATGAAATCCCCGGGCGGGTAACGGCTCGGACGGGAACTGGCCGGGGAAACAGGCATGCGGAAAAACCGGAGGCGGACCGGACGGAGCGGGGCCCCGTCCGGTCCAACACTCAGACGGTGGCCTCCTCCTCTCGGCTACCGACGAAGAAGCTGATGATGTAGAGCGCCAGGCCGGTCAGGAAGAACAGGCCGGCCACTTCACGCATCCAGTAGAACAGGGCGATCTTCTCCTGCACCACCATGAAGGGCTGGGGATCCTCGCTGACCCGTTGCAGCCAGACCTGGAGAATGCCCGCCCCGGTGAGGAACAGGGTGATGAACACCATGGACACGGTCATCAGCCAGAAGGCCCACATCTCCACCACCTGGGCCTTGCCGCTGTTGGCCGCGGCCCGTCCCCGCAGGATGGGCATGGCATAGGAGATGATGGCCAGCACCACCATCACGTAGGCCCCGTAGAAGGCCATGTGGCCATGGGCCGCGGTGATCTGGGTACCGTGGGTGTAGTAGTTCACCGGCGCCAGGGTGTGCATGAAGCCCCACACCCCGGCCCCCAGGAAGGCCATCACCGGGGTGCCCAGCGCCCACAGGGTGGCGGCCTTGTTGGGATGCTCACGCCGACGCTGGTTGACCATGTTGAAGGCGAAGATCACCATCATGAAGAAGGGAATCGGCTCCAGGGCAGAGAACACCGACCCCAGCCATTGCCAGTACTCGGGTGTGCCGATCCAGTAGTAATGATGCCCGGTGCCGATGATGCCGGTGATCAGGGTCATGGCGATGATCACGTACAGCCACTTCTCGATGATCTCCCGGTCCACGCCGGTGACCTTGATCAGCACGAAGGCCAGGATGGAGCCCAGGATCAGCTCCCACACGCCTTCCACCCACAGATGGACCACCCACCACCAGTAGTACTTGTCCAGAACCAGGTTGGCCGGATTGTAGAAGGAGAACAGGAAGAACACCGCCAGTCCCCACAGGCCGAGAAGCAGCACCAGGCTGATGACCGTCTTGCGGCCCTTGAGGATGGTCATGGTGATGTTGTAGAGAAAACCCAGGGCCACGATCACGATGCCGATCTTGGTGATGGTGGGCTGCTCCAGGAATTCCCGGCCCATGGTCGGCAGCAGGCCGTTGCCGGTGATCTCGGCGAGCCGGGCATAGGGCACCAGCAGATAGCCGAGGATGGTCAGGGCGCCGGCCACCAGGAAGATCCAGAACAGGGCCAGGGCCAGTTTCGGGCTGGCCAGTTCCGTCTCCGTCTCTTCCGGAACGATGTAGTAGGCCGCGCCCATAAAGCCGAACAGCAGCCAGACGATCAATAGGTTGGTGTGCACCATGCGTGCCACGTTGAAGGGGATCTCCGGAAACAGGAAATCCCCCCAGACATACTGCAGACCCATGATCAGGCCGAACAGGATCTGGCCCACGAACAGGCCGATGGCGGCGATGAAATACGGTTTGGCAACCGCTTGAGACGAGTATTGCATCGTTCGAGCCCTCCCTTAACCTTGAATGTTCGGCGGCCAGCCGGCGGTGTTGATTTCCGAGGCCCACTTGAGGAACTCGGCCAGCGCGTCCAGTTCCTCGTCGCTCAGGTTGAACTGGGGCATGCTGCGCCGTCCCTCGATCCCCTGGGGCGGCCGGCTCTTGATGAAGGCGATGATGCCTTCCTTGCTGTTGCCGAAGCGTTTGTAGACGTTGCCCAGCTCCGGCGCGAAGTAGGCCCCTTCGCCCAGCAGGGTGTGACAGCCGATGCAGTCGTTCTCTTCCCAGACCATCTTGCCCATGGCCACCTTCTCGGTGATGTTCTCGCGGTGATCCCGCTTGGGCAGCTCGCCGTGGGTGTCGAAGGTCAGGGCCAGGAACAGCAGAAAGAAGAAGACGGCCCCACCGTAAAAGATGTTGCGGGCCATCGCTTTGGTGAATTTCTCGCTCATGGTGATCCCCCCGGGTGCATGATTGATGCAGGCCCATGTTCCCCAGCCCGGCGCCCGGTCTCATTGACCCAGGTCAAGCCGGACGCTGGATTCGGTCCAGAAGGGGATCAAAGCAGGGCGCGCAGCCCGTCCACGTCCAGCAGGGTGATGGTGTTCTGGTGAACCCGGATCAGTTTCTGGCGGGCCAGTTTGCCGAGAATGCGGGAGAAGGTCTCGGGCTGGATGGACAGGCGTGAGGCAATCACGCTCTTGGGGGTGCCCAGGTGGATCTCCGGCAGTTCCACCACTCCCGGCGGGATCTGCTCCAGCAGATAGACCACCAGCCGGTAGGTGGCGTTGTGCAGGGTCAGGTTGTTGATTTCGGCGATGCGCTTGCGCAGGCGGCGGCTCATGTCGGCCATCAGGCGCATGCAGGTCTCACGGGACTCCTCCAGCAACCGGCGGAACACGTTCATGTCGAAACTGATGACCTCGCTGGCGGAGATGGCCTCGGCACTTACCGGATAGTTGTGCTGGGTCATGAAGGTGATGGCCTCGGCAAAGGTCTCGCCGGGATAGATGATCTCCACCACCTTCTCGTCGCCGCTGTCGGACAGGGAGAACAGCTTGATCTGGCCGCTGCGCAACAGATAGAAGTGCCCGGCCGACTGACCGGCCTCGAACAGAATCTCGCGCGGGGCCAGCTCGATGCTGTAGGCCGTCTCCAGCATGGCCTGCAGCTGATTCTCATTGAGGCCGGAAAACAGATAGACGGCGTGCAGCTCCTCGGGAGTCAGGGTTGCGTGTTTCATTCCATCGCTCCGGTACGGGGAACCTTCCCTTGTTTGTTGTTGTTATCTGCAAGATCACGCCGAGTTGACCTGGGTCAAAGCCGGCTGTCCCGGCAGCGAGTATATATGACTTTACGCAGGGATATGACCCCTTCAAACAGACCGGGTGAAAAACGGGGGTTTTTCACCCGGTCTGCCGAATGATGGAATGCTGATGATGGCTCTGGAGCGACATGAACACCCTACGCCTGATTCTTCCTGACACGGACGACACGACGCAGGCGAAAAGGGTGTGGGAAGCCGCTTGTGCCGCTGCCGGCGTCGATCTCCAGGTTCTTGTCGCAAGCGATGCCATTGCCCGGCAACTGGCCCGGGAACTGGGGCTCAACACCTATCCGGCCCTGCTTCAGGCCAACCGGATCATCGCCGTGGGCACGCCGGATGCCAAGACGGCCCGCGACATCGTGGAGCGCCTGTCAGGGGAGCCGTCCGCATGACCGGCTTGACGCCCGGCACGGGATTTCTGCGTGCTGCAGTCCCTCCCCGCCACAACCGGGCAGGCAGGCATGACGCTGCAGCGGCGCTGAACCGCGGCCGGATCCGGGCTATAATGCCTGAGCATTCTACACAGGTATAACCCATGTCGCTCATCGATCCCCATGGCCGCCACATCGAATACGTCCGACTGTCGGTCACCGACCGTTGCGATCTCCGTTGCCGGTACTGCATGCCGGAAGGCTTTCGTGATTTCGATACCCCGGAAGACTGGCTGACCTTCGACGAGCTGGAGCGGGTCATCGGCGCCTTCGGCCGGCTGGGCACCCGCCGCATCCGTCTCACCGGTGGCGAGCCGCTGGTGCGCCGGGATCTGCCGGCACTGGCCGCGCGCCTCGCGGCCCTGCCCGGCATCGAAGATCTGTCTCTGAGTACCAACGCCACCCGTCTGGCCCGCGAAGCGGCCGCCCTGCGTGCCGCCGGCGTGCGGCGGCTCAACGTGAGCCTCGACACCCTGCGCCCCGAGCGCTTCCGGGAAATCACCCGCGGCAAGCTCGACAAGGTGCTCGACGGCCTGATGGCCGCGAAGGCCGAGGGCTTCGCCCCCATCAAGATCAACATGGTGGTCATGGCCGGCGTCAACGACGACGAGGTGGAAGACATGGTCGGATTCTGCCTCGAACACGGCTTCACCCTGCGCTTCATCGAGACCATGCCCATGGGCGAGACCGGCCAGAGCGCTAGCCGTCGCTATATCAGCCTGCAGACCATCAAGCGCCGCCTCGCCGAACGTTACGAGCTGCTGCCTGGCACCATGCCCGGCGGCGGGCCGGCCCGCTACGTGCAGGTGGCCGGCACCGATCTGCGCATCGGTTTCATCACCCCCCTCTCCCAGCACTTCTGCGAAACCTGTAACCGGGTACGCCTGTCCGCCGATGGCACCCTCTATCTGTGCCTGGGCCAGGACGATCAGTACCCGCTGCGCCCCCTGCTGCGTGCCGGGATCAGCGACACGGAACTGGAGGATCACCTCCGCGCCGCCATCGCCCGCAAGCCCGAGCGCCACGAGTTCCGGGAGAAACCGGGGCAGGTGGTGCGCTTCATGTCCATGACGGGGGGGTGAACGACGCCCCATGGGCATTGCCGCCTCACTCCACGGTCGGCCGCCCTGCCCCGGAGATTGAAGCCCCCTCCGGCGGGGCGACATGCCGACGCCCCATCCATCTCGCAGGCCGTATTTCCTCCGTGGGGAAAAGAGCAACACCGTCCCAAAGTGGTTCAGCCCTCGTTCAGCCCCGAGATGCCATGCTGCCTCCCGAATCCACAAGCCATCGGAGGCCACCATGTCACGCCTTTTCGTCACCACCGTGCTTTCGGGCCTGCTGACCATCACCACGCCGGCGCTGGCCGACGACCATCACTCGGAGCGCCACTGGCACGACGGCGGTCGGTACCTCGGGCAGGAACGGCGCGTGGCGCATCATGCCTGGCGCAAGACCTGGCGCCGGCTGGAACGGGCCGAGCGGCGGGGCAAACGCCGGGCCATCCGCGAGTGGCGGTGGGCCCATCGCCGGGCCGCCTGGCCTCAGGCTCGTCACCTCCATTCTCTGCCGGCATACCGCCCGCATGGCCACGTCCCCCATCCCCACGGGCATCGGCCGTATCCTCGCTGCACAATGCAGGGCGTCCGGACCGGCGTGGATCCCCTCCCCATCATCGGGGGCGGCGTGATCGGCGGCCTGCTGGGCAACCAACTGGGCGACGGCGATGCCACCGCCGCCACGGCCGGGCTGTTCATCGGCTCGGTGGTCGGTTACGAGCTGAGCCGACACTGACAAACCGCCGGTGGGCCGGTATGCTTGTGCGCAAATCGCGCTTCGCCAGTCCTGACCATGCCCCGTACCCTGCTGCTCGCCGCCCTGTTCGTCCTGCTTCCGGCCTTGCCGGCCGCAGCCGCCCCGGTCGGGGCCGGTGGACTGCTGCGAGTGGCCCGCCAGCAGGGCGAAAGCCTGGATGCGGCGGTGGCCCGGATCCGCAAGCAGACCGGCGGCCGGATCCTCAGCGCCGAGACCGTCACCCGCCATGGCAAGCGGGTCCACCGCATCAAGGTCTTGCTGCCCAACGGCCACGTGAAGATCTTCCGCGTCCCGGCGAAGTGACATGCGCCTGCTGATCCTGGAGGACGAAGACGCCCTGCGCGAACCGTTGCGCGCCATGCTCGCCGAGGCCGGCTTCGCCGTGGACAGCGCCGCCGACGGCCGCGAGGGCCAGTACCTGGGGGAGGAGATCCCCTTCGATCTGGCGGTGGTGGATCTGGGTCTGCCGGAGAAGGACGGCATCGAAGTGATCCGCGCCTGGCGCTCGGCCGGCCGGGACTTTCCCGTGCTCATCCTCACCGCCCGGGGTCGCTGGGAAGAAAAGGTGGAGGGCCTCGAGGCCGGGGCCGACGACTACCTGGTCAAGCCCTTCCATCCCGAGGAACTGCTGGCCCGGATCCGCGCCCTCCTGCGCCGCGCCGCCGGCCAGGCCCGCCCCGTGATCCACAGCGGGCCGCTGGCCCTCGACCCCCGCCGGCAGCGCGTGACCCTGGAAGGCCGGGAAGTGGAACTCACCGCCTACGAATACCGCCTGCTCGAATACCTGGTGCTGCACGCCGGCGAGGTGATCTCCAAGACCGAGCTGACCGAACACCTCTACGCCCAGGACTACGACCGCGACAGCAACGTGATCGAGGTCTTCGTCCGCCGCCTGCGCCGCAAACTCGACCCCGACGGCGCCTGGCAACCCATCGAAACGCTGCGCGGCCGCGGCTACCGCTGGGCCTGCGCCACGCAAGGACACCCCGCCAGGTGAAACCGGCCGCCCGGCGCCTCTCCCTGCAGGCCCGCCTGTTGCTGGCCGCCCTCGCGGTGCTGCTGGTGTTCGTGGCCCTGACCGGCCTGGCGCTCGACCGGGCCTTCCGCCAGAGCCTCGAAACGGCCCAGCGGGAACGGCTGCAGGATCGCCTCTACGCCCTGCTGGCCATCCTCGACGTGGATGCGAACGGCCAGCCCCGTTTCGTCCGCCCGCTGCCCGATCCGCGCTACGGCCGGCCCGCCTCGGGCCTGTATGCGCAGGTGGAGGATGCGCACGGCAAGGTGCGGCTGCGCACGCCCTCCCTGCTCGGCCTCAGGCTGCCCGCCGCGTCCCCCTCCCCGCCCGGCGAACCGCGCTTCGTCACGCGCAAGCTGGAAGGGCGTCCCCATCTGGCCCTGCACTATACGGTGCGCTGGGAAGGCGACGGCGGGCGCACCACCGATCTGCGGATCCGCCTGCTCGAGGATCGCACCCCCTGGCTGGCGCGCCGGGACGACTTTCGCCGCACCCTGTGGGGCTGGCTGGGCGGCGCCGCCGTGCTGCTGTTGCTGGTGCAGGCCGGGGTGCTGCGCTGGGGACTGCGTCCGCTGCGCCGGGTGAGCGCCGATCTGCACCGCATCGAACAGGGGCAAATCGATGCCCTGCCCGGCCCCTATCCGCCCGAACTGCAACAGCTCACCGATCGCATCGACGCCCTGCTCAAACACAACCGGCGGCAGGTCGAACGCTACCGCGACGCCCTGGGCAACCTCGCCCACAGCCTCAAGACGCCCCTGGCCATCCTCGCCAACGCCATCGACGAGCCGGCCCGCCGCGACCCGGCCGAAGCCCGCGAGGCCGTGCAGCGGATCCGCGAGATCATCGACTACCAGCTGCAACGGGCGGCCACCGCCGCCCGGGCCAACCCGGCTCCCGTTCCCCTGCGACCGCAACTCGAACGGCTCCTGCAGACCCTGGGCAAGGTCCACGGCGAGGCCCGGCGCGAGGTGGAACTGCAGATCCCCGCCGAACTGGCCATCGCCATGGAAACCGGCGATCTGCTGGAGCTGTTCGGCAACCTGCTGGACAACGCCTTCAAGTGGGCCGAGCGGCGCATCCGGATCCGCGCCGCCCGGGAAGGCGACGCCATCGTGGTCCGCGTGGAAGACGACGGCCCCGGCATCCCCGACCCACAGAAGGCCGCCGTGCGCGAACGCGGCCGCCGCGCCGACACCCGGGTGGAAGGCCACGGCCTCGGCCTGGCCATGGTGCAGGAGATCGTGCTGCTCTACGGCGGCGAACTGCACATCGGCGACAGCCCCCTCGGCGGCGCGGAACTGACCGTGAAACTGCCCCCGCACAGGTAGGAACGGCGCCCTCGCCGCGACAATGCGGTTGCTGGTAGCGGGGGACGGGTAGCGGGGAAAGGCCTTTTGGTTTTACCCGCACCCAGCCACCAGCTACCAGCTACCCGCCAATCGCGCCGAGGCGCCGCTCCTGCAGATTGCGTCCTTTCCTCTTGTCTCCTGCCGCTTTCCTCTGCTTTCAAGCCAGCATCTTCGCCGCCAGCGCGAACAGCAGCAGGGCGAAGATCCGCTTGAGGGTGCGGGCCGGCAGGCGGTGGGCGAGGCGGGCGCCCCAGGGGGCGGCGAGCATGCTGGTGACGACGATGGCGCCGAGGGCCGGCAGGTGCAGATAGCCGAGGCTGCCGGGCGGACGGCCGGGAGCGTCCCAGCCGGTGACGAGGAAGCCCAGGCTGCCGGCGAGGGCGATGGGCAGGCCGCAGGCGGCGGAAGTGGCCACGGCCTGGCGCATGGCCACGTTGCACCAGACCAAGAACGGCACGGTGAGGGTGCCGCCGCCGATCCCCACGATGGCCGAGACGCCGCCGATGACGAAACCGGCCAGGCTCATGCCGACCGGGCCCGGCAGCCCGCGGTGGGGCGCCGGCCGGATGTCCAGACTCATCTGCACCGCCACCCACAGCTCGAACAGGCCGAAGACGAGGCGCAACCGATCGCCGGGCAGGCGATCGGCGATCGCGGCGCCGGCCAGGGCGCCGATCACGATCCCCGGAGTGAGGCGCCGGAACACCGGCCACCGCACCGCGCCGTGGCGGTGATGGGCCCGCACCGAAGACAGGGAGGTGAAGACGATGGTCGCCAGCGAGGTGCCCACGGCCAGGTGCATCACGTGGTCGTAGCCGGCGGCGGTGAAGAGCATGGCCAGCACCGGCACGATGACCAGGCCGCCACCCACGCCCAGCAGCCCCGCCGCCAGACCGGCGAACACGCCCAGCAGGGCGGCCCACAGCAACAGTTCCGGCGGCACCCCCATGGTTCAACCGGGGCGAGTCGCCATCACTCCACGGTCACGGCCGTGCCGCTGACGCTCACCATCAGCATGCTGCCCTGTCCGCCGACCGTCTCGTAATCGATGTCGATGCCGACCACCGCGTTGGCGCCCAGGGTGCGGGCCTGTTCCTGCATCTCCTCGAAGGCGAGGGTGCGGGCCTTCTCCAGTTCCTTTTCGTAGGCGCCGGAGCGGCCGCCGACGATGTCGCGGATGGAGGCGAAGAAGTCCTTGAAGACGTTGGCGCCCAGGATGGCCTCGCCGGTAACCACGCCGTGATAGGTCCGGATGGGCCGTCCTTCGAGGGTGGGTGTGGTGGAAAGAATCATGTCTTGGCCTCAGCGGATCCAGATGGTCTTGACGTTGACGAACTCGCGGATGCCATGGTGCGAAAGCTCCCGGCCGTAACCCGAATGCTTGATGCCGCCGAAGGGCAGACGCGGATCGCTCTTGACCAGGCCGTTGACGAAGGTGGCGCCCGACTGCATGCGCCGGGCGAGGCGCTCGCCGCGCTGGCTGTCGGCGGTCCAGATGCTGCCGCCAAGGCCGAAGGGCGAATCGTTGGCGATGCGCAGGGCATCCTCCTCGTCGCGGGCGTGGATGACGATGGCCACCGGGCCGAACAGCTCCTCGTGCCAGGCGCGCATGCCCGGCTCCACCCGGTCGAGGATCGAGGGGGGATACCAGGCCCCGGGCCGGTCGGGGATTTCGCAGCCGGTCACCGGCACCGCGCCGGCGGCGATGCTGTCGGTCACCTGCCGGTGCAGCTCGTCGCGCAGATCGGTGCGCGCCATGGGGCCGAGCTGGGTCGCCTCGTCGAAGGGATCGCCCATGCGCAGGGCTTCCACCGCGGCCTGGAAGCGGGTGAGAAAGTCCTCGTCGATGGCATCCACCACGATGAACCGCTTGGCGGCGATGCAGCTCTGGCCGTTGTTGAGAAAACGCGAGGTGACGGCGGTCTGCACGGCCAGATCCAGATCCGCGTCTTCCAGCACCACGAAGGCATCGGAGCCGCCCAGCTCCAGCACCGACTTCTTGAGGTTCTCGCCGGCGGCGGCGGCCACCTGCCGGCCGGCCGGCTCGCTGCCGGTGAGGGTGACGGCGTGCACGCGGGGATCCTCGATCACCCCGCGCACCTGCGAGGCGCGGATCATCAGGGTGCGGAACACGTTCTCGGGGAAACCGGCCTCGCGGAAGACCTCCTCGATGGCCAGGGCGCTTTCCGGCACGTTGGAAGCGTGCTTGAGCACGCCGGTATTGCCGGCCACCAGCGCGGGCGCGGCGAAACGGAATACCTGCCAGAAGGGGAAGTTCCAGGGCATCACCGCCAGCACGGTGCCCAGCGGCAGATAGGCCACGTAACTCTTGCCGGCGTCCGACGCGATGATCTCGTCGGCGAGAAAGGCCGGCCCGTGCTCGGCATAGTATTCGCAGACCCAGGCGCATTTCTCGACCTCGGCACGGGCATCGCGGAAGAGCTTGCCCATCTCGGTGGTCATGATGCGGGCGTATTTCTCCGCGTTGGCGCGCAACACCTCGGCGGCCCGCGCCATCAGCCGCGCCCGCTCCGAAACCGGGGTGTCGGCCCAGCCGGGCGTGGCCGCGGCCACGGCCTCCAGGGCGTGATCCAGCGTGGCCGCATCCCACGCCGGGATCTCGCGCAGAAGCGTGCCGTCGACGGGACTGGTGACCTGAAAGCTCATGTTTGCTCCTTATGTGTGCGTTGGCAGGCGGTTTGGGTCCGTGCCCTCCCAGTATAGACGCCCTTGCCCCGCCTATGTTTCAATTCGACTCGCCTTGCGGCTTTCCATCCCGGCAAACGAATCAGCCATGCAACACACCCTTTGCATCTTCGGCGGCACCGGCTTCGTCGGCCGGCATCTGGCGCGGGCCCTGACCGCCGCGGGCCACCAGGTCCGGATCCCCACGCGACATCCGGAACGGCACCGCGATCTGCGGGTGTTTCCCGGCGTGACCCTGCTCGAAGGCGACGTGGTGCACGACGGCTTCGTGATGCGCAAGGCCATGGATGGCTGCGACATCGCCATCAACCTGATCGGCATCCTCAACGAGAAGCGCGACAACGGCAAGGAATTCCATGCCATCCACGTGGCCCTGGTGGAGCGCCTGCTCAACGCCTGCCGCGAGAAGAAGGTGAGCCGCTTCCTGCACATGAGCGCCCTGCACGCCGATGCGGCCAGCGGCAGCAGCTACTATCTGCGCAGCAAGGGCGAGGGCGAAAACCGCGTGCATGCCGCCAGCGGCATCGAGGCCACCTCCTTCCGGCCCTCGGTGATCTTCGGCCGTGACGACAGCTTCACCAACCGCTTCGCCGCCCTGCTGCGCAAGGCGCCGATCCTGCCCCTGGCCTGCGCCCGCAGCCGCTTCGCCCCGGTGCACGTGGAAGACGTGGTGCAGGCCTTCGTGCGCAGCCTCGACAGGCCGGCGGCCATCGGCCAGCGTTACGATCTCTGCGGGCCGAAGGAATACACCCTGCTCGAGATCGTCGAATACCTCAACCGGGAACTGGATCTGCACCGGCGCATCCTCCCCCTCGGCCCGCGCCTGTCGAAACTGCAGGCGAGGATTCTGCAGCACGTGCCGGGCAAGCCCTTCACCCTGGACAACTTCCGCTCCCTGCAGACCGACAGCGTCTGCGCCGAGGGCGACCGGGTGCTGCGCGAGGTCTTCGGCATCGTGCCCACGCCCCTGGAAGCGGCCGTGCCCCTCTATCTGCAACCGGACACCCTGCGGGCCCACTATACCCGCTGGCGACGCACTGCCCGCCGGCCGTGAAGATCTACAAGGTCGGCGGCGCCGTGCGGGACCGGCTGCTGGGCCTGCCGGTCACCGACACCGACTGGGTGGTGGTGGGCGCCACGCCCGAGCAGATGCGCGCCCTGGGCTTCAGGCCGGTGGGCAAGGACTTCCCCGTGTTCCTGCATCCCGAAACGAAAGAGGAATACGCCCTGGCCCGCACCGAACGCAAGACCGGCCCCGGCTACACCGGCTTCACCTTCCACGCCAGCCCCGAGGTCACCCTGGAGGAAGACCTGGCCCGGCGCGATCTCACCATCAATGCCATGGCCGAGGACGAGGACGGACACCTCATCGATCCTTACGGCGGCCGGCGGGACCTGGAACGCCGCCTGCTGCGCCACGTCTCCCCCGCCTTCGTCGAGGATCCGGTGCGCATCCTGCGGGTGGCGCGCTTCGCCGCCCGCTTCCGGCCCCTGGGCTTTCGCATCGCCGACGAAACCCTGGCACTGATGCGCCGCATGGTGGACGCAGGCGAGGTGGATGCCCTGGTGCCAGAACGGGTCTGGCAGGAGACGGTGCGCGCCCTGGACGAGGATGCACCCCAGGTGTTCTTCGAGGTGCTGCGCGAATGCGGCGCCCTGGCCAGGCTGTTTCCGGAGATCGAACGGCTGTTCGGCGTGCCCCAGGATCCCGCGCACCATCCCGAGATCGATACCGGCGTGCACACCCTGCTGGTGCTGGCACAGGCCGCACGCCTCTCGCCCGAGCCGGTGGTACGCTTCGCCGCCCTGGTGCACGATCTGGGCAAGGGCACCACGCCCCGGGATCTGTGGCCGAAACATCCCGATCACGAAGCCCGCGGCGTACCCCTGGTGGAGGCCCTGTGCGAACGGTACCGGACGCCGAAGGCCTTTCACGACCTGGCCGTGCTGGTGACCCGCTATCACCTGCACTACCACCGCGCCGCCGAACTGGACGCGCCGGCCCTGCTCGCGCTGCTCGAGGCCCTGGACGCCTTCCGCCGCCCCGCCCGTTTCGAGCAGTACCTGCTGGCCTGCGAAGCCGACTCCCGCGGCCGGCCCGGCTACGAGGACGCCGAATTCGAACAGCCCGACCTCCTGCGCGCCGCCTTCGCCGCCGCCGACGCCATCCGCGGCGGCGACCTGGCCCGCCAAGGCTACCGAGGCGCCGATCTGGCCCGCGAACTGCGCCAGCGCCGCCTCGCCGCGATCCGGTCCGCACTTCCACGGCACTGACAGGGCAGCACTGCAAATGACGCAGAGGTCGCAAAGACGCAGAGGACGCGGAGAACATCCAGTGCCGTCTTTTTTTCTGTCTCGGCGCACTCCGCGTCTCTGCGACCTCTGCGTTACTTCCACTCAAGCCTGACAGGAACCCCCATGAAGACCCCGCCGAAGATCGGTTTCCTCAGCCTCGGCTGCCCCAAGGCCACGGTGGATTCGGAGCGGATCCTCACCCGCCTGCGGGCCGAGGGCTACGCCATCACGGATCGCTACGATGACGCGGCCCTGGTGATCGTCAACACCTGCGGCTTCATCGACGCGGCGGTGGAGGAGTCGCTGGAGGCCATCCGCGAGGCGCTGGACGAAAACGGCAAGGTGATCGTGACCGGCTGCCTCGGCGCGCGCGAGGGCCTGGTGGAGACGGCCGTGCCCGGGGTGCTGGCGGTCACCGGCCCCCACGCCTACGAGGCGGTGATGGAAGCGGTGCACGCGCATCTGCCGAAGCCCCCCGATCCCTTCACCGATCTGGTGCCGCCCGAGGGGCTGCGGCTGACGCCGCGCCACTATGCGTATCTGAAAATCTCGGAAGGCTGCAATCACCGCTGCCGCTTCTGCATCATCCCGCAACTGCGCGGGGATCTGGTCAGCCGGTCGGTGGGCGAGGTATTGCAGGAGGCCGAAAACCTGGTGGCCGCCGGGGTGAAGGAGCTGCTGGTGGTCTCCCAGGACACCTCGGCCTACGGCGTGGACGTGAAATACCGCACCGGCTTCTGGGGCGGGCGCCCGGTGAAGACCCGCTTCACCGAACTGGCGGCGGCCCTGGGCACGCTCGGCGCCTGGGTGCGGCTGCACTACGTCTATCCCTATCCGCACGTGGACGAGGTGCTGCCCCTGATGGCCGAGGGCCGCGTCCTGCCCTATCTGGACGTGCCCCTGCAACACGCCAGTCCGGCCGTGCTGCGGGCCATGAAACGCCCCGGCGACATCGATCGGGTGCTGGAGCGGATCGAAAACTGGCGGACGATCTGCCCCGATCTGACCCTGCGCAGCACCTTCATCGTCGGCTTCCCCGGCGAGACGGAGGCCGACTTCGACCTGTTGCTCGAGTTTCTCGACGCCGCCCAACTGGATCGGGTGGGTGCCTTCGCCTACTCGCCGGTGGCGGGCGCCCCGGCCAACGCCCTGCCCGGCGCCGTGCCGGAGGAAGTGAAGCAGGACCGCCTGGCCCGCTTCATGGCCCGCCAGGCCGAAATCAGCGCGGCGAAGCTGCAGGCGCGGGTCGGCCGGCGCGCCACCGTGCTGGTGGACGGCGTCGACGAGGAGGGCCTGCTGCTGGCCCGCTCGGCCGGCGAGGCGCCGGAGATCGACGGCGCGGTGATCCTCGACGACGCGCCCGACGCCCGGACCGGGGATCTGCTGGACGTGGAGATCGTCGCCGCCACCGAGCACGATCTGATCGCCCGGCCGCTCGCGGGCCGATTCCGGGTTTTCCCGGGTTCAAGCTAAAGCCCGTCCGTTACCGGCCGCTAGAGTGAGGGAGACCCGAACCCTGCGCGGGGGCCGCGGCTCCGGCCTGCGCCCCGCCCTCACCGCCTGGATGCACCGCATGACCGCCCTTGCCGCCCGCTTCGTCCCCCGACTGCTCCCCTATCTCGCGCCGTTCCTGCTGTTGGCGGCCACCGGCTACGCCCTGTTGCGGCAGGGCCCCGACCCGGTACTGTTCGGCTTTCTGGCTCTCGGGATCGTCCTCTGGCCGCTGATCGGCCATTTCCGCAAGCGCCACCTGGCCATGGCCCGGCAACTCGAGAGCGTCTGCCAGGATCTGGCCAGCGGCCGGCTGGCCGCCCGCCTGACCGGAATCCCCGAAAACTGCGAACTGGGCGCGCTGGCCCAGGCCCTGAACCGGGCCGTGGCACAGACCGAAGCCTTCGTCCACGACACGGTGAGCCTGCTGCAGGCCGCCGGCGAACAACGCTTCGACACGCCGCCCGCCAGCGCCGACTTCGCCGGCGAGTTCCGCGACGGGCTGGCGAGTATCCGCCAGGCCCTCGACTCCCTCGAAGCGGCCCACTGGCAGCGGCAGCGGGAAGAGCTGTTCAGCCGCGTGTCGGCCCTGCAGGCCGAAAACCTGGTCTCCAGCCTGCAACTGACCCAGACCGATCTGCACACCATCGCCCAGGAGATGACCGAAGTGGAAACCATCTCCAGCGAAGCGGCGCTCAACGCCCAGGGCAGCCGCAACGACGTGAACAACGTGAAGGAGAACATCGGCCTGGTGGTGGAACGCATCGGCGCCCTGCGTGAGGCCTCCCGCCAGCTCGATGAGAGCAGCGCCGAGATCAACCAGATCATCGGCCTCATCGCCAGCATCGCCGATCAGACCAACCTGCTGGCCCTCAATGCCGCCATCGAGGCGGCGCGGGCCGGCGAACACGGCCGCGGCTTCGCCGTGGTGGCCGACGAGGTGCGGGCCCTGGCCGAGAACACCAAACAGGCCACCGACAAGATCGAGGGGATCATCACCGGCCTGCTCCAGGCCAGCCAGCGGATCGCCGAAAGCTCGGCCGAGATGGAGGAAAAGACCAGCACCTCGAACCAGCTGGTGACCGACTTCGAGCGCTCCTTCGCGCGCTTCGCCGAAGTGGCCGAAAAGACCTACGAAACGGTCAGCAAGGCCCGCATGATCGGCCACATCTCCCTGGCCAAGATGGATCACACGGTCTATGTGCAAAAGGCCCACCGGGTCATCGGCCTGGACGGCCACCACCCCTACATCGACGATCTGCGAGTGGATGCGGATCACTGCCGCTTCGGCCACTGGTTCACCGATCCCGACGGCGGCGCCTGTTACAGCAACCTGCCCAGTTACCCGGTGATCATCGATCTGCACAACCGGCTCCACGCCACGGTGCAGACCCTGCTCGACGCCCTGGAGCAGGACTGGCGCACGGATGCTGCGCTGCAGGACACCATCCTCCAGGCCATGGAAACCACCGAAGAGCAGAGCCGGCAGCTCGTCGAGCGGCTGGGGATGCTGGTAGAGGAGAAACAGCGCATCGAATCGTTCACCGACGCGCCCAGCGAGGTGGAGCTGTTCTGAATTGGCAGCATGCTGTTCCGAATTCAGGTGCGCCGCTCCTATATCAAACGATTCGCGTCAAGACAATTTTGAGACAACAGCCTGCTAACCCGGCTTGCGGGCGATGGCGATGGCGCGCACGGGGGCCGGATGGCCTTCCACCGTGCGCGAGGCATCGTTGGGATCGAGAAAGTCGGCCAGGGACTGGAAGGTCATCCAGCCGGTGCGGCGCTGTTCCTCCACCGTGGTGGGGGTCACGTCCACCACCCGCACGTGGCGGAAGCCGCAGCGCTCCAGCCAGCGTTCGAGCAGGGCCGGCGAGGGGATGAACCAGACGTTGCCCATCTTCGCGTAGCGCCCCGCCGGCACCAGCACGCTCTGCGCGTCGCCTTCCACCACCAGGGTTTCCAGCACCAGTTCGCCGCCGGGGCGCAGGGCGCCCTTCAGTTGCAGCAGGTGATCCAGCGGCGAGCGCCGATGATAGAGCACCCCCATGGAGAACACGGTGTCGAAGGCGTCCAGTGCCGGCGGCAGATCGTCGATGCCCAGCGGCAGCACGTCCACCGGCTCGGGGGGCAGGTAGCGCTTCACCGCCCGAAACTGCATCACGAACAGGGGCGACGGATCGATCCCGATGACCCGCGCCGCCCCCGCCCCGCGCATGCGCCAGGCGTGATAGCCGTTGCCGCAGCCCACGTCGAGCACCAGCCGCCCGGCCAGCGGCTGAATGTGTGGCGCCAGGCGCTGCCACTTCCGGTCGGAACGCCATTCGGTATCGATGTGCAGGCCGAACAGTTCGAAGGGGCCCTTGCGCCAGGGATGCAGTTGCCGCAGGGCCGCCTCCAGACGGTCCGCATCGCCTTCCGCCAGGTCGGCGCGGCGGCCGATGCGCAGCGTGTCGGCGGCCAGATCCACGCTGCCCGGCCGCGCTTCGGGCAGCGCCGCCAGGGCCGCCTCCCAGCGGGGCAGATCGCCGTGCCGGGCCGGGTCCAGCCCGGCGGCCACCTGGGCGGGCAGGCGTTCGGCCCAGCGGGCCAGCGGCCCGTCGGCCAGCGCCGGCAACAATGTGTCGAGATCCATCAGCGCAGGGCCAGCAGGCCGGCGAAGTTGAGGCAACGGAACCACTCGTCCACCGCCGTAAAACCCGCCGCCTGCAGGCGCCGGTGGTGGGTCTCGAGGGTATCGGGGATCAACACCTTCTCCAGGGCCGCCCGTTTCTGGTGGATCTCCAGCTCGCTGTAGCCGTTGGCACGCTTGAAGTCGGCGTGCAGGGCCTCCATGCGCCGCTGTTCGGCCGGATCGGCGAAGGCGATCTTCTCGGCCAGCAGCAGGGCCCCGCCGGGGCGCAGGCCGGCATGGATCCGCGCCAGCAGCGCGGCGCGATCTTCGGGGGCCACGAACTGCAGGGTGAAGTTGAGGATCACCACCGAGGCATTGCGGATCCGCACGTCACGGATGTCGGCACAAATCACCTGTACCGCCCGCGCCGGCAGGGCCTCACGCAGGTTGGCGGCGCAGCGCGCCGCCATGGCCGGGGCATTGTCCACCGCCACCAGGGTCACCTCGGGCGTCTCGAGGCAGCGGGCCACCGCCAGGCTGCTGGCGCCGAGCGAGGCGCCCAGATCGTAGATCCGGCTGCCGGCCTGCGCATGGCGCGCCGCCAGCAGGCCGGTGAGGCCGATCAGGGTCTCGTAGCCGGGCACCGAACGGCGGATCATGTCGGGAAACACCCGGGCCACCGCCTCGTCGAAGGCGAAATCCACCAGGGGCCGGGGGGCGGCGAACAGCTTGTCCACGGAAGAGGGCATGGGGAAATTGTAAACCACACCGGCCGGAGACGGCCGGCCTGCAGTTGCTCAGGCGACGTTGCCGGGACGGTCGGCCTGCAGCCAGTCCCAGGCTTCGTCGAACCCCCGGCAAATCTTCACCTGGAAGGGCAGCGGACTGGCCAGGGCCTTGAAGATGTCGGCCAGCATCAGCAGCACCGAATCCCTGGCCACGATGGCCAGGCGGTAGCGGCTGCCCCGCTTCTCGCGGGACAGGGCCACATGGGTGACCAGTTCCTGGAGCTTGTCGGGCGTGGAGACGACCGCGGCCTCGCGCAGATCCCACAGGGAATTCATGTCGGGCCGGAAATCGGGATCCTCGAGCATTCGGTCGAAGGCGGCCTGGATGTCGGCCACTTCGAGCTGCCCCGTCGCCGTGTGCACGACGAGGTTTTCGGCGGAACAGACCCGGGTGGTCACGGGCATGGCGCGGCTCCTGGTGGCATTGCTCGCCAGCGCGGATTGGGTAACCCGGCAGCGATTCGGCAGCCCCCTCTCACGGCGACGGTGTCGTTGCCGAAGGGCCTGTCAGACATACAAGTATAGCAGCCCCGCCCCCAGCAGCAGGCGGTAGATCGCGAACGGCAGCATGCCGATCCGATCCAGCCATTTCAGGAACAGGGTGATGCACAGCCAGGCAGTGATGGCCGAGAACAGGGCGCCGAGGCCCAGTGCCGGCCAGTTCACGCCGTGGCCGGCCTGCAGCAGCTTCAGGGTCTGATAGCCGCCGGCCATGACGATGGCCGGAATCGACAGCAGGAAGGAGAAGCGCGCGGCGGCCTGACGGGTCAGCCCCAGAAAGAGGCCGGCGGTCATGGTGATGCCCGAGCGCGAAGTGCCGGGCACCAGGGCCAGGGCCTGGGCCAGACCGATCAGCAGCCCGTCCCGCCAGCCGATGCTGTGCTCGTCGCGCCGCCGCCGGCCGGCCACGTCCGCCCACCATAGCACCAGGCCGAAGCCGATGGTGGTCGCCGCGATCACCCTGGGCGAGCGCAGCACCGTTTCCACCAGATCGTGCAGCAGCAGACCGGCCACCCCCACCGGCACCGAGGCCAGCAGCAGCACCCAGGCCAGCCGGCTCTCGCCCACCGGGGCCCGCTGCCGGCAGGAGCGGGCCCAGTCGGCCAAAAGCCGCCCGACCTCGTGGCGGAAGTAGACGAGCACCGCCACCAGCGTGCCCACGTGCACCGAGACGTCGAAGGCCAGGGACTGATCCGCCGTGTGGGTGAGAGCCGGCACCAGGATCAGATGGGCGGAGCTGGAGATGGGCAGAAACTCGGTCAGCCCCTGGAGAACGGCCAGGAGCAGGATGTGCAGCAATGACATGACGAGACGGTATCCCGGGAAGCGGTCGAGGGCCGGCATTGTAACCCAATGCCCTGGCCGGCGAATTGCGGTATAACGGACATGCTCCGCACGCCCTCATGCCCTCACCCCCGGCCCCTCTCCCGGGGGGAGAGGGGGAAAGACACAAGCCACGTGGGTGGGCGGTAAACAAATTTCGCCGGCGGCCGATAGATCGGGAATCGGTCGGGGAAGGGCTCCCCCACCCTTCTTCGCGAGCAAGCCAGATGAAGCCGACAGCCGTCATACCGGGAATCCGCCAGGGATGGACCACGTGCCCCAGACCCGCCCGCCAACCACCGCCGAACGCATGAGACGCCTGTTCGCCATCGATCTGCGTCTCGGCCTGCCGCTGCTGGTGCTCCTGCTGTTCGGGGTGTTGCTGTGGGTGCTGCCGGGTGATCGCGAAATCCTGCTGTGGCTGCTGGTCCCGGCGCTGCTGCTGGTGATGGGGCTCCACTACTGGCTGATCCGCCGGCCCCTGCGCCTGCTGAGCCAGCAGGCACGGCAGATGGGACAGAACCGCTTCGAACCCCTGCCCGTGACCGGCCGCGGCGAGATCGCCGAGCTGGCCGCGGCCTTCAACCTCATGGGCCGCCAGCTCCATCAGGCCCTGGCCTTCCTGCAACAGCGCGAACAGCAGCTCTCGCGCACCCTCGAGGCCATCGGCGACGCGGTGATCACCACCGACGACCAGGGCCGCATCACCCGCCTGAACCCGGTGGCCGAAACCCTCACCGGCTGGTCTGCCGAGGACGCCCACGGCCGACCCCTGGAAGAGGTCTTCGTGCTCGAGGGCGAACAGGGAGAAGTGGTACGCCACCTGGCACGGCACCTGACCGAGAGCGGCCAGGCCCTGAACCTGGGCGACGACAGCATCCTGCGCCGGCGCGACGGCCGGCCCCGGCGCATCGCCGACAGCGCGGCGCCGATCCTGCGCGAGGACGGCTCCCTGGAGGGCCTGATCCTGGTCTTCCGCGACGTGACCGAAGACTACCGATTGCGCGAGGAGAGCCGCATCGCCGCCATCGCCTTCGACACCCACAACGCCATCGCCATCACCGACCCCGAGGGGCAGGTGCTGCGGGTCAATCCGGCCTTCACGGCCCTCACCGGCTTCGCCGCCGCCGACATCGCCGGGCATGCCCTGGCGGAACTCGACGTGGCTGACGAGGAAGACGCCATCCCCGCCGCCCAGCGGCTGGCCGTGGCCCGCAGCGGTGCCTGGAGCGGCCGCCGCCGGCTGCGCCACCGGGACGGGCGCCTGCTCCAGGTGTGGGAGACCATCAACGCGGTGCGCGACGAGGCCGGCGCGATCACCCATTTCGTCTCCAGCCTCAGCGATCTCACCGAGCTGGACCAGGCCTCCCGGGCCCTGCTGGAGAGCCAGTCCCGCTACCAGAGCCTGCTCGACGCCCTCAACGACGGCGTGTTGATGATCCGCGACGGCATCCTCATCGACGGCAACGACAAGCTGTTCGAGATCCTGCAGCGGCCCCGCGAGGAGGTCATCGGCCGCTCGCTGGTGGACCTGTCGCCACCCGTGCAATCCGACGGCCAGCCGTCGGCCGAGAAGGCCGAGGCCATCATGCGCGAGGCGCTCGCCGGCAAACCCCAGATCTTCGATTGGCTGAAAGAGCTGCCCAACGGCGACTGCATCGACGTGGAAGTGAGCCTGACCCGGGTCTTCGTCGATGAGCAGCCGACGCTCATCGGCGTCATGCGCAACGTCACCGAACGGCGGGCCGCCGAACGCCAGTACCAGCAACTGCTGGTGGAACTGGAACGCAAGGAGGCCCAGATCCGCCTGGCCACCCGGGCCGCCGGGGTGGGCCTGTGGGAATGGAACATCGCCAGCGGCCACGTCACCTGGTCGGAAGGCGCCGAAGCGATCTACGGGCTGGGCCCGGGCGAGCTGGGCCACACCCTCGACACCAGCATGACCCTGGTGCACCCGGAGGACACCGCGCGCCTCGACGACGCCCTCGCCCGTAGCCTGGAAGAGGACGCGCCGCTGCTGGTGGAATACCGGATCGTCCGCGCCGACGGCGCCGTGCGCTGGGTGGAACTGTCGGGCAGCCTCGAGCGCGACGCCGGGGGCGAGCCCACCTTCCTGCGCGGCGCGGTGCAGGACATCACCGAGCGTCACCAGGCCCGCCAGGAAATCGAACGGCTGGCTTTCTACGATCCCCTCACCGGCCTGGCCAACCGGCGCCTGATGCTGGACCGGCTGCAGCAGGCCATCGCCCATGCCCAGCGGGAGAAAGTGCACGGAGGGCTGATCTTCATCGATCTGGATCGCTTCAAGCTGCTCAACGACAGCCTCGGCCACCGTGCCGGCGACATGCTCCTGCAGCAGGTCACCCGCCGCCTCACCGACGCCCTGCGCGAGGAGGACACGGTGGCGCGCCTGGGCGGCGACGAATTCGTGATCATGCTGCCGGTGCTGGATGCCGATCCCGGCGTGGCCGCCAAGCGCGCCTGGCAGGTGGCCGAGAAGATCCGCGGCCGGATCAGCGGCGGCTACGATCTCGACGGTCACCGCTTCCACATCACCGCCAGTCTCGGTATCGCCCTCTTTCCCCAGGACGGCCGGCGCGCCGAGGTGCTGCTCAACCACGCCGATGCCGCCATGTACCAGGCCAAGGGCAACGGCCGCGACACCATCGCCTACTACCACCCCAGCCTGCAGGCCGAGGCCGACGCCCGCCTGGCCCTGGAAGAGGATCTGCGCGACGCCCTGGGCGCGGAACAGCTGTTTCTCGAATACCAGGCCCAGGTGGACGATCGCCAGCAGCCGGTGGCCGTGGAAGCCCTGCTGCGCTGGCAACATCCGGCCCGCGGGCGGGTGATGCCCGACACCTTCATCCCGGTGGCGGAGGAAACCGGCCTGATCCTGCACCTGGGGGAATGGGTGTTGCTCACCGCCTGCCAGCAGTTGCGCGCCTGGATGGACCAGGCCGACGACGGCCATCCGCCCGGCCTCTCGGTGAACGTCAGCCCCATCCAGTTTCGCCACAGCGGTTTCGTGGAACAGGTGAACCAGATCCTGCGCCGCACCGGCGTGGATCCCCAGTTGCTGACCCTCGAGATCACCGAAGGCACCCTGATCGAAGATCTGGACGACACCATCGCCAAGCTCAAGGCCCTCAAGGAACTGGGCTGCGCATCTCGGTGGACGACTTCGGCACCGGCTACAGCTCCCTGTACTATCTCAAGCACCTGCCCTTGGACGAACTGAAGATCGACCGGGCCTACGTGCAGGACATCACCGAGGACCCCAACGACGCGGCCATCGTCCAGACCATCCTCTCCATGGCCCGGCATCTGGGCCTGGCAGTGGTGGCCGAGGGCGTGGAGACCCTCGCCCAGGCCGAGTTCCTGCGCGACAATGGCTGCCACCGCTATCAGGGCTTCCTCTACTGCCGGCCCCTGTCGGCCTCCGACATCACCCGCCGCATCCTGCCGGCGACGAACGACAGCGGCCTGGCGATGCACGGACCGCCTGGTGACGCTCCCGAATCGAAGTGACTGCTCCCATGATGAAACTCCCCGGCCTCCTCGGCCGCCTGCTGCGGCGGCCACTCGACCAGATCCTCATCGGTGCCTTCGTGCTGGTGGCCCTGCTGCCGCTGGCGGTGCTCGGCCTGCGCCTCTATCACGCTGCCTGGGACGACGCCTGGCGCGAGGTCTACGAGAAGCACCGTCTGCTGGCCATGAACCTGGCCTCGCCGCTGCAGCTCTACGTGAAGGATCACCAGACCATGCTGGCCATGCTCGCCAACCGCCTCGCGGGCCATGGCCGCGGCCACGAGGTGGTGGATCTCCTGTCGGATTCGAACACCATCCTCCCCGACTTTCGCAACCTCTCGCTGGTCTCCGCCAGCGGGGATCTGATCTATTCCACGGCCCTGGCCGCCATCGCCCCCGGCCAGCGGCGGCTGTTCGCCGACGAGGCCTGCTTCCGCTACAGCCTGGAACGGGGCCGGCCGAAGCTCTCGGCCATGAAATACAGCCCCCTGGACGATCAACCCACGCTGCTCATGTCCCAGCCGGTGCGCGCCCCGGACGGGCAGGTGCAGGCGGTGCTGCTTGCGGAACTGAATGTCGACTACATCGAGCAGCTGCGCCGCAACATCCATTTCGGCGAACGCGGCCATTCGGCCATCGTGGATCAGACCGGTCACGTGATTGCCCATCCCAATCCCGAATGGCGGCGGGAGATCCACGATCTCTCCCACCTCTCCGTGGTGCAGAAAATGATGGCCGGCGAAACGGGCGTCACCGAGTTCTACTCGCCCTTCGTCAAGCAGGACATGGTGGCCGGCTTCACCGCCGTCCCCGGCATCGGCTGGGGCGTGATGGTGCCCCAGCCCAAGGCGGAAGTGGCCCGTCAGGTCCACGCCCTGCTGACCAGCCACTTGGCCTGGGTCGGCGTCGCCCTGCTGCTGGCGATCGCCGTGGCCGTGTTCCTGGCCCGCTGGATCAGCCGGCCCCTGGTGCGCCTGGCGGGCGCCGCCGAGGAGATGACCCGCAACCGTTTCCGGGGGCAACTGCCCTCCCCCGGCCGCAACGTGCCCCGCGAGATCGGCCAGCTCGACGACGCCCTGCACAACCTGATCAGCGGCCTGCTCATCTCCCGCCACCGGCTCGAACAGCTCAATGCCGAGCTGCAGGACAAGGTGGACGAGGCCACCGCCCGGCTGCGCGAGACCAACGAACAGCTCGAGGCCGCCCTGCGCCGGGCCGACGAGTTCATCGGCTTCGCCCGCCACGATCTGCGCAAGCCCCTGGTGGTGATCCGCGACATCGTCGACACCCTGTACGACACCCTGCAGATCACCGGCAAGCCGCCGGCCGATCTCCCCGAACTGCTGGAACTGATCCGCCGCTCCGACGACTACATGCAGAACATCGTCAACGACTTCCTGGGCGAGATCGTGCTGCACGAGGACAGCCTCACCTGCCACCCCGAGCCGCTCGATCTGAACCTGCTGATCCGCTTCATCGTGACCAGCAACCAGGCCTACGCCGGGCGCAAGCAGATCACCCTGGAGACGGATCTCGATCCCCACCTGCCGGAGATCCGGGCCGACGACACCCGGATCACCCAAGTGCTCAGCAACCTGATCGACAACGCCATCAAGTTTTCGCCGCCCGGCACCGGCGTGCAGATCCACACCCGCCAGGAAGGCCAGGGGATCCGCTGCGAGATCCGCGACGAAGGCCCGGGCCTCACCGAAGCGGATCTCGGGAAGGTCTTCACCCCCCACAGCCGTCTCAGCAACCGGCCCACCGGCGGCGAACCCAGCACCGGCCTGGGCCTGGCCATCTGCCGGCGCATCATCGAACTGCACGGCGGCGAAATCGGCGTGAGCAACAACCCGGGCCAGGGCTGCACCTTCTGGTTCCGCTTGCCTTTGAGGCAGAGGAAGGCGGAAAGAGAAAAAACGTAGGCCGGCCTAACGGGGATGCGGATCGGCGATGTCCGTCAATTCGGGAATGTCGTCGTTCGGGGGCGATTCACCGCTCTCAAGCGCCTGGCGCAGGCGGAACATCTCGTTCTTCATGCGCTGCTCGCCCTCCTTGCGCCCGCCCTCGTACATGGAGGCATACTCGGCGAGCATGTTCTCCATGGTGGCCATGGCCTGGGCCAGGTCGGATTCGAGCTTGGCGTTCTGCGCCCGCAGGCGCTGGTTCTCCTTGCGCAGGATGGCGGCGCTGGCCCCCGTTCCGGCTTCTGCACCCGCCTCCGCCGGGGTTTCACCGAGTTCGCGCCAGGCCTGCAGCAGCTGGCGCAGATCCTCGTCGAAGCGGCTGATGCCGGTGCGATCCCGGCCGAGAAACATGCGCATGACCTTGCGATACAGGGATTTTTCCTGGTCGATCAACACCCGGGCCTTGTCGCTGGCCTCGGTTTCACCCAGCCCGTAGGCGTCCTTCAGCACCGTGATCAAATCCGCTTCATGGGCCGCCGCGCCCTGCTTCAGGCGCGCCACCAGCTCCAGGGCGCGAGCGTGATCGTGGCGCCGGCAGCGGGCCCGCACATACAGAAACACGCCGAAGGCCACGCTCACCAGCAGCCCGAACTCCGCCGCCGCCAGCAACAGCCCTGTCAGCCACTCGCTCATAGCTGCAGGGCCGCCTCGTCCTCGGCCTGCCTGCGAAGGCGCAGGCGGCGCAGCACCAGCCAGGCCGCGATCCCCACGGCCGCCAGCAGCAAGTTGATCAGCAGGGTCAGGATGAGGATCCGGGTCCAGTCGGGCCCCGCCTCGGCCGGGTTCCCGTGTTCCGCAGCCGCTTCCTCATGCGCGGCGGGGGCCTCCCCGTGCGCCGCCGGGGCCGCTTGCGCTTCGGGTGGCGTTGCATGGCCGGGCGCGGCCGCGTGTTCCGCCGCCGCGGCCGGTGCACCCGGTATCCGGACCGTGTAACGGGCCTCCACGGGCTGGCCGGTGCGTCGCCGACCCGCGATCCGCACGGCCAGGGTCTTGCCGGCAAACGCCGCCGGCAGCGCCAGTTCCCAGCCCTGCTCGCCGGCCGCAGGCAGCGGCTCGCCCGTGTCTTCCCGGATCACCTTCACCTCGGCCGGATCGATCAGCAGCCGTTCCGGCACCACGCCGAGATGAAAGCCTTCCCCGGCCTTCTCCACCTGCAGTCGCAGCAGCGCCGGCAACACCCGGTACACGTGGCGAAATTCCCGCTGAAAAGTGGCGCCGTCGGCGCGCACCAGCAGGACGTGCTCGCCTTCGCCCGCCACGCCGTCCACCCGCCGACCGAAAATCCCGTCGTGCGCCTTTCCGTCATTGGCTTGGCCGTCGTCCGCCAGTTTCCATTCCTGCGGCGGCTGATCTTCACCCTGGCGATCGAGCAAGGTGAAGCGCACCAGTTCGAGAAAGTCCCGGCGGGTGATCCGTCGTTCGCGCTCGCTCAGCCAGGCCTGCACGGGCAGGGGATCCCCGGCGAGCAGCGCCGTGGGCAGTTCGCGCACCTCCAGGCGCAGATCGGTGAGCACCAGCACCCGGTTGTCGGGATCGGCGCGGGTCAGCAGTCGCCATTCCCCCTCGGACGGGGCCCGCACGGTGACCAGATCGTAGTCGTCCTCGTGATACCAGCTCACCGGATCCGGCGCGCCGGCCTCGTCGAAGGCCCTGCCCTGCGGCGGCTGGATGCGCAGGGGCGGATCCGCCTTGCCACGGAACACCACCAGGGTCATCTCCCGCACCCCGGCATCCACCGTGAAGCGGTTGCCCTCGATGGGCAGGGCCGGCCGCGGTGCCGCCTGCTCGAACAGTTGCAGGAAGATCCGCTGCAGATCCGCGGCCGAGGTGGCCTCGGCGAAGCGGCCCCCCGTCTCGGCCGCCAGGGTCTCGAGCAGGGCCCGATCCGAATCGCCGGACAGGGCCACCGTGTGCACCCGCACCCCGGCCCGGACCAGTTGCGGCAGCAACGTCTCGAGAATGCGCCGGCGCGAAAGGGCGTCCACCTCGGCATCCCGGGCGATGTCCACCTTGCCGTCGGTGAGCAGGATCAGATGCCGGGCGTAACGGGGATCGGGGCGCTGCCAGTTGAAGGCCGCCTTCTGAATCACTTCTTCGATGTTGGTATAGCGGCCGCGGGAATGGATCCGCCCCGCCTCGGCCCGGGCCTTCGCCTTCCACGCCGGGGTCACCCGTCCCCAGGGCACCGCCATGTTCACGTACTGGCCGAAGGTCCACACCCCGGCCCGGCTGCCCTCGGGCAACAGCCCCGTGAGCAGGCGCAGGGCCGGCCGCCGCAGGTTCCGCGGATCGGTCTGCTTCATACTGCCGGAGACGTCGATCGCCACCCGCACGTCGGGCACCGGCGCCGCCGCGACGGCCGCGCCCGGGAGCAGCAAAATGAGCAGGAATGACACTCTCATGCCATCCTTTGCGGCCGGTGGCGGGGAAACTGAAGGCCGGGGCAAATTCGGCCGGGGGTGGAAGGTAACGCAGAGGTCGCCGAGGCGCGGAGGGCGCAGAGGGTTTTGGGAACAGGAACAACGGCGGCAGGTCGGGTCGGTGTGCCCCTTGGATATCGGGCCAACATATCCGGAGGTGAGCTGGACGATCGGCGCTTTTGCCACGAAAAAAGCAGCCCGCAGGCTGCTTTTTTTCGCGAAACCGGTTTTTCCGCCTCAGCCGGAGAGGATCACCGAGAAGAAACTCAGCCAGGCCACGATGACCAGGCCAATGATGAAGGTCAGCGGGAAGTTCTCGAAGGTGAACATGTCTTTCATGGGTCGGTGTCCTGTGGCAATTCGGTTGGGTGGACGAATTCTAGCCCGAATATTGCACCATGTCGAGGGCGGGCAGCTGCTCAACCCATTGAAGAGAAAAGGCATATTGCGAATTATCGGCATGATTTGGCAGACACATTTCGTTCCTGCCCGCCCTCTGCGCCGGCCCTTGCGGCTTTGGTGGCAGACCTTCCATGGTCTGCCCCCTGCGGGCGCGCTTTGCGCGACCCGTTTCGTTCCAGACGAAACGGTCGCTCGCTCTCGCTTGCGCTTCACGAAAGCCGTAGCGTTGGCTACGTCTTTCGCTCCAGCGCGGCGCGAGCACGGCTGCAAAGTCCGCAATCATCCGGCGCCCATGGTGCAATATCCGGGCTAGGACTCGCCGGGCCGCATCAAGGCCGGCGTTCCTCCCGGGGATCGGGCTTGCGACCCGGAATGCGGGGATCGTCGTCGTCCATCAGGATACGGTGGGCCGGGCCTTCGAGATCGTCGAACTGACCGCTGCGCACGGCCCACACGAAAGCGCCGATGGCCACGCCGAGAAACAGCAGGCCAAGGGGAACGAGTAGAAACAGGCTGCTCATGAGACGGGCTCTCCTGCGGCCGATGGAGCCGGATTCGTGGCCGGCCCAGTATACCGCCGGTTGAGACGCAATGCATTGACCACCACGATCAGCGAGCTGCCGGACATGCCAATGGCCGCCATCCACGGGGCCACGTAGCCCATGGCGGCCAGGGGCAGGGCCACGGCGTTGTAGAGTACCGCCCAAGCGAGATTCTGGCGGATGATCCGCAGGCAGTCCCGCGCCATGCGCACCGCCCGGGGCAGGTTGCCCAGGCGCTCGCTGAGCAGGATCATGTCGGCGCTGGCCTGGGCCAATTGGGTGCCGGTGCCCATGGCCAGGGAGACATCGGCCCCGGCCAGCACCGGGGCGTCGTTGACTCCGTCGCCGACCATGGCCACCACCGCGCCCCGCGCCTGCAGGGCCCGCAGGCCCGCCAGCTTGTCGTCGGGGCGCATGCGGGCACAGAAGTCCGCAATGCCCAGCTCCCGGGCCACGGCGGCCACCGCCGCCTCGCTGTCGCCGCTGTAGAGCAGCGGCACGATGCCCTGCCGGCGCAGGGCCGCGATGGCCTCGCGGGCCCCGGGGCGCAAGCGGTCACGCAGGCGGAACACCGCCAGCAGGCCGGTTTCGTCGCCGAGCAGGATCTCGGTGACATCGCCCGCTTGCATGTCGGGCACGCGGCTGTCTGAGAAGGCGGCCACCCAGCCCGGCTGACCGATCCGGATGCGCCGCCCTCCCACCGTGCCCTCGATCCCCTGCCCGGCTTCGGCCACGGCCGCCTCCACCGGCGGCAGTTCCGCCGGGGCCGCCTTCACCAGCGCCGCACCCAGCGGATGTTCCGAGGCCCGTTCCAGGGCCGCTGCGAGGCGCAGGCATTCGGTCTCGTCCTGCCCGCCCAGGGGCACCACCGTCTCCAGGCGCAGCCGCCCCTCGGTGAGGGTGCCGGTCTTGTCCAGCACCATGTGGGTGGTGCGGGCCAGGGTCTCGAGGGCATGGCCGCGGGTGGTCAGCACACCGAGTCGGGTCAGGCTGCCGGTGGCCGCGGTGAGGGCCGCCGGGGTGGCCAGCGACAGGGCGCAGGGACAGGTGACCACCAGCATGGAGAGGACGATCCAGCCGGCCTCGGCCGAATCGTGTTGCCACCAGAACCACCATACCCCCGCCGCCAGCAGCAGGATCACTCCCACGAACACGCCGGCGATGCGATCCGCCAGGCCGGCCAGACGCGGCTTCTCCGACTGGGCCCGATCCAGCAGGCGCTGGATGGCCGCCAGCACCGTCTCCTCGCCAACCTTCTCGATGGTGATGACCAGCGGGCTTTCCACGTTGACCGAACCGCCCACCACCCGTTCACCCGGTCCCCGGGGCACGGGCAGGCTCTCGCCGGTGAGCAGGGATTCGTCCACGCTGGAGCGGCCTTCCCGCACCCGGCCGTCGGCCGGAATCGTCTCCCCCGGCTTGACCCGCACCCGATCGCCCGGCGCCAGATCCGCCACCGCCACGGTTTCCTCGCCGCGGTCGGTGAGGCGGGTGGCCATGGCCGGCAAGAGCTTGACCAGCTCCTCGGCGGCCTGGCCGGCCTTGTGTCGGGCGGCCATCTCCAGATAGCGGCCGGCCAGCAGGAAGAAGGTGAACATGGTCACCGAGTCGAAATAGATCTCCCCGCGCCCGGAGAGGGTCGCCCAGGTGCTGGCCAGGTAGGCGCCGCCGATGGCCAGGGCCACCGGCACGTCCATGCCCAGGCGCAAGCGGCGCAGATCCCGCAGTGCCGAGACGAAGAACGGCCGGGCCGAATAGAGCACCACCGGCGTGGCGATCACCAGCGACACCCAGCGAAAGAAGGTCTGCATGCGGGCTTCCATGCCGCTGAAGGCGCCCGCATACAGGGCCACGGCCACCATCATCACCTGCATGGCACCCAGCCCCGCCACCGCCAGGCGCTTGAGGGCCTGGGCCTTTTCCTTCTTCTGCAGGGCTTCCTGCCGCCCGGGGTCGAAGGGATGGGCCAGATAGCCGATTTCGGAAATGGCGCGCAGGATGTCGGAAAGGTGGATGCGGCTGTCGTCCCACTTCACGGTGGCCCGGTGGGTACTGTAGTTGATGCGGAATTCGATGACGCCGGGCAGCGCGCCCACGTGCCGCTCGTTGAGCCACACGCAGGCGGCACAGACGATGCCCTCGAGGATCAGCGAGGCCTGCTTGACGTGGGCCGACTCGGCCGCCTGCACGAAGCTGCGCTGCACCTGGGGCTGGTCGTAGAGCTCGAGATCCTTGAGCGCCTCGGGCACCAGCTCGCGGGCCGTGGGGGCCGTGGCGGTGCGGTGGCGGTAGTAGCTCTCCAGCCCGCCATCGACGATGGCCCGGGCCACCGCTTCACAGCCGGGACAACACATGCGCCGTTCCTGCCCATCGATTTCCACCCGATAGTCGCTGCCCTCGGGTATCGGCAGGCCACAATGGAAACAGCGGGGGGCGTCGTCGGGCATGTTCAGGCAGGCGGTTCGGCCACCGTCGTGCGGGCGTTGTATTCGTGCAGGATATCCCCCTTGCCGATTTGCACGTGCACGTTCCAGCGCCCGTGCTCCGGCAGGACGAGCCGCACTTCGTACCGGCCCGGTCGCACTTCGGTCATTCGAAAGGCCTGGTCCAGTTTCATGTTGCCGGGACGCATGAAGCGCCCTTCGATGCGGGCGCCGGTGATCGGCCGTTCCCTGCTGTCGGCCAGTTCCAGGCGAAAGATCGCCGGCTGTCCGGCGCGGGCGCCACCCACCCAGCCCTCGCGCACCCGCCAGTTGCGCAGGCGCTGGGCCTCCATGCGCTCCAACCATTCGTTGAAGGCCTGTTCGCGCTCATGGAAGTTGCGGGCCACGGTGCCGGGGAAATGGGA
Source organism: Chromatiales bacterium (assembly GCA_026984045.1). Lineage (GTDB taxonomy): Bacteria > Pseudomonadota > Gammaproteobacteria > UBA6429 > Thiohalophilaceae > JALSSV01. Next base: position 35,496 of record JALSSV010000029.1, on the reverse strand, counting down.
ACTGACCCGGCCGCCGGCCTGCGGCGCCGGCAACAACCAGGCGGCCAGGCGACCATCCACCCCCTGCTGGGCCAGCATCACGAACACCGAGTCGAGCGCCACCACCACCACGAAGAACAGCACGATCAGGGCCGGCGCCCAGTGAAAACCGCGCGCCTCGCCTGCCCGTTGTTCGCGCACGCTGAAGATGATGCCCAGGGCATAGGCGGTAATGAGGTAGATGGCGATATGAATGGCGAACACGTCGGCGCCCGGCCACCAGAGGATGGCGATGGGCACGTAGATGGCCAGCACACCGAGCGCCACCAGCAGGCCCGCCCCCTTGGCGTCGAAACGGGTGAAACGGTGCAGGGCCAGGAACACCAGGGCCACCGCCAGCGCGCCACCCAGCAGGGTCACGACGAGATCATTCTGCATCGGGCTGACCTCCCCGAACCTGCGCCGGCGGCGTATAGAACTGGCTGGCATGGCGCACCTCCGGCGCGTCCTCCCGGCCCACCGGTTCGAGCACGAAGGCAAAGGATTCGCGCACCTGATGGACAAAACGCGGATCCCGGCGCACCTTCACCTGCAGGGGCAGCATCTGTTCCGGCTCCAGGGTGAACTGCCGGAAACGGCCGGCATCCAGTTCCGCCGAGGGCTCGAGCCCCTCCAGGCCCAGGCGGTAGGTCAGTCGCTGTTCGGTCTTGTTGTTGACCTTGATCCGGTAGCGGTTCTGGACCCGGCCGTCGGAGAGGATCACCGCCAGCGGCTGGCGGATCTGATACACGGCCAGTTCCACGTCGGCGCGATGCGTCACGCTCCAGACCAGCGCCCCGATGGTGATGGCCAGGGCCACGCCGTATCCGAGGTTCTTCAGGTTCAGCAGCCGGGTGGGCTTGCCCTCCAGGGCGTTTTCCGAAGTATAGCGCACCAGCCCGCGCGGATAGCCGATGGAATCCATGATGGTGTCGCAGGCGTCGATGCACAGGGCGCAGGAGATGCACTGGTATTGCAGGCCGTCACGAATGTCGATGCCCACCGGGCAGACCTGGAAACAGTAGCCGCAGTCGATGCAGTCACCCACACCCTGGGCGATGCGCTCCTCGCGCTTCATCAGTCCCTTGCGGGGTTTCTGCCGGCCTTTCTCACGCTCTCCGCGCTTCTCGTCGTAGGCGACGATCAGGGTGTTCTCGTCGAACATCACTCCCTGGAAGCGGGCGTAGGGGCACATGTAGGTGCATACCTGCTCCCGTGCCAGACCCGCCATCACGTAGGTGGTGAGGGTGAGAAAGCCGGCCGTGGCATAGGCGGCGAAGGGGGCCTCGCCGGCGAGCATCTGGCGCAGCAGCACCGGCGCGTCGCCCCAGTAGAGCACGAAGCTCACCCCGGTGGCCAGGGCGATCAACAGCCAGGCCAGCCAGGTGGCGCCCAGGCGCAGGATCTTGTTCGGCCCCCAGGGGGCCTTGTGCAGCTTCATGCGGGCATTGCGATCCCCCTGGATCCAGCGCTCCACGAACATGTAGAGATCGGTCCACAGGGTCTGGAAGCAGAAGTAGCCACACCACACCCGCCCCGCCAGGCCCGTGACGAAGAACAGCAGCAGGGCGAAGATCACCAGCAATCCGGCCAGCCAGAAGATGTCCTGGGCATAGACCACCAGGTCGAAGACATAGAACTTGCGCCCGACCAGGTCGAACAGCACCGCCTGGTCCGGCGCGTTCTCCCGCGACCAGCGCAGCCAGGGCAGCAGGAAATAGACGGCGTAAGCCAGGATCAGGATGGCGGTCTTGAGGGTGCGGAACCGGCCCTTGACACTGCGGGGATAGACCGGGATACGGGCTTGATACTGAGGCTGGGTCATGTCACTCGTTACTACCAGGCGCGGCAGTGGCCGCAACAGACGACAACGGGAGGACTCCCCGCCGAAAGCGGAGAAGGCCCTCCCGTGCCGCGATGGACGTGCCGGAAACCGGCGGCAGGGCCTACTGCCCGCCGCCCAGTTCGTGCACGTAATAGGTCAGGATCTTGATTTCCGTATCGGACAGGCGACCCTTCCAGGCCGGCATGGTCCGGCGCTTGCCGTTCTCGACCACCTGGCGCACGGCGTTGCGCTTGCCGTCGAGACTGTTGGCCTGCGGCACCTTGGCGATGGTCCAGATCTTGTCGGTCAGGTTGGCCGAACCCAGGAATTTCTGGCCCCTGGCATCCTGACCGTGGCAGACGGCGCAGTTGTTCATGAACACGGTCTTGCCCCGGGCCGCCCTGTCGGCATCCACCGGCTCGCCGGAGAGGCTCAGCACGTATTCGACCACGTCGCCGATTTGCTGATCCGAGAGCTGCCCCTTCCAGGCCGGCATGTTGCCGTGCCGGCCATTGGTGATGGTCTGCTGGATGTCGGCGAAGGTCCCCCCCCACAGCCAGGAATCGTCCAGCAGGTTGGGGTATTCACCCAGCACGCCATTGCCGCCACGCTGGTGACAGGCGGCGCAGTTGTCGGCGAACAGCACCTTGGCGCGGGAAAAGACGAAGGCGGACAGTTCCGGATCCTTGGCGATGTCCTCGTAACTGGCCTTGGCCAGCTTCTCGAGGTAGACCGCCTGCCGCTTGCGGGCCTCTTCCTGCTCCTTCAGGAACAGGGCACGGGTGTTCCAGTGGGTGGTAACGGTCTTGCCGTCGGCCGTGGTGTAGGTGATTTCGTTGCCGATCCCCTTGGTGTAGTCCCGCCCGATGGGCAGGGTGGGATACAGGAACCAGTAGACCACCGCGAAAACGATGGTGGCGTAGAAAGCCCACAGCCACCAGCGCGGCAGGGGATTGTTGTATTCCTGGAGATCCCCGTCCCAGGAATGCCCGGTGGTCTGCACGGATTTTTGGGTCTTGTCTTTGCTCATGATTGCGAATCCTCGTGACGACGATCGTCGTCGTCCTCAAACGGTATGTTCTTGTACGACTCGAGACGCTTGGCGCGCTTCTTGCCAGTGAACAGGTACAGAATGATGCCCACGAAGGTGATGAAGAACAGCACCAGCGCAAAGGGCTTGGTGTTCTCCATGTGGGTGAACCATTCCAGCCATTCTGACATCGTGATCTCCGCTTAGCGGAACTCGGCGAAATAGCCTTCTTCGAACTTGCTGAAGTCGACCATGGTGCCGAGCACCTGCAGGTAGGCGATCAGGGCATCGGCCTCGGAAACGTCGTCCGGCTTGCCGTCGTAATTGCCCTGGGTAGCCTGGGCGATCAGGTTGTCGTCGGCTTTGAGGATGTTGAGCTTGTCGGCCACGTCCTTGCCGAAGCGTTTCACGTTGGCGTCATACTCGGCCTGGGTCTCCGAATAGGGGACGCCCACGGCCTTGAGGGCCCGCATCCGCTCCTTGATGTCGGCGTAGGCCAGCGGTTCCTTCAGCCAGGGGAAGTTGGGCATGATGGATTCCGGTACCACGGAACGGGGATTCATCAGGTGCTGGAAGTGCCAGGCGTTGGAGTACTTGCCCCCCACCCGGGCCAGGTCCGGACCGGTGCGCTTGGAGCCCCACTGGAAGGGGTGATCGTACTGGCTCTCGGCGGCCAGCGAATAGTGACCATAGCGCATGTCCTCGTCCCGGAAGGGGCGAATCATCTGCGAATGACACAGATAGCAGCCTTCGCGCATATAGATGTCGCGGCCACGCAGTTCCAGCGGCGTATAGGGACGGATGGTGTCCTTGCCGTCCACCTTCACGGTTTCCACCGTGTTGTTGATGAAATACAGCGGAATGATCTCGACCAGGCCACCGATGCTGATCACGATCATGACCAGGACGATGAGCCAGCCGGCATTCGTTTCAATCGTTTCGTGTTTCATGTTGCAGATTCCTGAATACGGTGTGGTGGTACGACGCTCAGGCAGCGGCTGCCTGCAGGGCAGCCTGCTCGCGACGCCCCTGACGAATGGTCATGAAGGTGTTGAAGCCCATGGTCAGGATGCCGGAGACGAAGAACAGGCCACCCAGGGCGCGCACCACGTAGGGCTGGTGCAGGAACTGCACGGTCTCGATGAAGGTATAGGCCAGGTTGCCGTAGTCATCGAAGGCGCGCAGCAGCAGGCCCTGGCCGATACCGGCCACCCACATGGCGCTGATGTAGAGCACGATGCCGATGGTGGCGAGCCAGAAGTGCAGGTAGATGAGCGAGGTGCTCCACATGCGGGTATTCCACAGACGCGGCACCAGGTGATACAGGGAGCCGAAGGAGATCATGGCCACCCAGCCCAGGGCGCCCGAGTGCACGTGACCCACGGTCCAGTCGGTGTAGTGGGACAGGGCGTTGACGCTCTTGAGCGACATCAGCGGGCCTTCGAAGGTGGACATGCCGTAGAAGGACAGGGCCACCACCAGGAAGCGGATGATGGGATCGGTGCGCAGCTTGTCCCAGGCCCCGGAGAGGGTCATGATGCCGTTGATCATGCCGCCCCAGGAAGGCATCAGCAGCAGGATCGAGAAGGTCGCGGCCAGGGTCGAGGTCCAGTCGGGCAGCGCGGTCCAGTGCAGGTGGTGGGCGCCGACCCACATGTACAGGAAGATCAGGGCCCAGAAGTGGATGATGGACAGCCGGTACGAATAGACCGGACGGCCCACCTGCTTGGGCACGAAGTAGTACATCATGCCCAGGAAGGCGGCGGTGAGGAAGAAGCCCACGGCGTTGTGGCCGTACCACCACTGAGTCATGGCGTCCTGCACGCCCGACTGCAGGCTGTAGGAGGAGAGGCTGAACAGGCTCACCGGCATGGCCAGGTTGTTGAAGATGTGCAGGAGGGCGGTGGCCAGGATGAAGGCGATGTAGAACCAGTTGGCCACGTAGATGTGCGGCTGACTGCGATTGCGCATGGTCATCACGTAGATCACCAGGTAGGCGACCCAGACCACGGCGATCAGGATGTCGATGGGCCAGGTCATCTCGGCATATTCCCGCGCCTGGGTGTAGCCGGCCATGTAGGTCACCGCCGCCAGCAGAATGGCCAGTTGCCAGCCCCAGAAGGTGAAGCGCGCCAGCGGACCGCCCCACAGCCGGGTCTGGCAGGTGCGCTGCACCACGTAATAGGAGGTGGCGAACAGGGCGCTGCCGCCGAAGCCGAAGATCACCAGGGTGGTGTGCACCGGCCGCAGGCGGCCGAAGGTGATCTGCGGGATGTCGTAGTTCAGGAACGGCCAGGCCAGTTCGGATGCGATGTAGAGACCGGCGGTCATCCCCAGCACACCCCAGACCAGGGCCATGATGGTGAAGTTGCGGACAATCGCGTAATCGTATTGTGCCGGCTGTGCAGTCGTATGGGCCATTGTTTGCCTCTTGATTCTCGTGGTGATGCCAGAAATCTCCATGCCGAAAATACTTGAGAAAAACACTCGGGTACTACCGGCAAGGAGACCTATTCTAAATGACCCGGCTTGTCAGCGGCAACCGAAAAAGGCCGTTCCCGCATCCGGGAATCGAATCTTTCGTCGTCGGGAAAGGCGTTTGCGCCTGTCATGGCAGGCGCAAACGCACGTGGCATGGAAAGGGAAGTGCAAGCGCACTCGATTTCGGGAAATCGTCATCGCGGCTTGCGCCGCTCCTGCAGCGGTATGACCGCTATTGTGTCGTTTCGTGGTTTGCTGAGAGCACAGAGCCCTTGACGAAGGATCGGAATCCCGTCAGCGGGGAAAGCCGTTTGAACGCAGCGAGAACGCTGCACCTCTCCCTGTGAGGATCAAGGACAAGGGCGTTTTCTCACGCCTCCTCGCCGCTCATTCCTCGACCCTTGCCTTCCCCGCCATGCACCAGATGGTTGAGCGTCACCAGGCTAAGCAGCAACAACGCGCCGCCACCATTGTGGGCCACGGCCACCGGCAGCGGCAGGGAGAAGACGACGTTGGAAATCCCCAGCCCGATCTGCAGCGCCAGGGCCGCCAGCAGGACCGGGGCAAACCGGCGCAGGCGGGACGGCTGGCCGGGCCGGCGCAGCCACAGGGCCAGGCCGCCCACGTACAGCAACACCAGCAATGCGCCGAGGCGGTGGGTGAAATGAATGGTGACCCGCGCCGTGTTGTCGAGCACGCCCCCCTCGAAATCGAGTTCACTGCCGCGCCAGGGGACGAAGGCTTCGCCGTAATCCAGTGGTGGCAGCCAGTCGCCCTGACAGGTGGGGAAATCGGGACAGTGGAGAGCCGCATAGTTGGCGCTGGTCCAGCCGCCGAGCATGATCTGGCCGATCACCAGCACCAGCCCCACCCCGGCCAGCCAGGCCAGGCGCCTGCCGGACCCGGCGGTGGCCGGTAGCGGACTGCCGGGGCTGCGCAGCACCAGCCACCACAACAGCGAGAGGGTGGTGAAACCGCCGATCAGGTGCAGCATCACGATGGTGGGATTGAGGCGGATGGTCACCGTCCACATGCCCAGCAGGGCCTGCAGGATCACCACGCCGGCCAGCAGCACGGGAACGGCGACCGGTTGCCCCGGCTGCTGGCGCCGTGCCAACGCCCATCCCGCCAGTACGAACACGACCAGCCCGAGGGTGCCGGCGAAGTAGCGGTGAATCATCTCCTTCCAGGCCTTGTGCGTCTCGACCGGCCGTTCCGGATAGATGGCGTTGGCGCGAGCCACCTCGTGGGGTTCGGCCGGCACGTCCAGATGGCCGTAACACCCCGGCCAGTCGGGACAGCCCAGGCCGGCATCGGACAGCCGCACCCAGGCGCCGAGCAGGATCACGGCAAACGCCAGCACGGCGGCAAATCGCGCCAGCCGGTGGAACCCCGCGCCGCCGGCCGCATCGCGCGCCCCGATCACATCCGCCCGGTTTGTGGCTATACTTCCGGAAACATCAACAACAACATCATTGCCTGCCATTACGCCACCCTCGTTTTGTCGCCACCAACAATCAAGATGTTCCAAATTCCTGACCACAATTCATCGTGTGCACAGAGCCCTCCGAGACAGAGAGGCATTTCGTGACCGTCGGCCGCAGGGATGTATTCACGGCGCGTCACGAAATGCCTCTCTGTCTCGGAGGGCGGTATTGAATTCAGATACCCTCGCCCCTGAGTGAACAGGTTTCAGGAACTTCATATCGCAAGGAGACGCCATGTCCTGCCCCTATCTGCTGCCGCTGGCTAATGCCGCTGTTCGCCGCACCACCCTGCGCTGGCTGTGGCTCGGTGTGGCGGCGCTGGTCGTCGCCGGGGTGTTCGCCATCCTGCTGGTGCTCTCACGCACGCCCGGCGTGCAGGACGCGATTCCCTGGATCGACTTCTTCCATACGGCCCTGGTGGTGCACGTGGACATGTCGGTATTCATCTGGTTCGCGGCCTTCGCCGGCGTGCTCTGGAACGTCACCGTGCCCCGGCAGCCACGCCTCGATCGCCCGGCCCTGTTCCTGTGCGCTGCGGGCACGCTCCTGATGGCCGCCCTGCCCTTCGCGGGGATCGGCGATCCCCTCATGAACAACTATCTGCCGGTACTGCAGCATCCTGCCTTTTATGCGGCTCTGGCCCTGATCGGCGCCGGGCTCGGCTTGCTGGTGATCAGCACCCTGGGGGGCGGCCTGCCCTGGCGCACGCCGTTGTCGCCAGCGGAGGCCTTGCGCTTCGGCAGCCTCACCGCGGCCCTGGCCGCCGCCCTCGCCCTGCTGGTGTTCCTCTGGACCTTCCGGGAACTGCCCACCCATCTGGATGCCCACGGTTATTTCGAATTCCTGTTCTGGGGCGCCGGCCATGTGCTGCAGTTCACTCATACCCAGTTGCTGGCCCTGTGCTGGCTGGTCCTGGCCTGCGCGGCCGGCCTCAGCGCACCGCTGCGCCCGGCCTGGGTCATCGTCCTCTTCACGCTGGGGATTCTGCCCCTCGTCTACGTGCCAATCCTGGCCCTGCAGCATCCGGTGCTCAGCGGAGAAACCCGGCTCGGTTACACCCGCCTGATGCAGTACGGCGGCGGCCTGGCCACCATCCCCCTGGGCCTGTATCTGATCGGGCACAATCTGCGAAACAGACCCCGACCGGAGCCGCACCAACGCCCGCTGCGCGCGGCCCTCTACAGCTCTCTCCTGCTGTTCGCCGCCGGCGGCGTGATCGCCTGGCTGATCCACGGCATCAACGTGGTGATCCCCGCCCACTACCATGGTTCCATCGTGGGGGTGACCCTGGCCTTCATGGGCACGGCCTATTATCTGCTGCCACAACTCGGCTTCACCGCGCCCGTCTCCCGGCTGGCCCGCTGGCAACCCGGGATCTACGGCGGCGGCCAGTTGCTGCACATCCTGGGCCTGGCGTGGTCCGGGGGCTACGGCGTGCAGCGCAAGACCGCCGGCGCCGCACAGCATCTGCACGACCTGCCGCAGATCGCCGGCATGGCCATGATGGGCCTCGGCGGCCTCATCGCCATCCTCGGCGGCCTGCTGTTCGTGGTGGTGATGCTGCGGGCCCTGACGGGGCGGCGGGTCTGAGGCGTCAGCCCGGTCAGGCACCTTCCAACGCAAGGGACGCAAAGTTCACGTCTCGCGTGGCGGGCATGCCGCGCCTATCCTTCTCCCTCGCTCTCCATCACCGCGGCGATCTGCCGGGCGAGGCGGCGACTGTCGGCACGTTCGCTGAACAGGGCCACCACCCGCCCCTGCGGATCGATCAGGTAGAGGCGATCGGTATGGGCGAGCACATAGCCTGCCGCGGTGCGGGAGTCGGTTTCCTCCACATACACCCCGAGCTGGCGCCGCAGGGCCGCCAGTTCCGCCGTCTCCCCCGTGACACCGAGGAAGTCGTCATCGAACCAGGCCAGGTAACGCGCCAGGGTATCCGGATCGTCTCGCGCCGGATCCACGGTGACGAAGATCCCCTGCGCAGGGAGTCCGCGGGCACGCAGTTGCGCCTTGACCGCCTGCAGCACCTTGAGGGTGGCAGGACAGACATCGGGGCAGTGGGTATAGCCGAAGAACAGCAGCGACCAGTGACCGCGCAGGGCTGCCGGCGTGAACGGCTTGCCCGTGGTGGCGTGCAGCCGGAAAGCGTGCAGGGCCAGCGGCGGCGCCAGACGGGTGAGGCCCTCATCGACCGGGGTGGGCAGCGCCTCGGCCCGCCACTGGCGCTTGACGGCCAGCCCCGCCATGCCGATCGCCACCAGGCCCAAGAACAGCAGCAGGCGTTTGCCCAATCCGGTCTTGGTCATCGCCTCCCCCTCACAGCCAGTGCCGCAGAAACAGGCGCAGATAGTGATCGCCGAGGAAGAAGGCGAACAGGGCACTCAGATAGAAGATCGAATAGCCGAAGGTCTTCATCGCCGGGCCGTCGTCGCGGGCGCGGTACAGGGCGATGGCGTTGTGCAGGAAGCCGGTGCCCAGCGCCAGGGCGCCGGCCAGGTACAAAAGGCCGCTCATGTGGATCAGAAAGGGCACCACGCTCACCGCCACCAGGACCAGCGTATAGAGCAGGATGTAGCGCTTGGTGACGGCCACCCCGCGGGTCACCGGCAGCATGGGGATCCCGGCCCGGGCGTAGTCCTTGCGACGGCGGATGGCCAGGGCCCAGAAATGGGGCGGCGTCCAGACGAAGATGATCAGGAACAGCAGGATCGCCTCGGGATGCACCTGACCGGTCGCCGCGGCCCAGCCCAGCACCGGAGGCGCGGCCCCGGCGGCACCGCCGAGCACGATGTTCTGGGCGGTCATGCGCTTGAGGAACACGGTGTAGATCACCGCATAGCCGATCAGGGCGATGAAGGTGAGCACGGCCGTCAGGGTGTTGACGAAGGCCAGCAGCAGGGCCATGGCCAGGACGCCCAGCCCCAGGGCGAAGGCCAGGGCGCTGCCCGAGGTCAGTTCCCCCTGGGGCAGGGGCCGGTGCCGGGTACGATCCATCAGGCCGTCGATGCGCTGATCCAGCCAGTGGTTGAGCGCCGCGCCCGAGGCGGCCGCCAGGCCGATCCCCAGGGTGCCGAAGACCAGTGCCGACCAGGGCACCATGCCGGGGGTGGAGAGGAACATGCCCACCAGGGCGGTGAACACGATGAGTGCCACCACCTTGGGTTTGCACAGTTCCAGGTAACGCTTCCACAGGGGCAACGGCAGGGCGGTGGCAATGGCGGCTTGCGGCATGACGAACTCCTCTCGACAATCGACAGGCAGATGGCGGGTCTCACGACCCGCCGTTGCGGATCACTGGCTGGAGCCGTAAGCGTAGGGACTCCAGTCCTTCGACAGCATGGGGATCTCGGGGAAGTTGCCATGCTGGGGCGGCGAAGCGGTGGTCCATTCCAGGGAACGGGAACCCCAGGGATTGTTGCCCGCCGGCTGGCCCTTGAACAGGGCCTGGATCCAGTTGACCAGGGCCAGGAAGAAGCCGATGGCCACCAGCACCGCGCCGGCCGTCATCAGATGATGCAGTCCCTCCACCTGGGGAAACTGGCTGTAGTCCCAGTAGCGCCGGGGCATGCCCTCGAGGCCGGCCATCATCATCGGGAAGAACACCAGGTTCACGCCGACGAAGGTGATCCAGAACGAGGTCTTGCCCAGCTTCTCGTTGTACATCCTGCCCGTCATCTTGGGGAACAGGTAGTAGATGCCGCCGAAGATGGCGAAGGTGCCGGCCACCGCCATCACGTAATGGAAGTGCCCGGGGATGAAATAGCTGTCGGACAGATTGATGTCGATGGAGGCCACCGCCAGCGGGATGCCGGTGAGGCCGCCGATCAGCATCAGGAAGATCACCGACAGGGCATAGAGCATCGGCGTATTGAAAGTAATGGAGCCCTTGTAGAGGGTCCCCACCAGGCCGATGAACATCAGCCCCACCGGCACCGAGATCATCAGCGTGGTGACCATCTGTCCCACCCGCAACCAGTCGGGCATGCCGGTCACATAGAGATGATGGATCCACACCTCGCCGGCCAGCAGCAGAATCCCGCCGATACCGCCGTAGACCACCATCTTGTAGTTGAAGATGCGGTTACGGGCGAAGGTGGCCACGATGTCGAAGACGATGCCGATGAAGGGCAGGAAGATCACGTACACCGCCGGATGCGAATAGAACCAGAACAGGTTCTGGTAGATGAGCACGTCCCCGCCCTGGGTCGGATCGAAGAAATTGGTGCCCAGGTACTTGTCGAACATGATCATGGTCACCGCCGTCCCCAGCACCGGCACGAAGATGAGCTGCAGGATGAAGGCGGCGAAGACGCTCCAGGTAAAGATGTTGAGCTGGTTCCAGCCCATGCCCGGCGCGCGCATGAAGGCGATGGTGGTCAGGAAGTTGACCCCGCCAAGAATGGAGGCGAAGCCCAGCAGCAGCACGGTAAAGGAATAGAAGGCCGTGTTGCCCTGGGTAATTTCCGAATAGGGCGGATAACCGGTCCACATCACGTCTGGGGGATCGGGCAGCACGAAGGTCAGCAGCGCCAGGATGATGCCGGCGAAGAACAGCCACACGCTCAGGGCGTTGAGGCGCGGAAAGGCCACGTCCTTGGCGCCGATCTGCAGCGGCACCAGGTAGTTGGCCAGAAAGCCGGTGAGCGCCGGAATCTGGAAGCCGAGAATCATCGCGGCACCGTGAAAATACAGCCACACGTTGTATTGACTCGGGTTCGCGGTGATGGTGGGCCCGGGCGCCGAGAGTTCGGCACGCATCAGCAGGGCCATGATCCCGGCCACCGCAAAGGCGGCCACCGAACCGATGAGATAGAGGATGCCCACCTTCTTGTGGTCGGTGGTAAACAGCCATTCACGCAATACGCCTGCCATGTTCATGCTCCTCCTGTGGTTTCCAGCTTCGCCTGCTGCAGTTTCGCGCCTTCGGCCTCGTACCAGGCCTCGAACGCTTCCGGCGCCATCACGATCAGCTTGCCCTTCATGCGCGAGTGCAGGTGCCCGCAGTATTCGGCGCAGGTCACCACGTGTTCACCCGGCACCTTCGGCATGAACCAGATGTAGGTGATGCGCCCGGGCATGGAGTCTTCCTTGACCCGGTAGTCGGGGATCCAGTGGCTGTGGATGGTGTCGCGCGAAGTCATGCGCAGCAGCACCGGCTTGCCCGCCGGCACCCGCAGCTCGTTGAAGGTCTTGACGCCGTTGGGATAGGTGTAGTCCCAGGTCCACATGGCCGATTCGAGGCGAATCTCCAGGCGGTCCTCGGGGACACTGCGATAGTCGTTCCAGAGTTGCCAGCCCTGGGCGGCGAGGTAGAAATCGTCGGCCATGAACACGAACACGGGGATGACCGCCCAGCCCACGGCCTGCCCCACGCTGAGCTTCGGCATGGCCCCCTCCTGGTCGGGATCGCGGCGGCGATAGCGGAACAGGAACCAGAAGGTCACCAGGGCGAAGATCACGCCGATCACCGTGATGTCGATCAGGATCTCCTCCCACAGGTGATCCCAGCCGGACACGTTGTCGGGAATCACCCGTTCCTCCACCTGCCATTCACCCGGCAGTACCCGCTGGGTTTCGACCCGGCTCTGAGCCAGGGCCATTCCGCCGGAGAGTGCCGTCAGCATCAGCACCATCCCGGCCCACCGCAGCCACCGCTTCATCGGTTCAGCCATTTGTTGCCTCCCTCCTGTGCAGATTCTTTTTCGCCACCACGAAGGACGCCGTCACCAGCACGAGACCCAGCAACAGGGCACCGAGCCCCGCGAACAGCGGGATATTGACGGTGTAACGTCCTTCCTTGAAGTTGTAGCTGAAACAGACCCCGGCGAGAATGTTGAGCAACTTGCCGGAAGTGGAAATCTTTTCCCAGTTGGCATCGATCAGGGCCAGCTCCACGTCCCGGGGGCTGACCAGGGTGCCGTACAGGTAGCGCACCACCCGGCCCTGGGGCGAAATGAAGATGAAGGCATTGGGATGCACGAACACCCGATCCCGGTACGACCAGAAGAAGCGCACGCCCAGGCTGGACGTCAGCGGCACGATGTCGGCGGGATTGTCGAGAATGGCCAGGGTCCAGCCTGGCCGCTTGGCCAGGTGATTGCGCTGACGAAAGCCGGCGATCCGCTCCAGCGTGTCGTGCTTGTCGAAAGAGATCGTGAGCACCCGAAAATCGCGTCCGGGGCGAAAACGCTGCACCCCATCGATGAGCGTCTGCAGGTGCCGGTTGATGGTGCCGCAGAGGCCATCGCAGGTGTAATAGGAAAACAGCAGGATCAGCGGCTTGCCACGATAACGATCCAGCGTGAAGGTCTGACCCTTTGCATCGCGCAGGCGGTAATGGCCATCGAGCCGGACGCCGAGATAGGCCCGCTCGTCGATGGCCACCACCTGGGGGTCGATGGTGGACTCGGTGTTGCCGTCGCTCAACGCCCACAGGCCTCCCGCTGGCAACAGCCAGGCCAGGACAACCGGCAGCAGGAGGCCGGCCCGTCTGCCACGCTTGTGAACGATCCATTTCACCTCACACCCAGAAATAGACCTGGGAGACCACGAAGAACCAGATGATGTCCACGAAGTGCCAGTACAGAGACCCCGATTTCACCAGCCCTTCGTTGACCTGCCCGCGCAGGGCCGGCAGCAGCATGGCGGTGAAGATGCCCAGACCCACGATCACGTGCGCGCCGTGAAAGCCGGTGATGGTGTAGAAAGCGGTACCGAAGATATTGGTGGCCGGGGTGAAGCCCTCGTGCAGCAGGTGGTTCCACTCATAGGCCGACATGCTGATGAAGGCGAGGCCAAGCAGCATGCTCAGGATCAGCCAGTTGATGAAACCGCGACGGTCGCCCTGCGCCAGGCGGCCTTCGGCGAAGTGGATGGTGAAGCTGGAAGTCACCAGCACGGTGGTCATCACCAGCGGCATCAGTTTCGGCAGCTCCACCGTGCCTTCGGGCGGCCAGACCGGCGCCCCCAGCCGTACCACCCAGTAGGTGGCGAAGAAGGAAAGAAAGATCAGGGCCTCGGCGAGGATGAACCAGCCCATGGCCGGTGGCGCCAGCCCCTCGGCCACCGGCTCGGAATGCAGGGCCTCGTACACCCAGCCGACGATGCCCATGACGATCATCGGCACCCCCAGTCCCAGCGAGAGGGCCGCGTACAGGCCATTGTGATAGACGAAATGGAAGGAAAAGGCGAAGGGCACCGCGAACAGAATGCCGATGGAAATCACCGCCGGCCAGATGCTGACCTCTTCGGCATGTTCGTGTACAGCAGCATGATCACTCATCTCGGACTCCCCCAAATGCGCAAATGAACGAAGAACGTTGTCAACGGATCCCGGGCGCCTTTGGCGCGCCGCGAATCCGGCCCTTACTTGCAGGGCAGACTGCTGAACCAGGCCGCCACGTTTTCCACGTCCTCGTCACTGAGGGACTGGGCCATGGGCGACATGAGATCGTTCTTGCGATTGCCGGCCTTGAAATCCTTCAACTGCTTGATCAGGTAGTCCTTGTTCTGGCCGGCCAGATTGGGCCACTGGGGGTTGGCGGCGCGACCGTTGGCGCCATGACAACCGGCGCAGGTGGCCGCCTTCTCCTTGCCCGCCGCGAGATCGGCGGCCAGGAGCCCGGGGGATGCGAACAACAGAAAAGACGAAACGACAACGGTACAGACGGGTAGATGCTTCAAGACTCTCCTCCTCCATTTACAAAACAGATTCAGGAATCCAGCACTACATCGTCGGGCGATGTGGCTGCCCGGCAAGCCGGACGAGACAACACCGTGCGTGAAACGCGTTGTGTTACGGCATGGAAAACGACCGCACGGAAGAATGTTTTATTGTTGGTTGTGCAAGTTATGGTTGGCGTCCGTCGTGGCAGACGCTTCATTCCGACACGGGAACCGAAAGGCAAACTGGCATATCGTGTTCGGTGTCTGGATTGCCAGTGATGATATACACACTCTGGAAACGGCTGCAAGGGAAAATGCCGCCAGGGCCACATATCAAAATACCGCTATATGCGACTATGCGAAAACACTAACAGGCGGTACAAAAGCGAGGATTTCGGCCTCGCTGCGCTCGAGCCGGATTATGGTGCGCCTGCCGCGAACCGGGTCACGAGTTTCGAGAGATCGGCTTCTCCGTCATCCGGCGGCAACTCGGCGAGCAGCGGCGCAGCGATGCGCTGGCGAAGGGTATCGATCATCGCCTCGACGTTGCGCGCGGCGGGATCGATCCGGTTGGCCACCCAGCCGAGGAACGGCACGCCGTCATGGCGGATCGCCTCGGCGCTGAGCAGGGCGTGGTTGAGACAACCCAGGCGCAGGCCCACCACCAGGATCACGGGCAGTCGCAGATGCGCGGCCAGGGCGGCCACGTCTTCGGTTTCGTTCAGGGGCACGCGCCAGCCGCCCACGCCTTCCACCACCAGCATATCGGCGCGGCTTGCCAACTCGCGTGCCAGGGTCACGATCCGCTGCGTGTCGATCCACTCCCCGGCCTGCGCCGCCGCCACGTGGGGCGCGATGGGCGGGGCGTAACAGAAGGGATTGCAGGTCGGGTAGGGCTGATCGGTGCCGGCGGCGGCCAGCAGGGCCAGGGCGTCTTCGTTGCGCAGGCGGCCATCGATTACGCGGGCACCGCTGGCCACCGGTTTCATCACCGCCACGCGCCGGCCCCGGGCGCGCAGGGCCTTGACCAGTTGCACGCTGAAGAAGGTCTTGCCGATTTCGGTGTCGGTGCCGGTGACGAAGACGCCTTCGTTCATCTTCCCTCCTGCGGCGCGTTCGGCGTGAAGCAGACCGTTTGCCGGCCGCTTCCCGCTTCGGGTTTCCAGGCATGGCCGTAGACCACTTCGTAGGTCACCGGCAGGCGGCCGTCGCGGCGATGGGTTTCGTAGGCCTCGCGCAGGGCGCTCAGGCGGGCCTTGCCGGTGAGGCCGCGGGGGCGGCCGGCGAGCACGTTGTGGGCACCGATGGCCTTCAGATCGCGCATGATCCCGAACACGTCCTCGTAGGTGAGGGTGATCCGTTCCACGTCGGTGACCGGATCGGCGAAGGGCGTCTGCAGCAGCCAGTCGCCCACGTGGTGCATGTCGGGAAAGACGTTGACATGCGGCGCGGCATCCACCTGCGCCCAGCTCGCGCGCAGCTCGTGCAGGGTGTCGGGGCCGAAGCTGGTGAACAGCAGCAGGCCGCCGGGGCGCAACACCCGCTGCAGTTCGGCGAACACCGCCGGCAGATCGGCGCACCACTGCAGGGTAAGGTTGGAGAACACCAGATCGACGCTTGCGTCCCCAAGCGGCAGGCGTTCCACGTCGCCGCACAGGCAGCGCACAGGTTGGCGGCGGCGCTGCCACCACCCCCCCCGGCGGCGGGCCAGGGCGAGCATGGGCTCGGCGAGGTCCAGGGCCAGCAGCTCGGCGCGGGGATAGCGCTCGCGCAGGCCGGGCAGGCAGGCGCCGGTGCCGCAGCCGGCGTCGAGCACCCGGTGGGGAGTGAAGCGGATCAGATCCAGCCGCTCCAGCAGGCGCCGGCCCACTTCCTGCTGCAGCACCGCCGCCGCATCATAGCCGGCGGCGGCGCGGGCGAAGGCGCGACGCATCTGGGCCTTGTCGGGGCGCAGATCAGGCCCCATGGGCGAACTCCCGCACGAAGCCGGCCACCGCCTGGGGCGCGCCGAGAAAGGGCGCGTGGCCGGCTCCGTCCAGCAGGCGCAGGCGGGCATCGGGGCGCTGCGCGCGGGCCGCCTCGAGGGCCGCGGGGCGCACCAGGCGATCCCGCTGGCCGCCGAGCAGGGCCACGGGCGCGGCCAGCGACTTCCAGACGGGCCGCAGATCCGCCTCGCGCAGGATGGCCAGCCCGGCGGCCAGCGCCGCGGGGCCGGGCGCCGGCGCACCGTCGAGGGCTTCGCGCAGGGAGCGCAGGCTGGCACGGGCCGCCGGCTCGCCCATCACCTGCAGGCCGAGGAAGCGTTGCAGGGTACCGGCATGATCGGTGGCCAGGTTTTTGGCAAAACCGGCCAGCACCGTGGTGTCCATGCCCGCCGGCCAGTCGGGAGCGCGGGCGAAGCGCGGCGCGCTGGCCAGCAACAGCAGCCCGGCCACCGCCTCGGGCCGCGCCCGGGCCACGGCCAGGGCCAGCAGGCCGCCGAGCGACCAGCCGAGCCACAGGGCCGGCCCCGCGAGGCCGGGCGTGACGGCCGCCAGGATGGCCTCGGCCTGGGCGGCGGGCGAACCGCCGGCGATTTCCGCGCTGTGGCCGTGGCCCGGCAGATCCACGCAGTGCAGGCGGAAATCCGCCTCCAGCTGCGTCAGCAGGGGCGCGAACACCCTGCCATGCATGGCCCAGCCGTGCAGCAGGACCAGATCCGGCCCCTGCCCGCGTACCGTCACGTGAAGCGCGCCGCTCACGCCGCCGCTCCCGCCCCTTCCAGGGCCGCCAGCAGGTCGTCCACGTCGGCCTCTTCGTGGGCGGCGCTGAAGGTGATCCGCAGGCGCGCCGTGCCCTTGGGCACGGTAGGCGGGCGGATGGCACTCACCAGGAAACCGGCATCCCGAAGGTGTGCGCTCACTTCCATGGCACGCCCCGCTTCACCGAGCACGAGGGGCTGGATGGGGGTTTGCGAGGCCATCAGCGGCAGACCCAGCTCGGCGGCCCCGGCACGGAAGCGGGCCACCAGGGCGGCCAGCTTCTCCCGCCGCCACTCCTCGCGCCGGGCCAGGGCCAGGCTGGCGCGGGTGGCCTCGGCCACCGCCGCCGGCAGGGCCGTGGTGTAGACGTAACTGCGGGCAGCCTGGATCAACATCTCGATCAGATCCGCGCTGCCGGCGACGAAGGCGCCGAAGGTGCCGAAGGCCTTGCCCAGGGTACCGACGAGGATCGGCACCTCGTCCATCCCCAGGCCGGCGGCGGCCAGGCTGCCGCCGCCTCCCGGGCCCAGCACGCCGAAGCCGTGGGCGTCGTCCACCATCAGCCAGGCAGCGTGCCGCGCGCAGGCGGCGGCCAGTTCGCTCAGCGGCGCCACGTCGCCGTCCATGCTGAACACGCCGTCGGTGACCACCAGCTTCGCGCCGTTCTCCCCGCCCGCCAGGCGCGCCTCCAGATCCGCCGGATCGGCATGGGCATAGCGGCGCAGGCGGGCCCGGCTGAGGATCCCGGCGTCGATCAGCGAGGCGTGGTTGAGCCGGTCCTCGAACACCGTGTCGCCCCGGCCCAGCAGGGCGCTCACCACGCCGAGGTTGGCCATGTAGCCGGTGGAGAACAGCAGGGCCCGCGGGCGGCCGGTGAAGTCGGCCAGCGCTTCCTCGAGGGCGTGATGGGGACGCTGGTGGCCGGTCACCAGGTGGGCGGCGCCGCTGCCCGCCCCCCAACGTTCGGCGGCGCGGGCGAAGGCGGCGCGCACCTCGGGATGGCCGGCCAGCCCGAGGTAGTCGTTGCCGGAGAAGTTGCGCAGGCGCCGCCCGGCCACCGTGACCGTGGCCCCGGCGGGCGATTCGAGCACCTGCCGCGTGCGATACAGGCCGGCCGCGCGGCGGGCGGCCAGTTCCCGGGCCAGGAAGTCGTCCAGGCGCATGGCGGGGGCGCCGCGGGGCGGCCTCACACGGCCTGCAGGCCGAGCCGGTCGAACAGGGCCCGGTCCCGATCCGCCGCCGGGTTGGGGGTGGTGAGGAGCTTCTCGCCGTAGAAGACGGAGTTGGCGCCGGCCAGGAAGCACAGGGCCTGCTGGGCGTCGTCCATGGCCTCGCGCCCGGCGGACAGGCGCACCCAGGACTTCGGCATGAGGATCCGCGCCACGGCGATGGTGCGCACGAACTCAATGGGATCCAGATCCTCGGCCTCGGCCAGGGGCGTGCCCTCCACCTTCACCAGCAGGTTGATGGGCACGCTCTCGGGATGCTGCGGCTGGTTGGCCAGCTCGCGCAGCAGGCCGATGCGATCGGCCCGATCCTCGCCCATGCCGACGATCCCGCCGCAGCAGACCTTGATCCCCGCCTCGCGCACCCGGGCCAGGGTATCGAGCCGGTCCTGGTAGGTGCGGGTGGTGATGATCTCGCCGTAGAAGTCGGGCGAGGTATCGAGGTTGTGGTTGTAGTAGTCGAGGCCGGCCTCGCGCAGGCGCGCGGTCTGGGCCTCGGTGAGCATGCCCAGGGTCAGACAGGTCTCCAGGCCCATGGCCTTGACCTCGCGCACCATCTCCACCACCCGGTCGAGATCCCGATCCTTCGGCGCGCGCCAGGCGGCGCCCATGCAGAAGCGGCTGGCGCCCCGCTCGCGAGCGGCGCGGGCCTGTGCCAGCACCTCGTCCACCGGCAGCAGGGGCTCGTCCTCCAGGCCCGTGTCGTAGCGCACCGACTGGGGGCAGTAGCCGCAGTCCTCGGGACAGCGCCCGGTCTTGATGGACAGCAGGGTGCTCACCTGCACCTGGTTGGGATCGAAGTGGGCGCGGTGCACCTGCTGGGCGCGAAACAGCAGATCGTTGAAGGGCAGTTCGTAGAGCGCGGCGATTTCGGCGTCGCGCCAGTCATGACGGATCTCGCTCATAGGTGTTCGGCCTCATAGGTGGTGTCCTGCCAGTCCTCCCGGCGGATGCGCCACAGGGCCAGGGCCGACCAGGGCACCACCACCAGCGCCACCAGGCCGCCGGTGACGATCCACAGCTTCCAGTCGGTGCCGAAGAAGGTGCCCACCGGGATGATGACCCCCAGGGCGCCGTAGAATAGGTAGGCCGCCTGCTGGGTGTGATGGCCGACGCGGGGATTGGGATGGTGGCGGGCGACGATGTAGACCATGATGGAGATGCCGAACCACAGGATCGGCGGCACCACCATCAGCAGGAACATGAAGATCATCATGGTCTTCGCCGGCTCGGTGATGAACAGGAAGGGCGCCACCACCAGGCCGGGCAGGAAGGCCAGCAGATTGCCCAGGTAGAAGAGGCGGGCCATCAGGCGCGCATTGGCGGCGGAGATCTCGCGGGTGCCGCCGGAGACACCGGGGGGATTGGATTCCATGGGAACCTGAGTCTAGACTTGGAGGAAACGGGACCGCCATTCTAGGGGCAGGACGCCACCTGTCAACTCGCAGGGACGCACATGGTTTACAACTGGTTACGGATCGACCAGATTTTCCGCCCAGGCTTCCCCTGCCTGCTGTGCGGTGCGGACACCCGGTCGCCATCCGGCCTCTGCCCACCCTGCCAGGCCGATCTGCCGCGCACCGCCCATCCCTGCCCACGCTGCGGCGAAGCCCTCCCCGCCCCCACCGACCTGCCCTGCGGCCGCTGCCTGCGGCGCCCCCCGCCCTTCGACACGCTGGTGGCGGCCCTGGCCTGGGAGACGCCGGTGCCCGGCTTCGTCGGCGCCCTGAAGTTCCGCGAACGGCTGCCGGCCGCGCGCCTGCTGGGGCACCTGCTGGCCGAAGCGGTCAGCGACCGGACCCGCCCCGATTGCCTGCTGCCCGTGCCCCTGCACGCGGCCCGCCTGCGCCAGCGGGGCTTCAACCAGGCCGTGGAGATCGCCCGCTTCGCGGCCCGCCGCCTCGACCTGCCCCTGCTGCCCGCCGCCCTGCGCCGCATCCGGCCCACCCCGCCCCAGCAGGGACTGGACGCCAAGGCGCGCCGCCGCAACCTGCGCGGCGCCTTCGAACTGGCCGCCCCCCTTCCCGGCTCGCACGTGGCCATCGTGGACGACGTGGTCACCACCGGAAGCACGGTGGGCGAAATCGCCCGCCTGCTCCGGCGCACCGGCGCCGAACGGGTCGTGGTCTGGGCCGCGGCCAGGGCCACGAAACGGCTGGGTTGAGCCAGGAACATGGTCCGTACAAACATCCGTGCAGCGTATTTCCTCGCC
Source organism: Chromatiales bacterium (assembly GCA_026984045.1). Lineage (GTDB taxonomy): Bacteria > Pseudomonadota > Gammaproteobacteria > UBA6429 > Thiohalophilaceae > JALSSV01. The sequence goes on along the minus strand of JALSSV010000029.1, from coordinate 14,811 downwards.
CCTCGCCCCTTGTCACTCGTTACTCCTTTCCGGCGGCTTGCGCCGCGCCCCCGGCCCGCGACCGAGCATCAGGAGATTGCCGATCAGCACGATCAGGATCAGGCCGAGGATGAGCCACACCCATTTCACGGCGATTCAGTCCAGGCGGAAACCGATCTTCACCTTGACCTGCCAGTGGGCGATGCGCCCTTCCCGCAGATGGCCACGGGTTTCCACCACCTCGAACCAGTCGAGGTGGTGCAGGCTTTCGCCGGCCTTGGCGATGGCGTTCTCGATGGCCTTGTCGGAGCTTTCGGTGGAGGAGCCGACGATTTCGATCAGTTTGTAGACATGGTCTTGCATGGGGGTTCTCCCGGTGGGGTCATTCGCGCAGGCCGCGGGCATCGAACAGGATCAGTTCCCAGCGAGGGTGATCGAGATCCTGGCGCAGGATGTAGGTGCCTCCGTCGTCGCCCAGCAGCTTGAAGTAGCGGTAGTCGGGCCCGATCCAGCGATCCTGTACCGCCACCACTTCCACCGGCCGGCGGCCGAAGTGGAAGCGCCAGGGCAGGGGTTCGCCGCGTTCGTCCTGCCGGATCTCGACCTGAAGTTCGAGCGGGGTGTTGGGCATGACTCGAGCTTACTGGCAACTTCCGACCATCGGGCCTACGCTTGCAATAATAAATGGAAATCCCGGATACGAGACACTTCGGCAACACTGGCCATCCCAGGCACCGCCCTTCGGAGCCGGGAGCCGGTTCGCGACACGCCGTAAATACCTCCCTGTAGGCTCGACGGTCGCCTCCCTGCCGCCGACGGTCACGAACCGGCTCCCGGCTCCGAAGGGCTCTGTTCCTGTAATCATCTTTGACCTGATAGTTGAATTTGCCACGAACACACGCGAGAACCCGGCCATGACCATGTCCAAGACCCTTGAAACCTGGCTGCGGCAACGTGGCGTGGACTACGATCTCCTGCCCCACCCGCGCACGCTGTCGAGCCGGGAAACCGCGAACGCGGCACACGTGCCGCCGGATCACATCGCCAAGGCGGTCCTGGTGCGCGACGAGTCGGGTCGCTTTGCCATGGCGGTGATTCCCGCCGACGGCTGGCTGCACCTGCACGCCCTGTCCGAAGCCGCCGGACGGGAGATGGTACTGGCCGCCGAGGACGACGTGGATCGGCTGTTCCCCGACTGCGCGCCGGGCGCGATCCCGCCGGTGGGCCCGGCCTGGGGCCTGGAGACCTATGCCGACGAAAGTCTGCGCGCCCTGGCCAGCGTGTTCTTCGAGGCCGGCGATCACCTGGAACTGGTGCGGGTGGAGGGCGAGGACTTCCCCCGGCTGCTGCCGGATGCACACTGGGGGCATTTTGGGGGCGAGTAGCGGGTGGCTGGCAGGATTGTTCTAAACCCCGTCTCGCAGGCAACCCGCTCGAAGCCGTTTCACCAACGCCGTTCCCGGCGACCAGTAACCCGCTACCCCCTACCCGCGACTCAAAACCGCCAGCGCAGATCCAGATAGGGGCCGAAATGGGTGAACACGGGGCCGCTGTCGAGCTCGGGATCGAGGGTCATCTGCTGGTGTTGCCAGCCGCCCTGCAGGCCAAGACCGTTGCGCCACCGGTACTGGAGCTTGGCCCGGTAGTCGAACAGGCGGTCGGAGAAACCGGAACGGCTGCCCTCGATGCCGGCCGAGAGGCCCTGGAAGGGGAGATCGAACAGGGCCGAGGCATAGAACGAGGGAATGGTGGTGTTGAGGGTGGTGCGCGCCAGCGCCGCATCGGCGCCCGCGGCCGGACTGTTGGCATAGCCTTCGATATGGCGCAGGTGCAGGCCGAAATCCAGCCGCAGACCCTGCTCGCGCACCGGATAGAGGATCCGCGCATCGTATTGATCGAACTGGGTGCCCACCTCGGGGCTGAGGCTCATGAACTCGGGAGTGATGATCCGACGGCCGAGTTCGTCCAGGCGCACCTGTTTGTAGTCCACCTGCCAGCGCAGGCCGGCTTCGCTGGCCCGCACCGGCCCGGGGAGGGCGGTGGCGCAAAACAGGACAATGATAACGGGGAAGATGCGCATGAGAGAGCCGTTCCGGCCGAAATTGCCGATCCTGATTGCAGTATAGGTACGGATTGGACCGGCCGCCATGGATGGAGTTCACAGTTTGGACAAGCCGAGCGTCCCGCCCGTGGCTTGGCCCTGATCGGGCTGTTGAAAAAGCCCTTCCGCGATTTCCCCTTCCCTCACGGTTTCACCGCATCGGCTTCATTGAAAACGGCGATGCCTCCCAGGCACTCGTCTCGGGCAGAGAGACAGGGGGTGGGGAAGTCTACGGGGCGTCTTCCCCCGCCTGGAGCTTGCCGGCCACGAAACGGCGCAGGGTGGCGTTCAGGGAGCCGGTGTCGCGGGCCTTGCGGTAGGCCTCGGCGGCCGCCACCGGCTGATCGAGTGCCTCGAGAGAGAGGCCAAGACCGATCCACCACAGACCGTTGTCGGGCTGCAAGCGGGTGAGTTCGCGATAGAGGTCCGCCGCCTGCCGGTGCCGTTCCAGCTTGCGGTCGTAGGCGGCCAGCAGGGCGAAATAGGCCGGATCCTGCTCGATTCGCGCCGGCCGGTACCGCTCCAGCAGGCGCACGGCCACCGGCGTGTGCTGCTGCCGATCGAGGACCTCGGCGTAGATCCGGACCAGCTTGAGGTTGCCCGGGTTGCGCTGCAGCCCTTTACGCAACACCTCGCCGGCCTCCACCAGGCGGCCGCCGCGGATCAGCACCAGGGCCAGCAGCTCGCGGGCCTTCTCGTGCCCGGGCGCGGCCGCCAGCGCCTGGCGCAGGGCCGCCTCGCCCCGGGTCTGACGGCCCTGGCTGAGCAGGGTGTAGGCACGGCGGTAGTGTTCCTCGGCACGTTGCAAGGGCGTGACGGGGCGGGGCGACTTGCGCACCGTACCCGACTCCATCCCGTCATCGGAGGAGGTGGGCGAGGCTTCGGCCACGCCCACCGCTGGCGGGGCGGGCACCTTCCTCGCGGCCGCCGATCGCGGCGCCGGTTCCCGCCTTTCGGCCGCCGGCTGCCGCAAAGCCGGCGCCGGCTTTGCCGCCTGAGCGGGGCGATGCGCGGATTGCGGTGCGGACCGCGATGCGCCGGGGCGCGACGCTGCCTTTGGCCGGGGCCTTGCGGGGTGGGCGACGCCGGCCGCCTGCGCGGAACCGGCGGGTGCATGGGCCCCGCTGGCAGAAGCGGGCACCGAACCGGCCGCGGAAGCCCCCGAGAACTGCTCCCAGGCCAGCCAGCCGACCAAGCCAGCCAGCGGCACGCTGGCGGCGAAGGCCAGAATCAGCCAGGGCGAACGGCGCGGCGGCCCCTTGCGGTAGGCGGGGGGCACCGCGCCCGGACCGTCCGTGCGATCCTGGCGGCGATCGAGATCCCGCAGCATCTGGTTGATCAGGCTCATGGGCTGCCTCCCTGCTGCAGGCGCTGCCAGAGCAGCCAGCCCGCTGCCGCCAGCAACGCCGCCAGCAACCCGCCGGCCAGCCACCACAGGCTCCGCCGGCCATCGCGGCTTGCCACGTCTTCGGTGTCGGCGATGGCCATGCGCACGTGCTCGCGATCCACCACCGGGTCGCCCCGCCCGTAGGCGGCCATCAGCGACTTGTGGGCCAGGATGTTGACCAGCCGCGGGATGCCGCCGCTGGCCCGGTAGAGCTGCTGCAGGGCCGGCGGCCGGAACAGGCTGCCGCCGCCCTGGTGGCCGGCCACCATCAGCCGGTGCTGCACGTAGGCGTTCATGCCCTCCCGATCGATGGGTTCCAGGCGATAGGCGAAGGTGATGCGCTGGCGCAGCTGGCGGATCTCGGGCCGGTTGAGCTTCTCTTCCAGTTCCGGCTGGCCGAACAGCACCACCTGCAGCAGCTTGCGCTTCTCGGTTTCCAGGTTGGTGAGCAGGCGCAGGGTCTCCAGGGTTTCGATGGGCATGGCCTGGGCCTCGTCGAGGCACAGCACCACCCGCTTGCCTTCGGCGTTCAAGTGCAGGATGCGTTCGCTGATCCGCTTCTGCAACCGGTGGGCATTGGGCTGGCCCTGCACCGGCACGCCCAGCTCCTCGGCCACCGCGCTCTGCAGGCCGTAGGGCGTGAGCAGGGGGTTGGGCAGGTAGGCGGCCACGAACTGCCGATCCAGGGTGGCCAGCAGCTTGCGGCAGAGCAGGGTCTTGCCGGTGCCCACCTCGCCGGTGACCTTGATGAAACCCTCGCCGGTGCGCAGGGCCACCAGCAGGGTGTTGAGGGCATCGGCGTAGTGGCCGTAGGAGAAGAAGAAGCCGGTGTCCGGCGTGATGGAGAACGGCAGTTCACGCAGTCCGAAATGTTCCTGATACATGAGCGCCGCGGATTCCGATTCAGGGTTGCGGGGCCGGCGACACCCCACCGGCATCGCGCAGGCTGTCGAAACGCGCCCGGTGGGCGCGGATCTGTTCCCGCCACACGGAGCCGTCCCCTTCCACCACCACCGGTTTGAGCAGGATCACCAGCTCGCTCTTGACCTTGCGCTGGGCCTTGTGCCGGAACAGCTCACCCACCAGCGGCAACTCGCCGAAGAAGGGCACCGAGGTCTCGAAGTCGAGGATCTTGTCCTGCATCAACCCGCCGATCACCACCACCTGGCCGCTCTGGGCGTTGATGATGGTGTCCGATTCGCGCACGGTGCTGAAGGCCAGTGGCAGGGTGAGCTGATCGGTGGCGCTGACGGCCACGTTCTTCTCCTGTTCATCCACCCGGCTGATGGTGGGATGGATGAACAGGGTCACGCGCCCCGTGTCGCTGATCTGCGGCACCACGTCGAGCACCACGCCGGAGAAGAAGGGCGTCAGCTCCACGTTGTTGCCGGTGGTGGTGGCACCGGAGGTGAGCGCGGTATTGCTGTAGACGTTGGTGACGAAGAACTCCTCCTGGCCCACCTTGATCACCGCCTTGGTGTTGTTGAGGGTGGAGACCTTGGGACTGGAGAGCACCTGCACGTTGCCCTGCCCCTTGAGCAACTCGAGGAAGGCGCTGAAACTGGTGCCCAGTGACAGGGCGAAGGTGAATACGCCGCCGAAGGCCGAGGTGAGCGAGCCGTTCACCGGCGTGGGGCTGGCCGGATTGAGATCACCACTGTTGCCCTTGAGGTTGGAATAGCCCAGGCCATTCTGGTTCACGTCGAACACCGATCCCCCGCCCACGTGGCTGATCAGGCCCTGGTTGCTGCCGCTCTGGGCCAGCGCCGACCAGTTGATGCCGGCCTGGAAACGTTCCGAGAGCTCCACTTCGATGATCTTGGCCTCCAGGATCACCTGGCGCTGCACGTTGCGCTGGGTCTGGTGGATGAACTTCTCCACCATGCGCAACTCGGAAGGCATGGCCCGCACCACCACCAGCCCCGATTCGGGCGAGACCACCACCGAACGCCCCTTCTCGGTGCCGATCAGGGCCCGGATGGACTTGGCGAAGGATTTCCAGAATGCCTTTTCGGTGATCGTATCGATCTGGCTGCTGGCCTGCACGCCGCGCCGGCCGCTCTGCCCCAGGGGGGTGTAGCCGCCGGCACTCGTGCTCTGGCCGCCACCACTCAGGCGATTGCCCTGGCGCACGTCGGTAAGCTGCCCCGAGTTGACCCGCACCTGGGAGATGCCGCGGCGCTTGATGTCCAGGTAGTCGACCTTGAAGATGCGGGTGGTCATGGTGTTGGGATACACCATGAAGTTGCCATCGTGCTCTTCGTAGTCGTAGCCGAACACCCGGCGCACCGTCTCCAGCACCTGGCGCACGGTGACGTTCTTCAGATCCAGCGTGATCCGGCCGCGCACCTTGGGATCGACCACCATGTTGTAGGGCGTGCCTTCCACCAGGCCCATGAAGAAGTCACGGGCGCGGGCGCGATTGACCTTGATGTCGAAACGGGGCTCGGTGTCGATGCCGGTCCGCTCGGGCAGGTTCAGCGGCAGGGCCGGCACCAGGGCCCGTTCCACGTCACCGGTGGTGGCCGGGGCCGTGGGCCGGCTGGCCTCGGCATCGGCCAGGGTGGCGTCGATTTCCGGCAGCAGACTCCCGGGCAGGGCCCCGGCATCGGGTGCCGTGCCCGGCTCCGGTTGGGTGGCACAACCGCCGAGCCCCAGCCCGACAAGGAGGGCGATGGCGGCGGCAGACAGTCGAGACGGATGATTCTTGTTCATTGGCGACTCAGTTTCGTGCCACCGGAGTGGCCTGTTTGACCCGGCGCGACAGCAGCCGCACCGTGATGATTCGTTCTCCCTTGCGCAGACGCACCGCGGTGGGGCCCACCGTCAGCAGTTGCGCGCCGTCGATGTGCTGGCCGGGACGGACCAGGCGCCCGTTGATCAGGGCCAGGCGCTGGCCGTCGCGGATCCAGATCCCGGTCAGATGCCAGCCGCGGACCCTGGCCTTGCCGCTGGAGGGCAGAGGGTGGCCGGGCGGGCGGGTCGGGTCGTCCAGTACCTCGGCCGGGGCCTGCGCCGCCAGCGCCAGCAGCAGCCAGGCCAACCCCCATCGCCACCTGCCGTCAGACACCGATCCACCCCTCGTCGAGACTCAGCGTGTGCACCCGGATGACGATGACGGCGCGGGGATAGTCTTCCACCTTCAGTTCCAGGGCATCCCAGTAGAAGTTCCAGGGCAGCGCGTCCAGTTCCCGGAGGTAGGCCAGCAGCGACAGATAGCTGCCGGAGAACTCCATCTCCAGGCCATGGCGGTAGACCCCGCCGCCGGGGGCCTCGTCGGCCTTGCCATCGCCTTTTTCGTCGACCAGCAACGGCCGGGTGGGCAGGTTCTCGAGCCGCCGCAGGCGCAGATCGGTATGGCGGGTGAGAATGGCTTCGAGCACCCGGGCCATGCCCGCCGGATCGATGAGTTCGCCCATCTGCGCCTTCAGCCGCCGATCCAGTTCGGCCATGTGGGCCTCGAGCTGTTGCCGCTGACGCTTGAGGGCCGCATCGGGATCGGTGCGCGCTTCCCGCTCGAGGGTGCGGATCCGGGTCTCGAGCGCCGCGATCCGGGTCTGGCCGGATTCCAGCTCGGCGGCCAGCCGGTTGGCACGGGCCCGCTGGGCGCTCCACAGCATCCCGTCCCACAGCAGCCCCACCAGCACCGCGGCCAGCAGCAACAGCACGGCCCGTTCCCGCAGGGTGCGGGCCGCCCAGCTTTCGTTCAGCTTCTGCCAGGCGGTCACGATCCGTCCTCCTTGCCCGCCTGGCTGTGCAGCACGAAGCTGACCCACGCGGGGTGCTTCTCCGGCCGCGCCAGGCGCAAGGTCTCGAAGGCCGTGCCGCTGAAGATCTTCTCGTTGCCCAGCCGCTGCAGGTAACGGGGCACCAGTTCGGGCTTGAGGGCATTGCCGGCCATGTCCAGGGAGGTGCCGCCGCCATGCAGGCGCACTTCGGTAAGCCACAGACCCTCGATGCGCTCGCGGGCCAGGCCGGTGAGCTGGGGCACGAAGCCCTCGGTGTTGCCGAAACGCTTGCCGGCGAGCACCTCCAGCACGCGGCGCTTGGTGTCCACCCGCCGGGCCAGCCGCTGCACCGTCTCGGCCAGGGCCGGATCGGGCTTGCGTGCGGCCTGGGCTTCGCGCAGGCTCGCCAGGCGGGTCTCGTTCCGGCTCAGGGTCTGGCGCGTGGCCTCGAGCCGTTCGGCGAGCTGGCCGTTCCGCCAGCCCTGCCAGGCACTGACGGCCAGCAGTACCAGCAACAGGGCGCCCAGCGCGGCCAGGGCCTGGCGCAGCGAGAGCACCTCGCGCCGGGGCCGGAATTCGTCCTGATAGAGGTTGATCTGTTGCATCAGGCGGCCTCGTCTCGCAACGCCAGGCCGATGGCCTGATGGCAGCGCGCCTGCAGCGAGGCGTCCAGCGGCGAGTCGCTTGCCAGCAGCGAATTGAAATCGATTTCGTGGATGGTGAGCCCGAGCTGGTTCTCCAGGGCCTCGGCCAGCCCCGGCATCTCGCGGAAGCGGCCCCCGGCCGCCAGCCGCTGGATGGGTGGCAGGGTGAAGTGACTCTCGTAGTAGTCGAGGGAACGCTGCACCTCGAGCACGATGCTGTCGAGGGCCCGCTGCAGCTCGGGGGCGGGCCCCTCCAGGGTCAGGCCATGGGTCGCCTCGAGCCGTTCGGGCACCGGGATCAGGATCTGCTCGCCCTGTTCCAGCTCCCGCGCCAGATAGAGCGTGCCCTGGCGGGTCAGGGTCAGCAGTCCGGTCTCGCGGCTGAAGGACAGGCCGGCCAGGCCCTGGGCATCCTCGGGCAACAGGGCGGTGATGTTGCGCTGGGCCATCTCGGGAATGTCGATGTACTGCAGGTTGGCCCCGGCGTCTTCGAGCAACTCGATGCGCGCCTGCACGGCCCAGCGGGGGGCGACCACCGCATACAGCATGGGCGTGGCGCTGCGCAGGGCCTCAGGGGGGATATCGAACACGTCCACCACCGCCTCTTCCACGTCGTAGGGCAGCGTGTCGCGGAGGCGCCAGCGCACCGCCTGGCACCGCTCCTCCGGGGGGACTTCCGGGGCCGGCACCATCTGCAGGGTGAACTCGCCGGGGGAAAGGGCCGTGGCCACCGGCACGTGTTCCAGGTCGAGCTGCCGCAACCGGGTGCGCAGCACCTCGCTCGCGTGCTCACCCGGCCCCAGGGGCTGAAACTCGGCGCGCAGCAATCGCGGCGGCCCACCGACCTCGCGGCGCACGTGGGCAAGGGCAACGCCTTCATCGGAAATGCTGATCCCCAGCACTCCCGGATTGCGTGGCTTGCGTTGAAAGAGATTCGGCAGCATCGGGCCCCACGAAATTCAGGCTGGGATATCCGCCTCCCTTTCCGGATATCGGGTTATCGCCGATCGCTCATGATCTACTGCAACAGATCGGCATAAATACATGTTGTTGCAGGGATTATAGAGCAGCTTGCCCGTTTATCGGCAATTCATCACATTTTTTTACCAATAATTGAGAAAAATGCCGGCAAAGATCGTCATGCCTACCCAATTGTTATGTAAAAAGGCATAGAAACAGGCCTCGGGCCGCCGCTCCCGCACCCGGTACTGCTCCCAGGCGAACAGGGCGACGACGATCAGCACCGCCAGCCACCACACCGGCGCGAATTCCAGATCCCGCCCCAGCAGGACCAGCCCCGCCACCATCATGGTCTGCAGGAGGCCGATGATCAGCCGGTCCGCCTCGCCGAACAGGATGGCGGTGGACTTCACTCCCGCCTGCAGATCGTCTTCCCGATCCGCCATGGCATAGAAGGTGTCGTAAATCACCGACCAGATCACGTTGATCACGTACAGCAGCCAGGCCGCCTTCGGCAGCGCCCCGCTCACCGCGGCGAAGGCCATGGGAATGGCCCAGCCGAAGGCCATGCCCAGCACCACCTGGGGCAGATAGGTGTAACGCTTCATGAAGGGATACACGGCCGCCAGCACCACCGCCACCAGGGCCAGGCGGATGGTCAGGGGATCGAGGGTCAGCACCAGGGCGAAGGCCAGCAGGCACAGCACCGCGAACAGCCCCAGCGCCTCCCGGGGCGAGACCCGCCCCGCGGCGATGGGCCGGTCGCGGGTGCGGCGCACCTTGGGATCGAATTCCCGATCGGCGTAATCATTGATCACGCAGCCGGCGGAGCGCATCAGCACCACCCCGAGCACGAACACCACCAGGATCTTCAGCGGCGGCATCCCTTCGGCGGCGACCCACAGGGCCCAGAGGGTGGGCCACAACAGCAGCAGGATGCCGATGGGCCGGTTCAGGCGCATCAGCAGGGCATACTGGCGGGCACGATCGAGAAGGAAATCGCGATCCAGGGAAAAAGCGGCCATCGGCTCCAGTGGGGGTGGCGGAACTGGGCGAATTGTACCCGTTTTGCCACCGCCGCGCCGATGGGTTCAAATGGCAGTCATGTGCGGACGCTACACCCTCGCCGCGGGCCCGGAATTCATCGCCGAATGGTTCGCCATCGACGGACCGGTGCCCGCCTACACGCCCAGCTTCAACGTCACCCCCGATTCGGACGTGCCGGTGGTGACCCGTGCGCCGGCCAATGGCCGCACCTGCGCCCTGATGCGCTGGGGCCTGGTGCCCCACTGGGCCGATTCACCCCGCACCCGCTACCGGCTGTTCAACGCCAAGGCCGAAACCCTGGCCCGCAAGCCGGTATGGCGCGGACCCCTGCGCCATCGCCGCTGCCTGGTGCCGGCCAGCGGCTTCTATGAATGGCAGGCCACGTCTTCCGGCAAACAGCCCTGGTACATTCGCCCCGCAAGGGATCCTCTCTTCGCCTTCGCGGGGTTGTGGGAATACTGGGAAGGGGATCACCTGCTCAACTCCTTCGCCATCATCACCGTTGCCGCCAACCCGGCGCTGGCCCGCATCCACGATCGCATGCCAGCCATCCTCGAGCCGGCCGACTATGATCGGTGGCTGGATCCGGCCATCACCGATCCCGCCGGCGTACAGGATCTGCTCCGCCCCCTGCCCCCGAAAGCACTCGAGCTGTATCCGGTGAGCCGCCAGGTGAACAACCCGCGCCACGATGGCCCGGAACTGATCCGGCCGCTGGGCCAATAGCCCAGGGAAGGTTTTTCAACGGCCTGTTTGCCGGGGGAAACTCGAGGCGCCAATGGCACGGTCACGGCCCTGGCCATGACGACCTTCGGCTATAATGCGGCCATGAAGTTCCAGTCTCTCGCCATCGGCCAGACCTTCTCCTGGAACGGAGAAACCTGGGTCAAGACCTCTCCCCTCGTCGCCACCCGCTACGAGAGCGACGTGCAGAAACTGGTGCCCCGCTACACGGAGGTGGCGCCGGTGCCCGACAACCCGCCCACCGCGGCACCCCCCGCCGACCCCCTCACGCCTGCCCGGGTTCGCGAGGCCTTCGACCGCTTCTACGGCCGCGCCCTCACCCTCCTCGAATCGGAACTGGAGACGGAACTGCACCAGCGCCTGCAGGGCGAACTCGACAACCTGCGCCGACAGTTCATTCGCCACATCGAAGGCGGAGACGGATAGCCCTGCAACCGTTCGCTTCGGCAGGCGCGGCAAGGGCGCCACGCCGGTTCCTGCCCGCATTGTTCGCGGCTTGCGCCGCGCCTGCACCCAGGCATTGCAAAAAATCGGACCGGTCTGGCGGGCATCGAGTAGCCCGGATGCTGGCCCGCCGGGCCGGAAGCCGGGAAAAACCCCGCCCCGGATTCCGCTTCGCTTCCTCCGGGCGAGGGATTGGGGCGCTGCATGGATTTCCCTGTCGGGGAAATCCGCAAAGAACGATCCACATCGTGTTTCGTTCTGCATAGAAGCCGTTTCGGCAGAAAACCGTGCCTATTTTTTTGCAACCGTCGGGTACCCTCAATGCTTCTCCCGCGTTCCCGCCGGTTCGCGCCGGCCGGGCAGGTATTCCACCGAGGGGATGCGCTGCACCGGCTGGGGATAGAGGGTCATCAGTTGCAGGAATGCCTCGGGCATCTCGGTGCTGACGTTGAGGCCGAATTCACGGGCCTGCTCCGGGGTGATGGGGTAGTCGTGGGTCCAGGTGCCGGTGCTGAGCTTCTCGGCGAGCTGTTTGGCTGCCTCGTCGGGCAGCTTGCCGGAGAGCAGCTCGGTGACCGCTTCGCAGACCTGTTGCCGGGCCTTTTGCGCGTGGTCGGCCAGGATCAGGGTCTGGTCGTCGATCTTCTCCACCGGCTTCTGCTCCACCACCTTGAGGATGGACGCCGCCGCCTGCTGGCCGAGCTGGGGATCGACGGGGCCGAGCACCGCATGGGGGCTCATGACGATCTCGTCGGCGGCCAGGGCGATCAGCGTGCCGCCGGACATGGCGTAATGGGGCACGATCACCCGCACCCGGCCCTTGTGGCGATCGATGGCCCGGGCGATCTGCAGGGCCGCCAGCACCAGGCCGCCGGGAGTGTGCACCACCAGATCGATGGGCGTCTCCGAATCCGTGAGATGGATGGCGCGGATCACTTCCTCCGAGTCGTGGATGTCGATGAAACGCATCAGCGGAAAGCCGAGCAGGCTCATGGTCTCCTGGCGGTGCACCAGCAGGATCACCCGCGAGCCGCGTTCCTGCTCGAGGCGGGCGATGAGCCGGGTGCGGCTGGCCTCGAGCATCCGCTGGCGCAATACCGGCTGCAGTGCCACCAGCATGAAGAACAGCCAGAAGAGAGCGGAAAAGAGATCCATGGTCGTTTCTCCTGTCGGTTAGCGTCCGTGTCAGCGCCGTGTGCGGCGGTTGAGATCGTCGAGAATCTTCTTGCCCCAAACCTCGGCGGGCCCCAGTTCGTCGGGATGCCAGGGGCGGTTGCGTTCCGGAGAGAGGAAAAACCGGTACAGCAGCATGCCGGCCAGGAATCCGCCGATGTGCGCCCACCAGGCCACGCCCCCCACCTGCTGGCCATTGAACACCGAGGTGGCGCCCGAGAAGAACTGCATCAGGAACCAGAGGAACAGGAACAGCGCCGCCGGCACCGTGAAGAACAGTGGATAGAACAGGATCGGCACCATGGCGATCACCCGCGAATGGGGAAACATCAGGAAGTAGGCCCCCAACACGCCGGCGATGGCCCCCGAGGCGCCGATGGTGGGCACGGTGGAATCGGGATTGACCAGCACGTGGATGATGGCCGCGATCACACCACAGATGAGATAGAACAGCAGAAAACGCACGGGCCCCATGCGATCTTCCACGTTGTCGCCGAACAGCCACAGGAACCACATGTTGCCGATGATGTGCATCCAGCCACCGTGCAGGAACATGCTGGTGACGAAGGGCCAGTAATCGCCCACCGGGAACCCCACGGTGGCCGCCCAGCCGGGATGGGTGTAGCGTGCCGGCACCACGCCGAACAGATACACGAAGGCCTGCAGCGTTTGCGGTGGCAGGCTCAGCTCGAACAGGAACACGAGCCCGTTGAGTACCACGAGGGCCCACATCATCACGGGCGGATAGCGGGCGGGGATGGAATCCTGGATGGGGAACATTCGTTGTGCTTTCTTTTCGCGGAATCGTGTCGTAATCCTATCGCGGCGAGGGCGCCGCTCCTAGCCTCCTTTTCGTCCGGCGGTTCAGCCTTCCAGGGCGGCCAGCTCCCGGTTCGACACTTGGGGATGCTTCTGTCGCCAGGCCAGCTTGCGTTCGATGGCCTCGAGCAGCGCCGCGGAGAAGTTCACGCCCGCGAAGTCCTCGGCTCCGATCAGGCCGCCGGGCGATTGCACGTTCACCTCCATCACCTTGTCGCCCACGATGTCGAGGCCGGCGAAGAAGATGCCATCGGCCTGCAGGCGCGGGCGCATGGCCTCGGCCAGCTCGCGCATGGCCGGCGTGACCTCGGCGGGCCGGGCAATGCCGCCGGCGGTGAGGTTGGAGCGGATGTCGGCGTCGCCGGTGCGCCGCTGGCGGTGGATGGCGGCAATGTGGCCCTTGTATTCGAAGAGCCGGCCGTTGAGCAGAAACAGGCGGGTATCGCCGTGGATGGCGTCGGGCAGGTACTGCTGGGCGATGCAGAAGCCGTCGCGCACCACCGCCTCGATCATCTGGTTGACGTTGGGCGTGTCATGGGGGCGCACCAGGAACACGTTGCGCCCGCCCGAGCCGGCCAGCGGCTTGAGCACCGCATGGCCGCCCTGGGCGGCGATGAAATCCTTGATCTCGCTCTTGTCACGGGTCACCAGCGTACGCGGGCGCACCGACTCGGGGAAGTATTCCAGGTACAGCTTGTTGAGACCGAGGGCCAGGCCGTCGGGATCGTTGAGCACGAGCACCCCGTCGCGCACCGCCAGCCGGCCGAAGTCGATGGCCGCCGACCGTGCCCAGGGACGGGCGAACACGTCGAGGCTGGGATCGTTGCGCGGCAGCAGCACGTCCAGCCCCCTGACTGCGATTTCGTCCCGCTCCCGGCGGGCCACTTCCCAGACTTCTTCCAGAAAGGCCCTGCGCTTGCGATGGGCCCGCTGCGGCACCTTCACCGCATGGGCATAGACGTGATCGTCGGGGCGCAGCACCAGATCGCCCACGTCGATGTACCAGACCTCGTGCCCGTTGCGGGCCGCCACCATCGCCACCTGGGTGGTGGTATAGCCGAAGCGTTCTGCAAAGACGTCATTGACGACGATGCCGATGCGCATCAGGGGTCCTCCAGCAGTTGTGGAACACGCAGCCCCGCAGTCAGCCGGCGCAGGCGCGGTGTCGCTTCGGGCAGTTCGAAGAATCGGGGCAGGATCGCCGGCGGCTGGACGATGGTACGCCAGCGCAGCTCCTCCACGTAGGGCAGCCAGGCGTCGGCCAGCTTGCCCACGTAGAGACCGGCCAGATCCACGCCTTCGGCCAGGCGTTGCAGAAGGCGCTGCAGGCCGCGCAGGTAGACGGCGTCCTTGGTGTAACCGCCGCCCCGGAAGGTGCGCATGGTCATCATCCAGGCGGATCGTGCGCCGAAGCCATATTCCCTGTGCAGGGTGCGGAAGGTGGTGACGAAATCGGCGCCCTCGCAGATGAGCTGCACCGCCTTGACGCGGCCGGCGAGCTGGCGCAGGCGCGCGGCCTCGAGGCCGCCCACCAGATATTCGGCCAGCACCGCGAGTCCTTCCTGCAGTGGCTCGTAGCCGGCCATGCCCTCCTGCAGCTCACGGAAGGGCTGATGACGGCCATTGTGCCAGGTAAGCACGTGGGTGCCGATCTCGTGGGCCAGCGCGGCGGCGACCCGCGAACGGGAGACACGGGCACTGCGGCCAATCAGGAAACGGCCGTGGGAGACCAGGATCCCGGCGATGTCCTCGCGCACCTCCACGCCCGAGCGCAGGCGCCGGTCC
>JALSSV010000028.1 GCA_026984045.1 Chromatiales bacterium | reverse complement strand
CGATGGCCAGCAGGCATTCGGTATGCTCGAAATCCTCGTAACAGCCGGGCGGGCCGTCGGAGCCGAAGGAGCGCTTGTAGCCCGAGACCGCCGACGACATGCACAGGGTGGTGTTGCCGTCGTAGTTGTTGGTGCCGATCACGCCCCGTGCCAGCTTGCCAAGGGTATAGAACTCCTCGGTCATGATCTGGCCGGTGGAGACGATGGCGAAGGCGTCACGGCCGTACTGTCCCTGGATCCGCTTGATCTCGTCGGCCACCTTGTCCAGGGCCGTGTCCCAGTCCACCTCGCGGAAGGGCTCGAAGCGCTTCTCGCGCATCAGGGGTACCCGCCCCCGGCCGCTGGTGCGGAACAGCTCGTGCTCGAAGATCCCCTTGAGGCAGAGCTTGCCGCGGTTCACGTCGGCGTTGCCCACGCCCCGGGTGGCCACCGCCTCGCCCTTGTCATTCACGCCCACCTCGATGGAACAGCCGGTGGAGCAGTAGCCGCAGGTGGTGTATTTCCATTCCTTCACGCCGGGATCGGCGAGCTTGATGGGGTTCTTCTTTTTTCGACCAAAGAGCATGGCTTCCAGACCTGATTCAGGGTGTTGTGATTGTCCCGTAGGAGCGGCGCAAGCCGCGATTCAGCGCATGGGGTGTGGTCGCGGCGAGGGCGCCGCTCCTACATGCGTGTCGTTAACCGTTGGGGCAACCTTCGGCCGGCTTGGCCGACAGATAGATGGTCTGCCCCTCCAGCTTCACCGGGAAGGTGGCGGCACAGCCCTCGTCGGGAGCCACCGCCTCGCCGGTGTCGAGCTGGATCTTCCAGTCGTGCAGCGGGCAGGCCACCTTCGTATCGTGCACGATGCCCTGCGACAGCGGCCCGCCCTTGTGCGGGCACTTGTCACGCAGGGCGAAGATCCGATCGTCGGCGGTGCGAAACACCGCGATGTCGCCTTCCCCCGTCCGCACCACGCGGGCGCCCTTGCGTGGGATGTCGTCGATTTTGCCTACTTCAATCCAATCGTTGCTCATGGTTTGCTACCGTCTGTGTATTCGTTTTTCCGATACCCGCTGCAAATAACGCAGAGGGCGCAGAGACGCAGAGGACGCCGAGAAGTTCGAATGAATCATCAATCCTTGATGACTCGCCATACCAAAAGCGCCTTTCGTTCCAGCAAAGTCTCCTCTGCGATCTCTGCGTCTCTGCGCCCTCTGCGTTCCTTCCACCACTACCTTACGAAGCCACCACCTTGAGCGGTTCGAATTCGACCCGCTTGGCTTCGTTTTCGGCCATTTCCTTCCAGGGATCCTGCTGGGCGTATTTCTGGGCTTCCCGGAAGCGTTCGGCGAGGGCCTTGCGCCTGGCTTCGTCCTCGACGATCTGCTCCTTGACCCAGGCCAGGCCGACCCGTTCGATCCAGGGGGCGGTGCGTTCCAGGTAGTGGGCGTTTTCGCGGTAGAGCTGCATGAAGGCGGCCACGTATTCGAGCACTTCTTCCTCGGTCTTGGCGTGCACCAGGAAGTCGGTGGCGCGGACCTTCACACCGCCGTTGCCGCCCACGTGGATCTCGTAACCGGAATCCACGCAGACCACGCCCAGGTCCTTGATGGTGGCCTCGGCGCAGTTGCGAGGGCAGCCGGAGGCGGCCATCTTGAACTTGTGCGGCGTCCACGACCCCCAGGTGAGCTTTTCCATCTCGATGCCGAGGTGGGTGGAATCCTGGGTGCCGAAGCGGCACCATTCCTTGCCCACGCAGGTCTTGACCGTGCGCAGGGCCTTGCCGTAGGCATGGCCGGAGACGAAGCCGGCCTCTTCCAGATCCTTCCAGATGTGCGGCAACTGCTCCTTCTTCAGGCCATACAGGCCGATGCGCTGGCCGCCGGTGACGTGCACGTACTTGACGCCGTACTTCTCCGCCACCTCGGCGATCTTCATCAGCTCCTTCGGGCTGGTGCCGCCGCCCCACATGCGCGGAATCACCGAGTAGGTGCCGTCCTTCTGGATGTTGGCGTGGGCGCGTTCGTTGATGAAGCGCGACTGGCTGTCGTCCTGGTATTCGCCCGGCCATTCGCACAACAGGTAGTAGTTGAGGGCGGTGCGGCACTTGGGGCAGCCGTCGGGCGTCTTCCAGTCCAGGGCCTGCATCACGGCCGGGATGTCCTTGAGTTCCTGGCGGCGGATCTGCTCGCGCACCTCGTCGTGGGTCTTGTCGGTGCAGCCGCACAGGGGCTTGAGGTGCGGGGCGGTGGAATAGTCGCCCCCCACCACGTGGGCCAGCAGGGCCTCCACCAGGCCGGTGCAGGAACCGCAGGAGCTGGATGCCTTGGTGTGGGCCCGCACGTCCTCCAGGGTGAAGAGCTTCTTCTCGGTGATGGCCTTGACGATGTCGCCCTTGCACACGCCGTTGCAGCCGCAGATCTCGGCATCGTCGGGCATGGCGGCCACCCGGTTCTGCTCGCCGTGCCCCGAATCGCCCAGATGCGCCTGACCGAACAGGATGTGCTCGCGCATCTCGGAAATGTCGGTGCCATCGCGCATCAGATCGAAGTACCAGGAACCGTCGATGGTGTCGCCGTACATGACGGCGCCCTTGATCCGGTTGTCCTGCACCACCAGCTTGCGATACACGCCGCGCGAAGCATCCTGGAAGACCAGCTCCTCGGTGTTGTCGTCACCGAGGAAGTCGCCGGCCGAGAACAGATCGATGCCGGTGACCTTGAGCTTGGTGGAGGTGACGGTCCCCTCGTAGCGGCCGATGCCGTACTGGGCCAGGTGGTTGGCGCAGACCTTCGCCATCTCGAACAGGGGCGCGACCAGGCCGTAGGTGACGCCGCGGTGCTGCACGCATTCGCCCACGGCGTAGATCCGCGGGTCGAAGGTCTGCAGGGTGTCGTTGACCACGATGCCCCGCTCGCAGTGGATGCCGGCCTCTTTTGCCAGCTCGATGTTGGGGCGGATGCCCACGGCCATCACCACCAGATCGGCATACAGCTCGGTGCCATCCTTGAAGCGCACCTTCTCCACCCGGTCCTTGCCCACGATGGCCTCGGTCTCGGCCGGCATGAGGAAGTTCATGCCCCGCTCCTCGAGGTTCTTGCGCAGCATCTCGGCAGCAGGCCGGTCGAGCTGACGCTCCATGAGGATGTCCATGATGTGCACCACGGTCACGCTCATGCCCTGCTGCATCAGGCCATTGGCCGCTTCCAGGCCCAGCAGGCCACCGCCGATGACCACGGCGTGCTTGCCCTGCTTCGCGGCCGCGATCATGCTGTCCACGTCGTGGATGTCACGGAAGCTCACCACCCCGTCCAGGTCCTTGCCCGGGATGGGCAGGATGAAGGGCCGCGAGCCGGTGGCGATGAGCAGGCGATCGTATTCGGCCTCGGTGCCGTCCTCGGCGATCACCCTGCGCCTGACGCGGTCGATCTTCACCACCTTTTTGCCCTTGTGCAGGGTGATCCCGTTGTCGGCGTACCACTGCTCGTCGTTGAGCATGATCTCGTCGATGGTCTTCTCGCCGGCCAGCACCGGCGAGAGCATGATCCGGTTGTAGTTGCCGTAGGGCTCGTCGCCGAAAACGGTGATGTCGTAGGCGTCGGGAGCCACCTTGAGCAGTTCCTCGACGGTGCGGATCCCGGCCATGCCGTTGCCGATGACAACCAGTTTCTCTTTCATGCGTAGCTCCAGATGAATAGCGTGCGTTGCGATGCCTGTCAGGTCTGCCCCCTTTCAGCAACTACCGTGCCATTCATTAGCGATTCATGAAATAATCTTCATGTTATTGATTTATATCGGGTATTTTTTCCATTCCCGGTGTATTGGCAAGGACAATGCCGCTCTCATCACGAACAGAAACGCACCAAAATGGTGCGCACCGCTCCCCTTTCCCGATCATCGCGCCCCAAAGCGCATCGTTGTCCCGACGCCGGCGCCCGACACGGTGCAAAGCCCTGTACCGCGGCAAGGTGTGCTGCGCCTGCACCAATATCAGACATGACTGATATGGCCCGCTACGGGGTGCACTCCGGCTGTGCACGAATGCGGTTTGCACGAGCGTCAGACATCCATATTTGTCCAATATTTCAACGACATAAGTTAATGGCACGTTAATTGCTGCATTATCGCAAAACCTTTTCATCCTTCATCGGGAGATCACCATGTCCGTCATCGACCAGAGCAAGATCAACCTGTTGTCGTTCTCCGGAAAGATGCGCATCCTGCATCTGACCTGGTTCGCCTTCTTCCTGAGCTTCTTCGTCTGGTTCAACCACGCCCCGTTGCTGGGCGCGATGCGTGACGCCCTTGGCCTCAGCGATCAGCAGATCAAGACCCTGTTGATCCTCAACGTGGCCCTGACCATCCCGGGACGAATCATCATCGGCATGCTCACCGACGCCTTCGGCCCGCGCCGGGTCTATTCGGGCCTGCTGTTCGTCTCGGCCTTCCTCTGTTTCGGTTTCGCCGTGGCCGACACCTATGAACAGCTGGCCCTGATGCGCTTTCTGCTCGGCTTCGCCGGCGCCGGCTTCGTGATCGGCATCCGCATGATCTCCGAGTGGTTCCCGGCCAAACAGGCCGGCGTGGCCCAGGGGATCTACGGTGGCTGGGGCAATTTCGGCTCAGCCGGCGCGGCCCTGGTGCTGCCCAGCCTGGCCCTGCTGTTCGGCGGCGATGACGGCTGGCGCTGGGCCATCGCCACCACCGGCCTGCTGGCCCTGATCTACTCGGCCGTGTATTTCTTCTCGGTGACCGACACGCCCAAGGGCTCTACCTACTTCAAGCCGAAGCGCAACGGCGCACTGGAGATCACCAGCCCCGGCGACTTCCTGCTCTACATCCTGATGAACGTCCCCCTGTACGCGGCCCTGGCGGTGCTGGCCTGGAAACTCGGCCCGGCCAATCTGGGCATGCTCAGCGAAGCGGTGACCGACATCATCTACGCCCTGCTCGGCAGCCTGTTCCTGTTCCAGACCTTCCGCATCTACCAGATCAACGGTCACGTGTTCCGCGCGCCGGTGCCGGAAATCGAGCGCTACAAGTTCAAGCAGGTGGCCGTGCTGGATCTGGCCTACATGGTCACCTTCGGCTCCGAGCTGGCCGTGGTCTCCATGCTGCCGCTGTTCTTCCAGGATACCTTTCACCTCTCGGCCGTGGCCGCGGGCGCCATCGCCTCGGTGTTCGCCGGGCTGAACCTGATCATGCGCCCGGCCGGTGGCTGGATCTCGGATCGCTTCGGCCGCAAGTTTTCCCTGGCGGTGATCATGGCCGGCCTGGCGCTGGGCTACTTCCTGATGAGCCTGATGAACGGAAGCTGGCCCATTGCCGCCGCCGTGGCCGTGGTGGTGTTCTCCTCCCTGTTCGTCAATGCCGGCAACGGCGCCGTGTTCGCCGTGATTCCGCTGGTCAAGCGCCGTCTGACCGGCCAGATCGCCGGCATGGCCGGCGCCTACGGCAACGTGGGCGGGGTGGTGTTCCTGACCGTTCTCTCCTTCGTCTCGCCGCAACTCTTCTTCCTGACCATTGCCGTGGCGGCGGTGGCCGTGTTCCTGATCACCGCGCTGTTCCTGGAAGAGCCTCGCGGCCACATGCACGAGGTGCTGCCGGATGGCACCGTGCAGATGATCGAGGTGGAATGAAGGCAGAGAAAAGGGAAAAGAGGAAAGAGACAAGAGGAGGGTGGGCCGGCAGGGCCGGCCCATCCCTTTTTCTGATAGTCTATCTCTTCAGCCCATGACCCAATCCCCATCCATCGAGATCGCCTCCGCCTGCCACAGCGTGGCCGGCGTGAAGGAACAGAACGAAGACGCCTGCGGAGTCCAGGTGCCCGAAGAGCCGCTGCTGACCACCAAGGGGCTGGCAGCGGTAATTGCCGATGGCATGAGCGGCTCCGATGCCGGTCAGCAGGCCAGCCGAGCCTGCGTGCAGGGATTTCTCTCCGACTACTTCAGCACCCCCGAATCCTGGTCGGTGAAAACCTCGGGCCAGAAGATCCTCACCGCTCTCAACCACTGGCTGTACGGCACCGGCCAGCGCGAATACGGCAGCCACAAGGGCATGGTCACCACCGTGTCCGCCCTGGTGCTCAAATCCAACACCGCACACCTGTTCCATGTGGGTGATACCCGCATCTACCGCCTGCGTGACGGCGAGCTGGAGCAGCTCACCACCGATCACCGGCTCGACATGGGCGCCGACAAGACCTACCTGTCCCGGGCGATGGGCATCGATCTGCATCTGGAAATCGACTATCGCAAGGTGCCGGTGGAAACCGGTGATCGGTTCGTGCTGCTGACCGACGGGGTGCATGAATTCCTGCCCGACAGCGCCATTCGCAAGCACCTGGAAGAACACGCCGACGACACGGAAGCGGCCGCCCGCGCCCTGGTGGCCCAGGCGGCGGCCAACGGCAGCGACGACAATCTCACCGCCCTGGTGCTGCGAGTGGACCGCCTGCCCCGGGAGAACGCGCAGGAGTTCTACCAGAAACTCACCGAGCTGCCCTTCCCCCCGCCACTGGAGCCGGGCATGGTGCTCGACGGCCAGCGCATCCTGCGCCACCTGTTCTCCAACCGGCGCACCGAAGTCTATCTGGTGCAGGACATCGAAAGCGGCGAGAAACGGGTGCTCAAGGCCCCCTCCGTCAACTACGAGGACGACCCCGAATACATCCACCAGTTCCTGCACGAGGAATGGGTGGGCCGGCGCATCAACAACCCCCACGTGATGAAGGTGCTGGAGCCGCCGCGCAAGCGCACCGCGCTCTACTACCTGGCCGAGCACATCGAGGGCCGCACGCTGCGCCAGTGGCTGGAAGACGAACCGCGCCCCTCCCTCAACCAGGTACGCGACATGATCGAACAGATCGCTCGCGGCCTGCGCGCCTTTCACCGGCTGGAGATGATTCACCAGGATCTGAAGCCGGAAAACATTCTGGTGGACGAGCACGGCACCCTGAAGATCATCGACTTCGGTTCCACCAAGATCGCCGGCATCGAGGAGATCTACGTGCCGCTGGACACCAACAACCTGCTCGGCACCATCAACTACACGGCCCCCGAGTACCACATCGGCCAGCCGCCCTCCAACCGCTCCGACATCTTCTCCCTGGGGGTGATCGCCTACGAGCTGCTCACCGGCCGCCTGCCCTACGGCAAGGAGCTGACCGCCCGCAACCTGCGGCGGGTGCACTACCGGTCCATCAAACGCTTCAACCCGGAAATCCCCGTATGGGTGGATCGGGCCATCGAAAAGGCCGTGAGCATTTCCCCCGAAAAACGCTTCGAGAAGCTCTCGGAATTCACCCACGCCCTGCGCCAGCCCGACCCGCGACTTGTCGGTACCGAGCACGTGCCCCTGATCCAGCGCCATCCCGTGCGGGTCTGGCAGGCCATCAGCGCGCTGCTGTTCGTGCTCAACGTCTGGCTGCTGTGGCTGCTGTCGCACTGACCGGAATTTCTTGCCGTCAGTCCGGAAATCGGCACCGCTGGTCCGGTTTCTTCTCCCCGGGGGATGCAATTTGCACTCTCCCCTTGCATCCTGACTTTTCTGCCGGGAGGATCCGCCATCCTCGGGAATTCGCGGCCCTGCTCGCCGCCGATTCCTTCAGATTCTGTTGCCGGCTGCCGATACAGACGGTTTACAGACAGACTCGGCACACGACTGACGATGCAGGTGACGACGATCATGATATTCCGCCTTCTTTCAACACTTCTCCCGCTGCTCGGCCTGATCCTTCTGCCGCCCGCCGTCCAGGCCGAAGGCGATCAGGACAACCTGATCACCTGGGCCGGCTGCGGCATCACCAAGAAGGCCTTCATGAAGGAGCTGGCCGCGGCCTACACGAAGAAGACCGGGATCCGGGTCAAGCTCTCCGGCGGCGGCGCCACCCGCGGGATCCGGGATACGGTCAAGGGCAAGGTCATGATCGGCGGCAGCTGCCGCATGACCCTGCCGGGCGCCGACAAGTCGGAACTCTATGCCAGCCTGCATCCGGTGGCCTGGGATGCCCTGGCCATCATCGTCAACCCGCACAATCCGGTGAAAAATCTCACCATGAAACAGATCCGGGCCATCTATACGGGCAAGATCACCCGCTGGAAACAGGTGGGCGGGCCCGACGCCCCCATCCACCTCTACGTGCGCCGCGGCAAGATCTCCGGCGTGGGCTACGCCATCCGCCAGTACGTGTTCCAGGACAGCAACATGGAATTCGTGACCGATCCAAAATACGTGGTGCGCTCCTCCGGTCCGCTGGAAAAAGCCGTGGAGAAGGATCCCTACGCCATGGGCATCACCGGGGTCAGCTCGGCCCGCAAGCGCAAGGTAAAGATCATCGGTTTCGACGGCAAGACCCCCACCTATGAAAACGTGGCCAGCGGACAATATGGCCTCTACCGCCCCCTGTATCTGGTCACCAGTCCCCATCCGAGCAAGGCCGTGAAGGCTTTCATCGCCTTTGCCACCTCCGAGGAAGGCCGGCGCATCATTCGTGAAAACGGCACCGTACCCTACAAGGACGCGCCAAAACTGATGAGCAAGATGCTGATCTACGGTTTCGATGTGAAATGAGGCACCGGCGGGCCACCGGTTACTGCGCCTCCCGCCGGTTTCGGCCATAGCGCAAGAGGATCACCAGGGCCAGCAGGGAAACCCCGGCGGCACTGAGAAAGGCCGGTGACTCGCCCCACCATTGCCAGAGCGCGCCGAACAGGAACGCACCGGGCAAGGCCGCCAGCCCCACGACCATGTGATACAGGCCGAATGCCGTGGCCTTGTGCGCGCTCGGCGCCACGTCGCCGATGAGCGCCCGTTCGGTGCCCTCGGTGAAGGCCAGGCTGGCGGCATAGGCGAGAAACCCGCCCCACACCGCCAGCGGATGGGTATGCGTGAAGGCCAGGAAGCCCAGCACCGCGATCCGCGCCCCCCAGCCCACCACCAGGACCGGAATCCGGCCAAAACGATCCGAGAGGCTCCCGGCCGGCATGGCCACCAGGGCCTTGACCAGGCTCGCGGCAGCC
Organism: Chromatiales bacterium; assembly: GCA_026984045.1. Lineage (GTDB taxonomy): Bacteria > Pseudomonadota > Gammaproteobacteria > UBA6429 > Thiohalophilaceae > JALSSV01. The sequence goes on along the minus strand of JALSSV010000028.1, from coordinate 8,881 downwards.
CACACCAGCGGCACCCAGGCCACCTTCAAGCCCCGCTCGGTGGCCCACAACACCAGAAAGGCCTCGGGCACCGCCGCCAGCGACAGACCACCGGCCGCCAGGATCAGGCCGCGCAGGCGCGGTGAGAGAACCCGCCAGCGCAGCGGCGCTGCCCCGGTGGCCGCCTCCGGAGGGGACGGCGTTGGCGGCAGGGCGAAGATCAGCAACAGCACCACCAGCCCCCCCGGCAGCGCCGATCCCAGGAAAACCTGATCCAGCGGCCAGTGTGCCTGCAGAAGAACGAAGGCCAGCAACGGACCCAGCATGGCGCCCGCATTGTCCAGCGCCCGATGGAGGCCGAAGGCCCGACCCCGCCGATCACCAGTGGTGACCGCCGCGATGATGGCATCCCGCGGCGACGTGCGCAGCCCTTTGCCGACCCGATCGAGAAAACGCAGCCCCAGCACTCCGCCCCAGCCCGACACCATACCGATCAGCGGCCGTGCCAGGTTGGACAGTCCATAGCCGCCCAGCACCAGGCCGCGGGCATTCCAGCCCCGATCCGCCAGCCGTCCCGAGACCAGTTTGAGCAGGCTGGCCGTGGCTTCCGCCACCCCCTCCACCAGTCCCACGATGGCCGGACCGGCACCCAGGGTCACGGTCAGGAAGAGGGGCAACAGCGGCGTAATCATCTCGCTGGCCGTATCGTTGAGAAACGAGACCAGCCCCAGAATCCACACGCTGCGCGGCAGGCCCGCCTTCATGTCCCGGTCCGCGCCTTCACAAGCATGGCATCAACTGTCATCATCGAAACGTAGCGCACCTGTTCGGGCTGTGCCATATCAATCGGATACTCCCCATGTTTTGCATGCCACCTCTCCCTTTGTCCGGCCTGATGCGGCCGCCCATCGAGTGGCGGTTCTGAGGGCGATCATGCGGCGATGTTTGCGAATAGCATTTCACGGATGGCTGCTGATGCTCTGCCTTGGCCTTGCGCGCCTGGCGGGCGCCGGACCGGCAACAGGGAAACCGGCCACGCCGGGCCTGCCCGGCCCCCCGCCCGATCCCTGGCAGCGCTTCGTCCCGCCCGTCGACAGTCGCTACGACTGGCTGCAACTGAAATCGGGCGAATGGCTGAAGGGCAATCTCAAGTCCCTCTACAACTTCACGCTCGAGTTCGACAGCGACAAGCTCAATCTGCTGAACTTCGCCTGGAAGGACGTGAAACGCCTGCGTACCGCGGCGCCGCGCAGCCTGCGGGTCGAGACCGGCCGCGACCGCGGGCAGCCGCTGACGGTGTACGGGCGCATCGAACTCGACGGGGACGAGGTGCTCGTGATCACCGGCCAACACCGCCAGCGCTACCGGCGGGAGCAGATCGTCTCCATCGGCACCCGGGCGGAGAAGGAAAGCGACTACTGGAGCGGCAAGTTCTCTCTCGGCGCCAACCTGCGGGCGGGCAACGCCGATCTGGTGGATCTGAGCCTGCTCGCCAACGCCCGCCGGCTCACCGCCGAATCCCGTTTCGTGGCCGACTACGTGGGCAACTTCAGCCGCGCCGATGGCATCGAGACCGCCAACAATCACCGCCTCAACGGCCACTACGACCGCTTCCGCTCACGCCGTTTCTTCTGGCGGGTGATCAACGCCGAATACTATCGGGACGTGCCGAAGAACATCGCCCACCAGATCTCGGCCGGCACCGCCTTCGGTTACGATCTGATCCGCGATGGCCGCACCGACTGGGAACTGTCGGGTGGCGTGGGCATTTCCTACAAGCGTTACGTGTCGGTGGAAGCGGGCGAAACCCCGTCGCAGACCTCCCCTTCCCTGCGCCTCGGCACCCTCTACGACACCCGCCTGAACGCCAGCGCAAAGCTGAAGATCAATTACAGTTTCCAGATCCTGGACAAGGCCTCGGGTACCTACACCCACCACTTCATCACCACCCTCTCCTCGGATCTGTGGGCCGACGTGGATCTGGATGTCTCCTTCGTCTGGGACCGGGTCCAGGACCCCCGCCCCGGCGCCGACGGCCTCGTTCCCCAACGGGACGACTACCAGCTCGTCGTCGGTATTGCCTACAGCTTCTGACGCCAGCGCACCAGATCCGCCGGCCGATCCACGTCCCACAGGGTATCCAGCTCCCGCCAGGCCAGACCCGCAGCCGCCAGCCGGGCCCGGGTCTGTGCCAGCACCCGCTCGCCGCCCCACTCGATGCCGTCGAACACCGCCGCCGGGCGGCGCAGGCCGATCAGCACGTAACCGCCATCCTCGGCCGGACCGAGCACCGCATCGTGCGTCTCGAGCGCGGCGAAGGCCGCGGCCAGATACTCGCCGTCAAGAACCGGACAGTCGCAACCGATCAGCACCACCCGCGCCGCCCGCGCCAGGCCTGCGCTGAGGGCATGCTGCATGCGCGCGCCGAGATCCGCGCCCTGCTGGAGGCGGCAGGGCAGGCCCGCCTCCCGAAACAGGGGATGACACCCATCGGGCGTCACCCACAGCTCCGCCGGCAGCCCCGCGCTGGCGACCGTGGCCAGGGTTCGGCGCAGCAACTGCGCGTGCAGTCGGGCCGCGCCGGCTGCCCCGAGCGCCGGGATCAGCCGGGTCTTGACCCGGCCCGGCTGCGGTGCGCGCGCGAAGATCTGCACCAGATCCCCGTCGCGGCTCATTCCTCGCGCCATCCCGGATAATAGAACCGCACCAGGCGCCGCGGCGAGACGCCCAGGAACCAGGCCAGGCGCAGACTCCACATGAGCAGCACCGTGCGCAGCACGCCCCGACTCTCCCAGCGCCGGCTGGAGGTGATCACCGGGGGGCGCAGGCAGGCGGGCCGGCCCCGGCGCTTCAGGCGCCGGGACAGTTCCAGATCCTCCATCAGGGGCTGATCGGGGAAACCGCCGATCCGCTCGAACACGTCCCGGCGCACGAACAGGGCCTGATCCCCGGTGGCCATGCCGGTCAGACAGGAGCGCAGGTTCATCAGCCGCTCGATGATCCGCAACCGCCAGTCGTCTCCCGACAGGCGCACATCGAAACGACCCCACGACGCCCCGCCCGCCAGGGCCGCCGCGATCGCCGTCACCGCCTCTTCCGGCAGGCGGGTATCCGCGTGCAGGAACAGCAGCACCTCCCCCCGGGCCTGCGCCGCCCCGGCGTTCATCTGCCGGGCCCGCCCCGGCCGGCTGTGCAGCAGCGCATCGGCGAGCCCTTCGACCACGGCCGGCGTGCCATCGCGGCTGCCGCCATCGACCACCAGGACCTCGTGGCCCGCCCGGCGCAGTGCCTGCAGGCGGGCCAGCGTGACGGGCAGGGTGCCGGCCTCGTCGCGCACCGGAATGACGATGGACAGAAACATGGTCGGCCAGCCCGGAAATTGCACCCAGGATTCGATTCTCATGGCGAAGCGGGCAAAGCCGCTTGAGGGATCGCCCGAAAAACCATCGCCAACACCGGGGTTTGAGGGGGAACGGCCAAGATGCACCGCCGGATTCGTCCTGAAATCGAACCGGCGCAAAACGTGACGCGCCATCCAGGGTTTCGGGGACGGATTGGATTTGGAAAATCGCGAATCGGGTTCATCGATGTCGGCCGCCTTGGTGTAATTCCGGGCTCGCAGGCTGTTGAAAAACGCCGTTTTTCAGCAGCCCGTGTGCGATGCAGGGACGCATCGCCATTTTCAATGACGCCATTTCATAGAAAATGTAAGGGAGCGGAAACCGCGTTTTCCGTTCCCGGGTTGAAAAAGCCCATGGATGGGCTTTTTCAACCGTCTGCTAGGATACCGCCCTTCGGTGACCGCTGTCCGCATGGCGATTCGCAACCCTGGCGGCCGGGAAAGCCCCGGCAATTCAGGGGCCTGCTACAATGCCTTCACTCCTGACTACCCTGGCGGCTCCATGCAGACACAATCGGAATTCCTGAGCCTGCGCCGGCATCTGGAACAGGTCATCGTCGGCCAGGCCGCCCTGCTCGACCGCCTGCTGATCGCCGTGCTCACCGGCGGCCACATCCTCCTGGAAGGGCCGCCGGGACTGGCCAAGACCACGGCGGTCAACACGCTGGCGAGTGGTCTGCATGCCCGCTTCCAGCGCATCCAGTTCACGCCGGATCTGATGCCGGCCGATCTCACGGGCAGCGACATCTACGATCCCAAGGCGGGCGACTTCCGTTTCGTGCCCGGCCCCCTGTTCCACGAAATCGTGCTGGCCGACGAGATCAACCGCGCCCCGCCCAAGGTGCAATCGGCCCTGCTCGAGGCCATGCAGGAGCACCAGATCACCGTCGGCGGGGCCACCCGGCGCCTGCCCGAACTGTTCATCGTCATGGCCACCCAGAACCCCCTCGAACAAAGCGGCACCTATCCCCTGCCCGAGGCCCAGCTCGATCGCTTCCTGCTGCACGTGGTGCTGAACTATCCCACCCCCGACGAGGAGCTGCGCATCCTGCAGCTCGATCGGGCGCGCCACTATGGCGAGGATCCGCCGGCGATCGCCTCCCCCCTGCAGCCCGAAACCGTGCTCGCCGCCCGGCGCGAGGTGGCGGCGATCCACGTGGCCGACAGGCTCGAGAAATACATCGTGACGCTGGTCGGCGCCACCCGGGCGCTGGCGAGCTGGGCACCCGAATGGGCCGATTTCCTGATCGCCGGCGCCTCGCCCCGCGCCTCCATCGCCCTGCTGCGCGCCGCCAGCGCCCTGGCCTACCTGGCGGGGCGTGATCACGTCCTCCCCGACGACATCCTCGCCGTGGCGCCGGACGTGTTGCGGCACCGGCTGATCCCGGGCCACCCGGCCCGTGCCGCGGGGGTCACGACCGACACCATCATCCACCGCCTGCTGGAGGCGGTACCGGTACCCTGATGTTCGCAGGCCTGCGTAACCGGCCGGGGCGACATTCCCGCGCGTCCCTCGACCACCGACCAGCGCACCGGCCGCTGCTGTCGGGCGACGAGATCGCGGCCCTGCAGGCCCGGCTCGGTGCCCTGCCTCCCGAGCCGCCCGCGCTCCACAGCGTGGCCCACCGCCTGCTCGGCGAGCAGCCCTCGCCGTTTCGCGGCCAGGGATTCGATTACGAGGAAAGCCGTCCCTATCAGGCCGGTGACGAGCCCCGTTTCATGAACTGGCGGGCCACGGCCCGTCGCGGCCAGTTCGTGATGAAGGTCTTCCGCGAAGAACGCCGGCCCGCGGTGTTCCTGGTGATCGATCGCCGCCAGAGCATGCGTTTCGGCACCCGGGTGCGCCTCAAGGCCGCCCAGGCACTGCGGGTGGCCGTGCTGCTGGCCGAGGCCGCCGCCCGGCGCCAGTACCCGCTCGGCGGCCTGGTGCTGGATGGCCGCCCCCAATGGCTGCCCGAACGCCCCGCGCCCGCCGCCGGCCGGGCTCTCGTCGCCGCCGCCAACGGCCCCTGCCCACCCGGGGGGGATCCGGCGGAACCGCCGCTGGGAGACATCCTGCGGCAACTGGCCGTCAGCCTTACGCCCGGCACGCGGCTGTGCCTGATCAGCGATCTCTTCGATCTGGACCCCGCCTGTACGCCGCTGCTGCAGGAACTGGCCGCCCGCCACGCACTCGCCGCCTGCCAGATCGTCGATCCCGGCGAGAGGGCGCTGCCGCCCGCCGGCCCGCTGAGGGTAGCCGGAGCCGGCGGCGGGATCCGGCGACTGGACAGCGACGATCCCGGTCTGCGCTCGGGCTACCGGGAAGCCGCCGCAGCCTTCCTCGAAGGGCGCCGGCAGGCTTTCCGGGACCTGGGCCTGCCCTGCCCGTGCATCCCCGGCGACGCCGAGGCCATCGAACGGGCCCTGTTCGAGGAGGTCAGCGAATGACCGCCCCGGCATCCGCGGTCCGGCTGCTCGACATCGAACTGCCTCCCCCGCCGCCGGAGCCCCACTGGGGAGGGTGGCTGGCCCTGGCCGGCCTGCTTCTGCTCCTGGGCTTCGGTCTGTGGCGAATCCTTCGCAGCCCGCGCGCACGGGCGCGCCGGCGCCTGGCCCGGCTGCCGGATTCCGCGCCCGATGTCCAGGCCCTGGCCTTCCAGCTCGCCGCCATCCTGCGCGAGGGACTGGGCGTGTCCCGCCTGGCCGCCGATCGGCCCCCGCCCCGGCGTCCGGCCCTGGCGGCGCGCTGGGCGGTCTTCGTCAAGCGTCTCGATCAGGCCCGCTACCGACCACCCCCCGGGCCGGCGGAGAGCCGGCAGGCACTGGTGCGCGAATGTCGTTTCTGGCTGGCGAAATGGCGCTGACTCCGGGCACATTCGGCCTCCTGCATCCCGGCTGGCTGTGGCTGTTGCCGGCCCTGATGGGGCTGGCCCTGGTCTGGCGGCGTCAGGGAGGCAGGCGCAGCGAGGACCTTTTTGCGCCACCCAGCCTGGCGATCCGCCATCCCCTGCTGGCGCGGCTGTCCCTGCCGGCCGACCGGCGCCCCGCGCATGATCGCCTTGCCCGCGCCCTGGTCTGGCCCGCCCTGGCCTGCCTGATCCTGGCCCTGGCCCAGCCGGTGCGCGTCGGCCAGCGCCTTCCCGAACCCCCGCCCAATCGCGACGTGGTGCTGCTTGTCGACACCGGCGTGGCCATGGTCCTGCGCGACTACCTGCTCGACGGCCGGCGGGTTTCGCGTCTGGCCCTGCTCAAGAGCCTCCTGGATCGTTTCGTGCAGAAACTCGCGGGCCAGCGCGTCGCGGTGATCGTGTTCGGCGCCACGGCCGCCACCTATGTGCCCCTGACCCCGGACACCCGCCTGGTTCGCCGGATGCTGGCCCGCCTGCGGCCCACCCTGGCCGGGCGTTTCAGCGCCATCGGCGAGGCCGTGGCCCTGGCCGTGCGTGAAGCCGGGGACGCCCCCCGGCGGCGGCGGGTGCTGGTGCTGTTCAGCGACGTGCACCAACCCACCGGCCGCATCGCGCCGTCCGCGGCCGCCGCCCTGGCCGCCGAGGCCCGGCTGCCGCTGTACACCGTCGCCATCGGTGCCACCGACTACGCCGCGGAGGAACACCGCCGCAGCGGCTTGCTGTACCACCCCGTGAACCGCTCGCTGCTGAGCGCCCTGGCCACTCGTACCGGGGCCCGCAGTTACCTGGCCCGCGACGGGCAGGCCCTGGCGGCGGCCATCGCCGACATCGATCAGCGTGAACGGCAGGCATTGAAGGGACCGCCCCGCTATCGCCTCGAGCCTCTCTATCCCTGGCCACTGCTGGCCGGCATCCTGCTGCTGGCCCTGCTGCCGCTGGCCGGGCGCAGGCGGAGGCCGCGGCAATGAACCTGGCGAGCCTCCACTGGCGGGAACCCCTGTGGCTGTTGCTGGCCCTGTACCCCCTGCTGTGGGCACTGCTGCGCCGGCGCCAGCGGCGAAGCCGCCTGGCGGCCCTGGCCGATCCGGCCCTGCAGCCCTGGGTGACGGCCGGCGGCACGGATCGGGATCGATCCCGGCTGTTCCGGCACGGTGCCTGGGCCCTGGCCTGGCTGCTGCTGGCCATCGCCGCCGCCGGTCCCCGGGAACCGCAGGCGCTGCCCGGCCGGCCGCAGCCAGCCGGCCTGACGGTGATGGTGGTGCTGGATGTCTCCCGTTCCATGCAGGCCGCCGACGTGGCGCCCCGCCGTGACCAGCGGGCCCGAATCGAATTGCACGAACTGCTCGACCGCGCCGCCGGCACCCGTTTCGGGCTGCTGCTCTTCGCCGGGCGTCCCCATCTGTTCGTGCCCCCGACCTTCGACCATGCCGCCCTGCGTTTCTATCTCCGCCAGCTCGACGGACTGACGTTGCCCACCCGGGGCAGCCGGCTGGCGGATGCGCTGGCACTGGCCGGTCGGGAACTGGCCACGGCACCCCGGCCGGCCGCGGTGCTGCTGATCACCGACGGGGATCCCGGCCCGGCAGGAAAGGCGCTCTCCCCCCGGCTGGCGCAAGTCGCCGCCTCGCTCGGCCGCGCGGGCACGCCGCTGTACATCCTGGGGCTGGGCAGCGAAGAGGGCGCCGCCATCCCCCTGCCCGATGGTGGCTGGCTGAAGGCGGCGGGACGACCGGTGATCACTCGCCTGAACACGGCGCGACTGCAAGAACTGGCTCGGCTCGGCGGCGGGCGCTACCGGGAGGTGGCCGACGACGCCAGCGACTGGCGTTTCCTCTTCGACCGGGGGATCGCCCGCCTGGCCCAGCCGCAGCCCGGGGCCGGCGGGCAGGACGTGATCTGGCGGGAAGACTATCCCCTCTTCCTGTTCCCGGCCATCCTGCTGCTGTTTCTGGCGGTGATGCCCTGGGGCTGGCCCCGCCTGTCCGCCCGCCACCTGGGCGTGGGCCTGGTTTGCCTGCTGTGCCTGCCCCATTCGCCGCCGGCCCGGGCCGCAACCGCCGCTGACCTGCGCGCGGCCTACGCCGCCCTGCGTCAAGGCGATTTCGCCGACGCCCGGGATCGGTATGCCCGCCTGACCGGTTATGCGGCACGCCTGGGCGAGGGCGCCTGCCGTTACCGCCTGGGCGACCTGCCGGGTGCCATCCGGCAGTTCGGCCTGGCGGTGCTGGCCGCCGATACCGATCGGCAACGCGCCACGGCCCTCTACGATCTCGCCAACAGCCACTTCCGGCGTGGCGACTATGCCCGGGCCGCCCGCCTCTATGCCGATGCCCTGCGCTACCGGCCCGATCACCGCCCCAGCCGCCGCAACCGCGCCCTCAGCGAGCGGCTGGCGAAGCAGGTCGCCGCACGCCTGCGCCAGGAGGCCCGCGCCGGTCGCACCGGCCGCGGGCCGCGCCGGGGAACCCCCGCCTCGGGACTGCGCGTGGACGACTCGGCCAGTCTGACCCTGGGCGACGAGACGGCCACGCCATCCCGGGATCGCCCCCCCGGCGCGCTTCCTGAGGACGCTGCCTTCACGGCGCTGGTGGAAAAGGGACTGGAGCGTGCC
>JALSSV010000027.1 GCA_026984045.1 Chromatiales bacterium | reverse complement strand
TCGCTGCTGGCGGTGGCTCTCAAGGCCAACGAGGTCTCGGGGGGAGCCATCGGCGTCTGGGGACTGCGGATCGCCGTGGCCATCGGCGTGGGGCTGGGCATCGCCCTGGGTACGTTTCGCATCGTCACCGGCACGCCCCTGCACTGGTACATCATCGCCGGCTATGTGCTGGTCCTGATCCAGACGCTGTACGCGCCGAAGAACATCGTCGCCCTGGCCTACGATTCGGGCGGCGTGACCACCTCCACGGTCACCGTGCCGCTGGTCGCGGCACTCGGCCTGGGGCTGGCCTCCACCGTGCCCGGACGCAGCCCGCTGCTGGACGGCTTCGGTCTCATCGCCTTCGCCAGCCTGTTTCCCATCATGAGCGTGATGGGCTACGCTCAACTCAGCCACTGGCGCGCCCGGCGCCGGCCGCAACGAGGATGACTGCATGCACTTCAAACTCCTGATCGTGTTCGTCGAAGACGACAAGACCGACGCGGTGATGGATGCCGCCCGTCAGGCCGGCGCCACCGGCATCACCGTGGTCACCAATGCCCGCGGCGAAGGGCTGGAGAAGACCCGCACCTTCCTGGGGCTGACCCTCGAGACCCAGCGCGACGTGCTGCTGTTGCTGGTGGAGGAGCACCTGAGCCGCAAGATCCTCGAAACCATCGCCCGGGCTGGCGAGTTCGACGAGAAACCGGGCACCGGCATCGCCTTCCAGATCGACGTGGAGGACGCCATTGGCGTGGCCCACCAGATGCAGACCCTGACCGAAGTGGTGGAGGAAGAGATATGAGTGACCGCACCCTGATCCGCGTGCGCGACGTGATGAAACCCGAGGTGGACATGGTGGATGGCATGGCTACCGTGAGCGAAGCCCTCGCCACCATGCAGCACGTGGAGACCAAGAGTCTGATCGTCAACAAGCGCCACGAGCACGACGAATACGGCATCGTGCTCATCTCCGACATCGCCAAGCAGGTGCTGGCCACCGATCGCTCTCCGGAACGGGTCAACGTGTACGAGGTGATGACCAAGCCGGTGATCTCGGTGGACCCGGACATGGACATCCGCTACTGTGCGCGGCTGTTCGAGAAGTTCGGCCTCTCCCGGGCGCCGGTGATCGAGAACCGCAAGGTGATCGGCATCATCAGTTTCACCGACATGGTGCTAAAGGGGCTGTGCAAGCTGTGAATTCGGCGACCGGTTTCCCGCACCTGACCGATTTCGATCTGCACGCGCGCCTGGCGGAGCGTGCTGGCGTCGTCCTCGTGTTCTTCACCCGCGCCGGCTGTGCCGCCTGTCGTCACTGGGCGGTGCTGCTGGCAAACCTGTGCCAGGGGCAGCCGGAGATCGCCGTGTATGCCGTGGACGTGGAGCAGAACATGGCGCTGGCCCGCGAGTTCGAGGTCTTCCACCTGCCGGCACTGCACCTGTTCGTGGATGGCGAATATCACGCCGAAATCCAGTGCGAGGCGCGCCTGCCGTCACTGAGGGACGCCCTGGATGCCGCCCTGCGGGCCGAAGCGCGGGAGGCACCGTGAACCTGCGGCTCGATGAGGCACGGGGGCTTTTGATCGGCGCTCGGCAGGTGCCGTCCCCCAACCAGGACGACCGACCGCCCGGAACGGAAATCTCCCTCCTGGTGCTGCACGGGATCAGTCTGCCCCCAGGCGAGTTTGGCGGGCCGTTCATCGATCACCTGTTCACCAACAGCCTCGATCCACAGGCCCACCCCTATTTCCGCGAGATCGGGGAGCTGCGGGTCTCTTCGCACCTGCTGATCCGGCGCGACGGGGAAGTGGTGCAGTACGTGCCCTTTCATCGCCGGGCCTGGCACGCCGGGGCCTCCTGCCATCGCGGGCGGGAAGCCTGCAACGACTTCTCCATCGGCATCGAGCTGGAGGGCACCGACACCACCCCCTATGCCGAGGCCCAGTACCGGGTGCTCGACACCCTGTTGCCATTGTTGCGCAGCGCCTATCCGGCCATCGGGCCGCAGGACGTGGTGGGCCATTGCCACATCGCCCCGGCGCGCAAGACCGATCCCGGTCCGGCCTTCGACTGGGCGAGACTGGGACGAACCGATTTGGCTTGATATTCCTGCCCCGAGCGGGGAAACTCTGCCTCCATGAATCTGATCAGCATATTGATTGCCCTGGCAATCGAAACCTTCTGGCGGCCCGTGGAGGAACTGCGGCGCTTCGACGGCTTCGAGCGTTTCACCGACGGCTTCCTGGCCCGCAGTGACCAGCAGGCCTGGCGCGACGGTCCCCTGGGCCTGCTGGTGGTTCTCGGCGGCGCGGTGTTCGGGGTCTGGCTGGTGGACGCCATGCTGCACGGCGTGGCCGCCTTCTTCAGTTTCCTGTTCGGCATCGCCGTGCTGGTCTACTGCCTGGGGCCGAAGGATCTGGAGCGCGAGCTGGACGCCTTCCTCGAGGCGTTGGAGCGGGGCGACGAGGAAGCCGCCTGCCTGCGGGCCACGGCCATGCTGGGCCACGATGTCGGCGACAACGAACAGGACATGCTCGAGCAGGTCAAGGCCGGTCTGGTCATCGAGGCCAACAACCGCCTGTTCAGTGTCATCCTCTGGTTCATGCTGTTGGGACCGGTGGGGGCCGCCCTGTTCCGGCTCACCATCGTGCTGCGCCGCCACCTGCGGCTCATCGACAGCGGCTTCGCCCGCAGCGTCGAGGATCTGTACCGCATCCTCATCTGGCTGCCGGCCCGGCTGCTGGTGCTGGGTTTCGCCCTGGCCGGCAGTTTCGTCGACACCATCAGCCGCTGGCGTTCCTTCAACGACATCTGGCGGGCCGACAGCGAGGCCCTGCTGGTGGAGAGCAGCCTGGGCGCCATCGCCCACGAGCCGCACGCCGAGGCGGGCAAGCCCGATCTGGAAGGCCTCGTGCAGCTCATGGCGCTCGTCAAGCGCACCCTCATGGTGTGGCTGGCGGTACTGGGCCTGATGACGCTGACCGGCTGGATTCTCTAAGCGCAGGGCATGAAGGAGCTGATCCTCGGCGGCGCCCGTTCCGGCAAGAGCGCCCTGGCCGAACGGCGGGCCCGCGACAGCGGCCTGGCCGTCTGTTACATCGCCACCGCCCATGCAGGCGATGCCGAAATGGCCGCGCGCATCGCCCGCCACCGGGCCGACCGCCCCGCGCACTGGACCACCCTCGAGGAGCCCCTGGCGCTGGCCCGGGTACTGCGCGAACAGGCGCGCGAGGATCGCTGCCTGCTGGTGGACTGTCTCACCCTCTGGCTGAACAATCTGCTGCTGGCCGGCGAGGGCGTGTGCGAACGCGAGCAGGCCGCCCTGCTGGAAGTGCTGCCGTCCCTGCCGGGCCGCCTCCTGCTGGTGAGCAATGAAGTGGGGCAGGGCGTGGTTCCCCTGGGGGAACTCTCCCGCCGCTTCGTGGACGAGGCCGGCCGCCTGCATCAACGCCTCGCGGCCCTCTGCGAGCGGGTGACCCTGGTGGTCGCCGGCCTCGAGCTGCCGCTCAAACAACAAGAAACCGCCAATCAATGAACGATCTCTGGTACGCGGAACCCCTTCCTCCTCTGGACGAAGCCACCCAGGCCGCCGCTCTCGAACGCCAGGCGCAGCTCACCAAGCCGCCCGGCTCCCTGGGCCGGCTCGAATCCCTGGCCGTGAAACTGGCCGCCCTGCAGGGGCGGGAACGCCCGGCCGTGGCGCGGATCCGGATCGTCGTCTTCGCCGGCGATCACGGCGTGGCGGAGGAGGGCGTCTCGGCCTTTCCCCAGGCGGTCACCACCGAGATGGTGCGCAACTTCGCCCGCGGCGGCGCGGCCATCTCGGTCCTGGCCCGTGAACTCGGTGCGGAACTGGAAGTGGTGGACACGGGGACCGCCAATCCGCCGGGATCGCTGCCCGGCGTGCACGACCGGCGCATCGCCCCCGGCACCCGCAACTTCGCCCGCGAACCGGCGATGACCGAAGCGCAGTGCGAACGGGCGCTGGCCGAGGGCCGCGCCGCCGTGCAGCGGGCCCTCGACGCCGGTGCCGAGCTGTTCATCGGCGGCGAGATGGGGATCGCCAACACCACGGCCGCCGCGGCCGTGGCCAGCGCCCTGCTGGACCGACCGGCGGGCGATCTGGCCGGGCCCGGCACCGGCCTCGATGCCGACGGCGTGAGCCGCAAGGCGCGCCTGATCGACACTGCCATCGCCCGCTACCGCACGGCGCTCGATTCGCCCTTCGCGGTCCTGCGCCATCTCGGCGGCTTCGAAATCGCCGCCCTGGCCGGCGCCTGGGTGGCCGCCGCCCAGGCCCGCCTGCCGGTGCTGGTGGACGGCTTCATCAGCAGCGTGGCCCTGCTGGTGGCCGAGCGCCTCAACCCCGGCGTGGCCGCCCGCGCCTTCTTCGCCCACCGCTCCGCCGAGCCGGGCCATCAGCGCGTGCTCGAGGCCGTGGGCGCCGATCCCCTGCTGGATCTCGGCATGCGCCTCGGCGAAGGCAGCGGCGCCGCCGTGGCCGCAAGCCTCCTGCGCACCGCCTGCGCCCTGCACAACCAGATGGCCACCTTCGCCGAAGCCGGCGTCTCCGGTTCCGATTAACCCCCTCTCCCCCTTGGGGGAGAGGGTTGGGGTGAGGGGAAAAACCCCCTCTCCCCTCCGGGGAGAGGGCCGGGGTGAGGGGTAAGGGGAAACACACGACCATGCACACCACAACCACCACCATCGACCTCCTCCGCCACGGCGAACCCGTCGGCGGCAAGCGCTACCGGGGCCAGATCGACGATCCCCTGAGCGAGAAGGGCTGGCAGCAGATGTGGGCCAGCGTCGGGGATCACCATCCCTGGGATCGGATCATTACCTCGCCCCTGGCGCGCTGCCGGGCCTTCGCCGAGGCCCTGGGCGAGCGCCACGGCATTCCGGTGGCCCGGGACGCACGGCTGATGGAGATCGGCTTCGGCGAATGGGAAGGGCGCACCGCCGAGGAACTGCTGGCCGAGGATCCGCACCGCCTGCAGCGCTTCTGGTCCGATCCCCTCAACCACACCCCGCCGGGCGCCGAGACCCTGCCGGATTTCGCCGCGCGGGTGCTCGCGGCCTGGCAGGAGATCCTCCAACGCCACGCCGGCGAGCACCTGCTGCTGGTGGGCCATGCGGGCATGATGCGCATGATCCTGCGTCACGTGCTCGACATGCCCCTGGATCGGATGTTCCGCATCCAGATCGCCAACGCCGCCATCAGCCGGGTGCAGGTGGACGGCGAGGGCGAGGCCGCCCTGCCGCGGCTCATCTTTCACGACGGGCGCCTCTGAAGCCGTGCCCGATTCCCTGCGCATCGCCCTGCGCCTGCTCACCCGCCTGCCGGTGCCGCCGCCGAAGGGCCACGCCGGCGAGACCATGGCCGCCTCGCTCGCCTGGTATCCGCTGGTGGGGGCGCTGCTGGGGCTGCTGCTGTGGGCGCTCGCGGCCCTGCTGGAGGCGCTGGGAATCCCGGCATTGCCCGCTGCCGCCCTGCTGCTCGCCGCCTGGGTGGCCCTCACCGGCGCCCTGCATCTGGACGGCCTGGCCGACATGGCCGATGCCTGGCTGGGGGGGCTGGGGGATCGCCAGCGCACCCTCGAGATCATGAAGGACCCCTGCGCCGGTCCCGCCGGCGTGACGGCCGTGGTGCTCGTCCTGCTGCTCAAGTTCGCCGCACTCGCGGCGCTGGCCACCTCCCTGCAACCGGCCCTGCTGCTGGCGCCGGTGCTGGCCCGAACGGCGCTCACGGCCCTGTTCCTCACCACTCCCTACGTGCGCCCCGGCGGCATGGGCGAAGCCCTGACGGCGGCCGGGAACCGCCTGCCCCACCTGTTCATCGCCGCGCTGGCGTTCCTGCCCCTGGTGTTCCTTTGGCCCCGCCCCGCGCTGCTGGCCAGCATTGCGGCCCTGGCCGTCTTCCTCTGGCACCGCCACCGCCTGCTGCAACGCCTCGGCGGCACCACCGGCGACACCGCCGGCGCCCTGGTGGAATGGACCGAAACCGCCGTCCTCACGGGGCTGGTTTTCCTCGTCTGACGGCCATGGAAGGGTCCGCTCGGGCAGGCGCACCGCTTCAGATGTAGGCCACTTCAGATGCAGGCCATCACGCCGCCGATTCGCGATCGACATCCCAGCCCGGGAAAACCAGCACCGCGGGATGGCATTTGAGCGCCCCTCGCAACCCGCCGTCCTGCTACCAGAATCCCTCCATCCGCACATGCGCGGCGAAGGCATCCGCCAGCCGGTCGATTTCCCGTTCGCGGACGGCCTCGGCGTCGAAGGGTTCCGGGTCGGCGAGTCCGGCCCAGGCGAGCAGGGTGGCGCAGGCCTCGGGGTGGTCGAACAGGCCGTGGAGATAGGTGCCGAGGATCCGGCCGTCGGTGGAGAGGGCGCCATCCGGCCCATGCTCCAGTTCGAGCGCGGGGCGCTCCAGCGCCGGCCCGCGGCTCTGGCCCATGTGGATCTCGTAGCCCTTCACGGCCGCGCCGTCGAGGACGAGTCGGCCGCCGGCCCGACGCAGGCACTTGTCCCGCGCCAGGGTGGTCTCCATCGCCAGCAGATCGAGCCCCGGCGTGCTGCCCGCTTCGCCCTCGATCCCTTCGGGATCGTGGATGGCCGTGCCCAGCATCTGGAAGCCGCCGCAGATCCCGACGAGCCGGCCGCCGTAGCGCAGATGCCGGGTGATGTGTTCCTCCCAGCCCTGCTGGCGCAGCCAGCGCAGATCGGCGGCCACGCTCTTGCTGCCGGGCAGGATGAGGAGATCGGCGGGCGGCGGCGTCTGCCCGGGGCCGACGAAGCGCAGATCCACCCGCGGGTGATGGCGCAGGGGATCGAAGTCGGTATGGTTGCTGATCCGGGGCAGGGCGGGCACCACCACCCGCAGGGGCGCTTCCGCCGCGAGCCGCTGGCGGGTATCGAGAGCGTCCTCGGCGTCCAGATGCAGGCCGTCCAGCCACGGCAGCACGCCGAGCACCGGGATCCCGGTGCGCTTCTCGAGCCACTCCAGCCCCGGCTGCAGCAGGGCGAGGTCGCCCCGGAAGCGGTTGATGATGAAGCCGCGGATCCGCGCTCGCTCGCTGGCCGCGAGCAGTTCCAGGGTGCCGACGAGCTGGGCGAACACGCCGCCCCGATCGATGTCGCCCACCAGCACCACGGGGCAGTCCACCGCTTCGGCGAAGCCCATGTTGGCGATGTCCCGATCCCGCAAGTTGATCTCCGCCGGACTGCCGGCCCCTTCCACCAGGATGGAGTCGTAGCGCGCGCGCAGGCGCGCATGGGAGGCCAGCACGGCGCGCATGGCCTCGCGCTTGTAGGCGTGATAGCCGCGGGCGTCCAGGCGGGCCACCGGGCGGCCATGCACGATGATCTGGGCGCCGGTATCGGTCTCGGGCTTGAGCAGCACCGGGTTCATGTCGGTGTGCGGCTCGAGCCCCGCCGCCCGGGCCTGCAGCGCCTGGACGCGGCCGATCTCGCCGCCGTCGGCGGTCACCGCGCTGTTGAGGGCCATGTTCTGGGGCTTGAAGGGCGCCACGCGGATGCCGGCGCGGTGTTGCAGGCGGCACAGGGCCGTGACCACCGTGCTCTTGCCGGCATCGGAAGTGGTGCCCTGGATCATCAGGGTGCCGTGTGGATCGAATCGGGTCATGGGGCGTCCTGGGGTAAACTTCGGCGCATGATAACCGCATTGCAGATCCTCGTTGCCTGGCTGCTGGATCGCCTGCTCGGCGAGCCGCGCCGCGCCCATCCGTTGGTGGGCTTCGGCCGCCTGGCCGCGCGCATCGAACGGGCCGTGTATGGCGGGAATGGCGTTTCGCCTTCGCAGCGCCGCCTGCGCGGCCTGCTGGGCTGGGCGCTTGCGGTGATGCCCTTCGTCCTGCTCGCCGCTCTCCTCCAGCGCCTGCCCGCGCCCTTGGCCCAAGCGGTCGGCGTGGCGCTGCTGTACCTGGCGCTGGGCGGCCGCAGTCTCCGGGAGCACGGCCTGGCCGTGGTGCGGGCCCTGGGGCGCGGCGATCTGGCGCTCGCCCGGCGGCGGGTCGGCTACATGGTCAGCCGCGAGACGGTCAGCCTCGACGCCGAGGGAGTGCGCCGGGCCACGGTGGAATCGATCCTCGAGAACGGCAACGATGCCGTCTTCGGTGCCCTGTTCTGGTTCGCGCTGGCCGGGATCCCCGGCGTGGTGCTCTACCGCCTGGCCAATACCCTCGATGCCATGTGGGGCTATCGCAACGAGCGTTACCGGCATTTCGGCACCTTCGCCGCCCGTGCCGACGATCTGCTCAACTGGTTTCCGGCCCGCCTCACCGGCCTGGCCTATGGCCTGGCGGGCCGCACGCGGCAGGCCCTGCGCTGCTGGCGTGCCCAGGCCCCGGACTGGGAAGGCATCAACCCCGGGGTCGTCATGGCCGCGGGGGCGGGCGCCCTGGGGTTGCGGCTGGGCGGGCCGGCCCGCTATCACGGCATTCGCATCGAACGCCCCGCCCTGGGCTGTGGCGAGACGGTGGCGGGCGGCGACGCCATCGAGCGGGCCCTTGCCCTGCTCGACCGCGCCCAGGGGCTCGTCCTGGCGGCGATCCTGACCGGAGGCCTGTTCCTTGCCTGAACACGGCGGCAATCTCTCCGCCGCCGCGCGCCGCTGGGGGATCCCTCCAGACGCGTGGCTGGATCTGTCCACCGGCATCAACCCCTGGCCCTGGCCCCTGCCGCCCCTGCCCCCGGAGGCCGTCCACCGCCTGCCGGACGAAGACGACGGCCTGGCCGAGGCCGCCTGCCGCTGTTACGGGGCCCGCCACGCCCTGCCCGTGTCCGGCTCCCAGGCCGCCATCACCTGGCTGCCGCGCCTGCGCCCTGCCTGCCGGGTGGGCGTGATCGGCCCCACCTATGCCGAACATGCCCACCACTGGCGGCTCGCCGGCCACGCGGTGCTGACGCTCTCGCCCGACGCCGTCGAGGCGGCCCTGCCCGATCTCGACGTGCTGGTGCTGGTGCGCCCCAACAATCCCGACGGCAGGGTGATCCCCCGCGACACCGTGCTCGCCTGGTGGCAGGCCCTGCGCGCCCGCGACGGCTGGCTGATCGTCGATGAAGCCTTCATGGACGCCACCCCGCAACACGCCCTGGCCCCCCTGGCCCACGAACCGGGCCTCATCGTCTTCCGCTCCCTGGGAAAGTTCTTCGGCCTGCCGGGGCTACGGCTGGGATTCGTGCTGGCCGAGCGGCCTTTGCTGCAGAAAATGGCCGAAAGTCTCGGACCATGGAGCGTATCCGGTCCCGGGCGTTACTGGGGGGAGCAGGCGCTGCGAGACACGCACTGGCAGTCCCGCACGCGGGAGAAGCTACAGCAGGGCCGTGTTCGGCTCGGGGAGTTGCTGACGCGAAATGGCATCGTCCCGGTCGGCTATTCATCCCTTTTTCAGTATGTCGTCATGGATGATGCCGCTGCCGTCGCCGAAGCACTGGCGGCACTGGGGATCCTGGTGCGGCATTTTCCTGCCACAAGCGGTTTGCGCTTCGGACTGCCGGGGGAGGCGCCGTCCTGGCGGCGCCTCGCCCGGGCCTTGTCCATCATCGGTGGGGATTGAGAAAGGGTTTGCCTGTGAGAGTGGTTCACCACCACTGGGCATTGTTTTCGATGAAATCCATCAGGGCGCGAAACTTGGGTGCGGTGCTTGCTGGCTGATCCTGATATTCCAGGGAACCCCAGCGACCATACCGATTGTACCTGCCCACTGCATGATAGTTGACGAAGAGCTGTCCACCGTTATCCCGCCAGCCGTTGAGATAGGTGGTGTAGAGATCATACATGCGCGGGTCACGATTGACGGCATCAAACAGTGCGTTGACCCGATCGCTGTTCGCCGGGGCGCCAACACCCACCAGGTGCTGACCACCTTCGTAGGCAGTGAGCAATACGTTGAATTCCCGGGCGATGGCAGCCTGATCCCGGATGTTGCCTATGGCCTGGGGAATGGCGTTGTCACGAAGTTCGGCCACCAGTTCGTCAAGAGTCATGGATTCCACCCAGCTCTGGTTGTCGGCACGCCCCAGGTAATAACCGAAGTAGGGCGCAATGGCGATGGCATCGGTCTTTTGCCAGGCATCGCGGAAGGTTAGAAGATCCCGTGACAGCGAAGGTCGGCTGGATTGGGAGGCCATTACCCGGACCAGGCGTTCGGTACCACCGAAAACGGAGGTAAAGATGTCGAAAATCTGGACGGAACGCAGGGAATGGTAATAGGCTCCTGCTCGGTATCGATTGCTGTCCAGACCCAGCGCGAGCCCTCTGTCTTGTGTATAGGCCGTCTGGGCGAAAATGCTGTTCCAGGTTTCGTTGGAATGCTCGATGTAGACCTTCAGGTCGGGCGCAAGTTGGTCGCGCACGACCTGGGCAAAACGTCGCACGTAGTCGTCAGTGGCCAGATGGGGGATCGTGAACCACGGATCGGCGTGCAACCGGTTGGCGAGTGCCACCATAACCTCCACTGGCACTCCCTTGTCTGTGGACCAGCGAGCATCCGAAGGTTTCGGTCGGTTGGCCCACTCGCTCTGCATCGAGTCGTTGGTGCGCATCCAGTTCATGAAACGGTAGACACGATAGCGCTTGAGCCGGTCCAGGAAGGTGGGATGAAAGATCTGGGTCTGGTAATTGTCGACGAAGCTTTCGCAGATTGCTCCGCTACCACAGGCACTGCTGTCACCGCACCACTGGTAGGGATTGTCGCTGCAGACTCCACCGGGCATGATGACACGGATGTTGCGGATATAATTGCCGGGATTGGTACGGGTAATGGTGATCTGGATTCCGCCACGGCTGGGGTCGACGTCGATGACATGGCGTCCCGGTTGCGAGAGGCTGGCATTGTAGCGGGCGCCGCTGCCGTATTGCAGGGTTCCTTCTCCGTCGTACAGCACTGTGTAACGCCCAGCAGGGTAGTGGCCGTTGGCGGACCAGAACATGAGAGTATGGGCGACCTGATCCGGCTGGAGAGAGCGGACCCAGCCATCGGCATCCAGATCGAGAGTGCCTCCGTTGCCCCAGCCGCCATTGAGGCCCGATACCCATTCCCTTGAGGATTTGAAGACATCGACGAAGACCCATTCCGGTGTCCAGTCGATGACGTAGTTTGAATTGCTGCCAAGCGGCGAGTTGACGTTGTTGCCATTCTCGCTGGTGGTGTCAAAGTTGTAGGGTACTGGAGTGGTGTTCGGTTGAGGCAGGGTTGCCGTGGTGTTGTCGGTGTTGGCAATATCCTGGCAGCCGCTTGAGAGGATGGCCAGGGCCAGTAGGGGAAGAAGCAGGATGCGCAGTGTTGGCATGACGGTAACCTCGGTATGGCTTGCTGGTTGCTGGGGTTCGAGATCCCTGTTTGTTGACGGCGGGTGTTTTTGCCGTGATACAGCTTGCTGGATCAGGCCATGACCGAAACTTGGTTGTCAGGTGTGCTTGTTGTGCCCGGAGTGTCGGTCGGATGGAGGAAAGGGTTTAGGAACCCGTTCACAAAACGTACTGTTGAACAACAATGGTTTGCGGAATTGTTGCGGCGGTCACGATTGGGGTGTGGAGTGCATCACGTTGTTTTTTGAGCTGGACCAATTCGAATGTTCAGGGCGGCGTATCGTTGCTTGGAGTATCGTGCTTCTGCTGAACCTGATTCCATTTTCAGCGGTGGCGCGGGCAGATCGCCTCTGTGTGCAGGATGATGCAGCCAAGGCGGTCTGCCTTCCCGAACCGGCCCGGCGTCTCGTCAGTCTCGCGCCTCACGCCACGGAGATCCTGTTCGCCATCGGTGCCGGCAAGCGCATCGTGGGTGCCGTCAACTACAGCGACTGGCCGCCGGCGGCGCGGGCCATTCCGCGGGTGGGGGGATACAACAACATCGACGTGGAGCGCATTCTGGCCTTGCGGCCCGATCTGGTGGTGGCCTGGGCCAGCGGCAACAATGCTGCCCAGCTCGACACGCTGGAGCGGCTCGGCCTGGCGGTGTTTCGCAACGAGCCGCGGCGCATCGAAGACATCGCCGCCACGGCGCGCCGCCTGGGGCGATTGACGGGAACGGAGTCGGAAGCGGCGGCCTTCGCCGCCCGCTTCGAATCCCGCTACCGGCGATTGCGCGAGCGGTATGCCGGGCGCTCACCGGTGCGGCTGTTCTACCAGATCTGGAACCGGCCGCTGCTGACCGTCAATGGCGAGCACCTGATCAGCGACGTGATCCGCCTGTGCGGGGCGCGCAACGTGTTCGCGGATCTGCCCGCGCTGGTGCCACGGGTGAGCGTGGAAGCGGTGCTGGCGGCCCGGCCGGAGATCATCGTCGCCGGCAGTGGCATGGGACAGGATCGGGAAAGCTGGCTCGAAGCGTGGCGGCGCTGGCCTTCCCTGCCGGCGGTGGCGCGGGATCAGCTCTATCTCCTCGATGCCGATCTCCTGCAGCGCCACGGGCCGCGCATTCTCGATGGCGCGGAACGACTTTGTGCGGTGGTGGAGAAGGCGCGGCGAGTGCGTCAGAGAGGGGGCGGAAACTGAAGGGGGCGTCC
The DNA here is from genome assembly GCA_026984045.1 of Chromatiales bacterium. Classification (GTDB taxonomy): domain Bacteria; phylum Pseudomonadota; class Gammaproteobacteria; order UBA6429; family Thiohalophilaceae; genus JALSSV01. The sequence continues at coordinate 5,471 of JALSSV010000027.1, read as the reverse complement.
GCCGGGAAGGCGGACGCCGAAAGGAGGGGGTCAGACGGCCGGTGGCTGGTGATTCTTGGTCTTGCCGCGGCGCTTGCGCACGAAATCTTCAACCTGGCGGCGGGCTTCGTCGAAGGCATCGCGCAGGGCCACGTAGAGATCCTCGTGCGCCGGGTTCTTGCCCGGATGGCTGGAGACCACGATTTCCTTGCCGGGCAGGGTGATGTCGATCTTCACGGCATAGGGATTGCCCTTGTTGTGGTGCTTGTGGGGCGCTTCCACGGTCACGCGGCAGCGGATGATGTCGGGGGCGAACTGTTCGAGCTTGTCCACCTTCTCGCGGATTCGGGCCTCGACGGCATCGGACTTGTCCATGTTGTGGTAGACGGTCTGGAGCGGAATCTGCATAGGCATCCCCTTCTTTACTTTACGGGTTCGTGGATTCAGTCTGTCTCTTCATCCAGGATGTGGGTATGACGGAGATCAATTGCAACCGGATGGTCGAGCCTGGTTGCCAGGCCGTGTAGGCCAAGCGTATCACAGTCATGACTGACTGGATAAAATTCGACCAGAATGCTAAGTTTACGCCCCTTTTTTCCGATCCCCCGAGACAGATGAGCGGCAAACTCCACATCCGCACTTTCGGCTGCCAGATGAACGAGTACGACACGGCCCGCATGGCCGATCTGCTCGCGGCCAGCCACGGCCTGGCCCTGACCGACGATCCCGCCGAGGCCGACGTGTTGCTGCTCAACACCTGCTCGGTGCGCGAGAAGGCCCAGGAAAAGGTCTTCTCCCAGCTCGGCCTGTGGCGTGAGCTGAAGCAGACCAGGCCCGACCTCGTCATCGGCGTCGGTGGCTGCGTGGCCAGCCAGGAAGGGGAGACCATCCTTGCCCGCGCCCCCTACGTGGATCTGGTCTTCGGCCCCCAGACCCTGCACCGCCTGCCGCAGATGCTCGACGAGGTGCGCCGTGCCCGTGGCCAGGTGGTGGACGTGAGCTTTCCCGAAATCGAGAAGTTCGACCATCTGCCCGAGGCGCGGGTGGACGGTCCCTCGGCCTACGTCTCGGTCATGGAAGGCTGCTCCAAGTATTGCACCTTCTGCGTGGTGCCCTATACCCGCGGCGAGGAGTTCTCGCGCCCGCTGGACGACGTGATCGCCGAGGTGGCGGCGCTGGCGGAGCAGGGCGTGCGCGAGGTGACCCTGCTCGGCCAGAACGTCAACGCCTACCGCGGCGAGCTGCACGACGGCGGCCAGGCCGATCTGGGCCTGCTCATCCACTACGTGGCGGCCATCGACGGTATCGACCGGATCCGCTACACCACCTCCCACCCCCTGGAGATGAGCGACGGACTGATCCGCGCCCATGCCGAGGTGCCCGAGCTGGTGGGCCACCTGCACCTGCCGGTGCAAAGCGGCTCCGACCGCATCCTGGCGCTGATGAAGCGCAAGCACACGGTCCTCGAATACAAGGCCATCGTGCGCCGCCTGCGCGAGGCCCGGCCCGACATCCGCCTGTCTTCCGATTTCATCGTCGGCTTTCCCGGCGAGACCGAGGCCGACTTCCAGGCCACCCTGGAACTGGTGGCCGAGGTGGGCTTCGATCATTCTTACTCCTTCATCTACAGCCCGCGTCCCGGCACCCCGGCGGCCCTGCTGCCCGACGACGTGCCCCTGGAGGTCAAGAAGGAACGCCTGGCCCGCCTGCAGCAGCTGCTGCAGACCCAGGCCCAGCGCTACAGCCGGCAACTGGTGGGCACCACTCAGCGGGTGCTGGTGTCGGGTCCCTCGCGCAAGGATCCGGATCAGCTCGCCGGGCGCACGGAATGCAATCGTGTGGTAAACTTCGAGGGTGAAACCGATCGGATCGGGACTTTCGTCGACGTGATGATCACCGAAGCCCTGCCCAACTCCCTGCGCGGCGAACTCGTCCGCCAGACCCAGCACTGCGCCTGAATCGCCCCCTGCCTTGAGCACACGCGCCGTTTCCGCCGACATCGTCCTCGAGCCCGCCGACAACCAGCGGCTGGCCAACCTGTGCGGCCAGTTCGACGAGCACCTGCGCCAGATCGAGCGCCGCCTGGGAGTGGAGGTCAACAACCGGGGCAACGCCTTCCGCGTGATCGGCGATTCGCGCTCGGTGCGCGCCGCCGAAGAGGTGCTGCGCGATCTCTACGCCGAAACCGAGACCCGCACCCTCAACCCGGCCCGGGTCAACCTGCACCTGCAGGAGTCGGGCGTCGAGGCCCTGGTGGCCGACATCACCCCGCCCGACGAGGTCATCATCCAGACCCGCCGCGGCGCCGTGCGCGGCCGCGGCCCGCACCAGAAGCAGTACCTGCGCAACATCGCCGACGGCGATCTCAGCTTCGGCGTCGGTCCCGCCGGCACCGGCAAGACCTACCTGGCCGTGGCCTCGGCGGTGGACGCCCTGGAGCGCGAGAGCGTGCGGCGCATCGTGCTCACCCGCCCGGCGGTGGAGTCGGGCGAGCGCCTGGGCTTCCTGCCCGGCGATCTGGCCCAGAAGATCGACCCCTACCTGCGGCCCCTCTACGACGCCCTCTACGAGATGCTCGGCTTCGAGCAGGTGGCGCGGCTGATGGAGCGCAACGTGATCGAAGTGGCGCCCCTGGCCTACATGCGCGGGCGCACCCTCAACGAATCCTTCGTGATCCTCGACGAGGCCCAGAACACCACCGTCGAGCAGATGAAGATGTTCCTCACCCGCATCGGCTTCGGCAGCAAGGTGGTGGTCACCGGCGACGTGACCCAGGTGGATCTGCCCCGTGGCCAGACCTCCGGCCTGCGCCACGTGATCGAGGTGCTCAGGGACGTGGAGGGCATCACCTTCACCTTCTTCAACGCCCGCGACGTGGTGCGCCATCCCCTGGTGCAGCGCATCGTCACCGCCTACGAGGCCAGCGAGGCGGACAAATGACCCTCGCCGTGGACGTGCAGCGGGTCGAGGACGAAGGCCCTGCGGACGACGACATACGCCGCTGGGTGCAGGCCACCCTGGCCGCCGAGGGCCGCGCGGCCGGGGCCGAACTGACCGTGCGCATCGTCGGCGAGGCCGAGATCACCGATCTGAACCGCCGCTACCGGGGCAAGGACCGGCCCACCAATGTCCTGTCCTTTCCCTTCGAGGCGCCGCCCGGCGTGCCCGTCGAACTGCTCGGCGATCTGGTGATCGCCGCGCCGGTGGTGCGCCGCGAGGCGGCCGAACAGGGCAAGCCCGAAATCGCCCACTGGGCGCACCTGGTCGTCCACGGCACCCTGCACCTGCTGGGCCACGATCACCAGACCGACGCCGAGGCCGAGGCCATGGAAGCGCGCGAAGTCGCCATCCTCGCCACCCTCGGCTATCCCGATCCCTATCAACTTCCCGAAGCCTCATGAACGACAACGCCTCCGCCGATTCCGGCGGCAGACCCAGACGCAACTGGCTGCAACGCCTCGGCCACAGCCTCAAGGGCGAGATCCACGACCGCGCGCAGCTCATGGAAGCCCTGCAGGAAGCGGCCCGCAATCACGTCATCGACAACGACGCCCTAGCCATGATCGAGGGTGTGCTGGGCGTCTCCGAGATGCAGGTGCGCGAGATCATGATCCCCCGCTCGCAGATGGTGGTGGTGGAGCGCGACGCCGATCTGCAGGACATCCTGCGCATCGTGGTGGACTCGGCCCACTCCCGCTTCCCCGCCGTGGGCGAGAACCGCGACGAGGTGGTGGGGATCCTCCTGGCCAAGGATCTGCTGCCCCTGTTCCTGCACGGCGAGGAGGCGCGCTTCAATCTGCGCGACATCCTGCGCCCGGCCGTGTTCATCCCCGAGAGCAAGCGGCTCAACGTGCTGCTCAAGGAGTTCCGCGCCAGCCGCAACCACATGGCCATCGTGGTGGACGAATACGGCGGCGTGGCGGGCCTGGTGACCATCGAGGATGTGCTCGAACAGATCGTCGGCGAGATCGAGGACGAGCACGACATCGACGAGGACACCTGGATCTTCGAACACCGCAACGGCGAGTTCATCGTCAAGGCCATGACCCCCATCGAAGACTTCAACGAACACTTCGGCACCGACTACAGCGACGAGGAGTTCGACACCATCGGCGGGCTGGTCATGCACGCCTTCGCCCACCTGCCCAAGCGCGGGGAGCGCGTGCGCATCGGCGACTGGCTGTTCGAGGTGCTGCGCGCCTCCAACCGGCGCATCCACCTGCTCAAGGTCAGCCGCGCCGGCGAGGACGAAAACGCACCGCCCCTGGCCGAACCGGCCGCCGGAGCCTGATCCATGCCGGGCGCGTTGCAAGGGCTGCTGGCCCTGCTGGCCGGGGCCGCCCTGCCCCTGGCCTTCGCCCCCCTGAACCTCCTGCCCCTGGCCTTCCTCGCCCCGGCGGTGCTGTTTCGCCTGTGGCTCGACGCGCCGCCCCGCCGGGCCGCGCTGCTCGGTTTCCTGTTCGGCCTTGGCCAGTTCGGCGTCGGCGTCTCCTGGGTCTATGTGGCCATCCACGACGTGGGCGGCAGCGCGGCCCCGGTGGCGGCGCTGCTCACCGCCCTGCTGGTGATCTTCCTCGCCCTCTATCCGGCCCTGGCCGGCGCGCTGGCCGCGCGCCTGCGCGGCTCGCGCCCGTGCCAATGGCTGCTGCTGGTGGTGCCGGCCGTGTGGACCGGCGTGGAATGGCTGCGCGGCTGGCTGTTCACCGGCTTCACCTGGCTGCAGCTCGGTTACAGCCAGATCGACCTGCCCCTGGCGGGCCTCGCGCCCTGGCTGGGCGTGTACGGCGTCTCCTGGGCCACCGCCTTCAGCGCCGCCCTGCTGGTGGCCGCCGTGCGCTGGGCCGGTCCCCCGCGGATCGGCGCCCTGATCGGCCTCGGCGCCCTCTGGCTGCTGGCCCTCGGTGCCGGCCGCATCGAATGGTCACAGCCGGTTGGCGAACCGCTGCGCGTGGCCCTGGTGCAGGGCAACGTCCCCCAGATCACCAAGTGGGATCCGGAACAGATCCGCCTGCGTCTCGATACGTATGCCAAACTCACCCGCAGCAACTGGAATCACGATCTGATCCTCTGGCCCGAAAACGCCCTCACCCTGTTCTACCACCGCCTCGAAGCCGACTACCTCCGCCCCCTGGCCGAAGAAGGCAAGGCCCACGGCGCCACCCTGATCATCGGCGTGCCCATCGAGGATCAGGCCACCGGCGCCTACTGGACCACCCTCGCCGTGCTCGGCGACCCGCCCCGGTTCTACCGCAAGCGCCACCTCGTGCCCTTCGGTGAATACATCCCGCTGGGCAGCGTGTTGCGCCGCCTTGTCGACTTCTTCAACCTGCCCATGACCGGCTTCTCCCCCGGCGCGCCCGACCAGCCGCCGCTGATCGCTGCCGGCCAGAAACTGGCCCCCAGCATCTGCTACGAAGACGCCTTCGGCGAGGAACTGCTCGATTTCCTTCCCGAGTCCACCGTGCTCGTCAACGGCAGCAACAACGCCTGGT
>JALSSV010000026.1 GCA_026984045.1 Chromatiales bacterium | reverse complement strand
CATGGCCGGCCTGACCGGGGCCATTGTGGTCCTGCCCCAGGGCGTCGCCTTCGCCACCATTGCCGGCATGCCGCCGGAATACGGCCTCTACGCAGGCATGGTGCCGGCCATCGTCGCCGCCCTGTTCGGCTCCTCCTGGCACCTGGTCTCCGGCCCCACCACGGCCGCCTCCATCGTGGTCTTCTCGGCGCTCAGCCAGCATGCCGAACCGGGCAGCATGGACTACGTGACCCTGGCGCTGACCCTGACCTTCATGGTGGGCCTGGTGGAACTGATTCTCGGCCTCGCCCGCATGGGCGCCCTGGTCAACTTCATCTCCCACTCGGTGATCGTGGGCTTCACCACCGGCGCGGCCCTGCTCATCGCCAGCAAGCAGCTCAAGAACTTCTTTGGCGTGGAAATTCCCCGGGGCGGGCATCTGCACGACGTGCTGATTCACTTCTTCGAGCAGATCCCGAACATCAACTGGTACGTGACCGCCGTGGCTCTGGCCACACTCCTCTCGGGAATCTTCGTCAAACGCTTCACCCCGCGCATTCCGTACATGATCTTCGCCATGATCTTCGGCTCGGTGGTGGCCTGGCTCATCAACATGAAGTTCGGCGCCGATGCCACCCAAATCGCCGTGGTCGGCGCCCTGCCCGACACCCTGCCGCCCCTCTCCTCGCCCGACTTCTCGCTCGATACCATCAAGAAACTGGCCCCCACGGTGCTGGCCGTGACCCTCTTCGCCCTCACCGAGGCGGTGTCCATCGGTCGCTCCCTGGGTGCCCGCAGCGGCCAGCGCATCGACGGCAACCAGGAGTTCATCGGCCAGGGGCTGTCCAATATCGCCGGGAGCTTCTTCTCCGGCTACGTGGCCACCGGTTCCTTCAACCGTTCCGGCCTCAACTACCAGGCCGGCGCCAAGACCCCCATCGCCGCCGTGTTCGCAGGATCCCTGCTGATGCTGATCGTGGTGCTGGTGGCGCCCCTGGCCGCCTATCTGCCCAACGCCGCCATGGCCGGGATCCTGTTCATGGTGGCCTGGGGCCTGATCGACTTCCACGAGATCCGGCACATCCTCCGGGCCAGCCGCCAGGAGACCGCCGTGATGGCGGTGACCTTCTTCGGCGCCCTGTTCCTGGAACTGGAACTGGCCATCTTCGCCGGCGTGCTGCTCTCCCTGGTGCTGTACCTGATGCGCGTCTCGCGGCCCCGGATCGTGACCCGGGTGCCCGATCCGCGCCTGCCCAACCGCGCCTTCTCCAGCGATCCCGGCCTGCCCCAGTGCCCGCAGTTGCGCCTGCTGCGCATCGACGGCTCGCTGTTCTTCGGCTCGGTGAGCCACATCCAGGAGGCCTTCGCCGAAATCGAGGAGAAATACCCGGATCAGAAGCATCTGGCCATCATCTGCCAGGGGATCAACTTCGCCGACGTGGCCGGGGGCGATGCGCTGGTGCAGGAGGCCCGCAAGCGCAAGGCGCGGGGCGGCGATCTGTACCTGATCAACGTCAAGCAGGGTCTGTGGGACTCCCTGGAGGAGTCCGGCGCACTGGATGAAATCGGACCCAACAATGTCTTCCAGTCCAAGACGGCGGCGATTCACGCCATTTTCCAGAAACTGGACAAGGACATCTGCGCCCGCTGCGACAAGCGCATCTTCCAGGAATGCCAGACCCTGGAGCTGCCCGGGAACACCGTCGACGCAGCCTGATCGCATCTCACCGGCCCGGCTTCCCCGCCGGGCCGGTTTCCCTTCCGGAAAGTGGCATTTCTGCCCATCTTTCTGTAGATTCTCATCAAGAATTTCGCTCGGTTGCCGCGGGCCACGCCCCCTCATCCCTGCCCGTTTCGTGTACAACAGGAATCTGGTATCGACCGACATGCCGACGACCGCAGACAAGCCCCCCGCCACCGACCTGACCGAATCCGCCGCCAGCCTCTCGCCCCGCCTCGTGCGCCTGGGCACGGTCGCGCTGGTCTTTCTGGCCAGTGCCCTGTGGCTGGGCAACCTGGTACCCACCCTGGAGATCGCCTGGGTGATGGGCATCCTGCTGTTGACCATCTACCTGTTTGCCTTCGAGGTGGTGGAAGTGGACGTGGCGGCGGTGACCATCATGGTGCTGCTGGGGCTGACCACCCTCTTCCATCCGCTGATGGGCCTGGAGGCCGGCCTGGTCTCCACCGATCGGCTGTTCGACGGTTTCGCCAGCAATGCGGTGATCTCCATCATCGCCGTGATGATCATCGGCGCCGGCCTGGATCGCACGGGGCTGATGAGCAAGGTGGCAACCTTCATCCTGAAGGTGGGCGGCAAGACCGAAGCCCGGATCATCCCGATCATCTCGGGCACCGTGGCCATCATCTCTTCCTTCATGCAGAACGTGGGCGCCGCGGCCCTGTTCCTGCCCGTGGTCAGCCGCATCTCGGCCCGATCCGGCCTGCCCCTGTCCCGCCTGCTGATGCCCATGGGCTTCTGCGCCATTCTCGGCGGCACCGTGAGCATGGTCGGCTCCAGCCCCCTCATCCTGCTCAACGATCTGATCCTCACCTCCAACGAAGCCCTGGCCGCCCAGGGGCAGGAGACCATGAACACCTGGTCGCTGTTCTCGGTCACGCCGGTGGGGCTGGCGCTGGTGGCCGCCGGCATCCTTTACTTCATCATCGCCGGGCGCTTCGTGCTGCCGGTGAGCAGCAAGCTCGACGGGGCCAGGGCCGGCAGCACCATGGACTATTTCCGCGACACCTATCACCTGGACTACACCCTGCAGGAGATGGTGGTCCCCCGGGACAGCCCACTGGTGGGCATGACCCTGGACGAGATCGAACACGATTGCCGGATCCGGGTGATCGCGCTGCAGCGCGGACCGGACGATCTGCGCATCGGCCCCGGTGGCGTGGCCCGGGACGTGGGCATCGATGCCGGCACCGTGCTCGGCGTGATCGGCGCGCCCGAGGCGACCCGCGTCTTTGCCGAGAAATACGGCCTCGAAGTCCGCCCGGATCTGGAAACCTTCACCGAGGTACTGGCCGCCACCAAGGCCGGGATTGCCGAGATCGTGGTTCCCCCCGGCTCCAGGCTGATCGGCAAGAGCGCCCGGGACGTGTGGATGCGCAAGACCTACGGCCTCTCCATGCTGGCCCTGCATCGGGGCGGCACGACCTATCGGGAAGGCGACGGGATCCGCGACATGACCCTGCAGGCCGGTGACACCCTCATCGTGCACACCCCCTGGGATGCCCTGGCCCGGCTGGAGCAGGATCGCAACTTCGTGGTGGTGACCACCGACTATCCCCACGAGGAGCTGCGCCCCCACAAGGTGGGCTGGGCCGGGATCTTTTTCGGCATCGCTCTGACGCTGGTGCTGTTCACCGATCTGCGCCTGTCGGTGGCCCTGCTCACCGGCGCCGTCGGCATGATCCTCTCGGGGGTGCTCAAGATCGAGGAGGCCTACGAGGCGGTGAGCTGGAAGACCGTGTTCCTGCTCGCCAGCCTGATCCCCCTGGGCATGGCGGTGGAGAACTCGGGCACCGCCAAGTGGATCGCCGAGCAGACCCTGTCGGTGGTGGGCGACATGCCCGTGTGGGTGATCCAGGCGGCGGTGGCGGTGCTGGCCACCTTCTTCACCCTGGTGATGTCCAACGTGGGCGCCACGGTGCTGCTGGTACCCCTGGCGGTGAACATCGCCATCGGTGCCGGGGCCAACCCGGCCGTGTTCGCCCTGACCGTGGCGATTGCCACCTCCAACGCCTTCCTCATCCCCACCCACCAGGTGAACGCCCTGATCATGGGCCCGGGTGGCTATCGGGTGCCCGATTTCATGCGTGCCGGCGGGATCATGACCGTGCTGTTCATCGTGGTCATGATGTTGATGATGAACCTCGTTTTCTGACTCCCCCTCCTTGTCTTCACGGCCCGGCGCTGCGTCGGGCCCTCAGCCTTGCGGATTGCCAACGTGAAAAAACTGCTTCCCCTGCTCCTGCTCCTTCTCCCTGCTGCCACCTGGGCCAGCGAAGGGGCCTCGACCCGGCTGGATCTCACCGCCCATCCCGTGGGCTACGCGTCGCTGGCCATCTTCATCCTGGCCTACCTGTTGGTGATGGCCGAGGAATTTACCCATCTGCGCAAGTCCAAACCGGTGATCCTGGCTGCCGGCGTCATCTGGGGCATGATCGCCATGGTCTATGCCGGTCAGGGACTGGATCAGGCCGCGGAAGAGGCCGTGCGCCACAACCTGCTGGAATACAGCGAGCTGATGCTGTTCCTGCTGGTGGCCATGACCTACATCAACGCCATGGAGGAACGACGGGTCTTCGACGCCCTGCGCGCCTGGCTGATCCGCAAGGGCTTCGGTTTCCGCAAGCTGTTCTGGCTGACCGGCCTCCTGGCCTTCTGTATCTCGCCGGTGGCCGACAATCTGACCACCGCCCTGCTCATGTGCGCGGTGCTTTTGGCCGTGGGCGGCGACAACCGTCGCTTCGTCACCCTCGGCTGCATCAATATCGTCATCGGGGCCAACGCCGGCGGCGCCTTCAGCCCCTTCGGGGACATCACCACCCTGATGGTCTGGCAAAAGGGCGTCGTGGCCTTTGGCACCTTCTTTGCGCTGCTGGTACCGGCCCTGGTGAACTTCCTGGTCCCGGCCGCGCTGATGCACTTTGCCGTCCCCGCCGAGCAGCCGGCGGCCAGTGACGAGGTGGTCCCCATGCGCCGAGGCGCGAAACGGATCATCCTCCTGTTCCTGCTGACCATCACGACTGCCGTCTCCTTCCACAACTTCCTGCATCTGCCGCCCGTGATCGGCATGCTCACCGGCCTGGCCTACCTGCAGTTCTTCGGTTACTACCTGCGCAAGACCCACAACCGCGACCCTCACGTGCAGGCCGACCAGCTCGGTGACGTGGTGCCCTTCGACGTGTTCAACAAGATCGCGCGAGCCGAATGGGACACCCTGCTGTTCTTCTATGGCGTGGTGTTGTGCGTGGGCGGACTCGGCTTCCTGGGCTATCTGGCCATGGCCTCGGAGGTCATGTATACCCACTGGGGTGCGACCGCCGCCAACGTGACGGTGGGCCTGCTGTCTTCCATCGTGGACAACATTCCGGTGATGTTCGCGGTGCTGACCATGAATCCTGACATGCCCACCGGCCAGTGGCTGCTGGTGACCCTCACCGCCGGGGTCGGCGGCAGCCTGCTGTCCATCGGCTCGGCCGCCGGGGTGGCCCTGATGGGTCAGGCCCGCGGGCGTTATACCTTCTTCGGCCACCTCAAGTGGACACCCGCCATCGCCCTCGGCTACGCCGCGAGCATCTGGGTGCACATGTGGATCAACGTGCGCTATTTCTGAAAGGCAAAGGAAAGGGGAAAACGGTCGGCCGAGCTATTCGCTTTTCGCCGACTGCCTTGGCGGGCGGACTAGGCCGCTTTGTTCGAGGCTCTTGAGGAAGCGGCGGGCCAGCTCGTCGAAAACCTTGCCCAGATCCTCCGAGCGCGGATCGTACAGATCCGAGGCGGCCGACCAGATGAGCTTGCTGGTGGCGCTGTCGTAGAGATTGCTCTCCAGGCGGACGGTCTGCACCTTGACCGAATAGCCGGGGGTGGTGGAATAGCTGTCGTACACGCGGGGATAGTAGGCCCACATGTCCCGGTACATGGGCGGCGGGGAATAGGTATAGGTGCTCGTTGGCGGGTAGTAGTAGGACTGCTCGTCCACCGCCACCACCCGGGTGATCAGGACCGTATCGAAGCCATGCCGGCGTACGGCATCGACGATCATCCGGCGGGTCGGTTCCCTGCTCGGCGGCAGGATCCGGGCTGCCGACTCGGCCGCCACGCCATCCCGTTTCAGGGCCCGGACCAGGGCATCCTCGAACAGCCGCCGATCCCGTTCGCTCTTGGCCACGCCCAGCACCAGCACCTTGCGCACCGGCGGATGGGGATGCTCCCGGTCGTACCAGACGTTGGTGATCCGGCTCGAGGCACAGGCGCCGAGCAGCACGGTCAGCAGCAGGCCCGGAATGAAAGCGATGCGCATGGCGATTCCCCGAAGCAGTCCGAGAGGACGTGGGGCCATGGTGGCAGAGCGGCAGGGAGAAATCAAACGGAAGGCGCCCAGGGCGGGAACGGTCGCGGCGAGGCGCCGCGCCGGCAGAGAGGCTTTCTCACCTCGGCCCTCGTTCCTCGCCACTCGTCCCCGAAAGTGGTGGGGCGTGTAGGATTCGAACCTACGACCAATTGGTTAAAAGCCAACTGCTCTACCGACTGAGCTAACGCCCCGTGAGAAAGGCCGGCATTTTACCCGACTTGACCGGAAAGGCAAAGTGCCGGGCGATACCTTTTTGGGGTGGGTGGAAGGAAACACGGAGGGCACGGCAAAGCCCTCCGTGTTCCTTTGCCGCGACCTCGAAAAAGACTCAGATCGCCTCGAGCTGGCGCAGGCCGGCCGGCAGGAGGCGGAAGTCCACGAGGGCGGTGACGAGGGCCTTGCCGAGGCTGGCTTCGTCTTCATAGACCATCTTGTAGTACTGGATTTTCATGGTCAGGGCCGAGCCCAGCACGATGCCGCCAAAGGCCAGGAAGGAGCCCAGCGCCAGCGTGGAAGCACCGGTGATGCCCTGGCCGATGGTGCAACCCAGGCCGAGGACACCGCCGACCCCCATCAGGATGGCGCCAATGACGTGGGTGACGAAATCGCGCACGTTCACGAACCATTCGATGCGGAAACTCTTCGAGATCAGCGCCCAGGCGAAGGAGCCCAGGATCACGCCCAGCACCGCGGCGATGCCGAAGGTCACGTAGGAGAAGTCGAAGTTCTCGAGGAACAGCCGCAGGGTCTGTCCGATGGGGTTGATGAAGGTGAAGGACTGCACGCCCACATCCCGGGGACGGGCGTCGGCATTGTCCTCGAGCATGTCCCAGTTCTCGGCGCTGGCGTAGTCGGCCCAGCTCAGCAGATCGCCGTCGGCATCGATCTGGGCCAGCGCGCCGGTGGCATACCAGGCCGCGAGCACGGCCAGGCCCACGGTCAGCCCCCCCAGGACGTTGTCGAAGTTGCCGCGAAAATCGCGGGAACGGAAGACCAGGAACAGCAGTACGGCCGACAGCAGCAGGCCGAACACCAGTCGCAACGTGGCCACCTCACCCCCGGCAAGGCGGGAAATCACGTTGCCAAGGTCTTGCGGACCGGCCATGGACACGGTGGTCGGATTGGTCCAGGGATAGAACACCAGGGAGTAGATGGTGGCGTCGGTGCCGGGGAAGGGGTTGATCATGAAATAGGCGAACACGGCGATGATGGCGAAGACCACGATGGACTTGAGGTTGCCGCCGCCGATCCGCACCAGAGTCTTGTTGCCGCAGCCGGAACCCAGGGTCATGCCGATGCCGAACAGAAAGCCGCCGAAGACGTATTCCAGCCAGGCGAAGTTGCTGCCCCGGTAGGGCGGCAGGGTCTTCTCCACGCTGAGGATGTCACTGGCCTCGAGCAGGGTCACGCCAAGAATGGCGGTGGCCATGGCCAGGATCCAGGCCCGGAAGCGGCCCGTGTCTCCCATGTTGACCCAGTCGGACACGGCGCCCATGGTGCAGAAATTGGTCTTGTTGACGACGGCGCCCATGACGAAGGCGATGGCAAAGACCGCCAGCAGGACCTCCATGTGAGCGGAAAGGAAAGTCTCGGACATGACAAGCTCACCCCGGTGTGATTTCGGAAAAGGGAATTGCGGACCCTACCGTCCGGTCTCGTGGCGAGACACCGACGGCAGAAGTCGGGAATTCTAGGGGTTTCACCGCCTGGGCGCCAAGCGGGAGAGGATTCAGGGGTGGCGGATATTGCGATTTGCAATGGTTTTGGCTGAATCGGAACTGCAGGAGCGGCGCCCTCGCCGCGACCTGCGGTAGCGGGTGGCTGGGGACGTGTAGCCGGGAAAATCCCTTGCTTGTTAACCAGCTACCAGCGACCCGGCCCCAGCTACCGCAGGTCGCGGCGAGGGCGCCGCTCCTACAGGCGGTTTTCCCGGCCACCCGCCGCCGTCATTGGTAACGGGTGGGATCGGGCACGCCGGCTTCGGCAAAACCGGCGGCACGCAGTCGGCAGGCGTCGCAGCGGCCGCAGGCCCGGCATTCCGCGTCCGGGTTGTAGCAGGAGACGGTGAGGCCGTAGTCCACGCCGAGGCGGCTGCCCTCGCGGATGATCTCGGCCTTGCTCATGTGGATGAGCGGGGCCTCGATGCGGATCGGGCGGCCCTCGACGCCCCGTTTGGTGGCCACCGCCGACAGGCGGTTGAAGGCCTCGATGAAGGCCGGGCGACAGTCGGGATAGCCGGAATAGTCCACCGCGTTGACGCCGACGAAGATGACGTCGGCATCCAGCACCTCGGCCCAGCCCAGGGCCAGGGACAGGAACACCGTGTTGCGGGCCGGCACGTAGGTGACCGGAATCCCCTCCCCCGGCTGCTCGGGCACGGCGATGGCCGGATCGGTGAGGGCCGAGCCGCCGATCTCGTCCAGGTTCAGGGTGATCCGCTTGTGCGCCACCACCCCGGCCGCCCGCGCCACCTGCCGCGCCGCCTCCAGCTCGCAGCGGTGGCGCTGGCCGTAATCGAAACTGATGGCATGGCAGGCATATCCCCGCTCTTTGGCAATGGCCAGCACGGTGGCCGAATCGAGCCCGCCGGAAACGAGCACCACGGCTTTTTTACTCGGCTCTTGGAGCTTGTTCACGGCAACGTCCTTAGCCAAAGGCTTCGGTGGAAATAACGCAGAGGCCGCAGAGACGCGGAGATCGCAGAGGATATCTTACAGCCAATCCCGGTACAAAAACCGTATTGAAAACACGATTCCCTCCACACCTCTACATGAAACATCTGACAGTCTGTTGAACATCGCCTTTTCTCGACAGCCGGTCATAAGCCCCTGACAAGACAAGCAACAGAAAAAACAGCAAACCCAGCCTTTCTCTGCGCCCTCGGCGTCTCTGCGGCCTCTGCGTTCTTTCCACCTCACCTGCCGGGTTCGTCGCCCCAGAGGAGCTTGTGGAGCTGGAGCTGGAAGCGGACCGGCAGGCGGTCGTGGACGATCCAGTCGGCAAGGTCGCGGGCTTCGAGCTGGCCGAAGGCCGGGGAGAAGAGGACTTCGCAGCGTTCGGGGAGGCGGTATTCGTCGAGGCGGGCCACGGCCCAGTCGTAGTCGGCGCGATCGGTGAGGACGAACTTGACCTGATCCAGGGGCTTGAGGTGTTCGAGGTTGTCGGCGCAGAAGCGTTCGACCTCGCCGGAGCCGGGGGTCTTGATGTCCATGACGATCACGGTGCGGGGATCCACCGGGGCGATGTCCAGGGCGCCGGAGGTTTCCAGGGAGACTTCGTAGCCGGCCTCGTTGAGACCGTTGAGCAGCACCAGAACGTTCTTCTGGGCCAGGGGTTCGCCGCCGGTGACGGTGACGTGGCGCACGCCGTAGCCGGCAACCCGATCCAGGATCGCCGGGATGGTCTGCCATTCGCCGCCCTGGAAGGCGTAGGCGGTGTCGCAGTAGCCGCAGCGCAGGGGGCAGCCCGTGAGGCGCACGAACACCGTGGGCCAGCCGACGCTGCGGCTCTCGCCCTGCAGGGAGAGGAAGATCTCCGTGATCCGCAGACGGTCGGATCCGGTCACGTGACGGACCCTACTTGCCGCTCTTGAGACGGATCTTGCGTAACAGGTTGCGGGCCTGGCCGGCCTCGGTGGTGCCGGGATAGTTGGCGATCAGCCGCTCCAGGGCTTCGCGGGCCGCGGCGAAGTTCTTCAGCTCGTACTGGCTGTAGCCGATCTTGAGCAGGGCCTCGGCCAGCTTGGGGCTGTCGGGGTACTTGTCGATGAGCGTCTGGTAGTCGGCAATGGCCTGCCTGAACTTGCGCTGGGCGTAGCCGGTCTCGGCCAGCCAGTACTGGGCGATGTGGGCATAGCGGCCGTCGGGATAGGTCTTCAGGAACCGGCGGAAGGCTTCGCTGGCCTTGTCGTACTTGAGTTCACGCAGGAGGTTGAAGGCCTGCTGATAGGCCTGCTGCTCGGTTTCGCTGGCCGCCGCCACCACCGGGCCGCGGGGCGCGGGCGCCGGGGTGCGGCGGGTGGCGGTGGTGGGCTTGCCGCCGCTGACCACCGCCGGGGGCGCCACGGCAGCCGGTGTTTCGGCCCCTGCCGGCTCGGCCGGGGGGGAAGTGTCGCTGGCCGGCGTGGCGGCCACGCCGCGGCGCTCGAGCTGCACCAGCCGCCGATCCAGATCGAGGTAAAGATCCCGCTGACGTTTCTTCATCTCTTCCAGCTTGTGGGCCAGCACCTCGTTCTCGCCGCGCAGTTGCTGCACGGTTTTCTCCAGCGCCTCGAGCTTGAGTGCCATGTCCACCAGCCCCCGATTGTCGAGCTGGCGCTCGAGACGCGCGACCCGCGCCTCGAGCGAGGTGGCGGTGCCGGCCGCCTCGGCGGCCAGCCCGGTCAGCGGTGCACAGGCGAGCAGCAGCGGCAGCGCGCGGATGACGGTTCCCGGCATGGATCAGTACCCCGAATAGAGAATCTCGACCCGGCGGTTGAGCCGCCAGGCCGCTTCGTTGTGGTCCAGCGCCACCGGGCGTTCCTCGCCGAAGCTGATCACCTGGATCTGCTTCGGATCGACGCCCTGCAGCACCATCAACTGCCGAACCGCCTTGGCCCGGCGCTCGCCAAGGGCGAGATTGTATTCCCGTGTGCCCCGCTCGTCGGCATGGCCTTCGAGCACGATGGACAGCTCGGGATGGGCAGCCAGGAATCGGGCATGGCGGCCGATGATGTCGCGGCCCTCCTCGTCCACCTGGCTGCTGTCGAGTTCGAAATAGATGACCCGTTTGGCCAGCGGACTGGCCGGATCGGACAGGGCGCTGACATCCAGCGAGGCCTCCTCGCCGATCACGTAACGTTTTTCCTGCGGCGCTTCCGGGGCCGGCTGCTCGGCCACCGGCGGAGGCGGCTCGATGGCTTCCCCGGACTTCTTCACCGGGGCGAACTTGCAACCGCCGGCCAGCGCCAGCAGGCCGGCGACGAGGATGATGCGCGTGAGGGTTCCCATGAAGTGGCTCCTTGGCGATTGGTTCGAATCAGCGCTTGAACGGTGACCAGCACGGTTCGCGGACGTCGCCCGTCTGCAGGCGGAACCGCTGCCGGGCCCGCCCATCGACCGACACGGCAGCCAGCACGCCCCGGTAATTGTCCTCGGTTGCGTAGATGATCATACTACCATTGGGGGCGAAGCTGGGCGATTCGTCCAGGCGGTTGTCGGTGAGGATCCGCAGGCGCCCGGTCTTGCGATCCAGCACGGCGATGCGGAAACGGCCCTCCTCGCGGTGGACCATGGCGATGTGGCGGCCGTCGGGCGAGACGGCCGCCCGGGCGTTGTAGTTGCCGTCGAAGGTGAGTCGTTGCGGCCGTCCCGCGGGCCCGCCGGCACCGACCGCCACCTCGTAGAGCTGAGGCGAGCCGCCCCGATCGGAGGTGAAGACCAGAGCCTTGCCGTCGGGCGTCCAGGCCGGCTCGGTGTCGATGGCGAAGTTGCGGGTGATTCGGATCAGGCGCCGGGTCTGCAGCTCCATCACGTAGATTTCGGGATTGCCGTCCTTCGACAGGGTCAGGGCCAGGCGCCGGCCGTCCGGAGCGAAGGCCGGGGCGCTGTTGAGGCCGGGAAAGCCGGCGACCCGCTCCGCCTGGCCGGTGAGCAGGTTCTGGATGTAGATCTCGGAGCGGCCGTTGCGGAACGAGACGTAGGCGAGCCGCTTGCCGTCCGGCGCCCAGTCGGGCGACATCAGCGGCCGGGACGATTCGTAGACGATCCGCTCGTTGTGGCCGTCGGCGTCGGCCACGGCCAGCCGGAAGGTCTTCTGCTGCTTGCGATCACCGGTGACCGTCACGTAGGCGATGCGGGTGTCGAAGGCGCCGGGGCGGCCGGTGATGGCCTTGTAGACGATGTCGCTGATCTGATGGGCGGTGCGGCGCAGATCGGGCAGGCGACTGCGGATGCTGTAACCGGCCAGTTGCGTGCCCTTGAGCACGTCGAGCAGCTGGAACTGCACTTGGAAGGTGCCGTCGGGCAGGGCCGCCATGCGGCCCACCAACAGGTGATCCACGTTCAGGGCCCGCCAGTTGGCGAAGTTCACCTGGCGCGGATCCACCGGCCGGGCGATCAGATCCGCTTCGGGCAGGGGCGCGAAGAAGCCGCTGCGCTGCAGATCGGCGGCGACGATTTCGTGCATGGCTTCGGGGGGCGCGCCCTGCCCCTCCCAGCCGAAAGGCACGATGGCGATGGGCGAGGCGCCCTCGACGCCCTGGGTGATCTCGATGGTCAACACCGCTCGCGCCGGGCCGGCGAGCAGCAGGCCGAGGGCCAGCAGGGGGATCAGGAATCGGCGTTTCATGTTGCGTCTTTCCACCTCGTGTTCGGTTTTGGGCGTGCCATCATTCGGATTAAATGCGGGGACGAGGGCCAGGGGAAAGCCCTGTCGCTCCGGCTTCGATTCTCCTCGTCACTCGGCTTTGGCTTCCTGCGTCGCTCTGCCTGTTGCATCCATGCAGTCGTCGGCCCTGTTCCTGTCGCGGCTTGCGCGGCTCCTGCGGCTTCGTGCTGCCTGCAACCGCGTTTTCGCGGCTTGCGCCGCTCCTACGGGTTCGTGCCGTTTGGTCGGGGCCGTGATTTCCACGGTGTTCCCTGCGACCCGCCACCGGCCCTCGCTACCGTCTATCGCGGCGAGGGCGCCGCTCCTACGGGTTGTGCCGTTTGGTCAGGGCCGTGATTTCCACGGTGTTCCCTGCGACCCGCCACCCGGCCCCCGCTACCGTCTGTCGCGGCGAGGGCGCCGCTCCTACCGGTTTGTGCCATTTGGTCAGGGCCGTGATTTCCACGGTGTTCCCTGCGACCCGCCACCGGCCCTCGCTACCGTCTATCGCGGCGAGGGCGCCGCTCCTACGGGTTGTGCCGTTTGGTCGGGGCCGTGATTTCCACGGTGTTCCCCGCGACCCGTCACCGGCCCCCGCTACCGGTCTGTCGCGGCAAAGGCGCCGCTCCTACGGTTTGTGCCATTTGGTCGGGGCCGTGGTTTCCACGGTGTTCCCTGCGACCCGTCACCCGGCCCCCGCTACCGTCTGTCGTGGCGAGGGCGCCGCTCCTGCGGGTTGTACCCTGTGGCAGGGTCGTGGATTCCACGGTGTTCCCCGCGACCCGCCACCCGGCCCCCGCTACCGCACGTTCAGCGGCGTGAAGGCGAAGATCACTTCGCGGAATTCGTCGAACAGGCCCGAGTCCGGGGAAGGCACCGGGAGGGGCGAGGCCCGGTAGACGGCAGCTTCCACCGATTTGTCGAAGGCCGGGTCGCCGCTGGCGCGCAGGATCTGCACATCCAGCACCTCGCCGCTGGGCAGCAGGCGCACCCGGATTTCGGTGCGCAGATCCGCCGTGGCCCCGGCGGGAATGTGCCAGCGGTTGGTGACCGCCTGGCGGATCGCGGCGCGGTAGCGGTCGATTTCCTTCTGGCGGGCCGCCTGGCGGGCGGCGGCCTGACGCTGGGCTTCGAGCCGGCGCTGCAGTTCCGCTTCCTGGCGGGCGATTTCGGCCTGGCGGGCCTTTTCCTCTTCCTGGCGCTTGAGTTCGGCCAGGCGCTTTTCCTCTTCGCGGCGCTGGCGTTCGGCCTCCTTGCGCTTCCGTTCTTCGAGCCGGCGCTGGCGGGCAAGTTCCGCCAGACGCTTCTTCTCGGCCGCTTCCTTCGCCTTGCGCTTGCGCTCGGCTTCCTGGCGGCGTTTTTCCTCCAGCCGGCGTTGGCGCTTCAGTTCGGCCAGGCGCCGCTCCTCCCGCTTGCGGGCCTCGGCGGCGCGGCGGGCGGCTTCCTGCTTGCGCCGCTCGGCAGCCCTGATCTTTTCCAGTTCGCGCTCTACCTGGCGCTCATCGATGGCGGTGACGCTGACCGCCTCGGGTGGCGCCTTGGCAGTCTGCCCGGCCGGTTCCGTGGCGGGCCGGGTGAAACTGACCACCAGGATGGCGAGGATCGCAAGATGCGCGAGCACCGCCAGCACGGCGGCCCAGGGGTGTTGCCTGATGGCCTGCCACATGGGGATTCAGGGCCTTTTCGATGGCGTTCCGCCTGGCGGCGTTTGGCTGCGCACGGCTTTCGGCCTCACGCCTCGTCCGGCAGGCGGGTCACCAGCCCGACCTTCTCCACTCCGCCCTGCTTGAGCAGGGCCATCACCTTGACCACGTCCCCGTAGGGCACGTGGCGGTCGCCCTTGACGTAGACGGTAGCCTGCCGGCGATGGCGCAGCAGCGCCTTGATCCGGGTCAGGAGCATGGCGTTGTCGAGCGGCTTGTCGGGGGCCTCGCCCAGATTGAGGAAGACCCGGCCGGCCGCATCCACCGAGACCACGATGGGCTCCTGGCCTTCCGTTTCCACCACGTCGCCGCGGGTTTCGGGCAGTTCCACCTTGACGCCCTGGGTGAGCATGGGCGCGGTGACCATGAAGATCACCAGCAGCACCAGCATCACGTCGATGTAGGGCACCACGTTGATCTCGGACATGCGCTTGCGCTTCGGGCGCCCGGAGAAGCCGTGGCCGATCATGCCGCGGCCCCCGCCCGGCGCTCGGTGTGGGCCTGGCGCTGGAGGATGGTGGAGAACTCCTCGGCGAAGATGTCGTAGCGGCTGATCAGGCGCTCCACGTCGTTGGAGTAGCGGTTGTAGGCGATCACCGCGGGAATGGCGGCGAACAGGCCCATGGCGGTGGCGACGAGGGCTTCGGCGATGCCCGGCGCCACCGTGGCGATGGTGGCCTGCTTCACGGCGCCCAGGCCGATGAAGGCGTTCATGATCCCCCACACGGTGCCGAACAGGCCCACGTAGGGGCTGGTGGAGCCGACGGTGGCCAGGAACGACAGGTGCATCTCCAGGTTGTCGATCTCCCGGTTGAGGGCCACGCGCATGGCCCGCTGCACGCCCTGCACCAGGGCCAGGGGCTCCACCGCGCTCTTGCGCAGGTGCAGGAATTCGCGGAAGCCGGCCTCGAAGATCGACTCCATGCCGGTGAGCTTGCCGCGCCGCGCCGAGACGCGCTTGTACAGATCGCCCAGATCGGCCCCGGACCAGAAGCGCCGCTCGAAGCGGTCCGCCTCCTGGCGGGCCTGCTTGATCACCGACCACTTGAGGAAGATCACGGTCCAGGAAAGCAAGGAGGCCACCAGCAACAGGGCCATGACCAGCTGCACCACGAGGCTGGCGTCGAGCACGAGCTGGGTGATGGACAGATCGGCGCTCACCGGCGTGGACTCCCCTCGATGATGGTCTGCATGATGTCCGGGATGGCCCGGGCGCGGAAGGTCTCGCTGTCGAGGCAGGCCACCTTGACCTCGCCCCGGCACAGCAGGCGGCCATCGGCCTCGCGCAGCACGTCCTGGCCGAAGGTGAGGCTGGCGCGCCCGGCCTGCAGGATTTCGGTGCGCACCTGCAAAAGGTCGTTGAAGCGGGCCGGGGCGAGATAGTCCACCTGAACCGAACGCACGGCGAAGATCACCTTTTCCCGCGCACGCAATTCGTCCTGTTCGAACCCGTGATGGCGCAACAGTTCCGTGCGCGCGCGCTCCATGAACCTGAGATAGTTGGCGTAGTACACCACGCCACCGGAGTCGGTATCCTCGTAGTAAACCCGCACCGGCCAAAGGAACCCGGTCACGCTTCGGGACGCGGATTCGGCCTCAGTCGGTCTGGCCATCGTCGAACAGATCCGGAATCGGGGCCGTGCCGGCCGGGGCCGGCAGGCCGAAATGGCGCCAGGCGTTGGGCGTGGCCATGCGCCCGCGGGGGGTGCGCATCAGAAAGCCCTGCTGGATCAGGAACGGTTCGAGCACGTCTTCGATGGTGCCCCGTTCCTCGCCGATGGCGGCGGCCAGGTTGTCCACCCCCACCGGCCCGCCGCCGAACTTTTCCATGATGGCCAGCAGCAGCTTGCGATCCATCATGTCGAAGCCCTGCTCGTCCACGTCGAGCAGATCCAGTGCCATGCGGGCGATGTCGGCGGTGATGGCGCCATCGGCCTTGACTTCGGCATAGTCACGCACCCGGCGCAGCAGGCGGTTGGCGATGCGCGGGGTGCCCCGCGAGCGGCGGGCGATCTCGCGAGCGCCGTCGGCGTCGATGGCCACCTCGAGGATCCCCGCCGAGCGGGTCACGATACGGGTGAGATCCTCGGTGCTGTAGAACTCGAGGCGCTGCACGATGCCGAAGCGGTCCCGCAGCGGCGAGGTGAGCAGGCCGGCGCGGGTGGTGGCGCCCACCAGGGTGAAGGGCGGCAGATCCAGCTTGATGGAGCGGGCCGCCGGGCCCTCGCCGATCATGATGTCGATCTGGTAGTCCTCCATGGCCGGATAGAGGATCTCCTCCACCACCGGGCTCAGGCGGTGGATCTCGTCCACGAACAGCACGTCGTGGGGCTCGAGGTTGGTGAGCAGCGCGGCCAGATCGCCGGCCCGTTCCAGCACCGGCCCGGAGGTGTGGCGCATGTTCACGCCCAGTTCGTTGGCGATGATGTGCGAGAGGGTGGTCTTGCCCAGGCCGGGCGGGCCGAAGATGAGCACATGGTCGAGCGCCTCGCCCCGCGAGCGGGCCGCCTCGATGAACACCTGCATCTGTTCGCGCACCGCCGGCTGGCCAACGTAGTCGGCCAGGCGCGCCGGACGGATGGCCCGGTCGAGGGCGTCTTCGGCGCCGTGGGCGGTGGTGGCGATCAGGCGGTCGTCTTCGATCATGCGTGGGCGCGGCCCTGTCAGCGGCGGATGGAGGCCTTCAGGGCCTCGCGGATGATATCTTCACTGCCAAGGCCGTCGCTGTCCACCTTTTCCACCATTCGGCTGGCCTCGGCCGGGCGGTAGCCCAGGGCCACCAGGGCGGTGAGCGCCTCCTTGACCGGATCGCCGGCCGCCGCCGGCACCGGTTCGCCGGCGGACGCGGCCGCCGGCGCCGCCTGCCAGTCGGCCAGGCGGTCGCGCATCTCCACGATCAGGCGCTCGGCGGTCTTCTTGCCCACCCCGGGCAGGCGAGTGAGACGGGCGGTGTCCTCGTCCTGCACCGCGGCAGCGAACTCGTCGGCGCTCATGCCCGAGAGGATCGCCAGGGCCAGCTTGGCGCCGACGCCGTTGACGCGGATCAGGCTGCGGAACAGCCGCCGCTCGCTCTCGCTGGCGAAACCGCACAGGAGCTGGGCGTCCTCACGCACGATCAGGTGGGTGTAGAGCATCACCTCCTCGCCCTGGGCCGGGAGCTGGTAGAAGGTGGACATGGGCGCCTCGACCTCGTAGCCGACGCCCTGCACCTCGAGCAGCAGGAAGGGCGGGGTCTTCTCCAGCAGGATGCCGCGCAGGCGACCGATCATGTCTCCTCCTTCAACGCAGCCGCCCCCGGCGCGAACGCCGGGCGGCATGCAACAGGCCCCGGGCGGGACGCATGCGGGTCAGGGTCTGGCTCAGGTGGGCGTGGCACAGGGCCACGGCCAGGGCATCGGCCGCATCTTCCTGGGGAGCGCGGTCGAGCCCGAGCATGGCGCAGATCATGTGCTGCACCTGGGCCTTGGCGGCGTTGCCGCGGCCGACGATGGTCTTCTTGATCTGGGCCGGCGTGTACTCGTACACCGGCAGGCCGCGCCGGGCCACCAGCCCCACCGCTGCGCCCCGCGCCTGGCCCAGCTTGAGCGCCGAGTCGGCGTTGCGGTGCATGAACACCTGTTCCACCGCCACCACGTCCGGGGCGTGGGTTTCGAGCACCAATTCCAGCCCTTCCAGCAGGCTGCACAGCCGCTCGGCCAGCGCCGCCCCCTGCAGGCGGATGCAGCCGGAGGCGATCCAGCGGCTGCGACCCTCGCGCAGGGCCACCACCCCGTAGCCGGTGGTGCGGGAGCCGGGATCGATGCCGAGGATCAGCACGGGGGCCAGTGGCGAGGGAAACAGCGGGGGGCAGGGCTGGGCATGGGGTTTTCCCTCGG
>JALSSV010000025.1 GCA_026984045.1 Chromatiales bacterium | reverse complement strand
GAAGAACTGGCGCACCGGGTGGCAGAATCCGAACTTGCTTGGACTTCCGTTCTTTACTTCGTCCGGGATGCCCTGGAAGGCACAGCATTTCCAGAGGGTGCATCCATTCCGCGAATCGAAGAGCTGCTGATTGACCTGGCAACCGAAGCGAAGGAAACAGCGAGCCGCCCACACAAGCATCAAACGAACCTGCGTCTATCAAAGCGAGCGGATGGGAGTATCCCGAAAGACACCTTCCGCCGCGCCTTCGTCCGCAATCTCTCCCAACGCATCGTGCGCCGATATGGCAGCCCTCACGACAGCCTTGTTGCAGACACGGCAAGCGTCGTCTTTGGGATGGAAACCAGCGTTGACTATGTGAAAAAAACCAGAAGGCGGATCGGGGACACTTCCAGCGAAAATTAGGCCAGAAACGTTCCCGACAACCCCTCCGCGCTCGATTTAGCCTCTGTTTCGACGTGGTGCATATCGCACTGCCCAAACCCATGGAGGCGACGATATGAGCGCAATCTTGAGACCCAAAGAGGCAGCGGAATACCTGAGCGTTTCAAGGACTACTTTGTACCGCTGGGCCGCGACCACAAACTTTCCAAAGCCCATCAAACTCGGTGCCCACGCCAGCGGCTGGCGGAAAGCCGATTTGGACGCTTGGATTGAAGCCAGAGGCGACAGGGGGGGCGCACATGACTGAACGCCACACCCCACTCAACGTTGTTCCCAGCATCGCTGATGTGCTGCGCGAGTATTACGAACTGGACATACCTGCTTCATCCGTGGGCATGGACTCGCTGGACGCCGAAGCCCTGGATGTACTGCGCCGGGTGGAGGGGTACACCAACCCCCTGCACCTGGCCGGTCAACTAACCAGCGCCCTGCGCACCCTGTGGGTGGCCCGCAAGTCCGGCGAGCTGCCCGATGAGGATGGTGACGCAACCATTTGGCTGCTAACCGAGGTCTCCAGCCTACTGGAGCACGCCGTCGAAGCCCACGATGCCGCTAATTGGTTGTTGGCCCAGCATGAAGAAGCCCTAGCCCGCGCCGAGCAGGCCGAGGAGGCGGCATGATCGACTTCCCGACCTGCAAGGCCGCTGCACGCGGCCAATGGCCCGCCATCTGGTCCGCGCTGGGGGTGAGCGATCTGCCGCGCCCTGGGCGGCATGGACCCTGCCCCGGCTGTGGCGGCCGCGACCGCTTCAGACTGCTGCCAGAGGATGCCGAGCATGGGGGCTGGATATGCGGCCGGGGTGGCGACCCCACCGGGGGCGACGGCTTCGCCCTGCTGGTGCATACCGGCATTGCTCGCACCCCTGGCGAGGCCCTGCGTCTCGTTACCGCCTACTTGGGCCTTAACCCCAAGGCCGACCCGCAAGCCCGCCAACGGGCACGAGAGGCCGCCCAGCGCCGTGATAGGGAACGCCTAGAAACCGCCCTGGCTCACGAGTTACGCGTACTGTTGATCGTGCTCGAAGGCCGAATCGCCGGCCGTGAAATCGAGCGCGATCAACGTTTCCGCGAGGCCCGGCCCGAGTGGCGGCCGCTGCCCACCGAGCACTGGGAGCGCGAGCACCTGGCCGCCCAGCGCATCACCGCCCTGCTGGGCAAGCTGTACCCGAAACCGAAACGGAGGGCCGCATGAGCACCGCCGAAGACCTGGAAAAGACCCTCGCGGCCATCGACGCCGAGCTGGGCATCGACGCCGAGGCGGACGACGACGAGACTCGCAAACCTTGGGCTGGGGTGGAGGTGCCGAGGGGCTACATCCTAAACGCCAGTGGGGTGGCTGTCGATGGGGATGATCCGGAGATACTCGCGTATCGCCCCGCCTGGGTGTCTGCCGTATCACGGGATGGTAACCGCGAGAACTGGGGGCGGCTGGTCCATTGGTTGGACCTGGACGGCCACGAGCATGCCGAGGCGATCCCGGCCGAGCTGTTCCACGCCCAGGGCAACGAGCTGGCGCAGCGCCTGGCATCGCGGGGCCTGCCCATCGCACCGGGGCGCGAGAAGAAGCTGGTACGGTATTTGACCGCCTTCCAGCCCACCGCCCGCCTGGTCTCGGCCACGTCCACCGGCTGGCACGGCGAGGCCTTCGTGCTTCCGGGGAACGCCATCAACACGAAGGGCGACGAGCGCCTGGTGTTTCAAACTGGCGCTGACATTGGCGAGGCCATCCACGCCGCCGGCAACCTCGACACTTGGCGCGAGTTGGTGGCCGATCTGCCGCCGATTGTCCGCTTTCTGGTCTGCGCCAGCTTGGCCGCGCCCCTGCGGTTTCCGCTTGGCGTTGAGGCGGGAGGGTTTCATCTGTGTGGCGCCACCAGCAAGGGCAAGACGACGGCATTGCAGGCGGCTTCCAGCGTATGGGGCTGCGCCATCGACCCGGGTATCGCCGGGGGCGCAGCTGCTTACATCAACCGTTGGAACGCCACCAGTAACGCCCTGGAAGGTATGGCCGCCGGGTTCAACGACCTGCCGCTGGTAGTGGATGAGATCGGCGAGGGCGAGAGCAAGGACTTCGGGCGCACCGTGTACCGGATCATGTCGGGATCGGGCCGCAGCCGGGCGCGCCGCGACGGCAGCCTGGCGAGACGCCGGGCCTGGCGCATCCTGCTGTTGTCCGCCGGTGAGCTGCCGGTGGCCGAGTACATCGCCGAAGGGGGCGCACGGGCGCGGGGTGGGCAACTGGTGCGCCTGCTCGACCTGCCAGTGGATACCGTCTTTCCCGACGCCGAGACCGCCGACCGGATCAAACACGGGGTGGCTGAGCACTACGGCCATGCCGGCCCCGCCTTTATCGAATGGGCTGCCAGGCGCCTCGATGATCTGCGGGAGCGCTGGCTGGACTTCGACAATGAGCTGATTGGACCAGCCCCCACCAGCGAGGCCGGTCGAGCCAGAAAGCGCTTTGCCCTGGTGGCCTTCGCCGGAGAGCTGGGCATCGAGGCTGGCATCCTGCCCTGGCATCCGGGTGACGCCACTGCCTGCGCCATCGAGGCATTCACCCTGTGGCGCCGCCAGACTCGTGCCTCCGACGAAGGGCAGCGCGGCATTGAGAACGTCCGCGCCTTCATCGAAGCCAACGCCGCTCGGTTCGAGACGCGCGACGATCACCCTCCACGGGACCGAGCCGGCTGGCGACGCCAAGGCTGCTGGCACTTCACCTCCACCGCATTCCGCGAGGCGTGTTGCGGCGCCAACGTCCGGGCAACGAAAGAGGCTCTAAAAAAAGCCGGATTGCTTCGCTTCTCCCACGGCTTGTCGGCCCAGCTTCGGGTTGAAGGGAGCAAGGTTAAAACGGTTTGCGTTCGAGAGGAAATTCTCGGTTTTTCACTTTCCGGTGGGTCCACTGGGTCCGGTGGGTCCGACCCTTATGACACAAGGCATCGGCGCGGACCCACTGCAAAAAGCGGAATGGGTCCACTGGGTCCAGTTAATGACGAAACACCGACAGATGGACCCAGTGGACCCACTGCAAAAAGTGGAGTGGGTCCGCAAGAAACCCTTACCGCACAAGGCATGGACCCAGTGGACCCAGTGGACCCATTGCAGAGTGAAGAACCGGAACAGGATCGAGCCGAAATAGCCGGGAGGATGAAGTTGTGACCATCATTGAGCGCATTGAACAGCTCGGCATTCGCGTGTCGGCCGAGGCCGGGCAGGTCGTCCTGGAGGGCAACACCCAGGCGCTTACCGACGAGCAGGTGGTATGGATCAGAGAGCACAAGCCCGACATCCTGCGCGAGCTGCGCGACCGTGTGGCGGCCAGACTGGGCGTGCTGGCGAAGACCTACCACGTTCCCCTCGATGATCTGCTCGATTGGTATCGGGATGACATCGAGGACATGACCCGGATCGACGACGAGGGGCTGGCGTGGCTGGTCAGGGACTATATGAAGTTCCGCTCGTTCTATCGGCGCGAGTCGCACACCCTGGCAAGTGGAATTGGAGGTTGAAATGCTGACCCCGAAACAAGAGACCTTCGCCCTGGCCTATGTCGAGACCGGCAATGCCAGCGAGGCCTACCGCAAGGCCTACCCCAAGGCCCGGCACT
>JALSSV010000024.1 GCA_026984045.1 Chromatiales bacterium | reverse complement strand
CACGCGGAAGACCCAGGCGCCCCACAGAAACAGCAGCGCCACCAACAGGCCGGTCAGATAGCCACGGACATCGGCCGGCGAATGGCCCGTGGCCGCCTGAAATGCACTGGAAGCAGCACCGGTCATGGCCGTTATCTCCGGTAATCGCCGCGCAAGGGCTCCACTTGCCGGGGACCGGGCGGAGCGCCTTGCACCTGCTCGAGAATCCCCATGCGGATTAATGCCAAGTCATAACGCAACCGGTCGTATCGAAACTGGATACGAGCGGTTTTATCGGCGCTGGCTTCGGCGGCATCGATCAGAGGTGTCAGCAGCTCAATTTCATGGGCCAGCCGGGCCAGATGTTCCCGCTCCGAATCGGCGCTGGCTTCGGCGGCCAGCGACAAACCAATCACAAGACAAATCATTCTGGTCAACACCGGTCTCCTCTTGCATACTGTTTCATTGCTCTATCCACTGATTGCCTATCAATACCGGGTAATGCCGGAGATTGAACAAGTCCCTGAGCATCACACCGCTGCCCAGCGCCATGGCCAGGCCAGCGCCGGCCTGACGCACCCGGTCCACTTCCCCGGCGCCGCCAGCCTCGACAATTAGACCCACCGCACCCAATGCCCGCAACCGCTCGCGGTGACGCCTGAGCCAGGCCAGCGACCTCGGATCGGCGCCCACCAGAAACACGGGGCGCGGCAGGGGCCGGGCCAAAGGCCCGACGGGAATCCGTGGCTGAACACCAGGCGTCAGGCCAGGCGTGGTGATACGGAAACGGTCCGGGGGCGGGCCCTGGGGGGATGGCGGCGGCGGGTCGTCCCCGGCCAGCAGGCCGGCCTGTTGCAACAGCGGCGCCAGGGGACGGGTGTTGCCGGCATCGTGCAACACCTCGAGCGCCAGGACGGGCGGCGCCATCAAAATCAATCCCGAAAAAAACCAGCGGCGGGTGGCCATCATTCCCGGATCCTCCGATACCAGCGCCTCACCCGCTGGCGGTAGGCATCGGCCAAGGAAGGAGTGGTGGAATGATAACGGCCCGCCGCTTGCCACCAATTGCCAGTGGCATCGTAGGCCTGGCGCAGGATCAGGGCGCCGGCGCGGAGGTTGTACCAGGGATCAAAGGCGGCGGTCGGGTCTTGCAGTTTTTTGCGATGATACTTCCAGTTAATCTCCATGAGACCAACGTCTGGGTGTTTGCTTTTTGCCAACCAACGGCGCAGGGCGCTTTCCGCTTCGGCGCGGCTGGCAAAATAATATGGACGACCCCCGACATTCAGGGTCCAGGGCCACGGCGCGCCGTGGCGCGCACTTTCGGTCAGGGCGATGGCAAATAGCAACCGGGGCGGCACCTGGTATTCGTCTGCCACTTGCCGGTAAGCCGGCGGTATGGCGGCCAGCGGGGCAGCCTGCCCCACCCCGGAAAACCCGAGTAACAGGCCGCACAGTACCCAGCCCCGCCTGCTCATCAGCCCGACCCTCCCGCCAACGGCGCCAACTGGCCGCCCTGACGCTGAAACAGGGCCGGCAGCGGTGCTTTCGAGCCTAGATGCAGGGCATAAACATCGGCCCCGTGATTGAGGGTAATCCGGCGCCGTTGGACTTTGCCGGGTGTAATGCCGGCCCGCCGCGCCCACTGCCGGATGGCGTCATCGTCGTGGGTGTCCACGACATAGATATCCAGGCCAGACCAGCCCGGATCACCCAGCAACTGACGCACCCTGGTCAGACAGGCGGGGCAGCGCCGGTCGTCGGCGGCGACGAACAGCGCCAGCCGCCGGCCTTGGTAACCAGTCAGATAACGCCGCTTGCGCTGCTGCCTGGCCTGCAACACCTTTTCCAGTTTTACCGGGTCCAGCATGGGCTGGCCGAGGCGGCGCCAGGCGGCCTGGACTTCGCGCTCAAACGCCAGCACCCGCTCGCCGTCCTGGTACAGAATCCGGACCAGGCGGTCGGCATAGCGGCGCCGCTCCTCCGGGCTTCTGGCATGAATGCCCAGGGCCATCAACGGCGGCAGATTCGGTTCCGAAAAATACCCCCGAATACCGGTCATCAGATTCCGGTAACGGTCATATTCCTGGCGGCTGATCTGCCACTCGCTCATCACCCAGGCGCGGGTTTGCGCCTCACGGCGGGTGGCGGCCTGGCTGTCAATGGCGGCGATATCGGTCTCGCGGGTAACAGAAGGCGTGTAGGCGCCGGCCCAGGGCAGCACCGCCACCAGGGTCAGCACCACTGCCACAGGCGCCTTCATCGCCGGCCTCCCGCCACGCGGGTCAGCAGAGACAGAGCGGCCAGCACCAGCCAGAGCAGGATGACAGCCAGCGCCACCCGGCACCAGGACGCCGGGCGGACGGCGGAAAGCCAGGCGGGACGGAAAGACAGCGACGGCAGCCTCATCGGCCCCGCCCCAAGGCCACCGCGCGGATATCCCGCGCCATGATGCGGTCGGCGCCGGGCGGCAGGTGTTCCCAGCCATCCGCGCCGGCGCAATGTTGCCATTGAATCCGCACGCCGCCGGTGTCGCGCTCCAATATCAAATGCAGCCAGACCAGGGCATCCCCATAGGTCGGCCAGCGGACCGTCTGGGCCAGGTTGTAGCGGACGCCAGGCAGGGTCTCGTGCCGAAAGCCCATGTATTTGATCCACTTGCGGTCGGCTGGCTCATATTCGTTGAGTGACCTGTAATTGAAGAACCGCTTGAGCCGCACGTAAGCGGTATCAATATCGGCGCCGGCCAGCCTTATGACATCGCCGGCCACCTGACAGCGACGGGCGGTTGCCTGGTAGCTGCGCCGCCTGGCCAGCTGGCGGGCCTTGAGTTGTTCGTTGATACGGGCGGCGGCGCGGTCGATATCGCGCAGGGTCTGGCAGCCCGGCACCAGCAACAGGGTGGCGGCGGCCAACAGCCCCAGCGCCGCACCATGCCAGGCCCCTCCCCCGGCCCGCGGCCGCCTGGAGGTCTTGAGACCTGCCGGGAAACCGGACAACCCTCTGTTGTGACGGCGGCCGCAGGGCCAGATAGTGATTAACACGTCCCGTATCCATCGACAATTCATGACGGCATACAGAATTCCACAACCAGCGGAAAAAAAAACAAAAAAACGTTCCAAAAGTTGGAACGTTTAATTCATTCACATTTCAATTTTTTATTGTTATAATAAAAAGTTTTGTTTATTAATTTTATTAAATTAATCCTTTTTAGATCAGAAACTTGGAAAAAATGTTTTGAGTTAAAATTACATACTTTTTATATGGTTTTTATAAAAAACAACGTTATAATTTCATTTTATGAAACAATTAACGTCAAAGATGGGCGTCTGACGGGGCGATCACCGCCGCTCATGTAGCCGGAACGACAACCGGCAACGAAGATTCAATAACTTACAGATATATATTTTTAAGGTAAAAAATTTTTCTATTATATCAAATTTTTTTCAGGAAAAAATAATTAAACGTTCCAACTTTTGGAACGTTTAATTCAAATATCCCGGCGGCGCCGGTGTATGGTGTGTTCAACATCCATACACAGGAGAACCCGTATGAAATCCATCCTTCTTGCGGCCAGCGCCGTTGTCATGGCCGGTTGCGCCGCCAAGCCACCGATAAAACCGGCCGCCGCTGCCAATCCTCCTGCCGAAACCAGCGCCAGCCTGCTTTCTGATGAACCGTTATCGAAAAAAGCGGGGCAGCCTGCCCCGGCCACGCCGGCGCCATCCGGCACGCCGGTGCCCGTCGTAAGCGCCGGCCGCTACCGAACGCAGATGGCCACGCCGGCGCCGGGGCAGGAAGATCTGCTGGGCATCATCATCGACATCCACTTTCCGAGCCAAGTCACCAGAGTCGGAGACGCCGTGCGCTGGCTGCTGATACGCAGCGGGTGGCGCTGGGAGGAGGTATCCACCGACGGCCCGTTGCCGGTCATGACCGCCCCGCTGCCGGAAGCGCACCGGCATCTGGGACCGCTGACGTTGCGCCAGGCGCTGAAAGTGCTGGCCGGCGGCGAATATACATTGTATGAAGATCCGCGGCGGCGGGTGTTGTGGTATCGCTTGAGGAACACGCTATGAGCAAGCACCATACCG
>JALSSV010000023.1 GCA_026984045.1 Chromatiales bacterium | reverse complement strand
GGCACGGTTCAACAAGCATTGGCTGCTCCAACGGCATGGTTATACTACGCCTGCCCAGGTACGTGCCGCCCATGAGCCCGTGGCGGAGGCGGCGTGAATTTTGTGCGAAACAGTGTCCAAAATATTCGAGGGGCAACCCAGCTGGGCCCATGCCCTGATTGCCGGCAGCGTGGCGGCCGTGCTGTTCGAACTGGCCAAGCAGCTGTTCGCCATGTACCTGCGCTGGTTTCCCACCTATGAACTGATTTATGGTGCCCTGGCCACCATTCCCCTGCTGCTGGTCTGGATTTACGTTTCCTGGCTCATCACCCTGTTCGGCGCCGAGATCGGCTATGCCCTGGGCGTCGGACTCAAGGAACAGCGGCGACGCGGCGATCGTCTGCTCATGCTGGTGCATTTGCTGGCGGAGTTGTATCGGCACCCCGAGGGCCTGCGCCTGCGGGCGCTGGAACGCTGTGGCGACTGGAGCGGACCTCAGTTGCTGGATCTGTTGCTGACTCTGCGCAAGCGGGGTTTGGTGATACGATATGGCCTCTCCCGCTGGCGTCTGGGCGAAGGTCTGGACAGCCTGGACTTGCTCACCCTGATCGAACTGGCCGGCGGTCGCATCCCCCGGCAGGGGCACAGCCGTGATCCGCTGGACCGGGCGGTGCTGGCGGCCCTGGCAGAGGTCCGCCAGGCCCTGGAGGCCCTGCGCACCATTCGGGTGCTGCCGTTGCTCGAGGCGGCCACCGTGAAGAACAAGGACAAGACATGAAGAACCTCGAAATCCTCTTCGAAGCCTTCCTCTGGCGCAGCCGCCTGGTGGTGCTGTTTGCGGTGGTGGCCAGCCTGCTCACCGGGTTTGGCATCTTCTTCGTGACTACCGTGGATGTCTGGTACATGCTGATGCATGTGGGGGAATATGCCTCGCCTGCCCTGGATGCCGCCCAGCGTGCGCACTTGCGTTCCGAATTCCTGACGCACGTGGTCGAATCCGTGGACGGCTATCTGCTGGCGACCGTGATGCTGATCTTCTCGCTTGGCCTGTATGAACTGTTCATCAGCAAGATCGATGCGGCCGAAGGCGCCGAGACCTCCTCCAAGGTGATGGTGATCCACAGTCTCGACGATCTCAAGGCGCGCCTGGTCAAGGTGATCTTCATGATCCTGGTGGTCAAGTTCTTCGAGCACGCCGTGCGCATGGATTACACCGACACCCTGCAACTGCTGGCCCTGGCCGGTGCCATCGCCCTCATCGGGCTGGCCCTGTTTCTCAGCCATGCCGGTGAGGGGCATGGCAAGGCCCGTGTGCCGAACCCCGGTGAGGGGCACTGAGATGGCCCGCCGGATCGCCCTCCTGCTCGTGCTGCTGTGCTGGTCGCTGTGGCTGCCGGCGCAGACCGTCCGTGATCCCGACACGCATTTCTTCAACGACACCTTTGGCGACTTCCACGAAGAGTTGCAGCGGGCCCGTGAGGAAGGCAAGCAGGGCATCTTCATCTTCTTCGAAATGGATGAATGTCCCTTTTGCCACTACATGCGCACCCACGTGCTCAACCAGCCGGCGGTGCAGGATTACTACCGCAAGCATTTTCTCAATTTCAGCGTCGACATCGAAGGCGATGTGGAAATCACCGACTTTCAGGGTCGGCCGACCACGATGAAGGATTTCGCCTTCAAGCAGTTCCGGGTGCGGGCCACGCCGGTGCTGGCCTTCTTCGATCTCGATGGCAATCTGGTCCAGCGCTACACGGGCCGGACCAAGGGCGTAGAGGAATTCCTGTGGCTGGGTGAGTACGTGGCCGAAGGCCACTACCGCAAGATGTCCTTCACCCGTTTCAAGCGCCTCAGGCGCAAGGGGCGGCTGCCCGGTGCGCCTGCCCATAGATGACGATGGCGGGCATCACCGGCAGAGGCGTTGTCTGGGGGCTGTTCATGCTGGGCGGACTGGCCATGGCGGCCGAGCCGCCCGCGAAGATGCCCGATCCGTTGACGCTGGAAGCGGCCCTGAGCTTTGCCGATCGGCCCCATCCGCAGGTGCAGGTCGGCGAGGCCGAACTCGAGGCCGCGGAGGCCGACTCTCTGGATGCCCGGGCCGAGACGGGCCTGCGATCCTGGGTCGAAGCCCGTCTCCGTTATACCGATCCGCTCTTTCCCACGCAGGATGGCCGCAGGGATGACAATCGGATCGGCATCGTGGTGGCCAAACGGCTGTATGATTTCGGCCGCAGCCGGGCGCTGGAGACGGCTGCCGATCTCGAAGTCACGGGGCGACGGCTGCAGCTTGCGGAGATCCGCCAGCAGCGGCGGATCGAAATCCTGCAACGTTTCTTCGACGTGTTGCTGGCCGATCTGGCCTTCGCCCGCGACAACGAGGAGATGGCCGTGGTCTACGTGGCACTCGACAAGCTGCGCGATCGGCATGAACTGGGTCAGGTTTCCGACATCGAGGTGCTGGAGAAGGAAAGCGAATACCAGCAGGTGCGCCGCCGGCGTGCCGCCAGCCAGAACCGTCAGCGGCTCACCCGGGCACGGCTGGCCTATGCCATGGGCCTGCCGGGACAGTTGCCGGCCGAGGTGATGCGACCGACGCAGCTGCCCCAGGTGGCGCGCAAGCTGCCGGCCGTGGAAGAACTGCAAGCCCGGGCGCTGGCTGGCAATCGCCGCCTGCAGGCCTTGCGCAAGGCCCTTGCGGCGGCGCGGGAACGGGTGGCGGGCGCCCGTGCCCTGGATCTCCCCAAACTCGATGCCCGCGCCGAGGCCAACAGCTACAGCCGACCCCGGGCCGGTTACGACAACTGGCGGGTCGAACTCAATCTGCAGGTGCCGTTGCTCAGTGGCGGCCAGACCGATGCGGCCGTGGCCCGGGAGAAGGCCGAAGTCTATCGTCTGCAGGCGGAACTGGCCGATGCCGAGGAACGGGTCCGCCAACAGGTGCTGGAACTGTGGCTGCAGCTCAATGCCCTGCGTATCCAGCGCGAGGCGATGCAGACAGCCAGTGAGTACCGCGAACTCTACCTGGATCGCAGCCGCGCCCTCTACGAACTGGAGGTGAAAACCGACCTGGGGGATGCCATGGTGCGCCTGACCGAAACCGAGCGGGAAGCGTTGCGCACCGATTTCGAGATCGCGCTGGCCTGGGAACGGCTGGATCTGCTGATCGGCACCCAGGCCGACGATCGGCATCCGGCGGCAACGCAAGTGGGAGGCAAGTGACATGAAACGACAACGAGGCGCATGCGCAGGGTGGTTCGCCCTGTTCCTGCTCGCCTGGGTGCCGGGCGCGCAGGCCCTTGAAGCGCGACTGACATGGGATCGGGCGGTCACGTTGAGCCTGCCCGTCAAGGGCGTGGTCATGCGTCTGGCCGGACGCCCCGGTGAACGGGTTGAGAAGGGTGTCATGCTGGTGCAGCTCGACCAGCGTCCCTTCCGTACCCGCATCGATGCCCTGGTGGCGCGCCTGCGGGATCTCGATGCCGTGCGAGCGGAGGCAAAACGGGAGCTGGAACGCGCCGAAGCGTTGTACGATCGAACGGTGCTCTCGCAACACGAACTGCAATTGAAGAAAAACGACTACATCGCCGCCCAGGCCGCTTACGAGTCCGGCCGGGCCGAGCTGGTTCGCGCCCGACTGGATCTGGAATACAGTACTCTGCGTGCACCCTTCGCGGCACGCATCCTCGAGCGTTACGTGGAGGTGGGGCAGACCGTGGTGGCCGACATGCGGCCGACGCCGGTGCTGCGAGTGGCGGCCCGCGACAGCCTGCTGGCGGTGGCTGTCCTGCCGGCGCAGAAGGCGACCGGTCTCGAGCCGGGCCGTCGCATGCCGGTCATCGTCGATGGTACGCGTATCGAGGGTGAACTGGTCGCCATCGCGTCGCGCGAGACGCCGCAAGGCATCGAGCACCGGATCGCCGTGCGCATCCCGGCAGGCGAACACGGCTGGGTGGCGGGCCAGCCGGCGGTGATCGATCTGCCATGAACGTCTGTCGTCGCTGCCTCGTGCGCGGTCGTGTGCAGGGGGTGTTCTACCGTGCCAGTACCCGGGACCAGGCCCGCCGGCTGGGAGTCACCGGGCACGCCATCAACCTGCCGGACGGCGGGGTGGAGGG
>JALSSV010000022.1 GCA_026984045.1 Chromatiales bacterium | reverse complement strand
CTGGAGGTATCGTCATGAAAGGGTGGGGCAGCCTGCCCCACCTGCTAGGGTGCCTGTTGTGCGGCCAAGTGATGGCCCTCGAGGTACCGCCGGCCTACCAGACCGTGGCCGAGGCCGAAGGGGTGCCGCCGGCGCTGCTCTACGCCATCGCCCTCACCGAAAGCGGCACGCCCCTCGACGGTCGCCGGGTGCGGCCCTGGCCCTGGACTCTGAACGTGGCGGGCAACGGCGAACGTTATCCCTCCCGCCTGGCGGCCTGGCGGGCGCTCAAGCGCTATCTGGCCAGCGGCATCACCCGGGTGGATGTGGGATTCATGCAGGTCAACTGGGCCTTTCATCACCGTCGCCTGGCCGACCCCTGGCGGGCCCTCGACCCCTGGTTCAACCTGGCCGCCGGCGCCAGGATCCTGAAAGAGGAATACACCCGGACCGCCGACTGGCTGACGGCGGCCGGCCGCTATCACGCGGGCGCCCCGACGACGCCCGCCAGAAGGCGCCGGGCGGCGGCGTACCGGCGCAAGGTCGCCGCCTGGTTGCAGCAGATTTCATCGGCAACGATCCGGGTGGGGCAGGCTGCCCCACCCGGAAGGAGGTGAAGCGGAAGGATGAAGGGTGATCGCGAATCCAGGGCCATTGCACCGGTGGACGAGGCCGGGCGGGAGGATCGGGGTGACCTTTGGGTGTGGTGTTATCCGTCCGCCCCGGGCGGGGGCGGCGACTGGCACCTTGCGTGTGACTATTCAGCACGCGCCACGTTGGTCCGCTTTCTGAGCGCCCTGCTGAAATCCCCGCCCGGTTGCTCGGCGCTGATTCCTCTGACCGATTCCCGGCCGGACGCCGCGCGTCTCACCGGCCGGCAATGCTATCCCGCCTGGGCGCAATCACTGGAAATCACCCGGGCCCTGCACGAGGACGGCTGGGAAATCCGGGCCATGGGCGGCGGTTACCCGGCGGTCTTCATCACCGCCGGCGGCCGATGGTTGAAGGCCTGGATCCATAGCATCACCACAGACGGCGAAAAAGGGGCGTTGATAGGTAACGGCCAACCGGGATTGTGGTGGTGGCCGTATACGGAAGGCTGACCATGGACTTTGACGGACGGATAAACCCTGGCGCTCTTGCGTGGTGGTTGCTTTTTGGCATCTGCACCGCCGCCGCCGGCGGTTTCGAGCCGCTGGCACCAAGCGGCGCCAAGCCCACGCCGGGGGTGGGGCAGCCTGCCCCACCCGGCCGGCAGATCCTCGAAGCGGTGTTTCCGGTCCATACACCATCGATGTCCCCGGGGCGCATTCCCTTGCGCCAAAGCCGCCTGCCCAAGGGTTGGCGGGGACGCCCCCTGGCGATTGTGGGTGATGACCGACTGTCATGGCGTTGGTTGGACACCCATGCGCGTCAATTGCGGGCGCTGGGCGCCCGGGTACTGGTGGCCGAGGTGACCTCGCAGACGCGGTTCATGGCCATGGCCCGGGCCTTTCCCGGATTGCGCCTGGCGCCGGCGCCGGCCGGCGAGCTGGCGAAGGCCTTCGGGCTGACTCATTGGCCGGTGCTGATCTCCCGGGAGTGGATCGAACAATGAGGGTGGGGCAGGCTGCCCCGCCTGAAGGAGGTAACCCATGAACGTCCTGATCGATGTCAAACTCAGACCGCCGGTCGAGCTGTGGTCGGCGGTCACGGCCGCCAGCTGCGCCACGGCCGTGGCCCTGTCGCCGGCGCTGTTTCTGATGACCCCCGATGTCGCCCATGGCGCCGCCGCGGGGCTCGGCGCCCTGGCCGTCTGGCGGGGCTGGCAGGGCATCGGTATTCTGCGTTACCAGCGGGCGCTCACCCGCCTGCCGCGCTATGCTCTGACCGCCGACCGGATCCCCTGGAGCCGGCGCCACCTGTTTCTGGGGCGGGGGTTCCGCTGGACCGGCAAGCATACCCAGCGCATGATCGAAACCCAGACCGACGAGGGACGCCACTATGTCGAACCGGGACGGGTCTATGAATGGATCCGGGGCCTGGAAATCATCTGGGAGAAGATTCCGGGACTGAATCTCCTGGCGCGTCTCACCTCGGCCGACACGCCCCTCAACCCCTTGCGCCCCCTGCCGCCGGTCGGCGGCAAGCCGGAGCTGCATGGCGTGGGCGCCCTGGAGGAGCGGGATGTGTGGATGAATCTCAAGGATCGCGAGGGCAATACCCTGGTGCTGGGCGCCACCGGGGTCGGCAAGACTCGCCTGGCCGAAATCCTGATCACCCAGGACATCCGCCGGGGGGATGTGGTCATCGTCTTCGACCCCAAGGGGGATGCCGATCTGATGCGGCGGGTGATTGCCGAGGCCAGGCGTTCCGGGCGCGAGGACCGGCTGTACGTCTTCCATCTGGGCTTTCCGGATATTTCCGCCCGCTACAACCCAATCGGGGATTTCGAGCGGATTACCGAGGTGGCCACGCGCATTGCCAACCAGCTGCCCGGGGAAGGCAACTCGGCCGCCTTCCGGGAATTCGGCTGGTTGTTCGTCAACACCGTGGCCAGGGCGCTCCAGGCCCTGGGCCGGCGGCCGGACTATCCGAGCGTGTTCCGCTACATCATCGATATCGAGCCGCTGTTTCACGAATACTGTGCCCACTGGCTGGGGCAGGCTGCCCCAGGTTGGGAGGAAGTCATCGGGGAGGATGAAGGTAGAATCAACCCCAGGCAACTGCCGCCCAACCTGCGCGGGCGTGCCGTCCGCACCGTGGCCTTGGTGACCTTCATCAAGGAACGGAAGCTGTACGATCCGGTGGCCTCGGGACTCATGGCGGCGGTCGAGCACGACAAGACCCATTACGACAAACTGGTGGTCTCACTCCGGCCACTGCTCGAAAAACTCATCACAGGGCCCATCGCCCAGCTCATCGCGCCCGATTACGAGAACCTGGACGATCACCGGCCGGTGTTCGACTGGATGCAGGTCATCCGCCGCGGCGGCATCGTCTATGTAGGCCTGGACGCCATGGCCGACATGGCGGTGGCCCAGGCGGTGGGCAACTCCATGTTCGCCGACCTGACCTCCATCGCCGCCCGGATCTACAAGCACGGCATCGAGCAGGGGCTGCCCGGCGGGAACCGCAACCGGAAACCGGCGATCGCCCTGCACGCCGACGAATTCAACGAGATCATCGGCGACGAGTTCATTCCCTTGATCAACAAGGCCAGGGGGGCGGGCTTCCAGGTGACCGCCTATACCCAAACCTGGTCCGACATCGAGGCGCGTATGGGCAATGCCGCACGGGCCGGGCAGGTGGAGGGCAATTTCAACACCCTGATCATGCTCCGCCCCCGACAGCTCACCACCGCCGAACTTCTGACCTCCAGGCTGGAGGAGGTGCATGTC
The DNA here is from genome assembly GCA_026984045.1 of Chromatiales bacterium. Lineage (GTDB taxonomy): Bacteria > Pseudomonadota > Gammaproteobacteria > UBA6429 > Thiohalophilaceae > JALSSV01. Next base: position 783 of record JALSSV010000022.1, on the reverse strand, counting down.
AAGACCCGGGTGCCGATTTCCAGCGCCGCCGACTCGTCCGACCCGACCAGCGGCATCGAATTCACCAGCACCAACCAGGACCGTATCGTGCCGGAGAAGGTGCCGCTCATTCAGCCGGCCGAAGTGATGTCGTTGCCCAAGGGCCAGGCCTTCGCCCTCCTGGAAGGCGGGCGGCTGTGGAAAATCCGCCTTCCGCTCCCGGATGCCGCCCATGATCCGGCCATGCCCAAGGATCTGGATGCAGTGATCGAGACGATGCGCAGCCGCTACGCCACCGGCGACCTGTGGTGGCGGGGGGCACTCTGATGGCGCAGCGGGCAGAAAACACCCGGGCCGCGCCGCCCAAACAGCAGACCTGGCTGGGGCGGGTGGTATCGACAGCGTTTCAGGGATTCTTCTGGGTCCTGGCGGCCGTCGTGTTTTCGGTCCTCACCGAATGGATCGGCCTGACGTTCTTCTGGCCGGAACAGGGAATCGAGCACAGCCACCAGATGCTGATCCACGAACTGGATTATCTGGGACTGGACTTCACCCCGCATCCCCTGGTGGGGGATGCCGCCGAATTCGCGGCCGGCTGGGCCGACACCGCCCGCTATTGGGTTTTCGACCGGACCGGCCTGACCGCCGCCGCCGACTGGGCGGCCGGCCCCAGTGATGGCCGGTTTCACCGGAGCGTCCAGGTGCTCTATGAGACGGTGAAAACCTATCTGTGGTCGGCCTGGTACATCGTCCAAGTGGTGGCGGTGCGCCTGGCGGTATTGACCCTGGCGATGCCGGCGTTTC
>JALSSV010000021.1 GCA_026984045.1 Chromatiales bacterium | reverse complement strand
CCCACCAGTTCACTGACCTTCCATTTCCCCGGTCAGCGCCAGGACCAGGCATGATTCGATTCGAGCACGTCCACAAGCGTTTCGGTCGCCAGACGGTTCTCGACGATCTGAATCTCGAGATCGGTCGCGGTGATCGGATCGCCCTCATCGGCTCCAATGGCGCCGGCAAGACCACCCTGATTCGCTGCCTGCTCGGGGAATACCGCCACCAGGGCCGCATCGAGGTGGGCGGCCGTTCACCACGAGCCCAGCGCACCGAGGTCCTGCGCCACATCGGTTTCGTGCCCCAGATCTCGCCACCGCTGCGCATGCCGGTGGGCCAGCTCCTGCGCTTTGCCGCCGGCGTTTGCGACAGCGACCCGGCGCGCATGCAGTCGGTGGCCGCCAAACTGGGGCTGGACGTGCAACGCCATGCCCGCCAGCCCTTCAACCGCCTTTCCGGCGGCATGAAACAGAAGCTGCTGATCAGCATCGCCCTGGGCCGCGATTGCGAGGTACTGGTGCTCGACGAGCCGGCCGCCAACCTCGATCCGGAGGCCCGCCATCGCTTCTTCGAGTTGCTGGCCGAGCGTCAGGAGCGGGCGGCGATGCTGATCTCCAGCCACCGTCTCGATGAAGTGGCCCCCCTGGTCAACCGCGTCATCGAGCTGGATCAGGGCCGCGTGGTGCTCGACGATCACGTGGCCGATCAACTGGACATGACCGCCCGGCTGGATTGCGAGCTGGGCCTGACCCGGGCCGATGCGGCCTTCGCCCGCGCCATCGAGGAATGGGGCTTCGTGGCCGATGAGGGTGGCCGCCGCTGGCATGGCCAGGTGGCCGGGCCCGATCGGTTGCGCTTTCTGGGCGTGTTGTCCCGATATGCGGCCCTGCTGGCACACATCCGCCTCGAGGCCGCGCCCCCCGCCGAGGAGAGTCGCTCATGAAACGCCGCACCTTCCTGCTCGCCGGCTCGGCCCTGTTGCTGCTGCCGGCCTGTTCCCGCAAACCGCAAACCGGTCCGGTGCCCATCCGCTGGGATCGGGAAACCTGTGCCCGCTGCGGCATGGCCATCAGCGATCGGCACTATGCCGCCGAGATCCGCGGCGGACCGGCGGGGGAGCGTACCCGGGTCTGGAAATTCGACGACATCGGCTGCGCCTTGCTGTGGCTGGACGAGCAGCCCTGGAAGGCCGATCCCCGGGTGGAGATCTGGGTGACCGACATGGAGACCGGGCAGTGGCTGGATGCCCGCAAGGCCGGCTTCGTGACCGGTCAGCACAGCCCCATGGGCTACGGGCTCGGCGCCCGCGCCAATCCGCCCCCCGGGGCCCTCGATCTGGCCGCCGCCCGGCGTCACGTCCTGGCGGTGGAGAAGGGCGAGCACCGGCATCGTGGCCACATGCCCATGGAGGCGCACTGAGTGGGACACCTGTTGCTCACGGCCCGGGCCGACATCAGCGAATCCCTGCGTTCGCGCTGGTTTGCCGTCTATGCGCTGGTCTTCGGCGGCATCGTGGTGGGCCTGTTCGTCTCCGGCCTCACCGAATCGCGGGTGATGGGCTTCACCGGTCTGTCGCGGCTGCTGGTCACCTACCTGCAGATCACCATGGCCATCCTGCCCCTGTTCGTGCTCATCACCACCGTGCGCTCGGTGGCCGGCGATCGGGAGGCGGGCGTGTTCGAGTACATGCTCTCCCTGCCCGTGAGTCTGGCGGTCTGGTACTGGGGCAAGTTCCTCGGCCGCTTCGTGGTGGTGTTCCTGCCGGTGTTCCTGGCCATGGCCGGCGCCGTGATTTGGGGCCTGTTGCGGGGCGCGGCGATTCCCTGGCCACAGGTGGGCTTCTACACCGGCTTCCTGCTCTCCCTGGCCCTGTGCTTTCTCGGCCTCGGCATGCTCATCTCCACCCTGGCCCGTTCCTCGGACGTGGCCACCGGTTCGGCCTTTCTGCTGTGGCTGTTCCTGCTGCTGTTCATGGATCTGATCCTGCTGGGCGTGATGATCCGCAGCGGACTTTCCCCCGAAGGGGTGATTGCCGTGGCCCTGGTCAACCCCCTGCAGGTCTTCCGTACCGCCGCCATGCTGCTGTTCGATCCCCAGCTGGTGCTGCTCGGCCCCTCGGCCTACGTGATCCTCGATCACTTCGGCCGGGTCGGCTTCCTGGCCTGGGCCCTGTTCTATCCCGCGCTGCTCGGCCTGGCCGGCGCGGCTGCGGGATTCCTGCTGTTCCGCCGGGGCGATCTGCCCTGATTCCTCTGCCAAGGAGAGACGCCATGCCCGTTGCCGAACCGACGCTCGAACGCTTTCCCAACCCGCTGGCCGCCTACTTCGCCGCCACCCGGCCGCCCTTCATCCTGGCGACCGTGGTGCCCATCCTGCTGGGCCTGGCCTGGACCGCCTGGAGCGGTCACGCCATCGATCCCGTCAATGCGGTGCTGACCCTGCTGGCCGGGATCCTGCTGCATGCGGCGATCAACGTCCTCAACGACTATTACGACGATCTCAACGGCACCGACGTTCTCAACGACGAACGGATCTTCCCCTTCACCGGCGGCAGCCGCTTCATCCAGAATGGCGTCCTCAGCCGCCGCCAGACCCTGGCCTTCGGCCTCGGCCTGGTGCTGGCGGTGATCGTCCTCGGTCTGTGGCTGGTCCACGTTGCCGGTCCCACCCTGCTGTGGCTGGGGCTCGCCGGCCTGCTGCTCGGCTGGGGCTACTCGGCGCCGCCCCTGAGCCTCAACGGCCGGGGCCTGGGCGAGCTGGCCGTGCTCACCGGCTTCAGCCTGCTGCCCCTGGGCGCCGCCCTGGTGCAGACCGGCACGCTGAACTGGCCGCTGGTGCTGGTCTCCCTGCCGGTGGGCCTGCTCACCGCCAACCTGCTCTACATCAACCAGTTCCCGGATCGCAAGGCCGACATCCAGGCCGGCAAGCTGCACTGGGTGGCCCGCCTCTCACCACGCACCGCCCGCTGGGGCTACGTGCTCATCGCCACCCTGGCCTGGGGCCTCTTCCTGGCCCTGGTGGCCACCGGCCGCCTGCCGCGGCTGGCCCTCATCGCCCTGCCCCCGGCCGTGCTCAGCCTGCGCGCCGCCCGCATCCTCCTCGCCCACCCCGAGGAACCGCAGAAGCTGGCGCCGGCGATCCCCCTGACCATCCTCGCCATGCTCACCCACGGCGCCCTGCTGTCGCTGGCGCTGGTGATCGAAGCGTTTTGATTTTCACTGCAGAGGAGGAAGGGGGGAAGAAGAAAGAGAACGGCGTCAGAAAATATCGCTTCCGGCTTCATCCGGCAGGCGGGTTGACTTTCAGGCCGACGATCCTTCCGCGGCCTGCACCACTCGGTGCTCGGCGCGAATGTTTTCCCGGAACGATTCCGGCAGGTCGTCCCAGACGAAGAGATCCACCCGGAAGGGCAGGTTGCTCTCCTCGAAGGCCTCGCGCAATGCGGAAACGGCGGCGCGTTGCGCCGGCGACGTGAAGACGACCAGATCCAGATCGGACCAGGGCCGGGCCTTGCCGGTGATGCGGGAGCCGTACACCCAGGCCTCGGTGCCGGGCAGGTGCCGGGCCAGCAGTTGACGCACCTGTTCGAAATGCTCCGGTGCAAGGTCGAGGGGGGCGGGTTTCATGGGGCTTCGTCCGGCGGATGCCCGGTCATCGCCTGATAGAGTGTCGTGGCGTCCGCGATGAAGCTGGCCATCTGTTCGAGAGCGTCGGCGGCTTTCCTGCCACTGTAATCATGGGACGTGGCGATTCGCGCATCCGCATAGGCGAGCCAGCGGTCGATGTCTCCCGGCAACAGCCGGTTCTCGTGCGCCAGGCGCAGGAGGGGTTTGGGGCCATTGGGAACGTCCGCCAGGCCGATTTCCTCCTGCAAATGCCGTTTGAGCACTTTCCAGAGGCAGTCCCAGGTGGTCTCGAAACGCTGAATGACCGATTCCTTCACCGCCTCCTGGATGAGCGGGGGCAGGTCGGGATCCAGGGTCCGGTAGTTCTCGAACTGGGCTCTGAGATGGTTCAGGGACTGTGCGAACTTGCTGTAGTCGATCATCACGGCGCCTCATGGAGCAGTTCTTTCCATGATAGCGCAGCAGGGCAAGCCCGTGGGTGAACGGCTGATGGTGACAGGGTTTCCCCAGCTACCCGTCCCCCGCCACCCGCTACGCCTTCAACGCAGCGTGCTCAGGCGTCGGCTGAAATAGAGGCGGTCGCGGGAGCCGTTCTCGAACTCGAGGGTGTCTTCCTCGCCCTTCAGGCCGGGAAGGGTCTCGTGCTCGGCGCGCACGAAGCGGAACATGCTCTGGCCGATGTGGATGATGTCGTCGTTCTGCAGCAGGCAGAGGGTGATCTTCTCGCGGTTGACGTAGGTGTGGTTGGTGCTGCCCAGATCGCGTAGGAAGAAGTCCACCTCGCCGGGCCGGTCGGCGCTGGGCTTGACCTCAAGGACCGCATGTTCCTTGGAGGCGTAGCTGTCGGTCACGCAGATGTCGTTGCGCTGGGCGTTGCGCCCGATGCGGATCTGCGGCTTCTCGATCTTCAGCCGGATGGAGGGAATGCCGTTTGCGTATTGAACCAGTTCAGCCATTGACCTCACCTCGAGATGCTTCCGTTGGCCCGTTCAGAGCCGGATTTTGCCCTATCTGACGAAAATGCGGTAGGGCTACGCCAAGTATCGACAGGGCGGATGAAAGTTCAAGGAAAAAAACGGCAAAATGCGATGCAAATCCGGTTTTGTCCCTACTTGCGATAAGGTTTGCAGCAGGTGGGGATTTCCGCTAGCCTGCCTGTCCTGATGAACCCCCACCACCCACCAGTTCTGGCCGCCGCCAGCCATGTTCCCACCCCCGGCCATGCTCGAAGTCGTTGATCTGGAATGTGTCCGAGGCGACCGTCGCCTGTTCTCGGGGCTCGGCTTCCGCCTGGAGGCCGGCGAGCTGCTGCATCTGGAGGGGCACAACGGCTCGGGCAAGACCACCCTGATGCGCATGATCTGCGGCCTGATCGCGCCGGCGGCCGGCGAAGTGCGCTGGCGCGGCGAGGACATCCGCCGCCAGCGGGAGGCCTATCACCGCGAACTGGTCTATGCCGGCCACAAGAGCGCCATCAAGGGGGATCTGACCGGGGTCGAGAACCTGCGCATCGCCTGCCGGCTGGCCGGCGTGGCGGTGGACGAGCAGGCGGCCTGGGCGGCCCTGGAACGGATGGGCCTGCGTGGTCACGAGGATCTGCCGGCCCGGGTGCTCTCCCAGGGACAGAAGAAGCGGGTGGCCCTGGCCCGCCTGCTGCTCAACCGGGCGCCCCTGTGGGTGCTCGACGAGCCCTTCACGGCCCTGGACAGGGCGGCGGTGGCCTTCCTGGAGCAGGTGATCCGCGAGCACCTGGCCGAGGGCGGGCTGGTGGTGCTCACCACCCACCAGGCCGTGCCCCTCACCGAAGGCCGGATCAAGACCCTGAAACTGGGCTGGAAGCGGGAAGGCGATGTTTGACGCCATGCTGATCCTCATCCGCCGGGATCTGACGCTGGCCATGCGCCGGCGCTCCGACGTGCTCACCACCCTGTTCTTCTTCGTCATCGTGGTCAGCCTGTTTCCGCTGGGCATCGGCCCCGAGCTGGAGACCCTGCGCCAGATCGCCCCCGGCGTGTTCTGGGTGGCGGCCCTGCTGGCCTCCATGCTGGCCCTGGAGAAGCTCTTCGCCGGCGATTTCGACGACGGTACCCTGGAGCAGATGCTGCTGGCGCCCGAGCCGGTCTTCGTGCTGGTGCTGGGCAAGGTGCTGGCCCACTGGCTGATCACCGGTCTGCCGCTGGTGCTGCTCGCACCCCTGCTTGGGTTACAATATGACCTTCCGGGTGAAACTTTGCAGGTGCTGGTGCTGTCTCTGTTGCTGGGGACGCCGGCCCTGAGCCTGATCGGCGCCATCGGCGCGGCGCTCACGCTGGGGCTGCGCGGTGGCGGAGTTCTGATTTCCCTGCTGGTCCTGCCCCTGTACATCCCGGTGCTGATCTTCGGTGCCGGGGCGGTGGAAGCCAACGCCTCGGGGCTCGGCGCGGCCGGGCACCTCTACATGATGGGGGCCATCCTGTTGCTGGCCCTGGTCGCCTCGCCGCTGGCCACCGCCGCGGCGTTGCGGATTTCGGCCGAATGAGCGGCCCAACAATACAAGGTTTCGCGTGAGTTCCCGACTGGTCAACTGGTTTCACTTCGCTTCACCGGCAACCTTCTATCCCCTGGCGGGCCGACTGGTGCCCGTGTTCGCCGTGCTGGCGGTGATCCTGATCGGCATCGGTCTCTATCTGAGCTTCTTCGTTGCCCCCACCGACTACAAGCAGGGCGATGGCTACCGGATCATCTTCGTGCACGTGCCGGCGGCCTGGATGTCCATGTTCATCTATCTGGTGATGGCCTTCTGGGCGGCGCTGGGGCTGATCTTCAACACCCGCCTGTCGATGATGATGGCCCAGGCCCTGGCGCCCACCGGCGCCCTGTTCACCTTCCTGGCCCTGTGGACCGGCGCCTTCTGGGGCAAGCCCATGTGGGGCACCTGGTGGGTGTGGGACGCGCGCCTGACCTCGGAGCTGATCCTGCTGTTCCTGTATATCGGTTACATCGCCCTGCAGGGCGCCATCGACGACACCCGCCGCGCCGATCGCGCCGGCGCCATTCTGTTGCTGGTGGGCGTGGTGAACATCCCCATCATCTATTTCTCGGTGAAGTGGTGGAATACCCTGCACCAGGGGGCCTCGGTGAGCATGCGGGGCGACGTGCGCATGGCCACCACCATGCTCTGGACCATGCTGATCATGGCCCTGGGCTTCTGGGCCTATGCCATCGCCGTGGCCCTCAAGCGGGTGCGCTGCATCATCCTGGAGCGGGAGCGCGATGCCGCCTGGGTGGCGAAACTGCCGGAGGCGCAGGCATGAGCTGGTCCGAGTTCTGGCACATGGGCGGCTACGCCCTCTACGTCTGGCCCTCCTTCGGCGTCACGGCCGTGCTGATGATCGCCGAGCCCCTGCTGCTCGGGGCCCGCTGCCGCGAAGCTCGCCGGCGCATCGCCCGGCTGCGGCGGCTCCAACAAGAGGAAACCCGATGAAAGCCCGTCACAAACGTCTCGCCTTCCTGTTCGTGGGGCTGGGGATCCTGGCCGCCGCGGCGGTGCTGGTCTTCCAGGCCCTGGGCAACAACATGTCCTATTTCTTCACGCCCACCGAGGTGCTGGCGGGCAAGGCGCCGAAGAACCACGTCTTCCGTCTGGGCGGCCTGGTCAAGCCCGGCAGCCTGCAGCGTGGCCAGAAACTGACTGCCACTTTCGTGATCACCGACAACCACCGGGACGTGACGGTGCGGTATACCGGCATCCTGCCCGATCTTTTCGCCGAAGGGCAGGGGGCCATCGCCCAGGGCCGGATGAATGCCGATGGCGTTTTCATCGCCGACGAGGTGCTGGCCAAGCACGACGAAAACTACATGCCGCCCGAAGTGGCCGAGGCCCTGAAGAAGGGGCACGAGCTGGGCAAAACCCGGAGGCAGGAGGCACCGCAACCATGATTCCCGAACTCGGTCATTTCGCCCTGATCCTGGCCCTGTGCCTGGCGCTGGTGCAGGCCACGGTGCCACTGCTCGGCAGTCTCTTCCGCCAGCCGGCCTGGATGGCCGTGGCCCGGCCGGTCGCCTTCGGCCAGTTGCTGTTCATGCTGCTGGCCTTCGCCGCCCTCACCTGGAGCTTCGTGGTCAACGACTTCTCGGTGCTGTACGTGGCCAGCAACTCCAACTCGGCACTGCCCCTGATCTACCGGATCTCCGCCGTGTGGGGCGCCCACGAGGGCTCGCTGCTGCTGTGGGCCACCATCCTTTCGCTGTGGACCGGGGCGGTGCTGATCTTCTCCCGCAGCCTCACCGCGGAGATGCTCGCCAGGGTGATCTCGGTGCTGGGCATGATCAGCATCGGCTTTCTGCTGTTCATGCTGCTCACCTCCAATCCCTTCGAGCGCCTGCTGCCGGCGGCCGCCGACGGGCGGGATCTGAACCCGCTGCTGCAGGACCCGGGGCTGGCCATCCACCCGCCCATGCTCTACATGGGCTACGTGGGCTTCGCCGTGCCCTTCGCCTTTGCCGTGGCGGCCATGATCGGCGGCCGGCTGGACGCGGCCTGGGCCCGCTGGTCGCGGCCCTGGACCGCCATCGCCTGGATGTTCCTGACCCTGGGGATCGCCCTCGGCAGCTGGTGGGCCTATTACGAACTGGGCTGGGGCGGCTGGTGGTTCTGGGATCCGGTGGAGAACGCCTCCTTCATGCCCTGGCTGGTGGGCACCGCCCTGCTGCATTCGCTGGCGGTGACCGAGAAGCGCAACGCCTTCAAGGCCTGGACCGTGCTGCTGGCCATTTTCACCTTCTCGCTGAGCCTGCTGGGCACCTTCCTGGTGCGTTCCGGGGTGCTGACCTCGGTACACGCCTTCGCCACCGATCCGGCCCGCGGGGTGTTCATCCTGATCTTCCTGGCCATCGTGGTGGGCGGCTCGCTGACCCTGTATGCCTGGCGCGCGCCGCGGATCCGCAGCTCGGGACGCTTCGCCCTGGTCTCGCGCGAATCGGCGCTGCTGCTCAACAACGTGCTGCTGGTGGTGGCCGCCGCCAGCATCCTGCTCGGCACCCTCTATCCGCTGATCATCGATGCCCTGGGCATCGGCAAGATCTCGGTGGGCCCGCCCTACTTCAACAGCGTGTTCGTGCCCCTCACCGCGCCGCTGGCGGCCCTGCTGGGCTTTGGCGTGCTGGCCCGCTGGAAGCAGGATCGTTTCGGCCGCCTGTTGCGTCTGCTGCGCTGGCCCCTGGTGGCGGCTTTCGTCCTTGGGCTCGGCTGGGCCTGGCTGATGGCCCCGTTCAGGGTCGGCGCCGCCGTCGGCCTGGTGCTGGCCCTGTGGGTGGTCGCGGCCAGTCTGTTCGCTCTCTGGCAGCGGGTGGCCGGCAAGCGCTCGCCCCTGGCGGCCCTGACCACGGTACCGCGGGGATTCTGGGGGATGACCTTCAGCCATCTGGGGGTGGGCGTGTTCATCGTGGGGATCACCCTCACCAGCCTCTACAGCAGCGAGGAAGACGTGCGCCTGGCGCCGGGACAGAGTTATGCCATGAACGGATACACCTTCACCTTCGAAGGCGTCCGGCATGCGCAAGGCCCCAACTTCACGGCGGACCAGGGCACGGTGGTGATCACCCACGACGGCCAGACCGTGGCCACCCTGCATCCGCAGAAGCGGGTCTACCGGGTGCAGCGCATGCCCATGACCGAGGCCGGCATCGATGCCGGCCTGAAGCGGGATCTGTTCGTGGCCCTGGGCGAGCCGCTGGGCCAGGACGGCAGCTGGAGCCTGCGCCTGTACGTCAAGCCCTACATCCGCTGGATCTGGCTGGGGGCCTTGATCATGGCCTTCGGCGGGTTGCTGGCGGCCACCGATCGCCGCTATCGCCTGGCCCGACGGGCCGAAGCGAAGCTGCCGACCGGCGCGGCGGCAGGGGTGGCGTAGGATGTGGCGCTATCTGCTTCCCCTGGGCCTGTTCGTCGGCCTGGTGGCCCTGCTGGCGGTGGGGCTGAACCTCAATCCCCGCGAGGTGCCTTCGCCTTTCATCGGCAAGCCGGCGCCCCCGTTCACCCTGCCGCGCCTGCACCGGCCCGAGGCCACGGTCAGCCCGGCCGATTTCCGCGGCCAGGTCTGGCTGCTCAACGTGTGGGCCTCCTGGTGCGTGTCCTGCCGGGCCGAGCATCCGGTGCTCAATGCCCTGGCGCGGCGCCAGGAGGTGATCCTGGTGGGCCTCAACTACAAGGACCAGCGCAACGATGCCCTGCAGTGGCTGGCCGAGCGAGGGGATCCGTACACGGTGGTCGCGGTCGATGCCGAGGGCAAGGCCGGGATCGACTGGGGTGTGTATGGCGTGCCCGAGACCTTCGTCGTCGACAAGCGGGGCATCATCCGGCTCAAGCATACGGGGCCGGTGACCCGTGACGTGCTGCGCGACGAGATCCTGCCCCTGATCCGCAAACTGAAGAAGGAACCGGCATGAGACGACTGACGGCGGGCCTGCTGGCCCTGTGGCTGGGGCTGGGGCCGGCGCTGGCGGCCATCGAGGTGCACCAGTTCAAGACCCCGGAAGAGGAGCAGCGCTACAAGCACCTGATCGCGGAGCTGCGTTGCCTGGTCTGCCAGAACCAGAACCTGGCCGATTCCAACGCCGACCTGGCCAGGGACCTGCGCGAGCAGGTCTACGAAATGATCCAAAACGGCGCCAGCGATCAGGACATCGTCGACTACATGGTCAACCGCTACGGCGACTTCGTGCTCTATCGCCCGCCCTTCAAGTCCACCACCGCGGCGCTGTGGATTGGGCCGTTCGTGATCCTGGCCGTGGGCGTGCTGGTGGTGGCCGTGTATGTGCGCCGCCGCCGGCGCGAGCCGCCGGTCGTCAGCGATGAAGCCGAACTGGATCGCGCCCGCCAACTCCTCAACGACGACGAGAAGAAACCCTCATGACCCTTTTCTGGATCCTGGCCGCATTGATGCTGATGCTCGCCATCGGCCTGCTCATTCCTCCCCTGTTCGGCCGTCGGGCCCTCCACGACCAGGATCGCCGGGCCCAGAACGTGGCCATTGCCCGCGAGCGCCTGAAGGAACTGGAAGCGGAGCACGAAAGCGGCAACCTCGACGATCAGGCGCTGGCCCAGGCCCGCCGGGAACTGGAAGAAGCCCTGGCCGACGACGTGGCCGGCGGCCAGGAGGCGGCGGCGCCGGCCGGCCCCCGTCGCAGTCCCCTGATGCTGGGCGTCGTGGCCGTCCTGGTGCCGGCACTGGCCGTCGGCCTGTATCTGAAGCTGGGCAATCCCGAGGCCCTGAACCCCGAGGCGGCCGCGGCCGATCCCGTCGCCCAGGGTCACGGCGGCACGCAGATGACCCTGCCCGAGATGGCAAAGGGGCTGGAGGCCAAACTCGCCGAGCATCCCGACAACGCCCAGGGCTGGTATCTGCTGGGCCGCACCTATCTGCAGATGCGCCGTTACGCCGATGCCGCGCGGGCCTTCGAGAAGCTGCATGCCCTGGTGGGCGACGAGCCCGGCGTGCTGTTGCCCTGGGCTGACGCCATCGCCATGCAGCAGGGCGGCAAGGTCACCGGCAAGGCCTTCGAGCTGGTGCAGCGGGTGCTGGAGATCAATCCTCACGAGCCCACGGCCCTGTGGCTGGCCGGCATGGCCCATGAACAGCAGGGCGATCACGAACAGGCGGTACGGCACTGGAAACGGCTGTTGCCGCAACTGGAGAACGATCCCGAATCCCGCAAGGAAGTGGCGGCCCTGATCGCCCGCGCGGAGAAGGCCCTGGGGCATGCCGTGGAGGTGGATGCCAGCGCCGTGACCAAGGCGGCTGCCAAGAGCGGTGCCCGGCTGACGGTGACGGTGGATTTGGCTGCGGCCCTGAAGGACAAGGTTTCGCCAGAAGACACCGTGTTCGTGTTTGCCCGCGCCCTCAGCGGCCCGCCCATGCCCCTGGCGGTGGTGCGCAAGCAGGTGAAGGATCTGCCGCTGACCGTGGTGCTCGACGACAGCCTGGCCATGATGCCGCAGATGAAGCTGTCGAATTTTCCCCAGGTCCGTATCGAGGCGCGGGTCTCGAAGTCGGGCAATGCCCTGCCGCAAAGTGGCGATCTCAAGGGCGAGGTTTCCCCCGTCAAGAGCAAGCGGCGCGAGCCGATCACCGTGCACATCGATCAGGTCGTGCCCTGACCGGCGGGATGTCCGTTTCGAAACACAGGCGGCCATTCTGCCGCTGACTCGATACTCATCGTCTCATAATTATCCAGACCTGCAATTTGCAGGTTCTCTCCTCTGCAGGAAATTCGCGGCTTGATAATTCCCCTTTGGGCCGCGGCCCGTATCCGATTCATTCCGAACGTCAAAAGCGATTTGCAGTTTTCCTGTGTTTTTCACGGATCTTGCGTCCGCACAATATCGCGCTTGCCCTCGGCCGCACGTGGTGAAAAGCCGATTGCAAACCGGCTGTTTTCGTTGCGTCTTCACTCTCCAGGAGTCACCCCATCCGGTTTTTCGTTTGCTGTCTCCGGCCTGTTGCCAGTGTCGGTCTGTCAGAAATATCAGAAGTAAAACAGTCAGTTATTTTATTCCATCCGAATATTCGAATTGACTCAAGTCAATGCGGACGACAGGGTTATTTCGCAAGCTGGCGGCAAACGAGGGCCACGATGAACGCACACGTCAGCCGATCCCAGTTCCTGCGCGGTGATCCCACCGGACGGCATCCGGTCATCCGCCCGCCGTGGGCGATCGCGGAGTCGGCCTTCGTCGACTATTGCTCCCGTTGCGAAGACTGCCTGCGGGCCTGTCCAGAAGGCATCCTGATCCGCGGGCGCGGCGGTTATCCCGAAGTGGACTTCCGCCGCGGGGAATGCACCTTCTGTCATGCCTGTGCCGAGGCCTGCCGTCCCGGCGTGATCGCCGATCAGGCCCAGCGCCAGGCCTGGTCGCTGGCCCCGTACATCGATCCCGCGGCCTGCCTGGCCTGGCAGGGCGTGGTCTGTCTCACCTGCCAGGAACAGTGCGAGGCGGCGGCCATCGTGCTGCGCTCGCAGCCCGGCGGCGTCATGCGCCCGGTGGTGGAGCCGGCGGCCTGCACCGGCTGCGGCGCCTGCGTGCGGCCCTGTCCCGGCCAGGCCATCGGCCTGCGCCGGCGTATCCCCGTTTCATCCCCCAGCGAGGAGGTTCATGCATGAACATCAGTGGCGTACTGGTCCACGCCCGCCCCGAAAAGGCCGAGGAAGTCGCCCGCCGGCTGGAAGCCCTGCCCGGCGTCGAAGTGCACGCGATCTCCGCGGAGGGACGGCTGGTGGTGACCGTGGAAGAAGCCGAAACCCGCATGCTGGCCGACAAGGTGGCGCAGGTGCAGGACGTGCCTGGCGTCATCTCGGCGGCGATGATCTATCACCATTACGAAGCAGACGAGAACACCGAATCGGCGTGGGACCCGGTGCCGGCGGTGTTGCGCACGGAATCCGGAAATGAGGAGGCCTCAAAATGAAAATGAACCGTCGTGACTTTATCAAGACCAATGCCATCGCCGCCACGGCGGCCGCGGCCGGGGTGAGCATGCCGGGGGTCAGCCAGGCACTGACCCGGGAGGAGATCAAGATCCGCTGGGACAAGGCACCGTGCCGGTTCTGTGGCACCGGCTGTTCGGTGCTGGTGGGCACCAAGAACGGCCGGGTGGTGGCCACCCAGGGGGATCCGGATGCACCGGTCAATCGGGGCCTCAACTGCATCAAGGGCTACTTCCTTTCCAAGATCATGTACGGCAAGGACCGGCTCACCCAGCCCCTGCTGCGCATGAAGAACGGCAAGTACGACAAGAACGGCGAGTTCACGCCCATCACCTGGGATCAGGCCTTCGACATCATGGCCGAGAAGTGGAAGGAGACCCTGAAGAAGAAGGGGCCCACGGCGGTGGGCATGTTCGGCTCCGGGCAGTGGACCGTGTGGGAAGGCTATGCGGCTTCCAAGCTCTACAAGGCCGGCTTCCGTTCCAACAACATCGATCCCAATGCCCGCCACTGCATGGCCTCGGCGGTGGGTGCCTTCATCCGCGGTTTCGGTTCCGACGAACCCATGGGCTGCTACGACGATCTGGAGCACGCCGACGTGTTCGTGCTCTGGGGCTCCAACATGGCCGAGATGCACCCCATTCTCTGGTCGCGCCTGTCCGACACGCGCCTGACCAAGCCGGGTTCCGAGGTGCACGTGCTGTCCACCTACCGCAACCGCTGCTTCGATCTGGCCGACAACGGCATGGTCTTCAAGCCGCAGACGGATCTGGCGATCCTCAATTTCATCGCCAACTACATCATCCGGAACAAGGCCTACAACAAGGACTTCATCGGCAAGCACGTCAACTTCACCAAGACGGTCACCGACATCGGCTACGGCCTGCGGCCCACTCATCCGCTGGAGAAGAAGGCCAAGAACCCCGGCAAGGGCAAGATCTCGAAGATCAGCTTCGAGGAGTATGCGAAGTCGGTGGAGCCCTACACCCTGGAATACGTCTCGGAACTGTCGGGCGTGCCCAAGGCGCAACTGCTCAAGCTGGCCAAGGTCTATGCGGATCCGAAGAAGAAGGTCGCCTCCTACTGGACCATGGGCTTCAACCAGCACTCGCGCGGCGTGTGGGTCAACGGCCTGCTCTACAACGTGCACCTGCTGATGGGCAAGATCTCCGAGCCGGGCAACAGCCCCTTCTCGCTCACCGGCCAGCCCTCGGCCTGCGGCACGGCCCGCGAGGTGGGCACCTTCGCCCATCGTCTGCCGGCGGATCTGGTGGTCAAGAAGAAGGCCCATCGCGACTTCGCCGAGAAGATCTGGAAGCTGCCCGAGGGGACCATTCCCGCCAAGCCCGGCTACCACGCCGTGCTGCAGAACCGCATGCTCAAGGACGGCAAGCTCAACGCCTACTGGGTGATGTGCAACAACAACATGCAGGCGGCGGCCAACATGAACGAGGAGACCTACCCGGGCTATCGCAATCCCGAGAACTTCATCGTGGTTTCCGATCCCTATCCCACGGTCACCGCCCAGGCGGCGGATCTGATCCTGCCCACGGCCATGTGGACGGAGAAGGAAGGCGCCTACGGCAACGCCGAGCGGCGCACCCAGTTCTGGCGCCAGCAGGTCAAGGCACCGGGCGAGGCCAAGTCGGATCTGTGGCAGATCATGGAGTTCTCCAAGCGCTTCAAGGTCGAGGAGGTCTGGCCCGAGGCGCTGATCGCCAAGAAACCCGAATACCGGGGCAAGACGCTGTATGAAATCCTCTTCCGCAACGGCCAGGTGGACAAGTATCCGAAGCAGCCGGTCACCGACGATCGCGGCAATGTCTACGACAATGACGAGATGGAGCACTTCGGCTTCTACGTGCAGAAGGGGCTGTTCGAGGAATACCGCCTGTTCGGTACCCAGGGGCCGAAGAAGGGCCACAACCTCGGCGAGTTCGACCAGTATCACAAGGTGCGCGGCATGCGCTGGCCGGTGGTCAACGGCAAGGAGACGCTGTGGCGCTATCGCGAGGGGTACGATCCCTTCGTCAAGCCCGGCGAGGGCGTAAAGTTCTACGGCAAGCCCGACGGCCGCGCCAACATCATCTTCGCCCCCTACGAGCCGCCCGCCGAGAGCCCGGATGCCGAATACGATCTGTGGCTGTCCACCGGGCGGGTACTGGAGCACTGGCATTCGGGCTCCATGACCCGGCGGGTGCCCGAGCTGTATCGCGCCTTCCCCGATGCGGTGGTCTTCATGCACCCCGACGACGCCCGGGCGAGGGGCCTGCGCCGGGGCATGATGGCCAAGGTCATGAGCCGCCGCGGCGAGATCGAGGTGCAGGTGGAAACCCGCGGCCGCAACCGGCCGCCCCGGGGATTGGTGTTCATTCCCTGGTTCGACGCCGGCCGCCTGGTCAACAAGCTGACCCTCGACGCCACCGATCCCCTGTCCAAGGAAACGGACTACAAGAAGTGCGCCGTGAAGGTCGTCAAGGCCTGAGGAGCGTCTGAGCCGTGGCCCGCGCCTCCGCCCGCAAGCTGTCCCGCCGCCGCTTCCTGGTCGATACGGCCAGGACGGCGAGCGGCGTGGCCCTGTTCGGGCTGGGCGTGGGTCTGTATGCGAAGCGCAGCGAGTCGTTGCCGGCCACGGCCATCCGTCCGCCGGGCGCCGGCGCCGAGGGGGACTTCCTCGGCGCCTGCATCCGCTGCGGCCTGTGCGTGCGGGACTGCCCCTACGACACGCTCAAGCTGGCCTTGCCCGAGGAGCCGGTGGCCACCGGCACGCCGTTCTTCGAGGCGCGCAAGATCCCCTGCGAGATGTGCGAGGACATCCCCTGCGTCAAGGCCTGTCCCACCGGGGCGCTGGACAAGAATCTCACCGACATCGACCAGGCGCGCATGGGCCTGGCGGTGCTCATCGATCAGGAGAACTGCCTGAACTTCCTGGGCCTGCGCTGTGACGTGTGCTACCGGGTCTGCCCGCTGATCGACAAGGCCATCACCCTCGAGCCGCGGCACAACGTGCGCAGTGGCATGCACGCCCTGTTCATCCCGGTGGTGCATTCGGAGGCCTGCACCGGGTGCGGCAAGTGCGAGCATGCCTGCGTGCTGGATCAGGCCGCCATCAAGGTGCTGCCGGACCGGCTCGCCAAGGGCGAACTGGGGCGCCACTACCGGGTGGGCTGGAAGGAGAAGCAGCGCGCCGGCGGTTCGCTGGTCACGCCCGACGTGGAACACCGCTACAACCTGCCCGAAGGCATGGAGTACGACTACGAAGGGCAGGGCCTGAAGCGCAAGGGCGCCGACACGCCGTTTCCCGACAATCCTCTCGACAGTCTCAACCGCAAGTCGGGAGGCCGGCCATGAGTCCCCTGCATCCGGGCCGTGAGGCGGTGCTGGCCAAGGGCTGGTGGCGGGCCCACAAGTGGCTGCTGCTGCGCCGCACGAGCCAGTTCGGCATTCTGGCCCTGTTTCTGGCCGGGCCCTGGTTCGGCTGGTGGATCGTCAAGGGCAACCTGGCGTCCAGCCTCACCCTGGACGTGCTGCCCCTGACCGATCCTTACGTGCTGCTGCAGTCCTTTCTGGCCGGGCACGCCGTGGCCGCCACGGCGATCCTCGGCGCGGCCATCGTCACGGTCTTCTACCTGCTGGTGGGCGGGCGGGTGTACTGTTCCTGGGTCTGCCCCCTGAACCTGGTGACCGACGCGGCCGCCTGGCTGCGGCGGCGTCTGAACATCAAGGGCAGCGCGCGCATGAGCCGCCAGACCCGCTACTGGGTGCTGGGGCTGACCTTCCTGCTGGCCCTGCTGACCGGGACCCTCGCCTGGGAGATGGTCAATCCCGTGTCCATGTTCCACCGCGGGTTGATCTTCGGTCTGGGCTTCGCCTGGGCCATCATTCTCGGCGTGTTCCTGTTCGACCTGTTCGTGCTGCGCCAGGGCTGGTGCGGCCACGTCTGTCCGGTCGGGGCCTTCTACGGCCTGCTGACGGTGCCAAGCCTCGTGCGGGTGTCGGCCGCGCAGCGGGAGAAGTGCGACGACTGCATGGACTGCTTCGCGGTGTGTCCCGAACCGCAGGTCATCCGCCCGGCATTGAAAGGCGCCGAGCAGGGGATCGGGCCGGTGATTCGTTCGCCCCAGTGTACCAATTGCGGGCGCTGCATCGATGTCTGCGCCCTCGACGTGTTCCGCTTTGCCACGCGGTTCCATTCCGCCACCAAACCACACATTCGGGTTGCCCAAAATAAGGAGGTCTCATCATGAAGACGTTACGCCTGTTTGGTATCGGCCTGCTGGCCTTCGGTCTGCTGCATGGCACGCCGGTGCTGGCAGAACACGATGCCGGTGAGAAGGTCAAGTCCCTGCGCGGTCACGTGCCGCTGGAGGAGGAGTCGGTCAAAACGATGCCCAAGAAGTGGATCAAGGATGACGTGCCCTTCGAGCGCGACTACGTGCAGCAGCCGCCGCTGATTCCCCATTCCATCAAGGGCTACAAGATCAACAAGAAGTTCAACAAGTGCCTCACCTGTCACAGCTGGGCCAACTACCGCGAGTCGGGGGCCACCAAGATCAGCCAGACCCACTTCAAGGATCGCGAGAACAACGTGCTGGCCAACGTGGCGCCACGGCGCTATTTCTGCACCCAGTGCCACGTGCCCCAGGCCAATGCCAAGCCGCTGGTGGAGAACACCTTCAAGCCGGTGAAGGCGCTCAAGGCCGAAGACTAGGCAAATCGCCCATCCGCAACGCAAACCAAGAGCGAGACTGAGTCATGAGCCATCAGTACAATGAACCGCGGGGAGGGTTAAGCCGCCTGTGGGCGACGTTGAAGAAACCCTCGGTGAAATACTCCATGGGGGCCCTGCTGGGTGGCGGTTTCGTCGCCGGGATCCTGTTCTGGGGCGGTTTCAACACCGCGCTGGAACTGACCAACACGGAAACCTTCTGCATCAGTTGCCACGAGATGCGCGACAACGTGTACCAGGAATACAAGGACACCATCCACTACAGCAACCGGACCGGCGTGCGGGCCACCTGCCCCGACTGTCACGTGCCCAAGGACTGGACCCACAAGATGATCCGCAAGATCCAGGCCTCCAACGAGCTGCTGCACAAGGTGCTCGGCAGCATCGACACCCCCGAGAAGTTCGAGGCCAAGCGCCTGGAACTGGCCCGTCACGTGTGGAAGACCATGAAGGAGACCGACTCGCGGGAATGTCGCAACTGCCACGACTTCGAGTCCATGGACTACACGGAACAGACCCCGCGCGCCATGCGCAACCACGAGAAGGGCCTGACCTCGGGCAAGACCTGCATCGACTGCCACAAGGGCATCGCCCACTCGCTGCCGGCCATCTACGAGGAAGACCCGAGCGCCGCCTTCAAGGTGGATTGACCGACCTCCACGTCACCGCCGACCCGACCGGCGGCGTCTCCTCCGCATGGGCCCTACGGGGCCCTTTTTTTGTACGGCAGGGCAAAGACGGTAGGAGAACTGTAGGAGCAACGAAAGCCGCGAAAACCTATCCCATCGCGGCTTGCGCCACTCCTGCCAGGGGTATCCCTGCATCGCGCCCGACGGTGTGACGTGCCGGGTTGTGGCCGATACCCCTTTTCCGGGAACCAAGGACGAGAAGCTCAGGCGCCGAAGGAGGATTTCGTGGCGCGCGTTTCCTCCCCGCTCGGCTTTGGCGTCCTGCGTCGCTCTGCCTCCTGCATCCCTGCAGTCCCGGTCCCTTGCCCTTCGGCACTGGCGCCTGCGGCGCGCTGCGGTTTGCCAAGGAAATACCCCTGGGCATGGGTGGCGCCCATCCGATAGACCAGATCGAGAGTGGCCTCGTCCTCGATGCCCTCGGCCACCAGGTCGTAACCGGCTTCGCGGATCAGGCGGGCGACGTGTTCGATGATGAGACGGCTGCGCTGCGATTCGTGCAAGGCCTGGATCATGGTGATGTCGAACTTGACGATGTCCACCGGCATGTTGGCCAGGTAGCGCAGGGAGGAGTAGCCACTGCCGAAGTCGTCGAGGGCGATGTAGAAACCGAGGCGCTGCAGTTTTTCCAGATTGGCATTGGCGACTTGCAGGTGCGAGATGAGCGAAGTTTCGGTGACTTCCAGAACGATCCGGTAGTACGGCAGATGGGGCAATAGTGCGGTGAGATGTCGCTCCAGGTGGCGGTCTGACAGACTGGCGGCCGAGAGATTGATGGAAACGCCGGAGTGGCGGGGAAGGAGGCCTGAGGCCAGATCGGCTTCGATGCTGCGGAACATGGCCCGATCCAGATCGGCGTCCAGCGCATGGCGTTCGATGATGGGAAAGATGTCGCCAGGGAACATGAGCTCGTCGTGCCGGTCTCGCAGCCGGACCAGTGCTTCATAGTAGGCGGGGATTTCCTCATCTTTCCGGAAGATGGGCTGGTAGTGTGTTTCGATGTTGTCGCCATGGTTGATGGCGCGCAGGACCGTGTTGACCTTGTTGCTCGAGAGGATGGCGGCATCACCACCCATTTCCGGCATATAGAAACAAACGGCTCGCCGTTGCCGCTTGGCATTGTACATCGCCAGATCGGCTTGTCGAGGCAGGCTCTGGAGACGTTCTCGTGTCGTCTCTTCGGTAAGCGCGATGCCAATGCTGATTGAGACCGGTTCCCGGATGCCCAGGTCGTTGAACGGGTAAACACTGATGGCCTTTTGACATCGATAAGCAACCTGTTCCACGGCATCGGAATCGATGTTGATCAGCACCGAGGCGAATTCATCGCCGCCCATCCGGTACAGCTTGTCGCCACGACGCAGGGTTTGCTGCAGAACTTCGGCGATCACGGCAATGACCCGATCACCGGTTTCATGGCCGTAGGTATCGTTGATGGCCTTGAAGTGGTTGCAGTCGAAGAGCAGATAGGCCACAGAGAGTCGGTGGTTCTCCATGATGCTGACAAGGTGTTGCCAATCGTCGTCGAAGGCGCGCCGGTTCCAGACGCCGGTGAGGTGATCATGTTGGACCAGTCGGAGCAGTTCGTTGTTCTGCGTGTCCAGGCGCATATGAACCTGGTCCAGTTCGAGCTGATACCGATGCAAGGATTCCTGCAGGGTGGCAAATTCACGGATTGGCGGTGGGGCAAAGGGGGTCGAGTCGTTGACGGTTATTTCGCCGGCGCGCAAACCATCCAGATAGGCCACCAATTCATGCAAAGGGCGGGTGATGTAATGGCGCAGCAATTGATAAAGCAGGAAGACCATCGCGCCAAGCAGCAGCGAGAACTGCAGCAGGTTCCACTTGAGCAGCTTTTCCAGAGGGCTGCTCTCCAGTTCGGCAATCGGCTGGAAACGCATTCGCTGCAAGACGGCATCACGGTCATCCAGCTGCCCGGGAAAAGGCAAGATGGCGAGGCTGTCCACCTGGAGGTGGTTGAAGTGCTGGAGTGCCAGCATGGCGGAAAGCACATCAATGGCGACACCAACATGGCCCAGAATCAGGCGCGGGTCGCTGCGATCGGCCACGGCCTGAAAGCGCACCTCGATCAATTGCCCCCCATGGAAACGGTAGTAGACGGCTTGTATGGGGCGTTGTGCCGGCAAAAGCCGGTCACCCCGCTGTAGCAACGGCTTGCCATCGGCGTCGTAGAGTTCCAGGTCTCGCACATAAGGTGGCAGCTTTTGACTGCCTTCGATTCGGTTCTTGCGCCAGTAGCTGTAATACGCCGGGGTTCGCAGCTGCTGCTCTACCTCGTCCCACGCAGCCAGGCGCATCAGCAGATGGTGTCCGTCACGTTCGACCTGGTCGAAGGCCTGTTGCAGTTCCTGGCGGGCCTGTTCGTAGCGGGTTTCACTGGCCGCCGATTTGATCCGGTCTACCTGATATAGCAGGTTGAGCGCCAGGATCACGAAGATAACGATGCCGGTGGCAAAGAAGCGCCAAAGCAGATTCCGCAGGGAAAGCGTTCGTCCTCGCGAGGTCACGGCAGCCGCTCCAGCCGTTCGAGGATGGTGTCGTGCAGGTCGAATTCATGGCCTGTATCGAAGAAATGGCTGGCGCCCGGAATGATTTTCAGACGTGCGCCGGTGGCTTTGAGGGCCTTGAACCAGTGACCGTCGAAGCGCCGATCGGCGCCGCCCATGATCACTTCTACCGGAATGGAAGCCGCTTTCAGCGCCGCGATGACCCTGTGTTCCGGCCAGGCCATGTACGAAAGGTACACATGAGGCGGTGCCACGAAATTGTTGCGACAGTAGGAGAGGGTAAAGCGATGGGGAGAATCCTCGCCCCGGTTCATGGCTTGTCGGGCCTCTCGAATCTGCCGTTTGGCAACAGCCGGCGGATTGAAGTTGTCGGCATAGGAAAGGCTGATGGTAATCAGCTGCCGGACTTGCGGACGATGGTGCCTGGCCAGCCAGGCCAGTAGCTCGAGACTCCCGTAGGAATGTCCGACGAGCACGATGGGTTGTCGGGTCTGATGGGTCAGCCAGACGACCCAGCGGTCGATCTCCGCAATATCTCTATACAAGGTGTGTGTATGAATGGCGTCACAGGGCAGGCTCTCCCGGCGGGCATTGATGCCCAGGGTCAGGGTGGGCGTAAGTACCGTGTAGCCCTCGTCCCGGAGGGCTTCGGCCAGGTTCAGCACGGTATTGAAATTGTGGGTCGCAAGGAAGCCATGGAGGATCAACACGGCGGCCTTGTCGGGTTCGCCACGATGATATTCGGCGATGCCGGTCAGGTTGCCGGGCATGGCCAGGCGCACCGTTTCGGCAGACAGGGGCAGGCTTGGGGCAAGGAGCCACCACAGCACGGCAAGACGTAGCAGGACTGACACGGGAGGATCTCCGTTCCGGCTGGGGAGGTTTCCTTCTTATCGGCGGGAATGAGGGCAGCTTGAACGCCTGCGGCGGATGTGCAGTTCCTGATCCAGGTCAACATCCGCTGCGGCCGGCCGGCATAGAGTACGTCTTTCGGACAATGAGGGGGCTTTGTGGTGAGCCAGGGGCTGTCCTTGCACGAAATGACAGATCCGGCACAAGAGGTCATCGCCTACCGCCTGCACGGCAACGGCTATCTGAACCTCACCAGCCGCTGCACCCTGCGCTGCCGGTTCTGCCCCAAGTTCAACCGGCAGTGGACGGTGCAGGGCTACCTGCTGCGCCTGCACCAGGAGCCGGACGTGGGCACCATTCTGGCGGCGCTGGGCGATCCCCGTGACTATCACGAGGTGGTGTTCTGCGGCCTGGGTGAGCCGACCCTGCGGCTCGACACCCTGCTGGAGTCGGCGGCGGCGCTCAAGGCCCGCGGCGCGCGGCGCATCCGGGTCAACACCGACGGCCTGGCCAACCTGCGCGAAGGGCGCGACGTGACCCCGGAGCTGGCCCGCCACGTGGACGCCCTGTCCATCTCCCTCAATGCCCAGAACGAAGCCCTCTACGACGAACACTGCCGGCCGCCGGCGCCCGGCGCCTGGCCGGAGTTGCTGGAGTTCATCCTCTGCGCCCGCGAGCAGATCGCCGACATCACCCTCACCGCCATCGACGGCCTGCCGGGGGTGGACATCGCCGCCTGCGCCGAGCTGGCCAATCGCTTCAACGTGAAGTTTCGGCGCCGGGTGCTGGACGAGGTGGGCTGATGCGCCTGTCGGACGTGGTGCACACCTTCGGCCAGGATCTGATCGCCCGCCACGGCGAGCGGGTGCACAAGCTGGCCATCGACGCGGCCTTCACCTGCCCCAACCGCGATGGCAGCAAGGGCCGCGGCGGCTGCACCTTCTGCAACAACGTCTCCTTCAGCCCCCATGGCCGCCGGCCGGCGCCGGTGGCCGAACAGCTCGAGGCCGGCCGCGCGGTGCTGGCCAGGCGCACCGGCGCGCGTAAGTTCCTGGCCTACTTCCAGGCCTACACCAACACCTATGCCGACGTGGCCACCCTGCGGGCGCTCTACGATCAGGCCCTGGCCACCCCCGGCGTCATCGGCCTGTCGGTGGGCACCCGTCCCGACTGCGTGCCGCCGGCGGTGCTGGAACTGCTGGCCGGTTATCGGGATCGGGGCTACGAGGTGTGGCTGGAGCTGGGTCTGCAGTCGTCCTTCGATGCCACCCTGGCGCGGGTCAACCGCGGCCACGGCTTCGCCGAATACCGCCAGGCGGTGCGCGCCGCCCGGCGTCTCGGCCTGCCCGTGTGCACCCATCTGATCCTCGGCCTGCCCGGCGAAGAGCGCTGGCACTACCGGGTCACCCTCGAACGGGTGCTGGCCGAGGGGGTGGACGGCCTCAAGCTCCATCCCCTGCACGTGGTCAAGGGCACCCGCCTGGCCAATGAATGGCGGCGGGGCCGATACCGCCCCCTCGAACGGGAGGCCTACATCCGCGAGGTGGCCGATCTGGTGGAGCGCACCCCGCCCGAGATCGTCTTTCATCGTCTGACCGGCACCGCCGGCGAGTCCGTCCTGCTCGCGCCCGACTGGTGCCGCGAGAAGTGGCGCGTCCTCAACGGCATCACCGCCGAGCTGTTTCGGCGCGGCAGCCGTCAGGGACATGACTACAGGAGTCTGGTTCATGCCTGAAACACAGCGAATGCAACTGGTGTGTCCCGCCGGCAGCCTGCCGGCTCTCAAGGCCGCCGTGGACAACGGCGCCGATGCGGTCTACCTCGGTTTCCGCGACGCCACCAACGCGCGCAACTTCCCCGGCCTGAACTTCGACGAGGCGGAGATCGTGCGGGCCCGGGAATACGCCCATGCCCGCGGCGCGAAAGTGCTGCTGGCGCTGAACACCTATCCCCAGCCCACGGGCTGGGCGCGCTGGACGGCGGCCGTGGATCGGGCCGCCGATCTGGAGCTGGACGCGGTGATCATGGCCGATCCCGGCCTGCTGCGGTACGCGGCGAAACATCATCCGGATCTTCGTCTGCACCTGTCGGTGCAGGGCTCGGCCACCAACCGCCACGCCATCGCCTTCTGTCACGAGGTGTTCGGCATCCGCCAGGTGGTGCTGCCGCGGGTGCTGTCCCTGAACCAGGTGCGGGCGGTGGTGGAGTCGAGTCCGGTGGACGTGGAGGTGTTCGGCTTTGGCAGCCTGTGCATCATGGTCGAGGGACGCTGCGCCCTGTCCTCCTACCTCACCGGCGAGTCGCCCAACACCTGCGGCGTCTGTTCGCCGGCGAAAGCCGTGCGCTGGGAGGAGACGCCCGCCGGCCGTCAGTCCCGCCTCGGCGGCGTGCTCATCGATCGCTACCGCGAGGGCGAGGCGGCCGGTTATCCGACCCTGTGCAAGGGCCGCTTCGAGGTGGCCGGCAACGTCTTCTACGCCATGGAGGAACCCACCTCCCTGAACATTCTCGACATCCTGCCGGCGCTGATGAAGATCGGCGTGGCCGCCGTGAAGGTGGAAGGGCGCCAGCGCTCGCCGGCCTACGTGGGCCAGGTGACGAAGGTGATGCGCGCGGCCATCGACGCCTGCGCCGCCGATCCCGACGGCTACCGGCCCAGCCCCGAATGGCTGGCGAATCTGAATCGCCACGCGGAAGGCCACAGCCACACCCTCGGTGCCCTGCACCGGTCCTGGCAATGACGGAGGCCGCCATGAAACTGTCCCTGGGACCCATCCAGTATTTCTGGCCCGGCCAGACGGTGCGCGAATTCTATGCCGAGGTGGCCGACTGGCCGGTGGAGATCGTCTATCTGGGCGAGATGGTCTGCGCCAAGCGCCGCCAGCTCCGCCTGCAGGACTGGCTGGTGATCGCCGACGAACTGGAAGAAGCCGGCAAGGAAGTGATCCTCACCAGCCTGGCCCTGATGGAGGCCGACTCGGAGCTGTCCCACCTGCGCCGGATCTGCGACAACGGCGACTTCAAGGTGGAAGCCAACGACATGGCCGCGGTGCGCCTGATCAACGGTCGGCCCTTCGTCGCCGGGCCGCACCTCAACACCTACAACGCCGCCACTCTGGCCCTGTGGCGCGAGTTCGGCGCGGTGCGCTGGGTGATGCCCCTGGAGCTGTCGGCCGCCACCCTCGCGCAACTGCAGGCCGAACGCCCCGCGGGCCTGCAGACCGAAGTGTTCGTCTACGGTCATATGCCCCTCTCCTTCTCCGCCCGTTGCTTCACCGCCCGGGCCCACGATCTGCCCAAGGACCGATGCGAATTCCGCTGCCTGGACTACCCCGAGGGCATGCCGCTCAAGACCCAGGACAGCGAAGACCTGTTCGTGATCAACGGCATCCAGATGCAGTCCGGCCACCCCGTGAACCTGCTGGCCGAAGTGCCGCAGATGCGCGAGCTGGGTGTGGACGTGCTGCGCCTCTCCCCCCGCGCCGAAGGCACCGAAGCCATCGTCCGCGCCTTCGACGCCGCCCGCCACGGCCAACCCGTCGAGCTCGCCTCCTTTCAGAACGAACCCTGGTGCAACGGCTACTGGCACGGCGAAGCCGGCATGAAGGTCGCGGCGCGGTAGCGCCGCGACCGGGCCGGGGCCGAGGGACGAGGGACGAGGATTCGGAAAAAAACGTCACGGCGTTTCCCCGGATTTCGCTTCGCTTCATCCGGGCTACTGCGCGGATTGGCACAGAATCACCAACCAAACTCTGCGATCTCTGCGTCTCTGCGTTCTCTGCGTTGCTTCCACTGAAATCCGAAAGAAGGGATCAGGAGAACCGGGCCTGCGCGCGGCGCGCGATCGGCAGCAGCGGGCGGGCGAGGCGCGGGCCGAGGACGGCCTGCAGGTGGGCGGGGAGATCGAATTCCAGGGCGTCGAGGAAGTTCTTCACCAGCAGGCCGTCTTCGGTGTTGCCTTCCAGGGAGAGCCTGCGGGCGAAGAACAGGGTGTCCGGGTCCTCCTCGCGGCGGGCCAGGCGCAGGAGGTTGTGCAGATCGCCGCGGATGTGGATCTCCGGCGGCGTGTCCGAGGCATCGGGCCGCAGGCGGCCGCCTTCGATGCGCCAGGCCAGGCGGGTGTCGGTGTCGGTGATGGTGATCCAGAGGCGCTTGCCGTCCAGTTCCCGCAACCGCCCGGCGCTGGGCAGCCCCCTGAGCAGGTGGTTGCACACCCGCGCCGTGACGTGGCTGTGTACCTTTGCCGGCAGCGCATTGAGCAACAGTTGCAGGGGCAGGACGGGCGGTTTCATGGCCCGGGGAATGTAACCCGCTTCCTGTCGCGGGATGTTGATCAGGATCAATCAGGGCGCCAACGCGAAGGAAGCCAGATGGCGCGACCTGTAGGAGCGGCGCCCTCGCCGCGACCTTGCGGTAGCGGGTAGCTGGGGCCGGGTAGCTGGGAAAAGCGTTGGGTTTCTCCAGCCACCGCCACCCGGCCCCAGCTACCCGTCATCGCGGCGAGGGCGCCGCTCCTACGAGGTTGTTGCCGTCTCGTTGCGCCTTCGCGTTGGATCGTCAGACGGTTTCACACCGTCTGGTAATACAGATTCTGCGGATGGTTCGCCTGGGCGAAGAAGAACCAGCGCTCGGCGACGAGGCCGAGGTATTGCACGACGAAGGCGGCCAGGAGGATGCCGCTGTGGTTCTGCTCCATGCCCACCCACAGCAGGATCAGCGGGGCGAAGAAGGCCAGCAGCAGGAACAGCAGCTTGACGGTTCTGAGGAACTGCGGGCTCTTGTGGTGGAAGAAGTCGCGGGTGTTGACCGAGCCGCCCATGAAGCCCATGGACTTCTGCTGGATCTGGCTGTGGCGGATGCCGATGGCGGTCTGGATGCTGGACTTGTACTTGATGCGGGCGTTGCGCACCAGCGAGGCGAAGCGGGTGACGAAGGCGGCCAGGGTGATGAGGGTGGTCCACACGCCGAAGAAGTGCACCAGATCGGGCGCGGTGAGGCTGGCGAAGGCGGTGGCCAGGGTGAAGCCGGACATGGTGCCGAGCAGCAGGTAGTTGATCACCGTCAGCGGCGAGGCCCATTCCTGGAGGAACTTCACCGCCGCGTAGATCATGCCGGTGCACAGGAACAGGGCGAAGGTGGCGATGGCGCCCAGGGTGCCGACCACCAGGGTCACCTGCAGGCGCGCGCCGGTGGGGCTGGTGAACAGCACCGTGTCCCAGCCGAAGAAGTGCATGACGCCGTACAGGAACACCAGGAACATCAGCACCGGCAGGGCGATCACCTCCCGCGACAGCCAGGAGGTGCGCCACTGGCTGGCCGCCCGCCAGGCCCGCTCGGGCCGGCCCAGGTGGAACACCGAGGCGATCAGCCCGGCCACCAGGAAGCCCAGGGCGATCATCGCCCCGGTGCCGTAGAAGGCCACGCTGTCCTCGGAAGGCAGCAGCTCCACCGCCGAATAGCTCTGCCCGGTGAAGATGGCCAGGAACAGCCCCTGGCCCACGCCGATCAGGGTAGTGAGAAAGATGACGGAAAATGCCGGATGCATGGTTGTACCTCGGATACAAGTGTAAAGATACAAGAGACAAGGGAATGTGGCGGGGGGATTCCCCGCGCTTGTATCTTTCCGCTTTGCTCTTTTCTCTGCTGTTGATTACCAGCTTGTCGAATCGTCCAGGGTCGGTGCGTCCACCGGCGCGGCGTGTTCGCGCTGCTCCTTCTTGAGCGGGTTGTCGGCCCGCACCAGTTCGTCCTCGTGGATGTGCAGGCGGGTCTTGCGCCGCGGCAGGTAGTGGTTGGACGGCTTGGTGCCCCATTCGGGCATCAGGGCGTAGCCGCCTTCCTCGCGGATGGCGATGGAGACCTCCGACTGGGGATCGTGCACGTCGCCGAACAGGCGGGCGCTGGTGGGACAGGCCAGCACGCAGGCCGGCTTGCGCTCCGACTCGGGCAGCGATTCGTCGTAGATCCGATCCACGCACAGGGTGCACTTCTTCATCACCTTCTGGTGCTCGTCGATCTCGCGCACGCCGTAGGGGCAGGCCCAGGAGCAGTAGCGGCAGCCGATGCACTTGTCGTAGTCCACCAGCACGATGCCGTCCTTGTCGCGCTTGTAGCTGGCGCCGGTGGGGCACACCGGCACGCAGGGCGGATCTTCACAATGCAGGCAGCTCTTGGGGAAGTGCACGGTTTCCGTGTTGGGGAACTCGCCCACCTCGTAGGTCTGCACGCGGTTGAAGAAGGTGCCGGTGGGGCCCGCGCCGTAGGGATTGTCGTCGCACAGGGGGCCGGCCGAGCCGGAAGTGTTCCACTCCTTGCAGGAGGTCACGCAGGCGTGGCAGCCCACGCAGACGTTGAGATCGATTACCAGTGCCAGTTGCGTCATGTCCGTTCGCTCGTTCGTTCGGGAGGCGGGCGGCGCCGCCGGGTTGCGGGGTTCAGGCCGATTTCTTCGTGAACCTGCCGGCGAAGAAGGCCAGCCACTTCGGCGTGCGGCCGGTGCCGGGCAGGGCCGGCATGGGCGCGAACTGCGGCGCGGTGACCTTCGGCTCGTCGGGCCTGGCCTTGTACACGCGCACCCGCACGTCGTACCAGCCGGCCTGGCCGGTCACCGGGTCCGAGTTGGAGACATGCTCGCCCGCGTCGTGGGCCGGCAGTTCTTCGGAAATCAGGTGGTTGAGCAGGAAGCCCTTGTTGGCCTCGTCGGCGTCGGGCGACAGCCGCCAGGCGCCGCGGGACTTGCCAATGGCGTTCCAGGTCCACACGGTGCCGGGCTCCACCGCTTCGGAGAAGCGGCACATGCAGCGCACCTTGCCGTGCATGGACTCCACCCAGATCCAGTCACCGTCGTTGAAGCCGTGCCTGGCGCCCAAGGAGGGATGCACGTACAGATAGTTGTAGGTGTGGATCTGCCGCAGCCAGGCGTTCTGCGAATCCCAGGAGTGGTACATGGCCATGGGTCGCTGGGTGATGGCGTTGAGCGGATACTTGTGCTTGTCGGTCAGCGACGACTCCAGCGGCTCGAAGTAGAAGGGCAGCGGATCGAAGTGGGTCTCGATGCGCTGGCGCAGGTGCGCCGGCGGCTGCTTGCCGGGGCGCTTGCCCTGGGCGGCGAGGCGGAACTTCTGCAGCACTTCCGAGTAG
The DNA here is from genome assembly GCA_026984045.1 of Chromatiales bacterium. Classification (GTDB taxonomy): domain Bacteria; phylum Pseudomonadota; class Gammaproteobacteria; order UBA6429; family Thiohalophilaceae; genus JALSSV01. Next base: position 46,285 of record JALSSV010000021.1, on the reverse strand, counting down.
ATGTGGCAGTTGATGGGCTCGTCGTAACGGGTCAGGCGGTGTTCCTGGGCCCAGCGCAGGTAGCCCTGGTTCCAGTTGCGCATGTACTGGTACGACTTGGGCAGCTCGTAGTGATAGACGCAGTTGTTCTTCTCGTACATTTCCCACTGGCTGGGGTTGGGTTCGCCCTTCATGAACTTCTCGCCCCCCTTGCCGCGCCAGCCGGCCAGAAAGCCGATCCCCGAGCCCGGCTCGGTTTCGTAGTTGACGATGAAGTCGGGATAGTCGCGGTACTTGCGCGAGCCGTCTTCCTTGACGAAGGCGGGCAGCTTGAGGCGCGTGCCCAGCTCGATGAGCACTTCCTGGAAGGGCCTGCACTCGCCGGTGGGCGGCAGCACGGGGATGCGCACCGAGTCCACCGGGCCGTCGAACTCGGAGATGGGGCGGTCGAGCATGGACATCACGTCGTGCCGCTCGAGATAGGTGGTGTCGGGCAGGATCAGATCGGCGAAGGCGGTCATCTCCGACTCGAAGGCGTCGGCGACGATGATGAACGGAATCCGGTACTCGCCGTTGTCGTCCTTGTCGTTGAGCATCTTGCGCACTTCGTCCGTGTTCATGGTCGAGTTCCAGGCCATGTTGGCCATGAAGATGAACAGGGTGTCGATCGGATAGGGATCCTGGCGCCAGGCGTTGGTGATCACGTTGTGCATCAGGCCGTGGGCGGAGAGGGGATACTCCCAGGAGAAGGCCTTGTCGATGCGCACCGGCTCGCCCTTGTCGTCCACGAACAGATCGTTGGGATCGGCGGGCCAGCCCAGCGGCATGCCGGCCAGCGGTGTGTCGGGCTTGACGCCCTCGGGGCCCTTCGGGGTCTTGGCGCAGGGCGGAATGGGCCGGGGGAAGGGCGCCTTGTGGCGAAAGCCGCCGGGGCGGTCGATGGTGCCGAGGAGGGTCATCAGGATCGACAGGGCGCGGATGGTCTGGAAGCCGTTGGAGTGGGCGGCCAGGCCACGCATGGCATGGAAGGCCACCGGGTTGCCGGTAACGGTCTCGTGATCCTTGCCCCACACGTCGGTCCAGGCGATGGGCAGTTCGATCTTCTCGTCGCGGGCCACGATACCCATCTCGTGGGCCAGGCGGCGGATGGTCTCGGCCGGGATGCCGGTGATGCTGGCGGCCCATTCCGGGGTGTACTGCTCCACCCGCTCCTTGAGAAGCTGGAAGGCCGGCTTGACCGGCGTGCCGTCTTCCAGGGTGTATTCGCCCAGCAGGAAGGGATCGGCGTCCTCGGTGAGGGTGCTCACCGGCTGGTCGGTGAGGCGGTCCCACCACAGCTTGTTCTGGGGATCGAAGCAGCCTTCCTCCACGTCCATGTCCTCGCGGCGCACGAACAGGCCGAAGGCGTCGCTGGACTCGTCCCGGTTCACCAGCTCGGCGGCGTTGGTGTACTTGACCAGGAAGTCGCGGTCGTAGAGGCCCTGCTTGATCAGCTCGTGGATGATGGCCAGCAGCAGGGCGCCGTCGGTGCCCGGCTTGATGGGCACCCATTCGTCGGCGATGGCCGAGTAGCCGCTGCGCACCGGGTTCACGGAGATGAAGCGGCCGCCGTTGCGCTTGAACCTGGAGATGGCGATCTTCATGGGGTTGGAGTGGTGATCCTCGGCGGTGCCGATCATCACGAACAGCTTGGCGCGGTCCAGGTCCGGGCCGCCGAACTCCCAGAAGGAGCCGCCGATGGTGTAGATCATGCCGGTGGCCATGTTCACCGAGCAGAAGCCGCCGTGGGCGGCGTAGTTGGGGGTGCCGAACTGCTTGGCGAACAGGCCGGTCAGCGCCTGCATCTGGTCGCGGCCGGTGAACAGGGCGAACTTTTTCGGATCGGTGGCGCGCAGCTTCTTCAGGCGCGTTTCCATGATCTCGAAGGCCTCGTCCCAGGAGATGGGCTCGAACTCGGCAGCGCCGCGCTCGGTCCCTTCCTTGCGCCGGAGGGGCCGGGTGAGCCGGGCCGGGGAGTACTGCTTCATGATCCCCGAGGCCCCCTTGGCGCAGATCACGCCCTTGTTCAGGGGGTGATCGGGGTTGCCCTGGATGTAGCGCACTTCGCCGTCGCGCAGGGTCACGCGGATCCCGCAGCGGCAGGCGCACATGTAGCAGGTGGTGTTCTTGACTTCGTAGCTGCCCTCGGGGGCGGCCTCGGCGACGTGGATGTTCGACATGCTCATGACCTTTGCAAAAGGGGGCGCGATTATACGGGGTCTAAATCCGAGCTGCCCAATCAGGATTATTAGGCAATTAATAAAATCATTATATGCTTATACAGATGAGGTCCGGCCATATCCCTTCCGGGGAGGTGGCCTGAGCAACGACTCTGGCCCGCTGGAGCGGCGCATTTCATTGATATTAGGCGGTATTTTTCAGTTTTCCATGGGCTGGCCGTATTCGGGACCGCGGTTTTCCGGCATGTCATGTCATCGGTTTGATAAATTGCCTTTATGCCCGGCGCCAAAACGACCGGATGTTGGCAAGCCGGGGCAGGTCGATTATGGTGTGACCGGTTGGTCCGAAACCAGGGAAGAGAACCATGCCTCAACCGACTTGCCGATCCCGTTTCGCCCGTCATTTTTCATGGCTGCTTGCCCTGTTGCTGCTCATTCCGCCCACCGGCACCGAAGCGGCCGACAAGCCAAAGCCGTTGATGCTGGGATTCTTTCCCATCATCAGCACCATTGCCCTGTTCAAGCGCTTTGCGCCTCTGATCGGCTATCTCGAAAGGGAGCTGGGGCGCGAGGTGGTGATGGTGACGGCCCGCGACTTTCCCACCTTCGTCCAGCGTACCGCGGATCGCCGTTACGACATCGTGGTGACGGCCCCCCATTTCGCCCTGCTGGCGGCCGATTCCGGTCGCTACCGGGTGGTGGCGAGTCTCAGGAAGGATCTGGTGGGCTACATCGTGGTGCGCGAGGACAGCCCGCTGCACCGCATTGCCGATCTGGCCGGCAAACGGATCGCCACGCCGCCACGACCGGCCATCATCACCCAGTCGGGAATGGACTATCTGCAGCAGCGGCTTTCCAGGCCGCCCCTGTTCATCGCCTACCAGAGCCACAATGCGGCCTATCAGAGCGTGCTCGGCGGGGATGCCGATGCCGCCGTGGTCTCGGTGAATGCCGTCAACAAGGCGCTGAAGAAGGGCCTGCCCCTGCGCCGCATCGGCAGCACGCCGCCCCTGCCGAACATGGCCGTGCTGGTGGCCAGCGATCTGCCCCCCGATTTGGGCCAACGGCTGCAGCAGATCCTGGTGGAGATGGATCGCAAACCGGCGGGTCAGTCCGTGCTGCGGGCCATCGGCTTTCCGGGCTTTCGCGCCGCCGACAATGCCGACTATGAGCCCACCCGGCCCTATCTGGTGCTGATCCGTTTTCCGAAGACCCGGACCGACTCGCCCTGACACCGGCATCGACCGCGCCGTGGGGGACGCGGTGAGGGACGCAAAAAAAAACCGGGGCCTGCTGGCCCCGGCTTTTCCTTGCGTCCCGGCGGTGCCGGACGATGCCACACTTACTTGGCCGAATGGCCGCTGAGCTTGACTTCCACCTTCTCGTCGTCCTTGAGCCCCGCATAGTATTCGCGCAGGATCTCCAGCACTTCCGGCCGCGAGAACTTGTCCGAGACTTCCTGGCCTTCCGAGAGGGCCTTGCGCAGCTTGGTGCCGGAGAGCAGCAGGCGATCCTCGGCGTCGTGCGGGCAGGTCTTCATGGAGGCCATGCCATCGCACTTGTAGCACCAGAAGGTCCAGTCGATCTTCAGCGGCTGGGTCTCCAGGGCGTCCTTGGGGATCTCGTCGAAGATGTGGTGGGCGTCGAAGGGCCCGTAGTAGTCGCCCACGCCGGCATGGTCACGGCCCACGATCTGGTGCGAGCAGCCGTAGTTCTGGCGGAACAGGGCGTGCAGCAGGGCCTCGCGGGGACCGGCATAGCGCATGTCGAGCGGATAGCCGGCCTGGATCACGGTGTTGGGGGCGAAGTACTTGTCGATCAGGGTGCCGATGGCGCGGCTGCGCACGCTGGCGGGGATGTCGCCCGGCTTGAGCTTGCCCAGCAGGGAGTGGATCAGCACGCCGTCGAGGGTTTCGATGGCGATCTTGGCCAGGTACTCGTGGGAGCGGTGCATGGGGTTGCGGGTCTGGAAGGCGGCGATGGTGCTCCAGCCGCGCTTTTCGAACTCGGCGCGGGTCTGGGCGGGGGTCATGAACTGATCGCCGTACTCTTCCGGGAAGCCGCCCTGGGAGAGCACCTTGATGGGGCCGGCCAGGTTCACGTCGCCCTGGGCCATGACCATCTTCACGCCCGGGTGCTCCAGATCGGTGGTCTTGTAGACCTGCATGCACTCGTGGGCCTTGTCGATGGTGTACTTCTCGGTAACCTTCATGGTGGCGAGGATCTCGTCACGCTCCGGGTCGTAGAGCGCGATCTCGTCGCCTTCCTTGAGGCCGTTGGCCGTGTCGGTGTCGGTGGACAGGGTGATGGGAATGGGCCAGAACAGGCCGTTGGCCATCTTCATGCCGTCGCACACGCCTTCCCAGTCGGCGCGGGTCATGAAGCCTTCCAGCGGGGTGAACCCGCCGATGCCCATCATGATGATGTCGCCGGCTTCACGGGAACTGATGGTGACTTTCGGCAGCGTGGCGGCCTTGGCCTTTTCCGCCTCCAGCGCCTCCCCTTCGAGCAGCAACGGCTTCAGTTCGCCGCCGCCATGTGGATTTACTAGCTTGGACATGTGCCCGTCCCTTCTGGTCTGAGAGTGAATGACTGAGAAATGATGAACGCGCCCTCCGTCGGAGAGCGGGACGTTAACTTAGCCACTTTTCCCGGCAAAAGGAAGGGGCGAAGGGGCAGGGAAACCCTAGTTTTACCTTGACGGGTATAAAGGGGATTTATTCTGGACGAAGGCCGGATCGCCTACCCGGGTGTCTGTCGCACTGAATCACGGGTTCATCGAGCCTGTTCTTTTGTTCGGGATCGCCCAGGGGGTGGGGGGAGCGGTTTCGTGACACGCCGTGAATACGTCCCTGTAGGCTCGACGGCCGCATCCCTGCGGCCGACGGTCACGAAACCGCTCCCCCCACCCCCTGGGCTTGGTGCCACATTGAACCGCGATCCACTGTCCAAAGACGGTGGAGTGATCGCTCTCCGGAATCAGGTCGCGATCCGTGCAAATGCGATGACTGCGGCGTCTCCTGGGGGAGAGGCTGCAGTATCGTTCCCGGTTCAGGCGGCCGCGTGCTGTTCCTTGGCCTTGCGGGCGGCCTCGGCCTCCTCGGGGCTGTAGGCGGCGCCCTGCCAGAGCATCTCGTAGGCAATCTCTTCGTTGCCGTTCTCGCACAGCTCCAGCACCTTCCGGAACAGCGGCTGGAAGGTTTCGCTCTTGTGGGACTCCTCGTGATCCTCGAAGGAGCGCCAGAAGGTGATGATCAGCGCCTCACGGCCCTTGAGCGGGCTTTCCACCGCCTGGCCGACCGTGGATCCCTCGTTGGAGATCATGCCGCTGTTGAGGGCCACGAAGCCGCCGATGAAGCCGGTGTCGGAATGGTAGGTCTTGACGTTCTCGCACAGGTAGGCGACCCGTTCCTGGAGATCGTCGAGAGTGTATTCGGGCTTCAGGATCACCCGGTTGATGGTGACGACGCCGTCACTGGGAAAGTTCTTGATCAAGCTGGACATGGGAAACCTCCTGTCTCGTTTATCAGTATATGGTACTTGACTAATATAGTAGGTTAATAGAATAAATCAACACCACTATAAGTAATATTTTGGGCGATAGGGAGGGTCGGGAGCCGGGTTGTTGAAAAGGCAGGCGTTTCCGCTGTGGCTCAAAGACGGTTCCAGATCTCCCGGATCTGGTCCGGCAGGCGCATGGGGTCGAAGGGCTTGGTGATGATGTCGACGGCGCCCTGGGCGCGCAGGCGGGCGAGATCCCCGGGATGGGTCTTGGCGGTCATGTAGATGGCGGGCACCCCGGCCAGGGCCGGGCGCCGGCGCAGGGCCTGCAGGGTGGCCGGCCCGTCGAGTTCGGGCATCATCACGTCGAGGATCAGCAGATCGGGGGCGAAGGCCTCGGCCGTCTCCAGGGCTTCGCGGCCGCTGCCGCACAGGGCCACGGTGAAGCCGCCCACCGCTTCCAGTGCCAGGCGCGCCACGGCCTGGATGTCCGGGTCGTCTTCCACGTAGAGAATGCGCTGGAGGGAGGCGGGATCGGCCATGCGGCCAGCATAGATCCCATCGTGGGAGAGGGGAAGGCCGGCGCCAGCCAGGCGCCGGCACGGCTCACCGCAGGAACAGGAACAGGGCGCCGTTGCCGCGCTGGATGTTGAGCAGCAGGCTGCGGCTGTTTTCGACCACCTGGCGGAACTGTTCCAGGTTGGCCACCGGCTTGCGGTTGGCCGAGACGATGATGTCGCCCTTGCGCAGGCCGCTGCGCCAGGCCGGGCTGCCCGGGGCCACTTCGGTGACCATCACGCCCTCGATTTTGCCGTACAGGGGGCTGTTCTCCGGGATCTCGGCCAGCACCGCGCCGGCCAGGTAGGGATGCAGTTCCTTGCCGTCGATCTGGCTGAGCGCGGGGCGGGCCACGGTGGCGGTGAGCTGCAGGGTCTTGCCGTCGCGCAGCACGGTGAGACGCACCTTCTCGCCCACCCGCAGCAGGCCGATGGCGTTGCGCAGATCGGTGGCGTTGCGGATCGGCTTGCCGTTGACCCGGGTGACGATGTCGCCGGGCCGCAGGCCGGCCTTCTGGGCGGCGGAGCCCGGTTCCACGGTGGTAATGATGGCGCCCCGGCGATAGGCGATGTTGAAGGCCTGGGCCAGCTCCGGGGTCAGATCCTGGGCGCTGGCGCCGAGCCGCCCGCGCTGCACCTTGCCGAACCTGACCAGTTGCTGCATCACGCCCCACGCCATGTTGATGGGAATGGCGAAGCCGATGCCGATGTTGCCGCCGCTCTGGGAGAGGATGGCGGTGTTGATGCCGATGAGCTGGCCCCTGAGGTTCACCAGCGCGCCCCCCGAGTTGCCGGGGTTGATGGAGGCGTCGGTCTGGATGAAGTCCTCGTAGCCCTCGATGCCCAGGCCCGACCGGCCCTTGGCCGAGACGATGCCCGAGGTGACGGTCTGGCCGAGGCCGAAGGGGTTGCCGATGGCCACCACGAAGTCGCCCACCCGCACCTTGTCCGAGTCGGCGCGGGGGATGGCCACCAGCTTTCTGGCCTTGATCTGGATCACCGCCACGTCCGTCTCCGGATCGGTGCCGATCAGCTTCGCCTTGTGGGTCTCGCCGTTGCGCAGGGTGACGGTGATCTCATCGGCATTGGCGATGACGTGGTTGTTGGTCAGGATGTAGCCGTGTTCGGCGTCCACCACCACGCCGGAGCCGAGGCTCTGGGTCTGCCGTTCCCGGGGGACGTCGGGCAGATCGAAGAAATGTCGGAAGAAGGGATCGTTGAACAGCGGATTCTGCTGCAGGCGCACGGTGCCGCTGGTGGCGATGTTGACCACGCCCGGGGTGACCTTCTCGAGCATGGGCGCGATGGTGGGCACCTCCTCGCCCTGGCTGTCGAACAGGGGAAAGGCGGCGGGGCTGGCCGTGCTGAAGCCGAGCAGCAGCAGGGCGGCGAGGGTGGTGGTCAGAATTCGGGGCATGAAAGGGTCTCCGTCTGGTGCGTTGTCCGGGATGTCGCTGGCGGCCAGGTGCGCACCTGGCCGCCAGGGTTTTTGACTGGCGAGGGCGCGGAAGTTCAGCCGGCCACCTCGATCCGGCGGCGGCGGGCGCTGGCGGTCTTGGGCAGGGTCACGGTCAGCACGCCGCGGCGGTAGCGGGCCCGGGTCCGGGCGTCGTCCACCGGGGCCGGGAGGGGAATCACCCGTTCGAAGGCGCCGTAGGCGCATTCCATTATATAGAACCGGCCCTGTTGCTGTTCGCGCTGGGCGCGTTTTTCGCCGCGAATGACCAGGTAGTCGCCCACCACGCTGATGTCGAAGTCGTCCGGCTCCATCCCGGGAACCTCCAGCCGAACCACCACCTCGTCGCCGCGCTCTTCGATCTCCGCCGCCAGCAGGCTCCACCGGGCCCCCTGCAGGGCGGCCTGATCGGCAGGCGTCTCCACCCCGCCGCGGCGCACGGGCGTGAAGCGGGTCAGGGCCCGGGAGGCCCGCTCCCGCAGGTGTTGCCAGCCCTCGCCGACGCTTTCGAGCATCTGCTGCAGGCTCTCGCGAAACTGTTCCAGGGTATTCATGCTGCGCCTCCTTGTTCGGAACATGAAAAAACCCCGCTCCCGGATCGGGAACGGGGTCGGACTGCCGGAATCAGGCCTCGACGGTGATCTTGCGGGGCTGCACCTTTTCCTGCTTGGGAATGGTGATTTCCAGTACCCCGTTCTTGCTCTTGGCGCTGATCTTCTCGGCATCGGCCGTGTCGGGCAGGGTGAAGCGGCGATAGAAGGTGCCGCGCACCCGCTCGATGCGCTTGTAGCCTTCCTTCTCCTCTTCCTTTTCCTCTTTGCGCTCGCCACGGATGGTGAGCACGCCGTTTTCCATGTTCACCTCGATGTCCTTGGGATCCACCCCCGGGACGTCGGCGGTGATGATGAAGGCCTTGTCGGTCTCCTTGATGTCTACGGCCGGGACCCAGTCGGCCGCCGTCACCATGCCCCCGCTGGGGGTTTCGGTTTCGAACAGCCGGTCCATCTCCCGCCGCAGCTGATTGAGAATGTTCATCGGTTCGTAGGTTACCAGTGCCATGGTCGTCACCTCCTTGCTGGAATAGGGAAAATTCGTCGCAGCAGACGGTGCGTTCGCACCATCGCTGCAGTGTTGACTGCGATATGGGTGCCGAATCCGGATCTTCAAGGGCGGGCGGTGGGGAAGGGAAAACCCGGTTTTTCCCTTGACGTGAGTGGCTCCTAACAGCCGAAAAGGCGTGAAACAGGGAATATTAGAGGCACAATATATTGTGTCTGTCCGGCTGCAAAAAAACACCACGAAAGGCGTATGACAGAGATGAAAAATATCATAACAGTTTGTTTGATAATATATTTTTGTAATCATGGGGTGGGTTTTCAGCCTGTTGACAGGCTGGCCGGCAGGGCATAAGCTTCACGACCAGCACAACATGTTGTGCCGATGAAAAACGACCGGTCCGGACCCGCATCAATGTCCCCCAGCGTCCAGGACCGGCAGGGAGGCGGCCTCGCCTTCCCGTCTCCGCAAGTCTTGACGAACCTGAGCCCTGTCACGGAGGAACACCCCGATCATGAGCGCCCGACTGCACGCCGTTCACACCGACCCCACCGACATCCCCTTCCAGGAAGCCTCGCTCGACATCTGGGACAAGAAATACCGTCTCAAGAGCAAGACCGGCGAGATCATCGACCAGACCATCGATCACACCTACCAGCGCGTGGCCCGCGCCCTGGCCGAGGTGGAGGCCGAGGAGGTCCGCGAACACTGGTATGAACGCTTCCTGTGGGCCCTGCGCCACGGCGCCATCCCCGCCGGCCGCATCACCTCCAACGCCGGTGCCCTGGCCCACAAGCCGGCCACCTCCACCATCAACTGCACCGTCTCCGGCACCATCCACGACTCCATGAACGGGATCCTGGAGAAGGTCCACGAGGCCGGTCTGACCCTCAAGGCCGGCTGCGGCATCGGCTACGAGTTCTCCACCCTGCGGCCGAAGGGCGCCTACGTCTCCGGTGCCGGGGCCTACACCTCCGGCCCCCTGTCGTTCATGGACATCTACGACAAGATGTGCTTCACCGTCTCCTCGGCCGGCGGCCGCCGTGGCGCCCAGATGGCCACCTTCGACGTGGGCCACCCCGACGTGATGGACTTCATCCGCGCCAAGCGCGAGGACGGCCGCCTGCGCCAGTTCAACCTCTCGCTGCTCATCACCGACGAGTTCATGCAGGCGGTGAAGCAGGACGGCGAATGGAAACTGGCCTTCCCCCTCAACGAACAGGAAGTGGAGGAGGCCGGCATCGATCTCGACGATCCGGCGCAGGTGATCTGGCGCGAATGGCCGAGCAGCGAAGGCTACGTGCGCAACGCCCAGGGGCTGGTGGCCTGCCGGGTCTACAAGACCATCAAGGCCCGCCGCCTGTGGGATCTGATCATGTCCTCCACCTACGACTTCGCCGAACCGGGCTTCATCCTCATCGACAAGGTCAACGAGATGAACAACAACTGGTTCTGCGAAAACATCCGTGCGACCAACCCCTGTGTGACCGGGGACACCTGGGTGCACACGGCGGCCGGCCCACGCCAGGTTCAGGATTTGTTGGGTACGCCGACCGTGCTGCGAATCGATGGCAGGCATCATGCAACGGGGTCTGAGGGCTTTTTCCGTACCGCACGCAAGCCGGTGGTCCGGCTGCGTACCACGGAAGGCCATTCCCTGCGGCTGACGGCCGACCATCGTGTTCGTCGGGTGACCCGTTTTACCCGTTACCAGACCGAAACGGAATGGTGTGCAGCCGGCGATCTCCAACCCGGCGATCGGGTGTTGTTGAATGATCATCGTGCCGCGGTTTCCTGGGAAGGGGCACATACCCGCGAGGAAGGCTATTTGATGGGGCTGTTGCTCGGCGATGGCACGCTCAAGGCCGACAAGGCGGTCCTCTCGGTGTGGAAGATGCCGGCGGTGGCCAACGGTGTCGATGCACGGTTGCCTGCCGGAACAGAGGCCGTGATGGCCGAGGCGCTGCGAGCCGCACGCCGCCTCCCGCACCGCGCGGATTTCCAGGGCTGGCATGCGGTAGCCGGCCGCAACGAATACCGTCTTGCACTGGCCGCGATCGGTGATCTGGCACGCTCGTTGGGATTGGCGCCTGGACGGAAGACGATCACGAAGGCGATGGAACAGGCATCCAGCCGTTTCTGCCAGGGGCTGCTTCGCGGCCTGTTTGATGCCGATGGCTCGGTACAAGGGAGTCAGCACAAGGGCGTGAGTGTTCGCCTGGCGCAGTCGGATTCCGAGATGCTGTCCGCCGTTCAGCGAATACTGCTGCGGCTGGGTATCAATTCCCGAATCTATACGGATCGCCGCCGGGGACAGCAGGAGTCGCTGTTGCCCGACGGACGTGGTGGGCAAAAGGCCTATGCCATCCGGCCCCAGCATGAACTGGTCATCAGCGGGGAGAATCTGCTGTCGTTCCGGGAAACGATCGGGTTCGCCGATACGGACAAGGCCGGCAAACTCGACCGCCTCCTCGCCGCCTATCAATGCAAGCTGAATCGCGAGCGGTTTGTTGCCCGCGTCGCAGAGATTGCCGACGATGGGGTGGAGGATGTGTACGATGTTCAGGTGCCGGGCATCAATACATTCGATGCCAACGGCTTCCATGCCCATAATTGTGGCGAACAGCCCCTTCCGCCCTACGGCTCCTGCCTGCTCGGTTCGGTGAACCTGACCAAGTTCGTGCGCGATCCCTTCACCGACCAGGCGCGCTTCGACTGGGAGGAGTTCCGCGAGGTGGTCAACGTCTTCACCCGCATGCTCGACAACGTGGTGGAGATCAACGGCCTGCCGCTGGAAGGGCAGCGTCACGAGATCCTGCACAAGCGGCGTCACGGCATGGGCTTCCTGGGGCTCGGCTCCACCCTGACCATGCTGCGCAAGCGCTACGGCGATGCCGACTCGGTGGCCTTCACCGAGCAGGTCAGCCGCGAACTGGCGCTGGAAGGCTGGCGCGCGGCGCTGGCACTGGCCAAGGAGAAGGGCCCGGCGCCCATCATGGAGGAGCAATTCACCGTCACCGCCGACATGCTGCGCAAGCGGCCGGAGCTGCGCCGCGACGGTTACCAGGAGGGGGACACCATTCCGGGCAAGGTGCTGCATGCCCGTTACAGCCGCTACATGCAGCAGGTGGCCGAGGTGGAGCCGGAGCTGGTGGCCGAACTGGCCGAGGTGGGGGCGCGCTTCACCCATCACAGCTCCATCGCCCCCACCGGCACCATCTCCCTGTCGCTGGCCAACAACGCCAGCAACGGCATCGAGCCGAGCTTCGCCCACCACTATTCGCGCAACGTGATCCGCGAGGGGCGCAAGACCAAGGAGAAGGTGGACGTGTACTCCTTCGAGCTGCTGGCCTACCGCGAGCTGGTCAATCCGAAAGCCATGCCCTTCGCCGAGGAGGACGAGGCGAAGCTGCCCGACTACTTCATCGCCGCCGACGACGTGACGCCGAAGCAGCATGTGGACATCCAGGCCGCGGCCCAGAAGTGGGTGGACTCGTCCATCTCCAAGACCGCCAACGTGCCCACCGACTACCCCTTCGACGACTTCAAGGACATCTACCTGTACGCCTACGAGAAGGGCCTCAAGGGCTGCACCACCTTCCGCTTCAACCCGGAGGTGTTCCAGGGCGTGCTGGTCAAGGAGGAGGATCTGGAGAACACCACCTACCGCTTCACCCTCGAGAGCGGCGAGGTGATTGAAGTGAAGGGCAACGAGGAGATCGAATACGACGGCGAAATCCACACCGCCGCCAATCTCTTCGACGCCATCAAGGAAGGTTACTACGGGAAGTTCTGAGCAATACCAAACAACCGGCCCGGGACGGGCCGAGCCGACCTTCTTGGCCCTCGTCCCTCGCCACTGATACCTGAACCGGAGGTTCACACCCATGCCCATCAAGATCGAAAGCAAGATCGTCGGTTACGAAGTCGTGAAGGAAGACGAGGACGACCAGGCTGCCGAAGCGGCCCTGGCGGCCGTCAAGGGAGAGGCCCAAGCCGACAGCAACGTGGTGCAGATGCATGAGAAGATCGAGCGCCCCGAGATGCTGCTCGGCTCCACCTACAAGGTGAAGACGCCCCTCTCGGAACACGCCCTGTACATCACCATCAACGACGTGATCCTCAACGAGGGCACCGAGAACGAGCTGCGCCGGCCCTTCGAGATCTTCATCAACTCCAAGAACATGGATCACTTCCAGTGGATCGTGGCCCTTACGCGGATCATCTCTGCCGTGTTCCGCAAGGGCGGCGACGTCACCTTCCTGGTGGACGAGCTGCGTTCGGTGTTCGACCCCCGTGGCGGCTATTTCAAGAAGGGCGGCAAGTACATGCCCTCGCTGGTGGCCGAGATCGGCGATGCCATCGAATGCCATCTGCGCATGATCGGCCTGCTCAAGGATGAGGGCCTCGACGAACACCAGAAGAAACTCATCGCCGAGAAGAAGGCCCAGTTCGAGAAGGCGGCCAAGGCCGCCACCGAGGCCGACGGCGGCAGCGACTTTCCCGCCGGGGCCCAGCTCTGCGCCAAGTGCAGCACCAAGGCCGTGGTGAAGATGGACGGCTGCATGACCTGCCTCAACTGCGGGGATTCCAAGTGCGGCTGAGGGTGGCCACACGCGGGCGCCGCAGGTCATGATTCCCCGGCCCCCTGCAAGGCGAGGCCCCTTGCGGCGACTGCTGTATGGCCTGGCGGTCGTGGCCTATTTGCTGGCCGGCGTCATGGCGTTTCTGGCCTGGCGCCTGCGTGCGGTCCAGTCCCAGGACGTGATCGGGGCGCTGATGGCCAGTATCGTCTTCTTCGTCGGCGTCGGCCTGGTGCTGCACGTGCTGGCCAACGCCAGCCTGCCGGATCTGCGGATCAGGCGTTGAGCCCATGAACGCGCAGGTCCGGCGTTTCATCAAGACCGCCTTCGCCTTTCTGATCCTCGGCCTGCTGCTGGGCCTCAGCATGCTGGTACAGCGGGAGCTGTATGGGGTCTGGCCGCCGCCCTACGTGATCTCGGCCCACAAGCACGTGATCTTCGTCGGCTTCGTGATGTTCATGATCCTGGGGGTGGCCCTGTGGATCTTTCCCCGCGCGCGGGAGGACGATCCGCGTTTCCGCCCGGCCCGAATCGATTTCGTCTATGGTCTGCTCCTGACCGGCACCCTGGCCCGCTTCATCGGAGAATTGCTGCGCGGCTACGCCAACCTGGACGCCCTGCGCTGGCTGATCCTCGCCGCCGGCCTGGCGCAGGCCGCGGCCTTCGTGCTTTATATCTGGACCATCTGGTACCGCATCCGCCCTGTCGGTCGCGCCCGCCGCTAAATAGCTGTTCCGAATCCCCCTGCACTCAGTGACAAGCATGAAGCCCCCCTTGAGGGCGTGTCTGGTTCTTGTTGCTTCAGCTTAAGGTGTCCGAGGATTCGGAACACTTGTTTAGCCTGGATATGGCGCCAAGGCGGCTGACTTCGATGAACCCGAATCGCGATTTTCCGAACCCAATCCACCCCGAACCCTGACTGGCGCGTCACGTTTTGCGCCTGGACGATTTCGGGACGCATCTGGCGATCCTCCAACCTGATTCGCCCTGAGCATCGAATCCCTGGTGCCATATCCGGGCGAGGGACGGCGCCTTCGCCACGCGCCAGCGTTCGTCCTGGCCGGACGGGAAAAGGGGTACGCTTGCGGAACGCCAATCCGATGGGTATGATATCCACATATCTCAATATGTGGATATATCGATATGGAGCCGACCAATCTGTTCAAGGCACTGTCCGATTCCACGCGCCTGCGTTGTCTCGTGCTGCTGGCGAGCCGGGACGAGCTGTGCGTATGTGATCTGAGGCGCATACTGGGCTTGCCGCAACCTCGGGTCTCACATCACCTTGGCAACCTGCGCCAGGCCGGGCTGGTGCAGGATCGCAAGCAGGGCCAGTGGACCTTCTATCGTCTGCACCCGGCACTGCCCGGCTGGGCGCGGGCGGTGATCGAGGCCGTCAGCGAGGGCAACGCCGACCAGGTCCCGTTCGCCCAGGATATGGCGCGTCTGCAGGAACAGATCTGCCACGTCGCGACAGACGAGGGCGATGCCCTGTTCCCCGACGCCGCGCATGGGCGACCCCGTCGGGAAGCGGCGAGATGAGCACCTCGACGGAAACCCTTGAACATGGGGCATCCCGTCCGGCGCCCTGGGTGTTCGGTCTGACGCTGGCCGCGTCCCTCTGGATCCTGGCATATCTGCACCTGGAAGACTTCGCCGGTAAAGTGATTGGTCTGTTGGGGCTGTCCCGCGACACCCCGCTGGGCGAGGCGCTGCA
The DNA here is from genome assembly GCA_026984045.1 of Chromatiales bacterium. Classification (GTDB taxonomy): domain Bacteria; phylum Pseudomonadota; class Gammaproteobacteria; order UBA6429; family Thiohalophilaceae; genus JALSSV01. The sequence continues at coordinate 31,217 of JALSSV010000021.1, read as the reverse complement.
CTTCTTCGCCTACGACACGCCCAAGGTGTTGTTGTTGCTGGTCGGGGTGGTTTATGTGATCGGGGTGATCCAGACGTTCTTTTCCCCGGAGCGAACCCGGGCGCTGCTGGCGGGCCGGCGTGCGGGGCTGGGCACTACGCTGGCCGCGTTGCTGGGGATCGTCACCCCGTTCTGTTCCTGTTCGGCGGTGCCGCTGTTCATCGGTTTTCTCTCCGCCGGCGTGCCGCTGGGCGTGACCTTTTCCTTCCTGATCGCGGCGCCCATGGTCAACGAGATCGCCCTGGCGTTGCTGCTCGGTCTGTTCGGCTGGTCGATTGCGGCCCTGTACCTCGTCACCGGCCTGAGCGTGGCCATCGTGGCCGGTCTGGTGATCGGCCGCCTGGGCATGGAACGTCATCTGCAGGACTGGGTGCGCGAGATCCATGCCGGTCATGCCGCTCCCGTCACCCTGGAGAGGATGCGCTGGGATGCGCGGCTGCGTGCCGGTCTGCACCATGTGCGGACGATCGTCGCCAGGGTCTGGCCGTACCTTCTCGGCGGTATTGCCGTGGGTGCGGCGATCCATGGTTACGTGCCCCAAGATGTCATGGCCGCGATCCTGGGCAAGGATGTCTGGTGGTCGGTCCCGGGGGCCGTGGCGCTTGGCATTCCCATGTACACCAATGCCGCCGGGATCATTCCCGTCGTGGAGGCCTTGATCGGCAAGGGGGCGGCTCTGGGCACCACCCTGGCCTTCATGATGAGCGTGATCGCCCTGTCGTTGCCCGAGATGCTGATTCTGCGCAAGGTGCTCAAGCTGCCCCTGATCGCCACCTTCGTGGGGGTGGTAGGCATCGGCATCCTGCTGGTCGGCTATCTGTTCAACCTTATCCTGTAACGGATCGTTGCATGCCATCCCGGCGGACGATGCCGTTGCCGAGCAACACCGGAGAACGAAAATGAAGAACATCAAGGTCCTGGGCACGGGCTGTGCCAATTGCAAGACCACCCTCAAGCAAATCGAAGCGGCCGCGAAGGCCCGGGGCATCGCCATCGAAGTGGAGAAGGTCGAGGATCCGGCGCAGATCCTGGGCTATGGTGTCATGGCGACGCCCGGTGTCGTCGTCGATGGCCAGGTGGTCCATGCCGGCGGGATCCCCAGCCGGGAAGCCATCGACCGCTGGCTGAGCGACGAACCCGGGCAGTGCTACGGCGAGGAGGATGGCGGTAGTGGCTGCTGCTGAAAGCGCCTTCCTCGACTATCCTTGTGTCGGATACCGCCTTCGCCCGCGACGGAAAATTCGCAACCCCGGGACCATGCCAATGCAAATCGCCCGTGTACTTGCCACCGTGGTGCTGCTGTTCATGACGGCGGCGCATGCCGCCGACGAACGCCAGTTCGTTCCCCTGCCGGACAGGATGCGTGATCACATGCTGCACAACATGCGTGATCACCTGCTGGCGATCCAGACCATCACCCGGCAACTTGCCGCGGGTCAATATGATGCGGCCGCCGACACTGCCGAAGCCCGCCTGGGAATGACCTCCCTGCAGCGTCATGATGCGGCACACATGGCGAGCTACATGCCCCGGGGCATGCAGGCCGCCGGCACCGCCATGCACCAGGCCGCAAGCCGTTTCGCCATCACCGCCCGGAATGCCGAGGTGGAAGGCGGTCTGGCAAGGGCCTTTGGGGCGCTTTCCAGGGTCATGGCCGCCTGTGTGGCCTGCCACTCGGCGTACCGGATTCACTGAATGCGGGAACTCGGCGCCCCGTTCCTGCGCAGCCTCACCTCCACCTGCAGGCCCCCCAGGGTTTCCGATTCGCCCAGTTCCAGGCGGCCGCCCAGATCGCTCACCAGGGCCTGGATGACGGCCAGGCCGAGGCCATGCCCGGGCACGTTCTCGTCCTGACGGTGTCCGCGGCGCAGCAGTTGGTGGCGCTGGTCGGGCGGGATGCCAGGGCCGTCGTCCTCGATCCGGATCCGTACTTCGTCGGTCGCGGCCTGGATGCGCAGGCGGATGCGGCTGCGGGCCCATTTCCAGGCATTGTCCAGCAGGTTGCCTAGCAGTTCCATGCCGTCCTGCTGTTCCAGGGGCAGCAGGCCGTCGGGTGGCGTGATCGCCTGCTCCAGGGTGACGTGCCGTTCATGGTGCAGGCGTTGCAGCGTGTCGAGGAGATCCGGCAGATCCGTGTCCAGCCGGAAACGGCGACTGCCGAGGCTCTCGCCGGCGAGCCGGGCGCGGCGCAGGGCGGTGTCCAGCTGTTCGCGGATCCGCCGGCCGTATTCGTCGAGCTGGCGGCGGTCTTCGCTATCCGGGATCCTTTCGTGCCCGAGCTGGAGGAGCAAGGTCAGGGGCGTCTTGAGGGCATGGGCGAGATTGCCCAGCGCTTCGCGGGAGTGATGCAGGCGCCGGTCCTGCCGGGCGAGCAGGGTGTTGATGGCCGCCACGAGCGGGCGGATTTCGTCGGGAACGTCTTCGCGCAGTTGCGTGATGTCGCCTTCTTCCAGCCGTTTCACGTCCGCGGCGGCCAGCGCCACGCTGCGCAGCGACCGCCACACGAGGTATTGCTGCAGGAGCAGCAGCAGGCCGATCACGCCCAGCGCCCAGCCCAGCAGGCGGAAGTGGAAGGCCTGCACTCCGGCCTCGAGGTTGACCAGCTCTTCGGCCACGCCGATTCGTATCTCATGGCCCTGCTTGTGAAAGGCCCTCACCCACAGCAGCAGCGGCTGGCGCTTCGGGCCGGTCACGTGCAGCAGACGGGTTTCGCCGGTGGCCAGCAGAGGCAGAGGCAGATCCGCATCCCACAGCGAGCGGGAGCGCAGCCGCGCCCCGGCGCTGGCCACGACGAAGTAGTGGCCGGAAAGCGGCTGCTGGTAGATGCCTTGGATGCGCTTGCGATCCAGGACGGGGTGGCCGTGGTGGTCGAACTGCAGACCGCCGAGCAGGTTTTCACCGTCGTGGGCCAGGCGGTCGGCGAGCTGGGCCTCGAGGAGTCGATGGACGGAGACGTCGACGATGAACCACAGGCCGGCGAACAGGGCAACCAGGCTCAACAGCAGGCCCACGCCCAGGCGGGCGCGCAGCGAGGTCAGTCGCACCCCGACTCTCCAAACACGTAGCCTTGGCCGCGGCGGGTGGTGATGATGTCGTTGCCGAGCTTGCGGCGCAGGCGGTTGACGTAGACCTCGATGACGTTGCTGTCCTTGTCGGCGTCCATTTCGTAGACGTGGTCGGTCAGGCGGCTCTTGGAGAGGATGCGGCCGGGATGGTGCATGAAATAACGCAGCAGACGGAATTCGGTGGCGGTGAGATCCCAGCGCCGGGCGCCGCGGCGCACCGACTGGGTGTCCTCGTCCAGCTCCAGGCCCTGTACCCGCAGCACGGGATCGGCCTGATCGCGACTGCGGCGGATCAGGGCCTGCAGGCGGGCCACCAGCTCGGCTTCGTGAAATGGCTTGGTGAGATAGTCGTCGGCGCCCCCTTGCAGGCCCTCCACCTTCTGCTGCCAGGTGTCGCGGGCGGTGAGGATCAGGACCGGGGTGCGCAGGCCACCGGCGCGCCAGCGGCCCAGCACCTCGAGTCCGGGCGAGTCGGGCAGGCCCAGATCGAGCACGATGGCGTCATAGGGAAACTCCTGCCCCTGGAACTCGCCGTCCACGCCGTTGTGGCAGACGTCCACGGCGAAACCGTGCTGGCGCAGCACCCCCTGCAGGCGCGTGGCCAGATCCGTGTCGTCTTCCACGATCAGCAGACGCATGTCAGTCGTCCTCTTCTTCCTTCAGGAAGGCGCCGGTGGCGGCGTCGAAGTACAGCTCCCGCACGAAGCCCTGCGGGTCGAGCAGCTCGATCTCGTAGACCAGCTGGCCGTCCTCGTGTTCCAGTTCCGTTTCCAGCACCCGGCCGGGTCGCCGCTGGCGGGCCCGTTCGATAATTTGCTCCAGCGGCAGGATGCGGCCGCGCTCGACCAGGCCGCGGATGGCCTCATGGTCGTCTGCCGTCGCGGGTCCGGTCAGCAGCAGGCCGCCCAGCATGGCCAGCGCCGCCTTGCCCCGGAAGCCGCGCCTTCGCGCGCGCTTTTCACCGGGCCGTTTCACCGTCGGCCCGCTTGCGGCCGGTGAACATGGCCCGCACCAGGTTTTCGTGATGCAGGCGGCTTTCGACCAGCACTCCCGTCACGTGAAGGATGACCATCAGCAGCATGAAATTGGCCAGGAACTCGTGAACTTCCTCCAGCCCATCTTCCAGCCATTCGGGGCTGCCGGCAAGCCCGGCCATCGGGCCGGCGGCCTCTTCGATGCCGTACACGGCCAGGCCGGTGAGGCTGATCAGGAGCAGCAGGACCAGCATGAGCACGATCATCGCCCCACCGGCGGGGTTGTGGCCAAGATGGCGGGGCGCCCGCCGGGCCAGGGTCTGTTTCAGGAAGCTGCGCACTTCCGGCCAGGGCCGCACGAAATCGCGGAAGCGGGCATGACGGGGGCCGACGAAGCCCCAGACGATGCGCGCCAGCACCAGCCCCAGCACGGTGTACCCGGTCCACACGTGCAGGGTGAGCAGCTCGTCCCCGGTCAGCCAGGCAATGAAGAAGGCCAGGACCAGCGTCCAGTGGAACAGGCGCACGAAAAGATCCCAGACCTTGACTTCATTCATCATCGCGATGCTCCTGCAGGAGGATTGGGGTTGCTGCTGAAAATGACGTTTTGCGACAGCCTATGTTCGATGAATGGATGCATCGTCGGTTTCGGCAATGCCCGGATGACAACATAGTGACACAAGCTGAAAACAGTCTGAAAAGGGGTTCATGGTCGCTTGCCGCCTCTCCCGGGCTCTGCTATACCACGCACAGTCCATGATGCCGAAAGGCGTGGAGGTGTGCGATGTGGAGAAAGAGCGGATTCGGTCTGGTGCTGTGGCTGGTGGTATGCCTGCCGCTACAGGCGGCGGACGTGCTCACCCAGCGCAACATCGGCATGGAGCTGGCGCGGGACATCGCTTCGGAGGCGGTGCTGGCCTGCCGCAGGAAGGGATATCAGGTCAGTGCCGTGGTGGTGGATCGCAGCGCCACGGTGCGCGCGGCCCTGCGTGACGATCTGGCGGCCCGTTTCACGCTGCAGATTGCCGAGGAGAAGGCCAATGCCGCGATCCTCTCCGGCACCGATACCGGCACCTTCGCCAGGAACCGCAAGGCCATCGTGCCCCAGCTCAACGAAGTGGATGGCATCATGATCCTGCGCGGCGGGGTCCCTGTCGAGACCGGCGGCTATCGCATCGGCGCGGTGGGCGTCAGCGGCGCGCCCGGCGGGGATCTCGACGAGGCCTGTGCCCGGGCGGCACTCGACAAGCTCGAAGAACGATTGGAATTTGCCGAATGAAGCCGGGGCCGCGTCGTGCCGTTGCATGAAGAAAGGATCTGCCCCCGATGCCGGCAGGAATTCGAGTGCAAGACGGGCTCCATCCTGCTCTGCCAGTGCCAGACCGTGGCGCTCGACGAAACGCAACTGGCCTGGATCGCCGAGCGTTACGACGACTGCCTGTGCAGCCGTTGCCTGCGCGAATTGCGCAGTCTCTTCAATCATCGGCAACACGACGCGCGGCTCCGCCGCCTGCGGTCCCCGTGAACGTCTCGTCTTGTCGGCGCGATCATCTTGCCGGGATGTCGCTGACCGGCGCCCGGCTTGCGGTCGGCGGGCGGCATGTGCACGTGGCACTGGAGCGAGACTGGAACGTGCTGAGTTCGGCGGTACTCAATGGCGGCCTGGTGCAGGCGCGGCATCTGCTCAACCTGCGGGTTTCCGGCCAGCCGGCGCATGAGGCGCCGGAGGCCACCCTGCAGCGCCATGCCCGTGCCCAGGGCTGGAGGGGCACCGTAGTGGGGATGATGACCGCCGCGTCCCTCGATTCCCTGCGCCTGGCCTGTACGCAAGTCCAGGGGGTGGAACTGGCCGTGCTGGTCACCTGCGGCCTGTCCAATCTGCGCCGCAGCGGGGATCGGGCCGACTTCCGCCTGCTGTCCAGGGCGGGGCCAGCCGGCACCATCAACATCCAGCTGCTCACCACCGCCAGTCTGACCCCGGCGGCCATGGCCGAGGCCCTGATGATGATCACCGAAGCCAAGACCGCCTCGCTGCACCAGCGGGATCTGCGCAGTCCCGTCTCGGGTTTGCCGGCCACCGGCACCGGCACCGATGCCCTGGCCGTGGCCAGCGATCCCCATGGTCCGGAGATCCGCTACTGCGGCAAGCACGTGCTGTTCGGTGAGGCGATCGGGGCATTGGTGATGGAGGCATTGGGACGTGCGGTGGACCGGCAATGAGACGCGCGACCTGGCTGCTGTTGTGCTGTGTCCTTGCGGCGCCGTTGCCGGCGGTCGAACTGCAGCCACCCCAGGAGACCGCGGCGGCGATCCGGGCCCGTTTCGCAGCCTACCTGCGGGAACGGCACCTGGACGTGGCGCATTATGTTCTGCAGAGTCTGCGTTACGATTACGTGAGCGGGGACTGGAGCGCCTTTTACCTCGGCAAGGGGAATGCCTTCGACGACAGCTTCCAGTTGTGGCTGCCCGCCGGCGGGCAGGTGGAGTTCGTGCCATGAACGGCTCTGTGAGCTGGCGCGCCGGTCTGCTGGGCCTGTGGCTGATCTGTGGCTCGGCCCTGGCCGGGCCGACGGATGGATTGCAGGCCCGACTGCAGGCCTGGCAGGCGGCGCAACTGTCCGGCGCGCTTGCCGAGCCGGGGCACCAGCGGGACTATGTCGAGCGCCACATTGCACCGCTGTTCGATTTTTCCGCCATGCTCGCCTGGGCGGCCGGTCCGGCCCTGGCCCAATGGCCTGCGCCGCTGCGGGCCCGGCGGGAGGCCGAACTGCAGGCTTTCGTGCTGGAGGCCCTGGCCCGATCCTGGCTCACCAGGGCGCCGGTGACCTGGCAGGGACGCCTGCAGGCCCGTCTCGGCAACCGGGCACTGCTGCTGATGCGGGCCGGATTTCCCGACGGCGAACGGCGGGAACTCGCTTTCGCCCTGCAACGGGAACCCAAGGGCTGGCGGATCGTGGCGCTGGCCATCGATGGTCGGGACGTGGCCAGGCTGTGGCCTGTCTGGCGACAAACCGCTTTTCCCGGGGGCAGGATTCCGTGAAGAAAGCCTGTTTCCGCCACCTCCGCCCCGGCGGCGGTCGGGCCCCTCTGCGGTTCAGGGGAGGGAGGCGAGTCCATGGCCGCTGAATCCCTGCGCGTCATCATCGCCGCCCTGCTGGGCAACACCCTGATCGCCATCACCAAGTTCGTGGCGGCCTTTCTCACCGGCAGTTCCGCCATGCTCTCGGAAGGCATCCATTCGCTGGTGGACACGGGCAATCAGATCCTGATGCTGCACGGCCTGCGTCAGGCCCGCAAGCCGCCGGACGAACGCTTTCCCTTTGGCCACGGCAAGGAAATCTATTTCTGGAGTTTCGTGGTGGCCATTCTGATCTTCGCGCTCGGTGGCGGCATTTCCATCTACGAAGGCATCCAGCATCTGCGCCATCCACGTCACATCGAGAACCCGTTGATCAACTATGGGGTCCTGGGGCTGGCGATCCTGTTCGAGGGTTCGGCCTGGCTGTTCGCCTTTCGCACCTTCCGCCGCAGCAAGGGCCGCTGGAGCTATCTCGAAGCGGTGCATCGGGGCAAGGATCCTTCCCTGTTCGTGGTGTTGTTCGAAGACAGTGCGGCCCTGCTTGGTTTGCTGGTCGCCCTGGCCGGAATCGGTCTCAGCCAGGGGACCGGTGTCCTGATCTTCGATGGCATCGCCTCCGTGCTCATCGGTCTGATCCTGGTGGGCACCGCCATCTGGCTGGCCTGGGAGACCAAGGGCCTGCTCATCGGCGAGAGCGCCAACCGGCCGGTGGTCGAGGGCATTCGGGCGATTCTCGAAAGCTGTCCGGAGATCGAGCATGTCAACGAGGTGCTGACCATGCACATGGGGCCGGACTACATTCTGGTGAACATCAGTGTCGACTTCCGCGACGATCTGCCGGTGGGCGACATCGAACGGACCATCGCCGACATCGATGACCGGATTCGCCAGCGCTTTCCCAGGGTGAAGCGGATCTTCATCGAGGCCGAGGCCTGGCGGCGCCAGAGCGCGGGCCCCGGGCAAACGGCCTGATCTGGACATTCTCCCGCCCGGGGGGCATGCTCTTGAGCCTGGCAGGCTGCCACGTGCAATGGCCGGATGTACCGCGAATTCTTCCAGCTCGACGATCACCCCTTTCGGCTCACCGCCGATGCGCGTTATTTCTTCATGGGCGACGGGCATGCCCGCGCCTCGGCCTATCTCCACTACCTGTTGCAGACCGCCGACGGCATCGGTGTCATCACCGGTGCGCCCGGCGTGGGCAAGACCATGGTGCTCGAGCACGTGTTGGCCGAGCAGCCCGAGGCGTTTCAGGTCGCCCGTTTGCAGCAGACCCAGCTCGACGATGCCGAGTTCCTGCTCGCCGTTTGCCTGCAGTTCGGCATCGAGGCGGCGGCCGGCAACAAGGCCCGGCTGCATGCGGCGCTGCGACAGTTCTTCGAATCGGAACACTATGCCGGCCGGCGGACGGTGCTGGTGGTGGACGAGGCCCAGGCCCTGTGTCCTGCCGTGCTGGAGGAGATCCGGCAGCTTGCCGGCCTGGAATGTCACGGACGCAAGCTCCTGCAGATCGTGCTTTGCGGTCAGCCGGAACTGGTCTCGGCCCTGGAACGCCCCGAGTCTTCGGCCCTGGCCCAGCGTATCCGCCTGCATGCCCACATTCCACCACTCGGCGACGAGGAAGTTCCGCGCTACATCGACCATCGATTGCGGATTGCCGGTTGCCGGGCCTGTGTGGAGTTCGCCGAATCCCTGTTGCCGGCCATCCAGGCCTGTACCGGGGGGGTGCCGCGCCGCCTCAATACCCTGTGCGACATGCTGCTGACGGCGGCCTGTGTCCGCAACACCCGGCATGTGGATGAAGCCTGTCTGGATGCCGCCGTGGCCAAGCTCGGCTGGGCACCGCTTCATGGATTGCCGGCCGCGCCCGAAACGGCGCTGCTGCCCGCACCCCAGGCCGAGCCGCCGACCTTCCAGCCCCGCCTGATCGTCTACCGCCACGGGCGGGCGGTGAAGGGCTATCTGCTGGATCGCCCGCGCCTGCTCATCGGCCGGCATCCGGATCTGGACATCGTGCTGCGCTCGCCCCAGGCCAGTCGCACCCATGCACAGATCGTCCGGATCGACGGCGCCTGGTATCTGCAGGATCTGGACAGCAAGAACGGCACCCTGGTCAATCGGCGGGTGGTCACCTGGCATCGGCTCGCCCACGGGGATCACGTGCGTATCGCCAATCACGTGCTGGTCTATCATGACCGCGAGCCTGAATACACCCGCCGGCGCCTCGCCGAGCGGTCGCCGGCGTGCCTGACCGGCTGAAACGCCCTCATCTGGACCCATTCCACATACAAATATTTTATCGGCCTTGAAAATCAATGGCTTGGCGCTAGCCATCCTGGATGCGCGCGGCGGGGGCGAGTGCTAGATTTAAAGATACCGTTCCGATTGCGGAGGTGTCCCATGCATGAGCGACGTTTGCACCCACGCCAGCGACTGGATGCGCGGGTTCGGCTCTATCATCCCGTTCATGGCACTCTGGATGGCCGGATACGCGATCTCTCCGGTGGCGGGATGTTCGTCACGCTCGAGCGGGTGCCGGACATCCATCCCGGCAACGGCGACGGCCGTTTTCTCTGCAAGCCCATGAACATGGATGCCCTCTTCGACATGGCCTGCATCCGTCTCACCGAGGATGGCCTGGCCCTGGCGTTTCTCGAACAGCTCGACTCCTCCGCTACCCTGCACTGATCCGTTTCCCGGTGGAAAAAGTCCAGGGAGGGGCTTCGTCCACCGGCGGCTGGTCCGGCCATGAAGCCGGGTATCGGCTGCGCTTTCCTGATAGACTTTTTCCCATCCGATCACCCGGCCTGCTGCCCCAAGGAACACCCGACATGAGCGGACAATCCCGACCCACGGTGGCGCTGGTTCTCGGCAGCGGCGGCGCGCGGGGACTGGCGCATATTGGCATCCTGCGCTGGCTCGACGAGCACGGCTTCGACATCCGGGTCATCGCCGGTTCCTCCATCGGCGCCCTCATCGGCGGGTTCTACGCGGCCGGCACCCTCGACATCTACACCCGCTGGGTGCGCGCCCTGCGCCAGGCCGACGTGCTGCGGCTCCTCGACTTCGCCTTCAGTCGCGGAGGGCTGATCGGCGGCGATCGGGTCATGCAGACCCTGGAGCGCCTGCTGGGCGATGCCAACATCGAGGATCTGCCCATCCGTTACACGGCGGTGGCCACCGATCTCGAGAATCAGAAGGAAATCTGGCTGCAGCGGGGTTCCCTGTTTCACGCCATCCGGGCCTCCATCTCCGTGCCAGCCTTCTTCGCGCCGGTCACCTGGCGGGGACGGGTGCTGGTGGATGGCGGTCTGCTCAATCCGATTCCCATTGCGCCGACCATGTCGGCGCACACGGATCTGACCATCGCCGTCAATCTCAGCGGCGAACCCCGCGACGTGTCGCGGGAGACCTCGGCGGCGCCGCCGGAGGCGAACAAGGTCAGGAACAACGGCTACGAGGATCGGATCAAGGCCTTTCTCGATGAATTGCTCGAGCGATTCACCGAGCGGGACGAGGAATCCATCAACATGTACAACGTGATCATCCGTTCCATCGATGCCATGCAGGTGACCATCGCCCGCTTCAAGCAGGCGGCCTATACGCCCGATCACGTCATCGACATTCCGGCCAATGCCGCGCGCCTGCTGGAGTTCCATCGCGCCGACGAGATGATCGCACTGGGTTACGCCGAGGCCCAGCGGGTGCTTGGGCCGTTGGTGGCAAGGAGGTCGGGGCCATGATCCCGAGAGAGGACGTGTTGCGCTTCCTGGGCCTGGCTGGCGTGGATCCGGCCGAGAACCCCCGCGCAAGGCGCCTGGGACGCAGCCTCGAATGGCCCATGCTGGGCGTGGCACTGTGGATCCTGGTGGAATGGTATCTGGGGGCCAAGGGCCTCTCCACGCCAAGGCTCGAAATCTTCACCAACTGGCTGGTGTGGCTGGCCTTCGCCGGGGAATTCCTGATTCTGCTGGCGGCAGTGGACGACCGGTGGCGCTTCGTGCGCGGCAACTGGCTGAACCTGCTGATCGTGCTCGGTGGTGTGGTGGTCCTGTGGCTTGGCACCACGCCCTACCAGGCGCTGTTGCGCAGCCTGCGCCTGCTCATCGCCCTGGAATTGCTGCTCAATCTTTCGCGCACCATGCAGGAGCTGTTGCGGCGCAACAATCTCGGTATCACGTTGCTGGTGAGCCTGCTGGTGACGGCCGTCGCGGGACTGCTGGCGGCTGGCATCGATCCGGGCATCGCCAATCCCTTCGAGGGCCTGTGGTGGGCCTGGGTCACGGTGACCACCGTGGGCTATGGTGACGTGGTGCCCACCACCCCTGCCGGACGGATCCTGGGCTCGCTGCTGATCCTGCTGGGGGTCGGCCTGTTCTCGATCCTCACCGCCAACTTCTCGGTGTATCTCATTTCCCGCAGCCGGCGGGAGATCACCGCCGACGTGGAGAAGGAACTCGATCGCGTGGAGCGCCGGGTGGGTGATGTCCGCCACGAGATGCAACGGGAACTCGGTCAGATGGAAGCGGAAGTGGATACGCTGGACCACCAGATCGCGCGGCGCATTGAGCCGGGTCAAAGACAGTTGCAACAGCGTCTTGAAAGTATCGATCAGCGGCTCGATAAACTGGAGAGGATGCTCGAGGCGCTCGCCCGCCAACACCAACAACCCTGATCTGAAGGAGACCGTTCATGGCCGATTACACGGCATTACGCAAACAGCTGGAACGCAAACGCGAGGAGATCCTGCAGCGACTCAATGAAATCCAGGAAACCTGGCATCGGCCGGTGGACGTGGACCTAGAGGAGCAGGCCCAGGAACTCGAAAACGAGGAAGTGCTGGCCGCCCTCGACAAGGAAGGCATGGAGGAACTGAACCGGATCGACCGGGCCCTGGAGCGCATGGACCAGGGCCTCTACGACGTCTGCCGCCTGTGCGGTGCGAAAATCTCGCCGCAACGGCTGGCGGCGCTGCCCTACACGGATGTCTGCGAGGTCTGCGCAACCGATGCCGAAAAGCGCGGGGAGTGAGCTTGCCGGCGGAGACCCGCCGGTGGATAATCCATGCAAGCAAAGGCGTTTTTCAACAGCCTGGCAGGAGTGGCGTGAGCCGCGATAACGCAACGCATCGCGGCCTGCGTCGCTCCTGCAAAAAGTCGTGTCAAAACAATCTCGAGGCATTTGACAAGTGGCCACGACGGAGGGATTGCGCCCATGAAAACCTGGCAGAAAGTGCTCAGCGCCATGCTGGCGCTCAACCTGTTTCTTTCCTCCACGGCGCCGGTGCAGGCCGCCATGGTCGGCAACGGGGCCATCGTCCAGCAGGCCCGCGCCGAACTGGATCGGGCTGCCCTGCGCGAGGTGCTTTCCCGGGACGTCGCCCGGGCGCAGCTTCAGGCCCTCGGCGTCTCGCCCGAGGAGGTGGATGCCCGGGTCGCGGCCATGACCGATGCCGAAGTGGCCCAGGTCAACCAGCACCTTTCGCAGATGCCGGCGGGGGGCGACATCCTCGGCCTGCTGCTGATTCTGTTCATCGTCTTCATCATCACCGACATGCTGGGCGCGACCGACATCTTCCCCTTCGTGCATCCCATCAACAAATAGGTGACGGGTGGCGGGGGACGGGTAGCGGGGATGAGGGTCCGTTTTCACCGCTCAGGGTGGCGGTGGCCAGGCTGGCGGCTGTTGTGGCTGGTGGCGGGGCTCGCCGGCTGCGCGGCGCCGCCGCAGACCACCGCCCTGCGGGAAGCGCCGCCGGCGGATCTGCCTCCGCGGGCGGAAATCCGCGCCACGCCCTTCTTTCCCCAGGAACGTCACCAGTGCGGGCCGGCGGCCCTGGCCACGATCCTGAAGCATTACGGCCAGGCCGTCGAACCCGCGGAACTGGTTTCCCAGGTTTATCTGCCGGCGCGCAAGGGCAGTGTGCCGGTGGAAATGGTCGCCGCCGCGCGGCAAAGCGGCATGCTGGTCTATCCGCTGGCCCCCTCCCTGACCGACGCCCTGCGCGAAGTGGCGGCCGGCCACCCGCTGCTGGTGCTGCAGAACCTGGGGCTCGACTGGGCGCCGCACTGGCACTATGCGGTGCTCATCGGCTATGACCTCGAAGGGGGGGAAGTCGTGCTGCGCTCCGGCACCGTTCGCCGCTGGGACACCCCGCTGGCCACCTTCGAACGCACCTGGGCACGGGCCGGCCACCGGGCCTGGGTGATTCTGCCACCCGGGCAGATGCCGGCCACGGCCCGGGAGGTGCCCTATCTCGAAGCGGCCGCCGATCTGGAGCGCACGGGCCGCCGTCAGGCAGCCTTTGCGGCCTGGCAGGCTGCCGTGCAACGCTGGCCGGCGTCGTTCCGCGCCTGGCTGACCTTTGGCAATGCCCTCTACGATCAGGGCGACGTGCCTGATGCCTTGCAGGCCTTTCTGCGCGCCACGCGCCTGCAGCCGGCCGCGGCCAGCGCCTGGAACAACCTGGCCTATGCCCTGCTCGGCGATGGCTGTCCGGTACAGGCCGTGCGCGCCATCGACTGCGCCCTGCAACGTGCACCGGCCGATCCCAACCTGCAGGATTCGCGACGGGAGATCGGCGCCCGGGCCACGGGACGGGATCGCCGCCACTGCCCGGTGCTGCACTGCCCTCCGCGGGAAAAGCCCCATGGTTCCTGACGACATCGACTGGGAAGCGGAACTGGCCGACGATCCCGACTGGCAGGCCCTGTCGCCCGCGGAACGCCACCGCCTGCTGGCGGTGATGGAAAAGATGCTCGCCATGGGCATGGCCGGGATCTACGGCGACGAGGCGCCCGATGAACCCGATGCCGATGTCCCCTGCCAGGCGGTGATCGGCCAGTGCCGGGCCCGCTGCTGCACCTTCATCTTCGCCCTCACCCGGGAGGAGGTGGCCGAGGGCCGCATCGCCTGGAACCGGGAGAAGCCCTTCTTCATCGCCCGCGATGCCCGCGACGGCTACTGCCCTCACCTGGATCGCGCCACCTTCCGCTGCACGGTCTGGGAACACCGCCCGCTGCGCTGCCGCCGTTACGATTGCCGTGGTGACCGCGAAGTCTGGCCCGCAGGTTTTCCAGGGAAAGTCTGACAGGCCTGTCATTCCGCTGGTCAAGCGCTTTTGCGTATGACCTTCAGGCTACTGCCGAAGGCCGGCGAAATCCGCATAATTCAAGCTTTCCGGCGGGCTGCCGAAATGCGGCTTTGCAAGGTCGTTGCGTTGCCTGGTGTGTTACCGGCAATCGGCATCGCCCTTGAGGCCGGGGAGGCGATTCGTGACACGCCGTGAATACATCCCTGTAGGCTCGACGGCCGCATCCCTGCGGCCGACGGTCACGAATCGCCTCCCCGGCCTCAAGGGCTCCATGACAACAAGGAAACGGAGAACCCGAACTCCGAAATACCGACCGGGTTCCATGCACAAAGTGTGTTCCAGTTACGGGAATGGCCGTCAGGAGTGTCGCTAGAATCATGCATACGGGAAATCATTCCATGTTCGTCGACCTGGGGTTGCAACGTCACATGCGCGAGAAGCGTTCGAGTGTGCGCAAGGAGGTTCGGGCTCGGGTGCGGATCACCCATTCCACCTTCGGCGTGATCCGCGCCTGGACCCGCAACATCTCCGACCGGGGCGTGTACGTGGAATTGCGCGACAAGCCCCATCTTCCCGTGGGCGCCCACATCAAGCTGCAGATGCTCGATTCGGCGATGCCCGAGATCGCCTTCAACATGAAGGTGGAGCGCACCGACGCGGAAGGGATTTCCCTGAGTTTCGTGGATTACGAGATCCGCGGCGAACGCCATTCCATGGAATCGCTGCGCCAGGTCTGGCACCGGCAGGCCAGCCTGTCGTCCTGAACCGCCGGCGCTGCGTGCCCTGGCGTTTGGCCCCGGCCTGCAGTCTGGTCTATGCTTGTTGGACAGGAGTTGCACGCATCATGCACGAACGCCGCAAACACCGCCGGATTCCCTTCGCGCGTGCCGTCACCGTGACCGACAGCGGTGGGGAAACCTGTCTGCTCGAAGCCGAGGATCTCTCTCTGGCCGGCATCCGTCTGTACAGTGATCGACCCGTGCCGGTAGGGGAGGTTCTCAATCTGCGCTTCTTCGTCGTCCCCCGGGGCGAGGCCCATGCTCTGAACATGCAGGGTCAGGTGCGCCACGTGGAGGCCGCCCACGAGGGTTACAGCCTGGGCGTGGGCTTTCTCGATCAGGCCTGAAGTCGGACGCTGCGCCATGCCCCCTTTCCGCCGTTTCTGGCAGGACAAGCCCCTGCATGAACTCGATGCCGAGGAGTGGGAAGCCCTGTGCGATGGCTGCGGCCGCTGTTGCCTGCTCAAGCTCGAGGATGCCGATACCGGCGAGATCCACTACACCAATGTGGCCTGCCGCCTGCTGGATCCCGATCGCTGCCGCTGCCGCGACTACGCCCGGCGGGCGGAACGGATTGCCGACTGCCTGATGATCCGACCGGAGGATCCGGACGTGTTCGACCAGCTGCCAGACACCTGTGCCTACCGCCTGCGGGCCGAAGGCAAACCGCTGCCCGACTGGCACCCCCTGATCAGCGGCGATCCCGATTCGGTGCGGGCCGCCGGCATGAGCGTAGCCGGGCGGACCGTTTCCGAAGAATGGGTGCATCCCGAGCAGCTTCCCGAGCAGATCGTCACCTGGGTACGACCTGCGCCCCGGCGCAGGACCGGCACATGAGCGACGTGGCCCTGGTCCTGGTGGCCCACGGCAGCCGGCGTGATGCCTCCAATGCCGAGGTGCGTGCCCTGGCGGCGGACCTGGCGGCCCGCGCCGGCGCGCGTTTCTGCTGCGTGCGCGCCGGCTTCCTGGAACTGGCCGAGCCGGCGATCCCCGAAGCCATCGCCGCGGCCATCGCCGCCGGCGCCTCCGAGGTGCGGGTGCTCCCCTGGTTTCTCTCCGCCGGCCGCCATGTCGTCGAGGACATCCCCGAACAGGTGGCCGAGGCCCGTGCCCGCCATCCCCGGGTTCCCATCCATCTGCTTGGCCACGCCGGCGCCTTGCCGGGCATGGCCGATCTGCTGCTCGCCGCCGCCGATGGCGGTAGCGGGTAGCTGGTGGCGGGTAGCGCGGAAAACATGTCCCTCTCTCCGTAGGAGCGGCGCCCTCGCCGCGACCACTGCAGGGCCGAGTGGCGAGGGCCGAGTACAAGCGGGTTCGGTTGACATCGAAAACCTCGTCCCGCGCTCCTGAAAATGTGGTAAAAAACCGGCACCCAGGCAGCCCCGCACGAGGAGTTACCCATGCCCAGTTTCGATGTGGTCTCGGAAGTCGAGATGCACGAAGTGACCAATGCCGTGGACCAGGCCAATCGCGAAGTAAGTACTCGCTTCGATTTCAAGGGCAGCGGCGCGCGCTACGAGCGCAACGACGACGAGATCCTGATGATCGCGCCCTCCGAGTTCCAGCTGCAGCAGATGCTCGACATCCTCCAGACCCGGCTCAGCCGGCGCGGGGTGGACATCGCCTGCCTGGAAATCGGCGAGCCCCAGGCCTCCGGCAAGGAAGTGCGCCAGATCGTCACCGTGCGCCAGGGGCTCGACTCCCCCCTGGCGAAGAAGATCGTCAAGCGGATCAAGGACAGCAAGCTCAAGGTCCAGGCCGCCATCCAGGGCGAAAAGGTCCGGGTGAGCGGCAAGAAACGCGACGATCTGCAGAAGGTGATCGCCCTGCTCAAGGAGGACGATCTGGAAATGCCGCTGCAATTCAACAACTTCCGGGATTGAGCGGCGCTTGCGCCACCTCGCCAGCCTCAAGGGCGTGTGCAATGTTGTGGCAATAGCCATGGCTGTTCGGAAATCTGGAACAGCGAGTGGATCGCCTGCGGCCGGCCGGTATCGCGGCCCGGCTTGCAAAGGCCGCGTGGCCTGCTATGTTTGGATAACCCCTGAGCCGGATTCTGCCGGCAATCCCGTTTCCGGGCGGCCTGCCCGGCACACCCTCTCTCCTCCGGTTGAGCACTGCGTCGGGAGGGGGTTCTTTTTGGTATGATTTCCCGATGTCCCGTCAGGAAAATCCGCCCCGCCCATGAGCGATCAGCCGGATCTGGAAGCGGTGTTGCGCTCCCGGACGCCCATCGTCGCCCTTGAGACCCGCGAGGAACGCCGTGCCCTGGATTTGTTGCGCCAGCTCGCCAACCGCCTGCCCTGGCCGGTGTACAAGTGGACCGTCACCGAGGGTCTGACCTCGCTGGCCTTCGATTTCGCCCTCGAGGGCCGGCACACGGATCCGGTCGCCATCCTGCGCCACATCCGTGACGCGGCCCGGCCCGGCGTCTACGTGCTGGTGGACTTCCATCCCTTCCTCGACGATCCGGTCAACGTGCGCCTGCTCAAGGACATCGCCCTGCGTTACGACACCAACCCCCGCACCGTGGTGCTGCTCAGCCACGCGCTGGCCCTGCCGGCCGAGCTGGACAACCACGCCACGCTCTTCCACCTGCAGTTGCCGGATCGGCAGACCCGCCGGCGCATCGTCCTCGACGAGGCTCGCCGCTGGAAGGCCGAGAAGGGCCGCAAGGTGGGCGCCGATCGGGAGGCCCTGGAGCGGCTGATCGACAACCTCTCGGGACTCACCGCCGCCGAGGTGCGGCGCCTGGCCCACAAGGCCATCTTCGACGACGGGGTGATCGACGCCCACGACCTGCCCCGCCTGATGCAGGCCAAGTACGAGCTGATCAACCAGGATGGGGTGCTGCACTTCGAATACGCAACGGAGCGCTTCGCCGACATCGGCGGCTTTTCCCGCTTGCGCGAATGGCTGGAGCGCCGGCGCAGCGCCTTCCACGATCCGCGCCCGGAACTCGACGTGCCCCGGGGGATCCTGCTGCTGGGCGTGCAGGGCTGCGGCAAGAGCCTGGCGGCGCGCGCCGTGGCGGGGATCTGGGGCATTCCCCTGCTGCGGCTCGATTTCGCCACCCTCTACAACAAGTATCACGGCGAGACCGAACGCAACCTGCGCAAGGCGCTCCGGGCCGCCGAGGCCATGGCGCCCTGCGTGCTGTGGATCGACGAGATCGAAAAGGGCCTGTCCACGTCCGACAACGATGCCGGCACCTCGCGGCGGATCCTGGGCACCCTGCTGACCTGGATGGCGGAGCAGGCGAAAGGGGTGTTTCTGGTGGCCACCGCCAACGACATTCAGGCGCTGCCGCCGGAGCTGATCCGCAAGGGACGCCTCGACGAGATCTTCTTCGTCGATCTGCCCGACCGGGCAGCACGCAAGCACATCTTCGACATCCACCTGCGCAAACGGGGGGCCGATCCCCTGCACTTCAGCACCGGCGAACTGGCGCGGGAAACGGAAGGCTTTTCCGGCGCCGAGATCGAACAGCTGGTGGTGTCGGCCCTGTATGCCGCCCATGCCCGCCAGGCGCCGCTGCGCGATGCCGATTTGCGCGCAGAGATCGCCCGTACCCGTCCCCTGTCGGTGGTGATGGCCGAGAAGGTCGCGGCCCTGCGCGAATGGGCCCGCGAGCGCACGGTGGCGGTGGATTGACCGCCGCCCCTGCCCGGCGGATCCGGCGGCAGAGAGACGGGAATCCGCACCCGCTGTGCTAATATCGGTCCAGTCCCACGACCAGGAAGGTACCCGCGCAGTCCATGGCCCGCATCTTCTGCAAGTACCATCCCGACGTACCGGCCCGCTGGATTTGCCGGGCCTGCCAGATCCCCTTCTGCAGCCGGTGCATCCCGCAGGCCGGAGAGGGCCCGCCCGCCTGTCCGGTCTGCCACCAGGCCGTGGAGTCCCTCGGCGCGGGGAACGTCATCGAACCGTTCTGGCAACGCCTGCCCGCCATCTTCGCCTGGCCGCTGCAACGGATCCCGCTGCTGTTCATGCTGGCCCTCAGTGGCCTGGGCCTGCTGGTGGCCTTTCTCCTGGGCGACTCCCTGTTCGGCTGGCTGCTCGGCAACGTGGTGCTCTATGCCGTGTTTCTCAAGTATGCCTACGTGGTGCTCGAGAACACCGCCCAGGGGCACCTGGATCCGGAGCCGATCACCTGGAACACCATTGCCGAGGAACTGGAACTGCCCTTCAAGCAGTTGTTCATCCTGTTCCTGATCGGCGCCATCAACAACAGCCTGTATCGGACCGGTGGCGGGGGCCTGATGCTGGCAGGGATGTTTCTCACCGCCCTGTTGTTGCCGGCCAGCATCATGGTGCTGGCCATCGAGCGCCGCCTGCTGGCGGCCATCAATCCGATCATCCTGATCGACGTGATGCGCCGGATCGGCATGCCCTATCTGCTGCTCTGGCTGTTCCTGTTCCTGCTGATCAGCGGCCTCAACGAGACGAGCGCCTATCTCTATCACTATCTGCCGGTGGCCTTCGCCATGCCCCTGGACGGCCTGCTGGGCAACTACGTGACCCTGGTGGTGTTCCAGCTTCTGGGCTATACCCTCTACCAGTATCACGAGGCGCTGGGATTCCCCGTCACGGCCGAGGAGACGGCACCGGCCGCGTCTGCCGCGGCCGAGGCGGCCGACGAACCGCTGCGCGAGGTGGAGATCCTGTTTCACGAAGGCAGGCTGGAGGAAGCCCGGGCCCGCCTGCAGGCGCTCATTGAGCAGGCGCCGGGCAACATGGCCTGCCGGGAGCGGCTGCACCGCCTGTTGCTCAACCAGCAGGACATTCCCGGCCTGCGCCAGCACAGCGCGGAATATGTTTCGCGCCTGCTGCTGCACGGCAAGCCCTCGGAGGCGCTGCGCGTGTTCACCGAAGCCTACCGGGTGGATCGGGAATTCAAGTTCGGAGATGCCAAACAGCGCCATCGCATGGCCGAACTGCTGGCCAACAACGGTCAGGATCGGGCCGCCCTGGCCCTGCTCAACAACCTGCACCGGGATTTTCCCCAGTATGCCGGCGTGCCCGACGCCTACCGGCTGGTGGCCCGCCTGCTGTCCGAGAAGTTCAACCAGGACGAACGGGCCCGCCAGGTGCTCGACTTCATCGAGCAGCGCTATCCCGACTATCCCCACCTCGACGAAGTGCGTGCCTACCGGCAGGTGATCGAACAGGTCGCCGCCCAGGGAAAGTGACACCCACGGGCGCCGGGTGAGCCGCGACAGGGATTACCCCGCTTTCGAGCCGCCTTCCATGGCGGCCTCACCCAGCCGCGCCTCGGGGCTGTCGGGGTATTTCTGGCGCAACAGTCGCAGATAGTGTTCGGCCTTCTGCCGCTGGTTGGCGCGGCGGAAGTGGGTGACCAGGGCCATCAGGCCTTCCGGGTTACGGCGGAAGTCGCCGAGGCGACGGGTCAGATGCACGATGATCTTCTCGGCCTCCTCGAGAAAGCCGCGGGCGGCGAAGCGCAGGGCCAGGTTCATCATCTCCTCGGGGCTCAGGCGCACCCGGGGCTGGACTCGCCGCACATAGTCCACGAAGGTTTCGTGCTGCAGTTTCACCGTGACCGGATCGGCCGCGGGCAGGGTGAGCAGGCGCCGGGCGGCCGCATGGATTTCGTCATCGTCCGGCTGAAGTTTGGCCACGTTGTAACGCTGGATCATCAGGTTCACGTTGTCCGGCTGTTCCGCCGCCAGTTCGCGGAAGATGTGGCGGGCGCGGGCGGCATCCATGCGCGACAGCGCGGCCAGCCCTTCCGCGTATCGTTCATCGAAACGGCGCTGCCGGTCTTCCTCGTCCAGGTAGTCGAGATCGATCACCGGTGCGCCCCAGCGGCGCAGGGCCAGGGCAAACAGGGTACCGCCGAGAAGACCGCCGATGTGGGCCAGGTTGTTCACGTTGCTGGGCGCGAACAGGTATTCGTAGAGCTGATAGATCAGCCACACCGGCAGCAGGATGATGGCCGGCGCCCGGAAATAGCCGAAGTAGAACAGCAGGGTGTAGAAGAAACGGATCTTGCGCAACCCGAACAGCACCACGTACATTCCCGACAGACCGAAGATGGCGCCGGAGGCGCCCAGCGCCAACTGTCCCGAATCGGGTTCGGCCAGCAGGTAGAGCCCGCTGGCGAACAGGCCCGAGAGCAGATAGCCCGCCAGGTAGAGCCCGCGCCCGAGTACCGCTTCCACCACGTAACCGAACAGGAACAGGAAGATCATGTTGCCCAGCAGGTGGTCGAAGCCGCCGTGCAGGAACATGGAGGTGAAGGCCGTCAGCAGCGAGGGGCGGATGTTCACCTGGGCGAAGCGGTAGGTGGTGGAGGCATTCAGCCGCGCCTCGAAGTCGGCGCGCAGGCGGCGCCAGCGTGCGTAGTGGGGCGAGCCGGGCGTGATGATCCTGCCGGCGGAAAGGCGCTGCATGAAGGGCCCGTCGTGGATCATGGTCTCGGCCAGGGCGCGCTCGAAGTCGCTGCCCTGCTCGTCCAGGTAGAGCCGCAGGGCAGGATACTGGGTCGGGTTGTCGGGATCGTCGAGGTAGTGGCGGTAGGCCGGCAGCTCGATCTCGGGCAGAGCGGTGCTGAAGTAGTAGTCGAACGCCTCGTGCTCCACCTGGGCGTCGTCGAGCTGGGCGCCGAAATAGACCAGCACGTTGATCAGGATCAACGCCAGGGTGACGACGGGGGGGCGACGCCAGTCGGGACGGCGGGCGAGCGGGACGATCATGGTTGGGCCGGTGTCGTGGAACAGGGCAATGGTAGCGGCCGCCACCCCCCCGGACAAGGGCGGATCGCGAAATGCATTCGGCAAACTGTGAAGGATTTCCTGTGCGCCGGGCAGATGGCGACGGAAGATGTGGATCCTTCATCGCTCGAACCACCGCCCGGGAGGGTGCCATGCCAGGGAATCGCGACATGCTCGATGCCGCCCGCGAGGCCATCGACGCCCATCACACCTTCGGCCAGCTCCTCAGCGCCGAGGAGAAGCAGTATCTGCTCGACCACGGCCGGGTGCGCAGTGCGGCCGCGGGCGAGGAGATCTGTGCCCGCCATCAGGTGGACAGCCGGGTCTACATCCTGGTGATGGGGGAGGTGGAGGTGCGCGAAGGGCATGCCCGGGATCGCCTGCTCGCCCGCCTCGGACCCGGCGAGATCTTCGGCGAAATCGCCGCCCTCTACCGCCTGCCGCGGATCTCGCGGATCGTGGTCAGCCGTCAGGCGGTGCTGCTGGAATTGCCGGGCGAGATTTTCGAACGGGTGGTGAATGCCCGTGCGCCCCTGCGCCATGCCCTGATTGCCCGCTATCGCCAGCGTCTCGGCGAGACGTCCATCCGCAGCGTGCCGCCCTTCCAGGCCCTCCCCGAGACGGCCCTGCGCGCCTTGGTGGACGTGACTTCGCTCGTGAGCTTCCCGGCCGGCACGGTGATCGTCCACGAGCGGGAGCCCGGAGATGCCCTCTATGTGCTGATCTACGGCAGCGCCCGGGTCAGCCATCAGCTCACCGGCGAACGGCTGAACGTGGCCCTGCTGCAGGGCGGGGACTATTTCGGCGAATGGTCGCTGATGACCGGCGCGCCGCGGGCCGCCACCGTCGAGGCGGTGACCCGGGTGGAGACCTTGCGCATCGAATGCCAGGACTTTCTGGCCTTCATCCAGGCCCATCCCGAGATCCGCGAGCGGCTCGATCTGATCGCCCACAACCGGGTGGCACAGGCCGCCCCCTGAGTCCCGGCCAAGCCGGTTTTCTCGCTGGCACGATTCTGGCAATATTCCCCCACTGACGATCGGGGGCGTCGGATTTCCGACGCACCCCATTCACGATCCCCCACTCACACGGGATCCGCTAGCACGGGAGAGACGGAATCATGGCACGCAAACTGGCATTGGTGTTCACGGCGCTGGGACTGCTCGCAGGGCCCGCCCGGGCCGACATCCTCAATATCCAGCTGGGTGGCGATTATGCGCGGATCCGCTACGTCAACGAAACCCTGGCCCAGAGCGTAGGCCGCATGGAGCTGGACATGGGCTATCTCTACTCCACCCGCAACACCACCTCGGACTATCTGCTGCACGTGGGCGCGCAGGTGCGGGGCGAAAGCCTGGATGCGCCGATCATCGTTTCGGTGGGGATGCGCCTGTACTATGGCCAGGCGGCCGACTCGACGGTCGGCGGCTTCGGGATCGGGGCGGGCGCGGAGATGATGCCCGAATCCTGGAACGGTTTCGGGTTCGGCGTCTATGGCTATTTCGTGCCCCAGGTGGTTTCCTTTGCCGATGCGGACGGCCTCAGTGAACTGGGGGCGACCTTCAATTTCCAGATCACCGAACAGGCCATGGTCCAGGTGGGCATCCAGCGGGTGGCCGTGGACGTGTCGCGCAACAACCTCGGCAGCTACACGGTGGACGACGGGATCTACATCGGCCTGAACATGCTGTTCTGAGCGAGCCGCCCGCGGCAGGGCGGGCGGCGATTGCCGGTTCAGGAGGCGATCAACACTTCCTTCAGTTCGGTGAAGGTTTCCGCGCGGCCGTTGCTGTCTTCGAGCGGCATGCCCAGCTGCTTGCTGATCTGGGTGCAGGAGAAGATGCCGCGAATGGTCATGCCCGTCTCGATGCGCTCGACCACCAGGGCGTGACGCCGGCCCTGGCTCTTGAGGGTCTCGGCCACATCGCCCACCCGAGCCCGTTCCACGTCACGCAGATCCAGCACGTCCAGATCCGGCTGGGCGATCATGATGTCCGCCACGGAGAGCTCCTGGACGGGCATGTTGAGCTTGCGGGCGTGCAGCATCGGTTTCTCGCCCAGCAGATCGGTCGAGGTGATGATGCCCACCACCTGCCGGCCATCGTCCACCACCAGCAGCAGGCGGACCCGGGCGGTGATCATGGTCTGGTTGGCCTCGGCGAGGCTGGCCGAGGGGCTGATGGTCACGGCCGGAACCTTGGTCAGATCGGTCATGACCGACAGGGCCGGCGAATCGAGCTGAACCAGTTCGGGCAGATCGGCATCGGGGCGCTGGTAGCCGCTGCCCGGTTCGAGGGCCAGGCTGGGCAGGGGGGAATAGTTCGGGCTCATGACATCGTCTCCTCTACGGCGGTTTCGACCCAGTATTAAACCAATTCCAGCACCCCGACAAATAAAAAGCCTCAATGCCCCCATCCATACACGGCATCTGTTTCGATCTTTTCAATACCCTGGTCAATGTCGGGCGGGTGCCCCTCGAGGTGGGCGGTTACACGGCCGACATCCTGGG
This sequence comes from Chromatiales bacterium, assembly GCA_026984045.1. Lineage (GTDB taxonomy): Bacteria > Pseudomonadota > Gammaproteobacteria > UBA6429 > Thiohalophilaceae > JALSSV01. Next base: position 6,939 of record JALSSV010000021.1, on the reverse strand, counting down.
GGTGGATCGCGAACGCTGGCGGGCCGCCTGTTTCGGCGAACAGCACGAGATCCGCCGGCCCTCAGATGCCTTCGAGAACCTGCGCCGCATGGCTCATGCCCTGGACCCGACAATCCCGGAAAACCGGATCCGGCAGGCGGTGGAACACCGGCAGCGGCGCTTCGATCATGCCCTGCGCCACGTGCCGGAGACGGTGCTGACGGTCCTGGACGCGTTGCGCCGCGAAGGCCGGCGCCTGGCGCTGGTGTCCAACGCTTCCACCGCGGAGGTGCGGGCCTGGGCGGATTCGCCCCTGGCGCCGCTGTTCGATGCGGTGGTCTTCAGTTGCGAATGCGGCGCGGCCAAGCCCGAGCCCGGCATCTACCGGCAGGCACTCGCGGCGCTGGCGCTGGAGGCCCCGGCCTGTCTGTTCGTGGGCGATGGCGGCAGCCAGGAACACCGGGGCGCCCATGAAGCGGGCCTGCATCCCCTGTGGCTCACGGAACACGTGACGCCGGCGCGGCAGGCGCGGCTGGCCGCGGAGTTGGCCCCCTGGATTCGGGGCCGCATCGAACGGCTCGGGGACTTGCCGGCGTGGCTCTCGGCGTATGCCGGCTGAATGGCCGCACCGAATTCACGAGCACTCCCGGTTTTCGCGCTTGCCACGGGTGAAAATGACGCAGTCCGGTTCAAGCACAGCGGCGCCGGTATAACTCACTGCACCTGCATCGGATCCGCCCTTGAGGCTGGGGAAACCTTTCGTGACACGCCGTGGATACATCCCTGTAGGCTCGACGGCCGCAGTCGCTTCGGGCATCCTGCCCTCACGCGACACTTGTCCGTCCTGGACATCGTCCCTGCGGCCGACGGTCACGAAAGGTTTCCCCAGCCTCAAGGGCTCAGTGCTCACCCGGAACACGATAAAGCCCACAGCATAACAAGCCGGCGCCGCTGTGCTTGAACCGGACTGCGATACGGCATGACCCCGTCAATGGGGTGGAATCCTCCCCTGCGGCAGCAAACCGCGCGGGCATGAAAAAGGCCGGCAATGCCGGCCTTTTTCATGGACAAGATGGCGAACCGGATCAGTTCGCCATGTCCTTGAGGGCCTTGAGCGGCTGCACCTTGACCACGGTGCGGGCCGGCTTGGCCTTGAAGATGGTCTCTTCCCCGGTGAAGGGGTTGATGCCCTTGCGGGCCCGGGTGGCGGGCTTGCGCACGGTCTTGATCTTCATGAGGCCGGGAATGGTGAACACGCCGGCGGCGTTCTTGCGCACGTGACCATGGATGATTTCGGCCAGGGCGTCGAACACGGCGGCCACGTCCTTCTTCTTGAGCTCCGTCTTCTCGGCGATGGCGTTGAAGAGCATGGTCTTGGTGTAGGGCTCCTTGATGGCCCGCACGGTGGTCTTCCTTACGGCCGCCTTCTTGCGTGCGGCGGTTTTCTTCTTGGCAACCTTCTTTTTGGCTTTTTTGCGAACGGCCATGATGTCTCCTGCGTTGATTGTCGGACAAGAATTTCCGATACAATAGCACAATCCAAACGGATTTGAAGCTGCTATACAGGCATTTCCCGTCCATTTTGCCTTCGAGGCCCGTTCCGTTTCCGGAGATCGCTCGCGTGTCGAATCCCCTCTGCTGGCACGATGCCGGCCCCGCCGCCGACCTGTCCGACCCCGGGACCCGGGCCTTTTCGCTGACCTGCGGGGACGCGGAACTGGCCGGTTTCCTGGTCCGCCGGCACGGCGAACTGCGGGCCTTTCGCAATCGCTGTCCCCATACCGGCGTGGAGCTGAACTGGGGCGGTGACGCCTTCCTCGACCTCTCGCAGCGTTTCGTGCTGTGCAGCATGCACGGCGCGCTGTTCCGGCCGGAAGACGGCCTGTGCGTGCACGGTCCCTGTCTGGGGCAGCGCCTCGAGCCCCTGCCGGTGCGGGTCCGGGCCGGTCGGATCGAGGTGGCCTGCCCGGCGGGGCGGTGAGGTTCCCTCTCCCGGCTAAAGTCCGGGCGCCACGGGCCGATACGGTTTCCAGTACCCGAGCCTGTCGAGGTGGCCCATGTCCCGCAAACCGATTCTCGCCGGCCTGTGCCTGCTGGCGTCGCTGGCCGGCGCCGAGGCCGTGATGGCCGAGCAGGTCTATGTCTCCGATACGTTGCGCGTGGGCGTGCGTCCCGAACCCGGCAACCGCACCGCGCCGGTGGACGTGGTGCTCAGCGGCATGCGCCTGGAGGTGCTCGAGCGCCGCGAGGGCTACCTGCGAGTGCGCACCGAAAAGGGCACCACGGGCTGGGTGCGCGAGGCCTACGTGGTCGCCTCGCCGCCGGCCACCGTGCGCCTGCAGACCCTGCAGGCCGAAAAGGCCGCGCTGGCCCGGCGCCTGGCCGAGGCCGAGGCCGCGGCGCAGGCGCTGGAGAAGGCCAACCGGCAGCTCGTGCGCCGCGTCGACGATCTCACCGCCGAATGCTCGCGGCTGATCCGCGAACAGGCTCGCCTGCAGGCCGCCGTGCCCGAACCGCGCCCCTTCAGCGCCACCTGGATGTGGTGGCTGCTCGGCATCGCGGCCGTGGCCACGGCCGGCTTCTTCACCGGGATCAGCTGGTACCGCCAGTCGGTGATGCGTCGCCTGGGCGGTTTGCGGGTCTGAGCATGTCTGTTTTCTGACGCAGGCCGGCTCAGGCGCAGCGGAGCCGGCAATTTAGTCTGCATCGGATCCGCCCTTGAGGCCGGGTGTGCCTTTCGTGACACGCCGTGGATACATCCCTGTAGGCTCGACGGCCGCATCCCTGCGGCCGACGGTCACGAAAGGCACACCCGGCCTCAAGGGCTCAGTACTTGCGCTGAACAAATACATCGGTCGTGTATCCGGATCCGCTGCGCCTGAGCCGGCCTGCGGTTTCATTCGCCAAAGCCCTTGACCATCGCCTCCAGCACGTCGCCGGCCTCGAGCACGTCGTCCATGGCCAGGTAGAGTTCCTCCTCGGGCAGTTCCAGTTTGTCGAGCAGTTGCGGATCCGGTTCGTCGCTGGCGGCGTCCGACATGTTGTGCGAGCGCAGGAGCTGATCGGTGACCTGCACCAGCCAGACCGCCGCCGGGTAATCGCCCCGGTAGTCGGGGTTGTGGTGTTCGCCCGTCACCGCGTGCAGGATGGGGGGCATCTGCCAGGCCTGCATGAGGCGGGCGCCGAGTTCGGCGTGGGTGAGGCCCAGCAGCCGGTTTTCCAGTTCCACGGGCGGCACTTCGGGCTTGGCCAGCAGGGCCTTGTTGAGCCAGAAGTATTCGGTCTCGAACAGGGAGGCCAGCACCAGCTGGCCGATGTTGTGCAGGAGGCCGCACAGCCAGGCATTGCCCGGCTGCAGGCCCCAGGGGCGGCCATGGCGGCTGGCCAGCTTCTGCATCAGCGCGGCGCTGAACAGGGCGTTGTGCCAGAACCCGGCCAGGCTCAGGGGGCCGACGCCGGGCAGGCGGAAGGCCCGGCTCAGGGCCTTGCCCAGGGCCAGGTTGAGCACGTTCTCGAAACCCAGCACGCGGAAGATGGCATCGTCCAGGCTGTCCACGTCGTGCTGGCCGTAGAGCGGCGAGTTGGCGTAGCGGATGATCAGCGCCGCCAGGCCGGGATCGAGGCGTACCACGTCCACCAGTTGTTCGACGGTGGCATCGGGATCGTCGCGCAGATCCAGCAGGCGGCGGGCCAGTTGCGGAATGACCGGGAGGGCATCGAGTTCGGCAACCCGAGCGCGAATGTCCAGGCGCGGGGTGCTGTCGTCCAGTGGTTCCGTTTGGGGCATGACTGTTCCCTGACGAGTAAGTGATTCCATGGCATCGCCGTCAAAGTGAGAACCGGTTAACAGTTTCACTGACGTGATGTTCGACACCATTCAAATCGTCCCTTCTGCCTTCAACTTTAGCTATAGTGGTGAGAAAAGCCACCCGGTAGACATTTTTCCATCGAACGGTCGCCATGCCCCAACGCCGAAAGACTCATATCGACCTCGAGCGGTTGCGAAATCTCGAACCGGTCTCCACGCTGTCGGAGGAACGCCTGCAGGAACTGTTGCCGTTGACCGACGTGGAGCAGGTGCCCCTGGGCGGCAGTCTGTTCCGGGAAGGGGATCTCGACAACCAGACGCTTTACCTGCTGGCTGGCGACGTGCAACTGAGTTCGTCCAATGGCCGCATCGATCGGATCGTGACCGCCCGCGATCCGGAAGCCCGGTTTCCGCTCGACGATAGCCAACCCCGCCAGGCCACGGCCGTGGCCCTGACCCGGGTCGAGGTGATGCGCATCGACAACAACGTACTCGACTACATGATGACCTGGGATCAGCTCGCCAGCGCCGCGCCCTCACCCGCGGAATCCACGGAAGTGGCCGGCGCGGAAACCGCAGCAACGCAAGCGCAGGCCGCCACCGCCGAGGCGGCAGAGGCGCCGTCGGGAGAATCCGCCGAACCGGGCGCGGATTCGGGGCAGACAGAGGCCGTCCCGCCAGCGGCGCAGTCAGCGGCGGGAGACGGGAGCTGGATCCGCAAGATGCGCCACATCATGGCCTTCAAGTCCATGCCACCGGCAAACATCCGGCGCCTGCTGCAGCGCATGGAGAGCGTGGAAGTGAAGGCCGGCGAGCGGATCATCGAACAGGGCGAAGAAGGGGACTATTACTACGTGCTCACCGAGGGCGAGGCGAAGGTCACGCGCACCGTGGAACTGGCCACCCTGCAACCCGGCATCGGCTTCGGCGAGGAAGCCCTGATCGCCGGGGGGCAGCGCAACGCCTCGGTGACCATGCTCACCGACGGGGTGGTGATGCGCCTCTCCAAGGCGGATTTCGACGAACTGCTGCGCGAACCCATGCTGCAGCGGCTGTCCCCGGAAGAGGCCAGGGTGGCGGTGGCCGGCGGCGCCCGCTGGCTGGACGTGCGCCATGCCCGCGAATATCACCACGCCCACCTGCCGAAGGCCGTCAACATCCCCCTGCACGAGTTGCGCCTGCGCCTCGACGAACTGGACCGCGACACCGCCTGGATCTGCTATTGCGGCACCGGCCGCCGCAGCTCCGCCGCTGCCTTCCTCCTGGCCCAGAAGGGCTACCGCGCCAGCGTGCTCAACGGCGGCGTGCGCGTCATTGCGCAGGAACTGGTTGCGGGGGACGGGTAGCGGGGAAATCCCCGCCTTTCCCCGCTACCCGCCACCCGCCCCAGCCACCCACTTATCCTGGCGGCCAGTGCATCTGCCGCCCCGCCAGCAGGTGCAGATGGATGTGGAACACCGTCTGCCCCCCGTCGCGGTTGCAGTTCATCACCACCCGGTAGCCGTCCTTGGCCACGCCCAGCTCCTTCGCCAGGTGCCGGGCCGTCAGCAGCAGCCGGCCGAGCACCTCGGTGTCGTCGTCCTCCGCGTCGTTGAGGGTGGCGATGTGCCGGCGCGGAATCACCAGCAGGTGATGCGTCGCCTGCGGATGGATGTCCCGGAAGGCCACCACGTGGGTATCCTCGTAGACGATCTCCGCATCGATTTCCTTGTTCGCGATCTTGCAGAACAGGCAGGGCATGCGCCGTTCCTCCATTCAATGGATCATGTCCGCTAGCGTAGCGGGAATGGCCGGGCGGGCCAAGGGGCTGTGAGGGGGTAGTGGAAGGAACGCGGAGGGCGCAGAGACGCAGAGATCGCAGAGGATGATTTTTGTGTTGGTGCATGGGCAAGCTGCAATACCTGCAGACACGTGCCACGGACCGGCAGGGTGCAAACGATGATTCGTTCTGTGTCAGGGCTTTGTTCCTGGGTCAGTCAACACCCTCTGCGCCCTCCGCGTTCCTTCCACCCCACCCGCTTACGGACTGGGATTCGGATGTGCCTGATGGATCCGTTCGATCCCTTCGAGCACGCTTTCGGGCAATTCCAGATCGATGCTGGCGATGTTGGCCCGCAACTGGTCCAGGGTGGTGGCGCCGATCAGGGTGCTGGTGAGGAAGGGGCGGTCGTGGACGAAGGCCAGGGCCATCTGCGCCGGCTCGAGGCCGTGGTCGCGGGCCAGTTGCACATAGGCTTCGGTGGCGGCCTCGGCCTGGGGGCTGGAATAGCGGGTGTAGTCGGGCCAGCGGGTGATCCGGGCGCCTTTGGGCCGGGCGCCGTGCAGGTATTTGCCGGAGAGCACGCCGAAGCCCAGCGGCGAGTAGGCCAGCAGGCCGCAGCGTTCGCGCACGGACACTTCGGCCAGGCCGATCTCGTAAGTGCGGTTGAGCAGGCTGTAGGGATTCTGCACGCTCACCACCCGCGGCAGGTCGAGCTGCTCGGCCGCGGCGAGAAACCGCATCACCCCCCACGGGGTCTCGTTGGACAGGCCGATGAAGCGGATCTTGCCGGCCTGCACCTGTTCGGCCAGGGCCGCCAGGGTCTCGGCGAAGGGTGTGAAGTCCGCGTCGGCCTCCGGCGTGTAACCGAGCTTGCCGAAGAAGTTGGTCTTCCGCTCCGGCCAGTGCAGCTGGTAGAGATCGATGCGGTCGGTCTGCAGGCGGCGCAGGCTGCCTTCCAGGGCCGCGCGGATGTGCGCCCGTCCGTAGCGGGTGCGTCCGCCGCGGATGTGATCCACCCAGCCTTCGCCCGGCCCGGCGATCTTGCTGGCCAGCACGATTTTCTCCCGCGCGCCCCGCGCCTTCAGCCAGCGGCCGATGATGCGTTCGGTGGCGCCGCAGGTCTCCGGGCGCGGCGGAATGGCGTACAGCTCCGCCGTATCGAACAGGTTCACCCCCTGGGCCAGCGCATAATCCATCTGCGCGAAGGCCTCGGCCTCGGTGTTCTGCTCGCCGAAGGTCATGGTGCCCAGACCGATGACGGAGACGTCGATGTCTGTGTGACCCAGCTTGCGATATTTCATGCGGACTCCTGCATTATGTCTGTAGCGGGTGTGGTGGAAGGAACGCAGAGGGCGCAGAGACGCAGAGATCGCAGAGGGCGCAGAGTTTT
>JALSSV010000020.1 GCA_026984045.1 Chromatiales bacterium | reverse complement strand
ACAGGCTCTTGCGGGCATAGGTGGCCGCCCGTTCCAGCTTCTGCTTGGACAGGGCATCGAGGCGGATGTGCATGCGCTCTTGTTTGACGGTTTCTGCGTTGGCCATGGGAATATCTCCAATTAATGCATGGAGTGTACGCCAAATGTGCGTACAAGACAAGGGAGGGACTGCCTGGCAAAGTCAAGACCCTGTGTGGATTGAGGGTATCAGAACGCCAGATGCTGATTGATAACGGTGGTTGCGATAATCCGTATGTCAACGGCGATTACTGTTGTCGGTTATCGCGTTCCAGCAGTCGGAATCAACCGGGATAGCGTTGCCGAGAGTCAGCACCATTTGGCGTAAGATGTCTCCGCGCTGCCAATCAGCATCGATTTTTCGATAATTCAAATACCTGGCGTTGTCCCTGTCACCATGCCCCGAGGGGGTGTTACCTGGTGGTGAGACAGTGGGGGCATTCTATCGTCTTTGGCCATGGTCTGGGTTGGCAAGGAACGTGCTGTTGCCGGGGTGTGGGGGCGCTAGGCGCTAGTCGAGTAAGCGGGAAGCCAGTGGACGGTATTGCAGGGCGTAGAACATTTCCAGGTAGCGGCGGGCTTCGGCGCGTTCCAGGTCGGTGACGTAGTGCCAGAAGCCATAGACGCGGGACAGTGTCATCATGCGTTCGGCATACCGTTTCCAGGTATAGTGCGCGGCGACGCGTTCCAGGGCGCCGGCTGACAGGCGGTCCCAGTAGTCCGGTTCTTCGTGACAGCGGGCGAAAAACCGGGTCATGCGGCGCGCGGCTTCTTTGCCGTGGTTTGGGTCGATGTGAAAGCCGGAAATGCCGTCTTCGATGATTTCCAGCGGGCCTCCGAAACAGGTGGCGAATGTGGGCAGGCCGCTGCTCATGGCTTCCACCACGGTCAGGCCGAAGGCTTCGAACAGGGCGGGCTGCACGAAGGCGCCGCGCCGGTCGGCCACCACCCGATACAGTTCGCCGGCCAGGTCCTTTTCCAGGTGTCGTCCCAGCCAGCGGACTTCTCCATCCAGGTGGTATTCGTCCATCAGAGCGTGCATGCGGCTGATCTGGTCACGTTCCTCGGCATCGTCCGAGCGCTCGGGATCGGTGTGTCCGGAGATCACCAGCAGGTTGACCAATTCGCGCAGTTCGGGTTCCCGGCCGTACCATTCCACCAGGCCGGTGATGTTCTTGATCCGATCCATGCGAGCCATGGTGAACAGCAGTGGCTTGCGGGGATCGGTGAGAACGCCGCGGATGTCTTCGGCGGTCTCCCGCCCGTCGATCATGTCGTTGATTCTGTCCTGGAGGTGGACCAGTCGCCGTTCCCGTTCGGTTGCCGGGAAGTAGACTTCGGGATCGGCGCCGGGGGAGACGATGTTGAACTTGGGATCGAAGGGATCGATGCCGTACACCACGCGATAGAGCGTTGGCAGGGTGTAGGCGGCATAGCTTTCATACTGGCCGACGCTTTCATCGGTTCCGGCGATCTCCTGATAGGTGCTGGTGATGATGAAATCGGCGGTGTTCATGGCGATCAAATCGGCGGTGAACTGGACCGAGAAGTGATACTGGGCTTCGTTCTCGCGCCAGTAGAGATCGGAATAGAGATACTTGGTCTTTTCCAGGGCATGGGCGATGTTGCACTGAGTGACCCCCAGGCGCTGAGCCAGCAGAGTGGCCACCAGATTGCCATCCGAATAGTTGCCGATGACCAGATCGGGTCGGCCGCCGAGTTCGGCCAGCAGTTCCCGTTCGGCGTCCAGGGCGAAGCGCTCCAGGTAGGGCCAGATCTCGAAGCGCGAAATCCAGTGCGGCACCACTTCACCCGAGGGTTCGCGGAAGGGCACGCGGAGGATGCGCGCGTATTCGGTGCCGGCGATGGCTTCGAGGCGCTGGTCACAGGTGGTTCCCTCGGCATCGGGGATGAGTCGGGTGACCACGACGATGTCGGGCTTGATCTCCAGGCCCTGTTCCCAGAGACGTTGGGTCATTTCCTTTTCCAGGGCCCGGACCTGATCGAGGATGTAGACCACCTGGCCACCGGTGTCCGGCCGGCCGAGGACGCCTGATTGGCCGAACCAGCCATGTGGAGAAAGGATGGCCAGCGAGAAGATCATCGGGATGCGACCGAGGAAGGTTTCCAGGGCATCCGGCGAGGGGGCTTCGAGGATGTCCAGCAGCAGTTGCATGCTGTTGCGGATGCGCGCCGCGTCACAGCCCCAGCCGGCCTCGAAGCCGAGCGTCGCAAGCTCCGGTTGCAGAACGGGCCAGGGCGTTGTGGGCTCGCGCTGGGCGAGCAGCCGGTCGGCATTGCGCAGGGCCAGGCGCAGATCGGTGACGCTGGTGATGCGACCGTTCAACATCAGGGTCTGGCCACGGTAGGCATGCATGCGCAGGAAGTCGAGCATCCGTTGCTGGCCCTTGCCCTGTTCCTCGAACAACCGGCTGGAGAGGCGGCGGTTGAGGAACTCCACGCCCCGGCCGATGGAGCGGGTTTCGGTGGGCTTGAGGAATTCGCGGGAGAAGGGTTCCAGGTCGACCTCCAGCAGCCATTCCTCGGGTTCACTGCCTTCCACCAGGCGTTCCTTGAAACGCAGGAATTCACTGACCTGGATTTCCTCCGCTTTCATGGTCTCCAGATGGATGCGCAGGTACTGCCAGCAACCGATGCGCGGGCGCAGCGCCAGACAGAACCACTGGGCGTCGAGGGCGGCTTCCTGGCTGATTTGGAGGGTGGCAGCCAGTGGCGTGTGGCGGAGCGTCTCACCACCTTCACTGGCGCACAGGGCCTCGAAGCCATCGAGCAGATCGCTACGCAGCAGGAAATGCCGATCCTCGCTGATGAAGTGATGCAGCACGCGATGGGCGTTGCGGCGTTCGCGCTGGAGGTAGGCCTGGAGGGCCTCGGTGGATGGCGGGGTGTTGGCGGTCACGACAGTTTCCAGTCCTTTTTGAACGGCGTGTAGAAGTCCGGATCGCCGGGCGTGGCGCCGCGGATGCCGACCACGGCGCTGGCAAGGGCCTGGGCGCGCCGCAGGGTCCGTTCCAGGGGCCAGTCGTGGAGCAGGCCGAGTATGCACACCGCGGCAAAGGCGTCGCCGGCGCCAACCGTGTCCACCAGGTTATCGGCCGGTGGGGGCGAGACCTGAAGCCGGCGGCCGTCACGATGATGGGCCAGCGCCCCCGCAGCGCCCCGGGTGGTGATCAACAGCTCCAGTGCATGATGGCGCAACAGGGCCTGAGCGCGAGTTTCGAGATCGGCTCCGGCTGGGGCCAACTGCAGCAGTTCTTCTTCGTTGAGCTTGGCCCAGCGCGCGCTGTGCAGCCGCGCATGGACCACATCCGCCTGCCACCAGGGTGGGCGCAGGTTGACATCGATGAAGACGGGGGCGCCAAGCTTTTGCAGCAGACCGTGGAGCGCCTGGCGGGATGCGGGACTGCGCAGGATCAGGCTGCCATGATAGAACAGGGCGATCCGTTCCGTGGCCGGAAGCGGTTCGGCGGCGATGTGATCCCAAGCGCGGTCCTGGAGGATCTCGAATCGCGGTTCGCCGTTTTCGATGCGCACGTCCACGGTGCCGGTGGGATGAACGGGATCGATCTGGATACCGCGGTCGTCCATGCCCCAGGCCCGCATGGTGTCGCGGATCCGGTGCCCCAGGGGGTCGTTGCCGATCCGCGAAATCATCAGTGGCCGGGCACCGAACGCCTGCAGGTGCCAGGCGACATTGAAGGGGGCACCGCCCAGCACCGTTTCCCCGTCGGGAAAGCAGTCGAACAGCACTTCACCGAACAGGACCGGCCGCCCTGTCAGCGCACCGTTCACGAGACTGCCTCAGCGGCCAGGCCGGTGACCAGCTCGGGATGGTAATGGGCCAGGCCTTCCAGGATGCCGGCGCTGTAGTTGCCATTCATCTGCAGGAATCCGCCGCGGGCAAGATACAGGGTGTCGGCATGGCCGGCGCGTTGTGCCTGAATACGGGCCGTCTCGCGCACTTCAGGACTGGCATTGGCGACCAGTACCGAGGGCAGGCTGCTGGTGAGCACGGGCAGATCGTTGCCGCTGTCGCCGGCGAACAGGATGGCCCGAGGCGGTATCGCCAGTCTATCGGCCAGGAACTCGATGGCGTGCAGTTTGGTGGCCTGTTCCGGGAGCACGTCGAGCAGGCCCATGGTAGCCGCTTCGTCGATGCTCCAGATCAGGCTGGCGCGCACTCCCTGCGCCTCAAGCCGGGACTGCATCCTGGACAGCAGGGCTGTGCGATCGGCATGGAGGGGGACGTAGTAACTGAGCTTGTGGCGGCTCTGCCTGCTGCTCTCCTGCAGTCGCAGATCGGGCAGGCCACGAAAGAATTCGTGCAAGTCGTCATGGTCCCTGCCGTGCCAGTCGCCGGCGATCGCCCTTTCCCATTCCTCGATGGGTGACCAGCGGCTTCCCTCGGTGTGATAGAGGCGGGTACCGACATCCGTGATGACATAGGCCGGTTGCGGCAGCTGGTACGTCCGGATGGCCTCCTGCACCAGCTGGCGATGACGACCGGTGACATAGACCAGGATGATGTCGGTGTTTCGAAGCAGGGTGGCGAAACGGGCACGGGCGCCGGGTGATTCGGGCTGAGGCCCGTTGGGCAGCAGCGTGCGATCCAGATCCGTGCAGAGCAGCAGCGGGGTGTTCATGCGGATTTCACTTCCCGGCGTGGCAAGGTACAGCCTTCGAAGAAATCGTAGTGAGCGAGCGCCTCCAGGATGCCCGCCGCATGGGCCTGTTGGGCGAAATAGATCTGTTCGATGTCCGCCAGTTGCGACAATTCCTCGTGATGACGGTTTGCCACCACCACGGCCAGGGTGTTGCCGCGCATCATGTCTTCATCCGCACCGGAGCCGCCTGCCACCAGTACCCGCTCCAGGGGAATGTCCCAGCGTTCGGCCACGTGGCGCAGGGCGAAACCCTTGGACGCGCGAACCGGCAAGACATCGAGAAACTGGCCGAAGGAGACGAGCACATTGGCCGCGACTCCGGCCTGATGCAGCAGGCTGTTGATCTCCTCAATGCACGGAGCCGTGGCTGGATCGATATAGTAGCTGATCTTGAAGCGGCTCTGTTCGATGCGCGGCTGGAGGCGCAAGCCGGGCAGGGCATCCAGCACCCGGCGCACGACGTGTGGCGTCCACTGATAATCGATATGCCGAGGCCAGGCGGTATCGGCGGTCAGTTTCGGCGAATAGTAGATCTCGGTACCACCGCTGGTGATCAGCACATCCGGCTGGGGTATGCCCACTTTCTTCATCAGCTTGAGTGCCGAATCGAGTCGTCGGCCGGTGGCAATTCCGAAAGCCGCGCATTTGCGATGCTCGCGCAGCATCTCGACAAGGCGCTTCAAGGCCTGGCTGTCGCCAAGCAGGTTCTGATCCAGATCGCTGAACAGGGCGCGATCGTGATAGGCGCGAGTACGGCGCAGGGTGGGGCGCGAGATCGGGATCTCGGTACGCTGAATCAGGGGCATCACCATCTCCACGTAGCGTTGCGCATGGGCCTGCCAGGCGTAGTGCCGTCGTACGCCGGCGAGACCATTGGCCGCCATGCGCGCCCAGGCTTCCGGATCGGAAAGCATCTCGAACAGGGCCGTGGCCATGGCGTCGCTGTCCAGGGGGTCGATGAGCCGGCCGTTTTGGCAGTTGGCGAGAATGTCGATGGGGCCACCGTCCTCGGTGGCCAGCACCGGCAGGCCGCTGGCGGCGGCTTCGATGAGGGTCAGGCCGAAGGGCTCGGTCAGGGCAGGGTTGACGAAAACCCCTCCCGAGGCTGCCGCCAGGCGGTACAACAATGGCACGTCGTCCCAATCATGATGCTTGGGCAGGGCAAGCTGGCCATAGAGATCGTAACGGTCCATGCTGAGCAGCAGTTCCTTCAGCACTTCCTGGGCCCCTTCCTCGAGATCCTCGATGTCGTCACGGTTCCCGGCCACCACCACCAGGTTGGCCATCTTCCGGAGCCGTTCCGATTCGCCGTAGGCGGTCACCAGGGTGTTGATGTTCTTGCGCGGATCCGGCCGTGACAAGGCCAAGATCATGGGCTTGTCGGGCTCCCGAAGGAAGCGCCTCAGTTCTTGGGCGAAAGGCGTCTCGTTCTCGTCGCCCTGCGGTGGCCGGAAGCGCTCCAGGTTGGTGCCAGGCGGAATGACGTACATGCGTTCCGGCTGGTAATGATCGTAGAGTTCATATTGTTCTTCGATTTCCTGGTGGGTACTGGTGATCACCCGCTCGGCGACGGCCAGCGTGTCTTCCTCTGCCTCGATACGGCGGGTCAGGTTGTAGCGCGTTTCGATCTCCTCCGCCGACAGCCCCTGGGCCAGGAGACGGCGGCGTTTGACCCGCCCCAGCGAATGGCCGGTATGCACCAGCGGCACGCCCAGCAGACCGGCGAGGCGGATGCCCACATAGCCGCCATCGGCATAGTGGCTGTGGATGAGGTGGGGAGGCCTGGCCGCGGTACGCAGGAATTCCAGGGCGTTGTCGACAAACTCGTCGAGATGATCCCAGAGTGCTTCCTTGGAGATGTAACCGCGCGGGCCGGCCTCGATGCGAACGATGCGCGCCCCTTCGCCCAGTGACTCGACGGGCCGGGCATAGTCGGCAGACAATTCACGATCGTCGATGCGACGGGTCAGCAGATCCACTTGCGCCACCGAGGGGTGTTTGGCCAAGGCCCGGGCCAGTTCCACCACGTACAACGTCTGGCCACCGGTGTCGGCATTGCGGCCCAGTTCCAGATCATGGCTCCGGATCAGCCCATGCACGCTGATCAGCACCAGATGCAGTCCCGGTTCAGTGCGGGGCAGGGGAGTGGCGGTTTTCCGAGGTGGCTGAGTCAAGGGGGCAAGCTGTCCGAATCGTCCGATGAAAAAGGCGCCGAGCGACAAAGCGCGTCGGCGCATCCCATGTATATGGGGACACCCTTCTGCCGGTCAAGGTTCCCGACCCCGGCCTTTCTCCGCCGCTTCCACGGGACGCGAATGCGGCGGTTTGTTCGATGATATCGAAAATCGCAGATGCGGAATGGATTCAAGCAGCGGTTTCGGCCTGCTTGCCCGCGCTCGGCTTGTGCCGCCGGCGATGAACCTTGGACCAAAATCAGTTACATTACACCGTGTTTCGACGAATTTCCGGGATCCATTTCCCATGAAAGCGCCTCGCCAGGTTCTCGCCTATCGTCGCCTGCGCCGGGAGTCTCCCTGGGCCTTGCTGGCGCTGGATCGGGCACCGGTGGCACTGGGGCTCCTGGGCGCGCATCTGGGCGGGCGGGAGCGGCGGCTGCCGAATTCGGTGCTGTTGGAGCGCCTGCGCCAGGATCTGGAAGCCCTGCGTGCCCAAGGGTGGAGCTGCCACAGACGGCCGAGGCCTATCTGGCGAACTGGCTGCGCGCGGAATTCCTGGTCCGCAGTTTCCCGCCGGGTGCAGGACGATTTCGCGCGTATCAACCGCGAGTTGCGCGAGCAGATCGTCGAGAACGAGGGCAGCCGGGGTGAGGTGCTGGACACGGTCTTCGCCGCCGTGCCTTGGCTGACGGAATGCCCCGTGCACTACTGGGGCGACATCGACACCCACGGCCTGGCCATCCTCGATCGCCTGCGCGGCCATGTTCCCCATGCTCGTTCCCTGCTCATGGACGAGGCCACCTTGATTGCCCATCGGGAATTGTGGGGACACGAAGCAAAGCCGGCCAGCGCGCGTGAGCTTCCGTCCCTTGACGCGGACGAAGCCGCGCTCTATCGCGCCTTGCGCGAAGGTCGATGGGGATCAGGCGTGCGTCTGGAACAGGAACGGATCGGGTGGTCTTATGCCTGGTCGAAGTTGTCGATCCTTGCGGATTGAGTCAGGACTTCGCTGCCGGCTCATGATAGGAAGGCAACAGGCGACGGGCGTTGCCGATCGACGTGCAGGGTGAAGATGTCCGGAATCGATCTCGGCAGAGAGGATTTCCCGTTGTCGGTGCAAAGGACCGGCGTTCCGCTGTCATCGGGTCAGGAGGCAGAGATCTCGCATCCCTCCGGCTGGCGGACCCGTTTTTCAGTGGGTGCCGGAAGCATGGAGTGACGGCGGAGATGCACGTCGTGAACGCGATTTTCTTCGTCCCTTCATGGTCGAGGCCTGCTCCTGGACTGGCCAACTAAATAGCTGTTCCGAATCCTCCTGCACATCAGTGACAAGCATGAAGCCCTCAAGGGGGGCAGATCGTTTCGTGACCTTCGGCCGCAGGGATGCGGCCGTAGAGCTTACAAGGAGGTATTCACAGCGTGTCACGAAACGATATGCCCCCCTTGAGGGCGTGTCTGGTTCTTGTTGCTCCAGCTTAAGGTGTCCGCGGATTCGGAACACTTATTTAGGCGTTGGCGTTGATTCGTTCCTGCATGTCCCGCGCATTCTCCACCGCATACCCCGCCTCATCGTTGTCGAAATAGCAATAGACGTCCAGGCCGTCCTCCAGCCACTTCCGGATCCGGCGGGCCCAGGCGGCGAGGGTGCGGCCGTCGTAGTTGCCCTGGTAGGCCCCTTGTGGCCCGTGCAGGCGGATGTAGACGAAATCGCAGGTGACCTGCAACGGGGATTGATAGCCGGCCAGGTCATAGATGCAGAAGGCGGCCCGGTGTTCCCGCAAGAGCGCAAGGATTTCGTCGTTGATCCAGCTCTCGTCACGGAATTCGAAGGCGTGGCGATGATCTTGGGGAAGCGCGGCCAGGAAGTCGGCCAGACGCGCCGGATTGCAATGCCAGCGGGGCGGGAGCTGATAGAGCACGGGGCCGAGCTTGTCGCCGAGACGGTCCATGCGACCGAAGAAGGTGGCCAGGCCGGCCTGCGGATCCTTCAGTTTCTTCATGTGGGTGATATATCGGCTGGCCTTGGCGGCGAAGACGAAATCCGCCGGCGTCCCTTCCCGCCAGCCATCCACCGCCTGTTCGCTGGGCAGATGATAGAAGGAATTGTTGATCTCGACACTGTGGAAGTACCGGCAGTAGTAGTCCAGAAGCCGGCTGTCGGGCAGTTCCGCAGGATAGAACGGCCCTTTCCAGTGAGGATAGGACCAGCCGGAAGTGCCGATGTATGCAGCGGCCTTGCGTTTCATCGCGAGCCTTGTGTCATGGAGGAGGGGCACCTACATTGTAAGGCAATACGGGAAACGGGAGAGACCGATGCACAGCGTTCTGGTGACCGGCAGCAATCGCGGCCTGGGCTTCGAATGGGTGCGGCAATACGCCGAGGACGACTGGCGGGTGTATGCCACCTGCCGCCACCCCGAAGAGGCCGAGGCCCTGCAGGCGCTGGCCGATGTGCATCCCGGCGTCTCCCTGCACCGGCTGGATGTGACCGATCCGCAGCAGATCCGGGAGCTGGCGCAGGCACTGTCGGATCAGCCGCTCGATGTGCTGATCAACAACGCCGGCGTCTATCTGGAACGCTGGGGCCGGGATCGGCTGGGCCAGATCGACTATGACGACTGGTCGACGACCTTCCAGGTCAACACCCTGGGCGCCTTCCGGGTCACCGAGGCCCTGCTGGGCAGCCTCGAGCGGAGCGACAAGCCCCTGGTGGTGAACATCTCCAGTCACATGGGCAGCCTTGCCGACATCAATGCGCCCAACGATTATGCCTACCGCTCCAGCAAGGCCGCGCTCAATGCCGCAAGCCGGGGGCTGGCGCTGGAGCTGCAACAGAATGGCGTCGGTCTGCTGCTCCTGCACCCGGGCTGGGTGCGTACCCGCATGGGTGGCGAAGAGGCGCCGCTCACGCCGGCCGAGAGCGTGGCCGGCATGCGTGCCGTGGTGAACCGCTTCACGCCGCGGGATCAGGGCCGCTTCTATCGCTACGACGGCGTCGAGATGCCATGGTAGGGGCATGAATCGTTTTCGGCCAGTCCTGGTGGCGAGTCTTCTGTTGCCGGGCCTGCCGCTCGCCGGTCTGGCCCTGGCCGGGCAGGCCATTACGCCGTATCTTGCCTTTCCGCCACGCACCGGCTTCATCGCCCATGCGCCCTTTTCCTGGGGGGTATTCATCGGGCTGGCGCTGGTGTTTCTGGGCCTGCTGGCGGCGCTCGTTTGGGTGCTGTGGCCGGGCCAACGCGGTTCAGCGCCGCTGATACGGCCCTTGCCGTGGTGGGGCTGGCTGGCCCTCGTGAGCCTTGGCCTGTTCTGGCTGCTGGCCTGGACACGCCCGGCATTTCTCGGGCCCCTGCGTTCGTGGACCTTCACGCCCCTGTGGCTGAGCTGGATCGTGCTGGTCAACGCGCTGGCCTTCCGGCGCACGGGCCGCTGCCTGCTCACCCGGCATCCCGGTCCTTATCTGGCGCTGTTTCCTCTCAGCGCCGTGTTCTGGTGGTATTTCGAATACCTCAACCGCTTCGTGCAGAACTGGCACTACGTGGGTGAGGTGACTCGCGAACCCCTGGCCTATTTCCTGCACGCGAGCCTGGCCTTCTCCACGGTGCTGCCGGCCGTGATCGGCACCCTGGCCTGGCTGTGGACCTGGCCCGGCCTGGGTTGCCGCCGTCTCTCCCGGCGCGGGATGCGCGGCCACCGCCGGGTTCGCGGCGCGCTGCTGCTGACGATCGCCACCATCAGCCTGACCGGACTCGGCCTTAGGCCCGACGTCCTGTTTCCGCTGGTCTGGGTCGCCCCACTGCTGCTGATTCTGGGGTTGCAAATGCTCGAGGGAGTGCCGACGGTGTTCACCGATCAGGCGCACGGAAACGGCCGCTGCCTTGCGCTGCCGGCCCTGGCCGCCCTGCTGTGCGGTTTTCTCTGGGAGCTGTGGAACGTGAACAGCGATCCCAAATGGATCTACAGTCTCCCCTTCGTGGATCGCTTCCACCTGTTCGAGATGCCCATTCTCGGTTACGCCGGTTATCTGCCTTTCGGTCTCGAATGCCTGGTGATTGCCGCCCTGATCGATCCCCGACTTTGCCAGCGCCTGGACGATCTGATTGGGAAGGATTCCGGACCGGCAAATGCGTAGGGGCCGCGATGCGTCGCGTTTTCGCGGCTTGCGCCGCGCCGACAAAAAAATCGTGTCAAAACAATTTTGAGGCATTTGCTACCTTTGTAGCAGCGCATCCAGTCCCGATGCCCACTGCCCCAGCCGCCGCAGGGCATCGCGTTTTTCGCTGCGGCCGAGGCGGGCCTGCGCGAGGGCGGTACGAAAGGTGTCGATGGTCCGGTCGTAGCGTTCGCGATGGACGGGGTAGGGGGTGCCGTCCTTGCCGCCGTGGGCGAAGGCGTAGGCGGCCGGGTCACGGGAGGCGGCACGGCGGCCGTAGATCAGCTCGGCCACCAGGGCCAGGGCGCGCAGGGACTTGGGGCCCAGGCCGGGCGTGGCGAGCAGGGCCTGGAAGTCTTCCGGTGGATGGGCGTAGGTGTGTTTGAGCACTTTCTGCAGTTGCCCAGGGCGGATGTTCGCGGCATCGAGGAGGTGATGGCGGGGCATGTTCAGGGTCGGCAGGGCGGCGATGGTCCTTTCCACTTCGCGATCCGGCTCCCGGGTGATTTCGGTGATCGCCGAACGGGCCGCGTCGCTTTCGCGGTCGACCAGGTTGAGGGTGGCTTGCCGCTTGTCGCAGCAGATGGCGGCATGGGGTTCCACCACGAAACTCTCCAGCGACGCGCTGACCCAGTGATAGCGCCGGGCCATGCCACTGGTGTCGTTCATGCCCTGCTGCACCACGGACCACTGGCCATCGCGGGTGAAGAAGAAACTGTGATGATAGAGCTGGTAGCCGTCCTGCAGGGCAGTGTTGTCGACCTTGGCCGACAGGCGGCTGGCCTGCACCAGGGGTTCGGGGTCGTGGCCGAGGGATTCGCAGGCGGCGGTGATCTGGGCCGGTGTCCGGCGCGAGGCGGCGCCCTTGCCGCCGGCGGCGAACAGGCCGAGTTCGGGTTCCAGCCCCCTGATCCCTTCCTTGAGCGCCCCGCAGGCGGTCGTGGTGACGCCGCTGGAATGCCAATCGAAGCCCAGCACGCAGCCGAAGGCCTGGAACCAGTAGGGATCGGACAGGCGCAGCAGCATTTCCTCCGGCCCGTGTTCGGCCACCACGTGGCAGGCGATCTCCCGCGCCAGCCTGGTCATGCGTTCGAACAGCCAGCGTGGGGCCTTGCCGCCGTGCAGGGGAAGATTGGCGATACCGGTACGCATGGATCGATTGTGCGGCGCCGGTCGGGGGCTGTCCAGAGGGTATAATGCCGATTCGTTGCCTGGAAGCCGAGCGCCGTGCCCGAAGCCTTTTCCCTCGTTCCCGAAGCCGTGCCCTTGGCAGAAGTGCTGGATGCCGCCCGGGCGGGGCAGCGTATCCTCACCGGCAACCGGCGTCTGGCGCAGCATCTGCAAGCGGCCTACGCGCGTCACATGCAGGCCGCGGGAAACACGGTGTGGGACACACCGGCCATCGAACCGTGGAGCGACTGGCTCACGGCGGTCTGGGACATGGCCCAGCTTGCCGGCACCCTGCCGCCGCGCCTGTTGCTCTCACCTGAACAGGAGCACCATCTCTGGGAACAGGTGGTGGCCGACAGTCCGCTAGGCGCCCACCTGCTGCGCCCGGCGTCCACCGCCCGGCTGGCAGCCGAGGCCTACGCCCTGCTGCACGACTGGTGCCTGCGCCTGCCGGCCGACGAGGCGCAACTGAATGAAGACGCCCGCGCCTTCCGCGACTGGCAGATCGAGTTCGATTTCCGTTGCGAGGAGAATGGCTGGCTCCCGGCTTGCCGCCTGGGCGAGGCGTTGTGCGCCCAGCCCGAAGCCCTCGCCGCCTGGATCGAACCGCCCCTGCAATTGATCGGCTTCGAGGAACTCGTGCCGGCCCAGCAGCGGCTGCTCAGGGTGCTGGAAGAGGCCGGTGGACGCTGGCGCTGGAGACGGCCGGCCGGCATGCCGGGCGAGGCCGTGCGGGTCGCACTCGAGGATGCGGCAGAGGAGACGACGACCCTGGCCCGCTGGGTCCGCCAGCGGCTGGAAGCCGATCCCCAGGCCCGGATCGGTGTGATGGTGCCGGATCTGGCCGCCCGCCGCCAGGCTCTGTGCCGTGCGCTGGATGCGGTGCTCGTGCCCGGCATCCGCCGGCCGGGCGAGGAGGCCCGCTTCCGTCCCTACAATGTCACCCTCGGTTTGCCACTGGCCGACGAGCCGCTGGTGCAGGCGGCGCTGCAACTGCTGGCACTGGCCACCGGAAGGCAGCCGTTCGAGGCGGTGATGCGCCTGCTGCACTCCCCCCACCTGGCGGGATGGGAAGCCGAGAGTGGTCGCCGGGCGTTACTGGATCGGCAGTTGCGGGAGATCGGCGAACCGCACATCGGTCTCGCCCGGCTGCGCCATTACGCCGCGCGCGAGGACCGGCCCTGGCATTGCCCCGTGCTGGCCGAGCGATTGACGGCGATGGAACGGTTGTATCACGACTGGCCGCAGCGGGCCCGGGCCGGTGCCTGGGCGCAGCATTTCTCGGCCCTGTTGCAGGCGGTCGGCTGGGGCCAGGGTCGCAGTCTCTCCAGCCACGAATACCAGGCCAGCGAGGCCTGGCAACGCACCCTCGCCAGCCTGATCGCGCTGGAGACGGTCAGTGGTGCCATGACCGCGCACGAGGCCCTGGCCCGGCTGCGTTCCCTGGCCGCTGCCCGGCTCTTCCAGCCGCAATCGCCGCCGGCACCGGTTCAGATCATGGGGCTGTACGAGGCCATCGGCGTCCAGTTCGATCACCTCTGGGTGACGGGCCTGAGCGATGAGGTCTGGCCGCCTTCGCCGCGGCCCAATCCCTTCCTGCCACTGGCCCTGCAACGCCAGCACGAACTGCCCCATGCCTCCGAATCCCGGGAGCTGGAAGTGGCGAGGCGGATCACCGATCGGCTGCGGGAAAGCGCCGCCGAGGTGATCTTCAGCCACGCCGTGCACGAAGGCGAAACCGTCCGCCAACCCAGTCCGCTCATCGCCGGGTTACCGGAAGTCGCCCCGAGCGATCTGCCAATCTGGCGCGGTCCCGACTGGGCGGCGCGGATCGCGGCCGCCGGCGAACTCCAGCGGGTCGAGGATGTGCCGCCTCCGCCCGTGCCGCCGGGCGGCATTCGCGGCGGCAGCAGCCTGTTTCGCCTGCAGGCCGCCTGTCCCTTCCGCGCCTTCGCCGAGCTGCGTCTTGCCGCGCGGCCGCTCGGCGAAGTCGGGATCGGCATCGACGCCATGACCCGCGGCAGCCTGGTGCACCGGGTGCTGCAACTCGTCTGGGCGGAACTCGGTGATCACGCCAGCCTCTGCCGGCTGGAAACGGACGCCCTGCAGGCGCTGGTGCGACTGGCCGTGGAACAGGCCGTGGAGGAGATGGCCGGACGTCTGCCCCAGATCTTCACCACGGCCTTTCGGCGCATCGAAAGCGAGCGCCTCGAAGCACGGGTGCTCGCCTGGCTCGACATCGAGAAACGGCGCAGCGAGTTTCGCGTGGTGGCCACCGAAGAAAAGCGGGAAGTCGATATCGAGGGCCTGCGGATCAAGGTGATCCTCGATCGCGTGGATCGGCTGCCGGACGGCCGGCACATCGTGGTCGACTACAAGACCGGCAGGGTCTCCCCCTCGGCCTGGTTCGGCGAGCGGCCGGACGATCCCCAGTTGCCGCTGTATGCCACGCTGTTGCGTCCGGATCTGGCCGGCGTGGTGTTCGCCCAGTTGCGCCCGGGCGAGATGGGGTATCAGGGCGTCGTGGCCGAAGCGGAACTGGTGCCCGAGGCGCGGCTGCCGGAAAAGCTGCAAGGCCGTTCGGGCACCGGCGACTGGCACGAACTGCTGGACCAGTGGTCGGAAACGATTCACCGCCTGGCCCGGGCATTCCGCGACAGCCACACGGCCGTGGATCCCAAGGCCTGTCCGAAGACCTGCCGCCATTGTGCCCTGACCGGTCTGTGCCGCATCACCGAGGCCGATGGCACGCTGTTCCTGGACGAAGCGGAGGCGACCGATGACTGAGCGACCGTCGGATCAGCCGCTTCGGGAACGGGCGCTGGATGTCCGCGGCTCGTTCATCGTGCAGGCGCCGGCCGGCTCCGGCAAGACGGGCCTGCTCACCCAGCGCTTTCTCGCCCTGCTGGCACAGGTGGCGGCACCGGAGGAGATCGTGGCCATCACCTTCACCCGCAAGGCGGCAGCAGAGATGCGCGAACGGATCCTCGGGGCGCTGAAGGCTGCCCAGGCCGGGGAGGCCGGGAAGGACGCTCACGCGCGCCGGACCCTGGAACTGGCCCGCGCCGCGCTGGAGCAGGATGTCCGTCAGGCGTGGCGGCTGTTGCACAATCCGGCGCGCCTGCGGATCCTGACCTTCGATTCCCTCTGCGCGGCCCTGGTGCGGCAGATGCCGATCCTCTCGCGTTTCGGTGCCGCCCCGGCAGTGGTGGAAGACGCCGGCCCCCTCTATCGCGAGGCGGCCAGCCGGATCCTCGAGCAACTGGAAAGCCGGGAAGCCATCGGCCACGCCGTCGCCCGCCTGTTGCGCCATCTCGACAACCAGCACGAGCGGGTTCAGGAACTCATCGCCGCCATGCTGGCGCGGCGCGATCAATGGCTGCGCCATCTGGCGGGTTCCGACGATCACCGCACCCGGGAGCGGCTCGAAGCGGCCCTGGCGCGCATCGTGACCGAAGGCCTCGAAGCCGCCCGCGCCGCGTTTCCCGAACCCCGACGTGACGAATTCCTGCGCCTGCTGCGTTTTGCCGCCGGACAGCTCGGCGACGAGGCGGAACTGGCCGTGTGCCGGGATCTCACCGATCTGCCCCCGGCCCGGATCGAGGCCCTGCCCCAGTGGCAGGCCATCGTGCACTGGCTGCTGACGAAAGAGGGCCGCCTGCGCAAGTCGCCCACCAAAAACCAGGGCTTTCCGCCCAAGAGCGCCGCTGCCGATTCGGCCGAGAAACGGCTTTTCGAGGCGATGAAGAAGGGCATGAGCGCCCTGCTCGACAGCCTGCGTGAGGAAGCCGGTTTCGCCCAGGCGCTGGCCCGGATCCCGGCCCTGCCGCTGCCCTGTTATACCGACGCCCAGTGGCAGGTGCTCGAAGCGCTGTTCGCCCTGCTGGTGCATGCCGCCGCCCACCTGAGCGTGACCTTCCAGCAGGCGGGCGAAGTCGATTTTGCCGAGATCGCCATGCAGGCCGTGGCCGCGCTGGGCGAGCCGGAGGATCCCACCGATCTGGCCCTGCAGCTCGACTATCGCATCCGGCATCTGCTGGTGGACGAGTTCCAGGACACCTCTATCAACCAGTTCGAGTTGCTCAAGCGGCTCACGGCCGGCTGGCTGCCGGACGACGGTCGCACCCTGTTCCTGGTCGGCGATCCCATGCAGTCCATCTACCGCTTCCGCGAGGCGGAAGTGGGTTTGTTCCTCGAGGTCAAGCGGCATGGTCTTGGCTGCGTGCGGCCGACGTTTTTGCAGCTCGAGGTCAACTTCCGCTCCCACGCGGGCCTCATCGACTGGGTCAATGCCGCCTTCCCGCGGATCTTTCCGGCCGAGGATGACGAGCAGGCTGGCGCCGTCGCCTACACGCCTTCCCGTTCCCATCATCCGGTCCAGCCCGGCGAGGCGGTACGGATCCATCCCTTCGCCAGGGGCGAGGAAGCGGCAGAAGCCGAGACCATCGTGGCACTGGTGCGCCAGACCCTGGCCGGGGACGCCAAGGCCGAGGTGGCCATCCTGGTGCGCAGCCGCAGCCATCTGCTGCACATCGTGCCGGCACTGCGCGAGGCCGGCATTCGCTACCAGGCCGTGGAGATCGACTCCCTGGCCAGCCGACCCGTGGTGCAGGATCTGCTCTCGCTCACGCGCGCGTTGTTGCATCCGGCCGATCGCATCGCCTGGCTGGCGGTATTGCGCTCGCCCTTGTGCGGGCTGGTACAGCGGGATCTGCTCCTTCTGGCCGGCGAGCCCGACGACATCCTGCCCGAACGCCTGCTGAGATCAGGGGAACAGGCCTCCCTGTCCGTCGAGGGCCAGCGCATCCTGCAGCGGGTCGTCCCGGTTCTGACGCAGGCACTGGCCCAGCGCGATCGCCTGCCGTTGCGGGACTGGGTCGAACAGACCTGGCTCGCCCTCGGCGGACCGGCCTGTCTCGAACGGCCGGCGGCATACGAAGACGCCGGTACCTTCCTCGAACTGCTCGAGAGCCTCGATGCCGGTGGCGAAGTGGTGGATCCGGCGCGGCTGGCGCAGGCCGTCGAGGATCTGTATGCCCGTCCCGACACGGGCGAGGCTGGTCGCGTGCAGCTCATGACCATTCACCGGGCCAAGGGGCTCGAGTTCGACACGGTGATCGTGCCCGGACTGGGCAAGCCGCCCCGCAGCGACGAACGTCGCCTGCTCTACTGGCAGGAACAGACCTTCTCCGGGGGGGAGACGGCACTGCTGTTCGGCCCCATCCCGGGGGCCGGCGAGGAGAAGAATCCCACGGTCGAATACCTGCGCAACCTGGAGAAGACGAAGGGGCAATACGAGGCCCAGCGGCTGCTCTATGTGGCCGTCACCCGGGCCCGGCGCCGCCTGCACCTGACCGGCCACGCCAATCGTAACGGGAACGGGGAAATCCGGCCCACGGCCGGGAGCCTGCTCGAACTGTTGTGGCCGGTGGCCGGGCCGGCATTCGTGGCCCATCTCGAAGAACGGGCAGCCCGTCCCGCAACGGGCGAAAGCGATGATCAAACCCTCGCCATCCTGCCGCCCACCGCACTGCAGCGCCTGCCGCCCGAGTGGCAATGCCCGCCACCGCCAGCGGGGCTTGCCGTGGGCCCGGCCGCACCGATGCCGGAGGAGGCGACGGCCATCGAATTCGACTGGGCCGGCGAAACCGCCCGCCATGTGGGGACGATCGTGCACCGCTATCTGGAGTTCCTGGGCCGACTCGATCCCGATCGGCAACAGGCCTTCCGTCCGCAGCAACACCAGAAGCGCATCCAGGCTCGTCTGCGTCAGGCCGGGGTGATCGAGGAACATCTGGCCGACGCCACGGCCCGGGTGATCGCCGCGCTCGACCGGGTACTGGCCGATCCGCGCGGTCGGTGGATCCTCTCTTCCGAACACGAAGCCGTGCGCAGCGAACATCCTCTCACCGGAATCCTCGACGGCATTCCCCGCCGATTCATCGTCGATCGCAGCTTCATCGACGAACACGGCACCCGCTGGATCATCGACTACAAGACCAGCCGCCACGAAGGCGGCGGGCTCGACGAATTCCTCGACCGCGAAGTCGAACGCTATCGCGCCCAGCTCGAAGGCTATGCCCGCCTGTTCGCCCGACGGGAAGCGAACCCCATCCGTCTCGGCCTCTACTTTCCCCTGTTGGGTGGCTGGCGGGAATGGGCATACGGCGAACCTGATCGCTGAAACCCTGTCAATCCCTTGGCGGGACATTCCGGGTCGGCTTGTCCAAAGTGTGAACTGCGTTGCAAAACGGAAAATTCGTTGAAAGCCGTTTTCGCGTCCTTGGCAGGAATCATCACGCGTATCGTGCTTGCTTGTCTGCGCATCCTGCTTGTCAGGTTCGGTATTTAACTGTTTGAAAAATGTGATTAAGTACGGCCACCGCGGCAAGTGCGCAGGCCGTTTCCTTCTCGGAAAAAAGTATTAACATCATCCCGCCTTGTCGGAATCGTCCGACAGGAAAATGCGCATTTCCCGTAATTGAAAATCCCGCCCAGTTTGTCAACAATGTGCACGCCCTGTAACGAACCGTCGGAAAGGACAGGTTCCGGGCAACCCAAAACAAGCAGAACAGACAAGTCGCGCGCAAGCGCGCATGCCGGACTGACACGGACAGGATAGTGGACCTGAGTCGGCCCGGCAGCAGAGGATGCAAGCGATGGTTGAGCAAGGAAAATTCAGCGTGGTCACGCACCTGCCTGGCACGGATGCCAGCAATCTTTCTGTCGAAAGGTCTTCCTCAGGTTCCGGCTCCGGATCCCGCCCCACCCGGCTGCTCGTCCAGACGCTGCTCGACGGTCTTTGCCGCCTGATCGAGGGCCAGCAGCAGTTCGCCGACGAGTTCGGCCTGGCGCCCGTGCGGGTCTTTCCTCATTCCAGCGAACACTTCGAGGGGCACGCCCCCCGCGAGGTGCTACACCAGTGGTTCCGCGCCGGTGACGAATGCGTGCCGGCCCTGCAGCGCCTCTTCGAAGACATGATGCAGCACCAGCTCGCCCTGATGGGCGGGCTCGACGGCGTGGCCGTGGCCACCCTTCAGTACACCAGTGCCGAAGCCGTGCGCGAGGCCCACGGCGGACGCCTGCTCACCAGCGGCCGGGCCTGGAAACGTCACAACCAGCGCGTCCAGGAGCTGCTCGACAACGACAACCTGCGGTTCCAGCGCGTTCTCGCGCCGGGATTCCTGCAGCAATACGTTCGCCGCCGTGAAGGCGAAACCAGCAAGTCCGAAACACCGGCTTAGGAGGTACAGCCAATGAAAACGTTTTCCCGTGCAAGAATGTTGTTGCTTGGGGTTTTGAGTGTCTTGGCCGTGGCATGTGGGGGACCGGTGGTCAAGGTGTCCCTGTCGTCCAATGCCAACCTCAATCTGGGGCAGGATCAGAACCCCCTGCCCGTGGTGGTGCGGGTCTACCAGCTCTCGGCCAAGGACAGCTTCGAGAACAGCAAGTTCGAGGACATCTGGAAGGACGATCTCAAGGTCCTCGGCGACAGCCTGCTCACCAGCAAGGAAGTGGTGATCAACCCCTCTGACCAGCTGAGCGTCGAGATCGACAAGCACGACCAGGCCAAATACGTGGGCGTCGTGGCCATCTTCCGCAACCCGGTCGACAAGAAGTGGCGTGACGTTCACGAATTGTCCAACGGCTTCGTCACCGGCCATTTCTCGAGCAGCTTCCGGGTGAGCCTGGTCGGCAACACCATCACCATCCAGGACTGAGCGCGCGGAGGGCGAACATGGACGCATTGCGCAAGGTCATCTGGGCAGAGGGCATGTTCCTCGGCCAGCAGCACTTCCAGCTCTGGGACCGCTATTACGAAACCTACCAGAGCCTGCAGGTGCGCAGCCTCTCGCCCATGGGGTGGGGGGTCATCAGTCTCGACATCGACGAAGAAGCGCTGGAAAACAGCCGCTTTCGGATCAAGCGCTGCCAGGTCATTTTTCCCGACGGCCGCCTGGTCAGCTACGATGCCGCCGACGGCCCGTCCCTGGCCATGGAACTGGAAGGCGGCCTGGAGCGCAACATCGAGATCCATTTGTGCCTGCCGGCCAACCGTTCCGCCAGCGGCATCAACGGCTACCAAAATCATGGCCAGCTCTGCTCCTGGGCCGTGGACTACCAGCGCGTGCCCGACGAGAACGATCCCTCCCGCGAGCGGGAAGTGATGCTCGGCCGGCCCAATCTCATGCTGCTCAACGGTAAGGAATCCCGCGAGCACTTCACCTGGATCAAGCTGGCCGAGGTGCGCAACGAGGGTGACGGGGTCTATACCCTGGTCCCGGAGTTCATTCCGGCCGTGGCCCGGATCGGCGCCTCCCCCCGCCTGCGCGACACCCTGCAGCGTCTCATCGAACTGTTCAGCGCCAAGATCCGGACCCTCAACGAGCGTCGCAAGCAGCAAAGCGCCTCCACTGCCGGTTTCGGCCACAGCGATCTGTCCAATTTCCTGATCCTGCAGGCACTCAGTGGCGGACTCCCCCTGCTGAAGCACTTCCAGGAAAATGACGATCTGCATCCCGAGCGGCTCTACACGCTCCTGTCCCGGGTAATTGGCGAACTGACCCCGTTCAGCTTCGAGATCGACGTGCACCGGATCCCCCGTTACCGCCATCACCATCTCGCGGGGGTCTTCGGCGAGCTGGAAGATCTCCTGCGCGGGCTGGTCGATGTGGCCATGCCCACCAAGCTCGACGTGCTGGCGTTCAGGCGCGAGAGCGACGCCCTGCTGTCGGTGGACGACATCGACAGCCGCCTGCTGTCCGGGGCCAGTTTCTATCTGGCCGTGCTCTCCGACAGCGACGATCCCCTGTGGGTGACCCATTTCGAGCGCATGGTCAAGGCCGCCGCCCGGGCCGACATCGAGATGGTCGTCGCCTCGGCCCTGCCGGGGCTGCGCATCGTCCACACCCAGCGTCCCCCCAGCAACCTGCCCATCAAGAGCGGCTATGAATACTTCCACATCGAGCCGCGGGGCGAATTCTGGGAGCGCGTGCTCGAGGAGCGCACCCTGGCCCTGTTTCTCTCGCGCGATTTCACCGACGTCAAGATCGAACTATTGACCGTCCAGGACTGACCCATGAGCGAAGCCCAGCCCCGCACCAATCCGCTACTCGAATGCTGCACGCCGCTGTTCGCCCTGGTGGCGCCCTTTCGCAAGGGGGAGCACGGCGAGTCCCTGCCCGAAGACTACCGCCAGACCCTGCTCAACGGTTTCGACGAGCTGGAGCGGATGGCCTTCGAGCGCCAGATCACCATGCAGACGGTAAAAGAGGCCAAGTACGCCATGGCCGCCTACATCGACGAAGTGGTGCTCAGTTCCCGCTGGCCCGGCCGCCTGGACTGGATGAGCAAGCCGCTGCAACTGGAGTTCTTCGGCGAGCACCTGGCCGGGGAGGGGTTCTTCGAGCACCTGGCCCAGTTGCGCCAGGGAGGCGAGGCCAATCTCGACGTGCTGGAGCTTTATTACGTCTGCCTGCAACTGGGTTTCGAGGGGGTCTATCGCCTGCGCGGGCTGGAACAGCTCATGGCCCTGCAGGTGGATCTGCGCAGCCAGATCGACGGCTACCGCGGCGTGGTCAGCCCCAAGCTCGCCCCCGACGGGGTGCCCAAGGAAAGCCTGCTCGCCCAGGCCCGCCGCGAAATTCCCTACTGGGTGATCGGCACTGTCACCGCCGGGGTCGTCTTCTTCACCTACCTCACCTACACGGTCCTCATCGACGGTTTCGTGCACGACAGCGTGGAGCAGATCGTCGCCTACAACCAGCAGCTCAACCCGCAGGACACGCCAGCGGCGCGTGAGGAAGCACAACCATGAACAGGCTGATCGGGATTCTCAAGCGTTATCTTCTGAGCCGTGCCGGCAGTACCGCCATCGGGCTGATCGTCCTGCTGGCCCTCGTCTGGTACGGCGGCCCCTACGTGGGCCTGAGCAGCGTGGCCTGGCGCCTGGCGATCCTCGGCGGGATCCTCGGCCTGGCCGCGCTCTACCTGCTCGTGACCTGGTGGCTGGCTCGCAGCCGCGGCGAGAAGCTGCGCCAGGAGCTGGAAGCCCAGGGCGGCGACGACGAAAGCCGCCAGGCGGAAATCCAGGCCCTCAAGGAGAAGATGGAAGAGGCCGTCGCCTCGCTCAAGACCTCCGGCCTCGGGGTCAAGCACCGTGGCAGCGCCGCCCTCTACGCCCTGCCGTGGTACATGATCATCGGTCCCTCGGCGGCCGGCAAGAGCACCCTGCTGCGCAACTCGGGCCTGCACTTTCCCTATTCCCATGCCGACGACATCGACATTCGCGGCTTCGGCGGCACCCGCAACTGCGACTGGTGGTTCTCCGACGAGGCCGTGATCCTCGACACCGCCGGCCGCTATACCACCGAGGAGAACGACCGCGAGGAATGGCAGGCCTTCCTCGGCCTGCTCAAGAAATACCGCCGTCGCATGCCCCTCAACGGCGTGATGGTCGCCATCAGCCTGGCCGACATCCTCACCGCCGACGAGGAATCCCTCGAATGGCACGTGAAGGTGATCCGGGAGCGGATCGAGGAGCTGATCAGCAACCTCGGCTTCATGTTCCCCATCTACATCCTGTTCACCAAGACCGATCTGCTCAACGGTTTCGAGGCCTTCTTCGGCGATCTCACCGAGAACGAACGCAACCAGGTCTGGGGTATGTTCCTGGCCGAAACGGCGGAGGGTGAGGATCCCGCGGCCGCGGTGGCGCGCCAGCTCGAGGCGCTCTACGAGCGCCTGTGCGAGCTGCGGCTGCACAAGCTGTCCATGCAGCGCAAGCAGGAGATCAAGAGCGAGATCTTCGACTTCCCGGCCCAGTTCCAGGCCGCCAGCGAGAAACTGATCGAGTTCATCGGCCTGCTGTTCAAGGAGAATCCCTACCAGGAGACGCCCAACTTCAAGGGGGTGTACTTCACCAGCGGTACCCAGGAGGGGATGCCCCTGCAGCGGGTGGTGGGCAACCTGCGCCAGGCCTTCGGCTACGTCTCGCCCGAAGAGATGGCCACCGTCGAGAAGGCCGACAAGAGCTACTTCATCCACCGCCTGCTCAAGGAGGTCATCTTCCGCGAGCCGGTGGCCTTCGGCAAGAACCGCCGCAAGCACCTGATGACCCGCTGGCTCAAGACCGGCGCCATCGTCGGCGGGCTGGCCACCATCGTTGCCAGCATCACGCTGCTCAGCGCCTCCTTCACCAGCAACAGCCTGCTGATCGACGAAGGCGTGGAGCGGGTGGAGAAGCTGCTGCAGGTGGCGCACAACGATCGCGCCGAACCCGGCGAATTCTACCTGGCCCTGGCCGACGTCTACGACCAGTACGCCACCCTCAAGGCCTACCGCCGGCAGATGCCGTGGCACCTGCGCCTGGGCATCTACCGGGCCAACGAACAGATCGAGCCCCTGGAGCAGGTGCTGGTACGCACCCTCGAGCAGCGCTTCCTCGAGCCTGTGGCGAAACTGCTGGAGACGCGCCTGCGGGATTATGCCGAGCGCTGGCGCAAGGTCCGCAACGAAGACGAGTCGGCCAAGTTGCGCCAGGAGTACTACGACACCCTCAAGGTCTATCTCATGCTCAGCCAGCCGGCACGCCTGGATCCCGACACGGCGCTGCCCCTGCTGCTGGCCGCCTGGGAGGCGATCATGGCGCCCAACGACGGCAGCGATACCCGCCGCCGCCTCGCCGCGATCCCCCAGGCGACCCGCGAGGGCATGATCCGGCTCTATCTTGCCGACATGAAGCGCCCCAGCGATCACCTGCTGGCCGCCGCGGCCTGGAAGGCTGACGACGCCGTGGTGGAAACCGCGCGCAATCTCCTGCGCACGCCGCCCAACGCCGATCTGCTCTATGCCCAGTTGCGCAACAAGGGCAAGGTGCTGCTGGGCACCACCAGCCTCAAGAAATTGGTCAAGGGCCGCGGCAACAGCTATCTGCAGAGCCTCCACGATCTGCCGGTGGTGTTCACCCGCAAGGGCTGGGAACGTTATGTCTCGCGGGAGATCCGTACCGTGGTCAACTCGGCCAGCCGCGGCGACTGGGTGCTCGGCACCGAGAGCGTCAATGTCGCTCTCGATGCCGAAGCGACCGCGCAGGCCGGGGACAGCGTCAACCCCGAGCTGATGCACGAACTGGAAACCCAGATCCGGCATCTGTATTTCGAGGAGTACGCCAACGCCTGGTACGAGTTCCTCGCCTCGGTCCAGGTGCGGCCCTTCACTTCGGTGGCCGACGCCGCCAACAAGCTGCTGCTGGTCTCCCGCTCGGACGGGCCCATCGCCGAGCTGATGGCCGTGGTTCGGGACAACATCAATCTCCACGAGATCGACTGGCAGGACGGCAAGCCACAGGTGCGGCGCAGCAACCTGGTGGTCGCCGATGCCATTCCCGAACTGGATACCGCCTTCGCCGATCTGCGCCGTTTCGTCGAGCCGGCCGAGAAGCGGCAGGTCTCGGATCTTGTCAACCAGTACCTGCTGGCCCTGTCCGGCATGCAGGGTGAGCTGGAACGCCTGCGGGCCTCCAGCGAGCTGACCCATGAAGCCGAGATGTTCGCCTCCAGCATGCTCAGCGGGGGCAGCAGCAACCTGGAGATGTACAAGACCTGGGTCACCACCACCAGTCTGCTCAACGGCACCGACGTGCGCACCCGGCGGGCCATCGAACCGATGCTCATCTCCGCCATCCGCCATGCCTGGCAGGCGGTGCTGGCCACCGGCATGCAGGACGTTCAGCAGAAATGGAACACCCTGGTGGTGCGCGAATTCGACGAGCGGATCCGCGGCCGCTTCCCCTTCGCCAGCAGCGGCCCCGACGTGGCCATCGAAGACGTGGCCGAATTCTTCCGCCCCAACGACGGCATCCTCTGGAGCTTCGTCAACACCCACCTGTCCACCTATCTCACCAAGTACCGTGGTACCTGGCGGGAACGCCGCTGGCTCGACGTGGGGCCCGGCTTCAGCAAGGATTTCCTCTACACCCTGACCCGGGCCAGCCAGATCACCCGGGGGCTGTTCCGCCGCGGCAGCGACGAGCCCAGCCTGACCTTCTATCTCTATCCGATCCCCACCTCCGGGCTCAGCGAGGTGCTGCTGGAAACCAACGGCCAGATCTACCGTTATCGCAACGAGCCCCAGGAATGGCGCAAGTTTCGCTGGCCCGGCAACACCGAACGCAGCGGTGCCCGGGTGATCGCCGTCTCCAACCGGCGCAATGCCCGGGGCGAGATCGCCGCGGACGGCGTGTGGGGCCTGTTCCACGTGTTCCGCAAGGCGCGAATGGTGCGGGAACGGGGCGCCCAGTACATGACCACCTGGGAGCTGGATTCGGTCAACGGTCAGCCGCTGGAAGTCCGTTTCCGGATCAAGGCGGATCGTCACAACAACCTGCTCAAGCCGGGGCTGCTGACCGGCCTCGACATGCCGGATCTGTTCGACCGCGACCACGCCAGTCCCCTCAACATTGCGAAGTGGGAGTGACGGCATGTTCGGATTCCTCAATCGGGAAAGCAAGACGGTGGCCCCGGCCACGACCGGTCCGCTGGTCGGCTGCGTCGGCAAGCTGCCCCTGCATGCCGAGTTCATCAAGCACAATCTCAAGAGCCGTGAAGTGGTCTCGCTCGACAACTGGATGCAGGAGGGCGTGACCCTGATCAACCGGATGCATGGCGAGAGCTGGAAGGAGCACTTCGCCGCCGCGCCGGCACACCGTTTCGTCTTCACCGGCGCCGGCGACGAGAAATCCGTCTATGGCCTGCTCATGCCGAGCCGGGATCGCAGCGGCCGCAGCTATCCCTTCGCCCTGTTCGCGGCCAGCGACGAGGCCCTGTTCAAGGATCACCAGGCCCTCCTGCCCCTGGCGGCAGAGCGTTTCTTCGCCGACGCCGAGGCCCTCTTGGCGCGGGACTGGACGGGGCAGCACGTGGCGCGCCTCACCGAAGCCGTCGATGGCCTCGACGGGGCAGGGCCACTGACGGATCGGCGCCGCCTCGTCGAGGCGGAGATGCAGCGCCTGCGTGCCGTCTCCCTCGGTCAGTTCTGGCGCGAACTGCTTCCCGGCACCGACGGCGAGCAGCGTGCCCGTTTCGTGCGTACCGTGGTCGGCGTGCTGCAGACCGTCTCGCGTCGCTCTCCGCAACGCATTCCCTGGGGGATCCGCCTGCCGCTGCCGGGACGGGCCGAGGCCATGCCCTATGTGCTGTTCTGGCTGCAACTGTGCGAAACCCTGCTCGGTGGCCGTTCCTGGCGTGGCCACTATTTCTGGAACGCCCCGGTCAGCGGCCATCCGGCCCGTCTGACCCTGTTCTTCCGTCCCCTGCCGGCCTCCTATTTCGCGCGCCTGGTGGATCCGCAAAAGGCCGATGGCACGGTGTTCGACGTGCTCGACGAAATGCACAAGGAGTCGGGCGACACCGCGCGCCTGGCCGGCATGATCGCCCGCGAGGAGATCAGTCTGCTCGATGCGCTCACCCTCTGGCGTTCCCGGGAGGTCACGGCATGACCGCGTCCGCCATGCACGAACCGCCAGTGGAAGAAACGCCGGTGGCGGAGGCTGCCGTGGCCGAGGCCGCCGACGTCCTGTCGCCCGAGGCGCCCGCAGCGGATCCCCGTCCGGAATGGATCCGGGCGCTGGTCACGCCCTTTGGCGATGGCGCCGAGCGAGAGGATCCCCGCTATGGCGATGCCTTCATGCTCATCAAGCAGGAGATCGACAAGCTCTCCGGCAACGACTACGACGAGGTCATCCGCCTGGCCCGCAAGGTGCTGGCGGAGGAGGGCAAGGATCTGCGCGTGGCCGGCTATCTGCTGCTGGCCCTCAGCTATGTCAGCGGCGTCGAGGGTTTCCGCGATGGCCTCTGGATCTACGAAGGACTGCTGCGGGAGTGCGGTGAGGAACTGTTTCCGACCAAGGCCGGTGCCCGCGCCGCGGCCCTGCGCTGGCTCAACCATGCCAAGCTCCAGGCCTACGTGACGGAGCAGGGCGACAACGCCAGCCATGAGACGCTGCAACAGATTGCCACGGCCATCGAGAACATCAACGACGCCATCGCGGCCCTGCTCGGCGATTCGGAAGACGAACCACCCCGTTTCACCCTGCTCGACGACTGGACCGCGGAGCGACTGAAGCAGACTGCCCCCAAGGAGGCGCCGCCGGCCGAGGCGAAGAATGACGCCCCGTCGGAATCCCCCGGAACGGCGCGGGAACGGGCCGCCGCCTCGGCGCAGACATTTCCCGCCGACGGTGCCGAGCTGACCGAGGCCGAACGCCTGCGCCATGGCCAGAGCCTGTGCCGGATTTTCCTCGAGGCCGGTGACGCGGTCCGCGCCGTTTCCCTGGCCCGGGCCCTGCGCTGGAGCACCCTGCGCCTGCCGCCACACGAGGGCGGCCGGACCCGGCTGCCGGCCCCGCGGGCGGCGGGCCTTGCGGCGATCCGCAACGCCCTGGCCGGCAACGATCCGAAGGCCGCCCTGGCCCAGAGCGAGGCCATGCTGTTCGAGCCCTCCGGCCAGTTTCTTCTGGATCTGGCCTGGCTGTCCCACGAGGCCGCCGTGGCCCTGGGCGACGACGAACTGGCCGCCACCCTGGAGCGGCAGACCGGCCTCCTGCTGGGGCGCCTCGACGGGGTGATGGATCTGCAGTACGAGGACGGCACGCCCTTCGCCTCGGGCGAGGCGCGCCCCTGGCTCGAGCAGTGCATTCCGCGCGGCGAAGGAGGCGGGGTCGGTCTGCAGGGCCGCCTCGACGAGGAACTGAACACGCTCATCGACGCGGCCCGGGAGACGGCCCGCAAGCAGGGACTGCCCGAGGCGCTCAACCTGTTTTCCGGCTATGGCGCCTACACCGAACGGCAGCGTTTCCTGATGCGCATGGCCATGGCCGGCCTGTGTCTGGAACATGGCCGGGTGGACATCGCCTGGCCGGTCATCGAGGAGCTCTGGGATACCGCCGAGGCGCGGCACCTGGCCTGGTGGGACGTGGATCTGGTCATCACCCTAGCCCGTTACGCCCGCAGTGCCCTGCGCAGCCTGCTCGGGCAGGCCGAGGAGGGCCGACGGGTCGAACTCGAGCGTCGCCTCGAGGCCATCCATCAGACCGTCTGCCGCATCGACATGCAGCAGGCCCTGGCGATGAACTGAATCTGGCGCGGCGCGCCGCGCCGGCCGTTAACCGCAACCGCCATGTCCGGCATGGCGACAACCGCAGCAGGCATGCAAGGAGAAGACAATGGCTGACAGCTTCCAGAAAGAAGTGCCCAAGGCCCGGGTGAACATCACCCTCGACGTGGAAACCGGCGGCGCCCGCAAGAAACTCGAATTGCCGATGAAACTGCTCTGCATGGGCGATTTCAGCAACGGCAAGGGCCAGGGCCGGGTGGCCGAGCGAGAGCGCATCAACATCAATCAGAACAACATCGAGAAAGTCATGGAACAGCTGGCGCCGCAAGTGCGTTACAGCGTGCCCAACCTGGTGCGCAACGACGGCAGCGAGGTGGCGGTGGATCTGACCTTCACCGAATTCAAGTCCTTCCATCCCGAGCAGGTGGCCAAGCAGATCCCGGAACTCTACAACCTGCTGGCGATGCGCAATCTGCTCAAGGATCTCAAGTCCAACCTGCTCGACAACGGCCGCTTCCGCAAGGAGCTGGAGAAGATCATCAGAAACCAGCCCGAACTCGAGGAGCTGAAGTCGGAGCTCGAGAGCATCGCCCCCCTGAGCGAGGAGGCCGAAGCCGCCACTGAGGCCGAACCGGCCTCCTGAATGCGCCCACGGAACCGAAGAGGATAACGTCATGGCTATACAGGAACAGGCGCAAGTCGCCACCCCCGAGGTCCAGACCGAAGAACCCGGCAGCATCTACGAGAAGCTGTGCGGCCTGGTGAACATTCAGCCGGTGAAGGAAGGGGTCAACCTCTCCGCCTTCAGCGATCTCACGACGATGGCCGAGGCCGAGCAGAATGCGCGCCTGACTGCCGCTCTGCAGGTGTTTCTCGATGTGATGAGCGAGCAGACGGCGCAGACCGAAAAGATCGACAAGGCGCTGCTCGACAGCCACATCAACCGGATCGACGAGACCATCAGCCGCCAGCTCGACGCCGTGCTGCATCATCCCGCCTTCCAGGAAGTGGAATCCACCTGGCGCGGACTCAAGTATCTGGTCGACAAGTGCGACTTCAAATCCAATGTCAGGGTCGAACTGCTCGACGTGAGCAAGGAAGACCTGCGAGAAGACTTCGAGGAAGCCCCGGATACCACCCAGTCCGGCCTCTACAAGCACATCTATGTCAACGAGTACGACACGCCCGGGGGCGATCCCATCACGGCCATCGTTGGCAACTACGAGTTCGACGCCTCGGCCCAGGACATTGCCCTGCTGAGCGAGATCTCGCGGGTCTCTTCGGTGGCCCATTGCCCCTTCCTGGCCTCGGTGGGAACCAAGTTCTTCGGCAAGGAGGATGTCAACGACATTCCCAAGATCCACGACTTGGCCACCTACATGGATCGGGCCGAATACATCCGCTGGAAGGCCTTCCGCGAGTCGGAGGATTCCCGCTACATCGGCCTGACCCTGCCGCGTTTCCTCCTGCGCCTGCCCTACGGCAAGGACAATGTCCCGGTCCGCACCTTTGCCTACGAGGAAAATGTCAGCGGCGAAACCCACGAGAACTACCTGTGGGGCAACAGCGCCTTCGCCTTTGCCGCCAACATGGCCAGATCCTTCAAGGACAACGGCTGGTGCGTCAACATCCGCGGCCCGGAGTCGGGGGGCAAGGTGGAGAATCTGCCCATCCACATGTACGACGCCGGGCGCGGCCTGCAGGGCAAGATTCCCACGGAGATCATCATTCCGGAAACCCGCGAGCTGGAATATGCCAATCTCGGCTTCATCCCGCTCAGTTATTACAAGAACTCCGACTACGCCTGCTTCTTCTCGGCCAACTCGGTCCAGAAGCCTGCTGAATACAATACCCCGGAAGCCACGGCCAACAGCCGCATCAACGCGCGCCTGCCGTACATCTTCCTGGTCTCTCGTCTGGCGCATTATCTGAAGGTGCTGCAGCGGGAGAACATCGGCTCCACCAAGAGCCGCCAGGTGCTGGAGAACGAGCTGAACGACTGGATCCAGACCCTCGTCACCAAGATGAACGATCCGGATCCGGAGCTGGTGGCCACCCATCCGCTGCGCGACGGCCAGGTGGTGGTCAAGGAGATTCCGGAGAATCCGGGCTTCTACAGCGTCGAGCTGTTCGTCATGCCCCACTTCCAGATCGAGGGCGTGGACGTGCGGCTGTCGCTGGTGGCCCAGATGCCCGTGAGCGAATAGGCGACACCCCGCCCCTCGCGGGCGGGCTGCCCTACCGAACCCACAATTTGAGCTGTTTGTGGTAGCCGGCAAGCAGGGAAACCGACGCCGGTGCATAACCATGGCGTGGCAACACGTCGACATGAACCCGCAACCGCAAGGTTGCTGCCTTAGCTAAGGAAAAAGAAGGAGGCAATACAATGGCAATTCCCGCCTATTGTTGGATTAAGGACGACCAGGGAAACGAGATCGAGGGCCCGGTGACCATCGAGGGTCGTCAGGGCAGCATCGAAGTGCTGGGCTTTGACCACGAGGTCCGCATCCCCACGGATTCGGATTCGGGTGCCCTTACCGGCACGCGCAAGCACGAGCCGATGGTGATCACCAAGGCCTTCGATTCGGCGTCGCCCTATCTCTACAAGGCGTGCAGCAATGGCCAGACCCTCAAGGAGCTGACCCTGCGCTGGTACAAGATCGACGACTCCGGAACCGAGAAGGAGTACTTCACCCACAAGCTGGAAAACGTGAAGATCACCTCGATCAAGCCGAAGATGCACAACGTCAAGGACCTCGACAAGGAGCGCTATCCCCATCTCGAGGAAGTCTCTCTGCGTTATGGAAAGGTGACCTGGACGTATGCCGAAGGCAACATCGAGTTCTCCGACTCCTGGAACGAAGATCGGTAACCCGTGACCCTGAAGGGGATCGCCGCGAGGCGATCCCCGCTTTTTTCATGCATCATACCCTGTTCGAAATTCTGACCGGCCACTACGCCGACGGCACCACGGTGCCGGATCGGGTCGATATCGGCACGGTCAGCAACAGCATCCGGGACCATCTCGGACGGCTGCTCAATGCCCGGCAGGGCACGATCCGGCACCTGCCCGACTACGGACTGCCGGACATCGCCCAGATTTTTCACGGCCTGCCGTATTCCGTCACCGAACTGGTCGACGCCATCCGCGAGGGGATTCTGCGCTACGAACCCCGCCTGCAGCAGGTCGAAGT
This sequence comes from Chromatiales bacterium, assembly GCA_026984045.1. Classification (GTDB taxonomy): domain Bacteria; phylum Pseudomonadota; class Gammaproteobacteria; order UBA6429; family Thiohalophilaceae; genus JALSSV01. The sequence continues at coordinate 44,272 of JALSSV010000020.1, read as the reverse complement.
GCGCCACGCGCCGCTGGTCAGGGGAGAGGCCTTCCTTCGCCTCGAGGTGATTGGCACCCTCCACAGTGGTGAAAACGTGATGTTCGAAACGGTTTTTCTCAGCGAGGGCCAGGCCACGGTCAAGGCCCTCCGGCAACAGACGAGGGACGACTAGGTGCGCGAATATTTCGAAGCGGAAATGCGGCTCCTGCAGGAGTCGGCCCAGGACTTTGCCCATGCCCATCCCGAACAGGCCGGCATGCTCAACCTGCTGGAGGTCAAGGATCGGGATCCCTACGTGGAACGCCTGCTGGAGGGCATGGCTTATCTCACCGCCCAGATCCGCTATCACTTGGAAAACGACATTCCGGAGGTCAGCGAAACCCTGCTCAACCAGCTCTGGCCCCATTTCCTGCGGCCCTATCCCTCGGCCACCATCGTCCAGTTCGAGGCCCGGCAGAACCAGCTGCAGAAGACCCAGCAGATCGAGCGCCATACGCTTCTCATCTCAAAGGAGGTGGGGCCGGACAAGCATAAGTGCCGCTTCCGCACGGTGGAGCCCGTGGTGCTCAATCCCATTGAACTCCAACGGCTCCAGATCGAGGAGCCGACCGGGGGAGGCAGCGTCTTCCGGCTGTGCTTCCAGCTCGATGCCGGGGTCAGCATCGATCACCTCGATCTGGCCCGCCTGCGCATCCATTTCCATGCGGATCCGGCCGTGGCCCTGTTCCTGCATCACCAGTTCACCGGGGAGGCCCGCCGGGTCCGGGTCGTGTTTCCCGACGATCCCCGTCACACGCCGGTCGAACTCGATGCGCGGCAGGCCCTGCAGGCGGCCCACCTCGGGCCTGAATCCACCCTCATCGAATCCAGCGGCCGCAGCTTTCACGGTTTCCAGTTGTTGCAGGACTACTTCGCCTTCCGGGAAAAGTACCTGTTCGTCGAGGTGCACGGGCTCGAGCGCGTGGACTGGTCACCGGAGACGCGGCGTTTCGAGCTGGAGGTGACGGTCAACGGTCTCTGCCCGCAGGACCACCGCATCGGCCCCGACAATTTCCGCCTGCACTGCGTGCCGGCGGTGAACCTGTTCGAGGAACATGCCGAACCGATTTCGCTGGATCACCGGCGGGCCGAGTATCCGGTGGTGGCCAGTCATCCGCTGCGCAAGTCCCTCCAGATCTACAGCATCGAACGGGTCGTGGGCATCGACACGGAAACCGGCGAGCGGCACGAATACGTGCCCATGTACAGCTTTCAGCATCGCAAGCGCAAGGGGCGCTATTTCCACTACCAGCGCCGGCCCGGCGCCGAAGGGCGCACCAACCTCACCCTCAGTGTCGGCGGCGCCACCGAGCCGAAGAACGAGACCCTGAGCTGCGACATCCTCGCCACCAATGGCGATTTGCCGCGCCGCTTTCTGCGTGAGAAGGACATCAACAATCCGACCGACAACTTTCCATCCTATGCCGCGTGCAGCAACATCACCCGGCCCACGCCGCTGCGCCATCCGCCGTCCCGCGAACGCTTTCAGTGGGATCTCATCGCCCACCTCTCGCTCAACTACAGCTCCATCACCCGGCTGGACATGCTCCAGCGCCTGCTCAAGCTCTACGACTGGACCGACGACGAGCAGAACCAGCGCCGGATCGAGGGCATCCGCCAGGTGGAAGTGGTCCCGATGGAACGGCTGCAGCGCGGCGCGCTGCTGCGGGGCATGGAGATCCGCCTTCTCCTGCACGAGGATCACTACCGCTCCCAGGCCGACATGCATCTCTTCGGCCAGGTGCTGCACCATTTCTTCAGCATGTACGCCACGGTCAACAGTTTCGTGCAGACCCGCGTCCAGTGCCATCCCACCAACAAGGTCATGACATGGGAACCGTTACCCGGCGCCAGGTCCCGGCTCTGATCCAGGCGTTCCTCGACGACGCCCCGAATTTCGAGTTCTTCCAGGCCCTGCGCCTGCTGGAGAACCACTGGCATGGCCACGGGCGCATCGGGGGCGAACTCGACCGCTGGCTGCGGCTGCGGCCCGCGCACGAACTGGGCTTCCCCGCGGCCGACATTCGCCGCTGTCGGTTCATCGACAACGGCCGGCTCGATCTGCAACTCAATTTCATGGGCCTGTACGGTGTGGACGGCATCCTGCCGGGCTATTTCCTCGAGCGCATCGCCCGTGACGACGAGACCAGCGCCGCGCTGCGCCATTTCATCGACTTCCTCGGCCATCGCTTCTACGCCCTCTACTACTTGGCCTGGAAGAAGTATCGCCCCTGCGTAACCCTGGAACAGGACGGCAGCTACCTCGACTGGCTCAATGCCTTGTCCGGCAACGTGCTCGATTCGGACGACGGCGACGAATACGCCTTCTGCGGCGTGCTGGGCAACCGCAACCGCGGGGCGGCCACCCTCGAAGGCATGCTGACCGAATTCCTCGACGGCGTGCCGGTGCAGGTGGAGCAGTTCGTCCCCCGCTGGGTGCCGATCCAGTCGGCAGCCTGCCTGGGTGGTGAGGGCGAATCGGCCATGGCCCTGGGCGACAACGCCCTGCTGGGCGAGGCCATCCTCGATCTCAACAGCAAGATCGGGATCCATGTGGGACCCCTGCCGGCCGCCCGGGCGCGCGAGCTGCTGCCCGGACACGGGCGGGGACAGGCTCTCGGCCGACTGCTGGCGCGTTACCTGGAACCGGGCATGGATTTCGACGTGGTCCTGCACGTGCTGCCGGATCACGACACCGGGGCGCGGCTCGGCTGTGACGAGATGGTGCTCGGCTGGTCGAGCTGGCTTGGGGAGACCCTGCAGGAAAGCTATGCCCTGCGTCTCCCCCGCAGCAGTTTCGCCGTCACGCCGCCACCGGCTCCCGACGAACCCGGTGACGACGAACTGGCCATGGTGGCCTGAGCCGTGAACGAACAACGACACCCGTACCGCAACGGAGAGACGACGTGAAGAACCGACCGATCCGCGAGCTGCTCGAACGGCTCGACGAACATTGCTCACAGGCCTTCGAGGAGGCCGCGGCCTTCGCCGGCACCCGCAGCCATTACGAGGTGACCATCGAGCATGTCCTGATCAAGCTGCTGGAGAACGGCGGCGGCGATCTGGATCGCATCCTGCGCCATTTCGGCATGGATCTCGATGCCTTCTGGCAGGGACTGCTGGCCAATCTGGGCCGGTTGCGGGCCAACAATCCGGGCAAGCCGGCGCTCTCGCCGCTGCTGCTGGAATGGCTGGAGCGGGCCTGGCTGGCAGCCTCGCTGCACTACGGCATCGACAGCCTGCGTTCCCTGCCGCTGCTCGATGCCCTGGTCGAGATGGCCCCCATGCTCCCCGGCGAGGCCTGGGCGGAACTGGAGCGGATCGACATCCAGGCGCTCCGTGCCGGCGCCGAGGCGCTGATCGCCACCTCGGTGGAAGGCCCCTTGCGCACCGCGGCAGGCACCGCGCCGCCGCCGACCACCGCCGCCCACGTCGCAGCGGCCCCCGGCGGCGATTCCGCCCTGGCCCGCTTCACCGAAGACATCGTGGCCAAGGCCGCCAATGGCGAGATCGATCCGGTGCTGGGGCGCGACGAAGAGGTGCGCCTGATGATCGACATCCTCAGCCGCCGGCGCAAGAACAACCCCATCCTGGTGGGGGATCCCGGGGTGGGCAAGACCGCCCTGGTGGAAGGGCTGGCCCTGCGCATCGCCCAGGGCACGGTCCCCGAGGATCTCAGGCCGGTGCACATCCATACTCTCGATCTCGGCCTGCTCCAGGCCGGGGCGGGGGTCAAGGGCGAGTTCGAAAAACGGCTCAAGCAGGTGATCGACGAGGTGCGCAACGCGGCCCAGCCGATCATCCTGTTCATCGACGAGGCCCACACCCTGATCGGCGCCGGCGGCGAAGCGGGCATGAGTGATGCGGCCAACCTGCTCAAGCCGGCCCTCGCCCGCGGCGAACTGCGCACCATCGCCGCCACCACCTGGTCCGAATACAAGCAGTACTTCGAGCGCGACGCCGCCCTCGAACGGCGCTTCCAGATGGTCAAGGTGGATGAGCCTTCCGAGGAGAACGCCATCGTGATGCTCAACGGCCTCAAGATCCACTACCAGATGCATCACAACATTCTGATCACCGATGCGGCCATCGAGGCGGCGGTGCGCCTCTCCAGCCGTTACATCAACGGCCGCCAGTTGCCCGACAAGGCCATCGATCTGCTGGACACGGCGGCCGCCCGGATCCGCATGGGCCAGGCCGCGCGCCCGGCGGAACTGGAACAGGCGGAGAGCCGGCTCGAATACCTCGAGCGCCGCCTGACCCACCTGGATGGCGAACGCCGCGCCGGCATCGCCGTGGATCCGCGCCTGATCGGCAAGCTCGAAGCGGATCGCGATGCCACCCGCCGCCGTCTCGACGAACTGGAGGCCCAGTGGCGCCGGGAGAGCGAACTGGTCGCGGCCATCCACGCCAAGCGGGACTCGCTGCAGCAGGCCGACGAAGCCGAGGCGCCCGAGGTGGTGGCCCTGCGCAGTGCCTCCGACGATCTGCGCGAGGAACTGCAGGCGGTGCAGGGCGAGCGGCCGCTGGTGCAGGCCGAGGTCAATGCCGCCGCCGTGGCCGAGGTGATCGCCGACTGGACCGGAGTGCCCGTGGGCAAGATGCTCAAGGACGACATCGAAACCCTCATGCACCTGGAAGAACGGCTGGCCGAACGGGTCGTGGGCCAGGATCAGGCCCTGGCGGCCATCGCCCGCACCGTGCGCAGCGCCCGCGCCGGCCTGCGCAACCCCGACGCGCCGCTCGGCGTGTTCCTGCTCGCCGGCCCCAGCGGCGTGGGCAAGACCGAGACCGCCCGGGCCCTGGCCGACGAATTGCTGGGCGACGAGCGCTATCTCATCACCATCAACATGAGCGAGTACCAGGAAGCCCACACGGTCTCCCAGCTCAAGGGCTCGCCGCCGGGTTACGTGGGCTATGGCGAAGGCGGCATCCTCACCGAAGCGGTACGCCAGCGTCCCTGGTCCATCGTGCTGCTCGACGAAGTGGAAAAGGCCCATCCGGACGTGATGAACCTCTTCTATCAGGTGTTCGACCGCGGCTTCATGCGCGACGGGGAAGGGCGGGAAATCGATTTCAAGAACACCCTGATCCTCATGACCTCCAATCTCGGTACCGAAACCATCCTGCAGCTCACCACCCCGCCCGAGCCCGAAAACGGGGAGGAGATCGACTGGCAGCCGCCTGGCATCGGCGAACTGCGCGAGGCCATTCACGAGGATCTGCGCCGCCATTTCGCGCCGGCGCTGCTTGGGCGCATGCAGGTGGTGCCCTACCTGCCCCTGGCCGAAGACGCGCTGCAGGTCGTCGCGGCCCTGCGCCTGGAGGCCGTGGGGCGGCGCCTCGGCGCGGTGCACGACATCACCTTCCGCTGCCAGCCGGACGTGCTGGCCCACCTGGCCCGCCAGGGGCTGCATCCCGACACGGGGGCCCGGCACATCAATGCCCTGGTGGATCAGCAACTGTTGCCGGAGATGTCCCGCAGCCTGTTGCAGTACCTCCACGAAGGGGATCTGCCCGACGTGCTCAGCCTGGAAATCGACGAGGAAGGCCAGTTGTCCTTCGTCTTCGCCGACCGTCTCGACGAGACGGCGGCACAGGAAGCCACCGCCTGATCGCAAACGACCACGAGGACACCTGCATGGACGTGCTCAAGAACATTGCCAACGCCGTGAAACTGGACGTGACCGCCGCCGCCGAGAGCCAGTTCTTTCTCGATGTGGGCGGCGTGCCGGATGGCACCTTTTCCGTGTATTCCTTCAGTGCCGAGGATCACGCTCTGGGTCGCAACTACCGTTTCCGCATCCGGGTCGGCACCGAGGCCGATATTGCGCCTGCCGACATCATCGGCGCCCGCGCCCGGCTTCTGGTGCGCTGGGATGCCGAACCGGTTTACGTGCACGGTCAGGTACGGGACTACACCAACGTGGGCACCGATCCCGAGCGGCAGGAATACGAGCTGATCCTCATCGCGCCCCTGACCCTGCTCGAACTCCACCAGCATGATCGGGTCTTTCTCGGCCGCCGCGTGCCGGAGATCATCGAGGCGGTGCTGACCGGCGCCGGTTTCAGCACCGACGACTTCGCCTTCGACCTGAGCGAAGACTATCCGCCCCTGGAATTCGTGGTGCAATACGAGGAGAGCGACTGGGACTTCCTGCAGCGGCTGATGACCCGCAACGGGATTTTCTTCCGCCACGAGCAGCAGGAAGAATCGGTGCGGATCGTCTTCCACGACAGCGTGGCCAGCCTGCCACCGCTGCCCGGCCCCGGCCGGCTCGTGTTCCAGGTGCAGACCGGCGAAGTGCGGGAGGTCGAGAGCGCCTTCGCCCTGCGTCACCAGGCCCGGCTGCGCACGGACGGCCATCACTACCGGGACGTGAACTACCGCACTCCGGAAGCGAACCTGCAGAGCCGGGCCGCCAATGCCACCCCCATCCCCGGCCATGGCGACCGCTACACCTATGGCGCCAACTTCAAGACCATGCAGGAAGGGGAGCGGATCTGCCGCGTGGCCCAGGAGGCCGAAGACTGGCAGCGGGAGACCTTCATCCTCGAGACCGACTGCCGCGGGCTTGCTCCCGGTTACCGTTTCACCCTCGACGGCCATCCCGATGAGACGCTCAACGGCGACTACCTGGTGGTGGACGTGGATCACCGGGGCGAACAGCGTCACGCCTTCGCCATGGGCACGGCGCCGGAAGGCATGACCTATCGCAACAAGGCCCTGCTGATCCGCGCCGGCGTACCGTTTCGCCTTCTGCCCCGTCCGCCGCGGCGGATCCAGGGCGTGATCACCGCGCGCATCGAATCCACCGGCGGCGAATACGCCTACCTGGACGAACTGGGCCGTTACCGCATCCGCCTGCCCTTCGATCTGTCCGAAACCCCGGCAGGGGAGGCGAGCCACCCGGTGCGCATGATGCAGCCCTACGGCGGCAGGGACTGGGGCATGCACTTTCCGCTGCATGCCGGCACCGAGGTGGTGGTGGGCTGCGTCAACGGCGACATCGATCGGCCCTTCATCATGGGTGCCATTTCCACTGCCGAGGCGATCTCGCCCGTGACCTCGGCCAATGCCAGCGAGAACCGTCTGCGCACCTGGGGCGGCAACGAACTGCTGATGGACGATCGCAAGGGCCAGGAGAAGATCGAACTGCACACCCGCGATCGCAAGAACATTCTGACCCTGGACGCCAATGCCGAAGGCCACCGCGTGCGCCTGGCCACGGAAGAGGGCGAGATGGAAGCCTATGCCGCCAAGAGCATGATCCTCGAATGCGGCGACAGCCAGCAGGTGCGGGTGGGCGCCGATCACCGCGTCACGGTGGAAAACCGCCAGCAGCTCATGACCAAGCAGGCCGAAATCGAACTCCAGGCCGCCACCGATCTGCTGCTCAAGGCCGGTGACAACCTGCGCTTTCAGGCCGAGGAGGAAGACGCCAGCCTCGAGGCCGGCGACGACGTGATCCTCGATGTGGGCGAAACCCTCTCCATGACCATCCGCAACGAGGATCTGGCGGTGAACGCCGTGAGTGGCGCCATCGAGCTGTCGGCGGCCAAGGCCATCACCGTCAGGGGAGAGGGCGGGGGCACCCTCCACATCGGCCAGGCCGGCGCCGCCATCGAGATCGGCAGCGGCGGCGATCTGGTGATCAGCGGCAAGGCCGTGAACATCAGCGGCCAGGCCATCACCGTCACCGGACAGAGCATCGGCAGCAACTGAGCCGCGCCGGCGGCAAGGGCTTGCCGCCCGGCCATCCGGCCGGCGCGCCATGGCGCGCCGGGAATCCGTGGAAAATCAGTGGCCTCAGCGTCCAGCGAGGGGGCGTGCGATGTCGGTGGCGGCATCGCCCGTCCTGGCACGATTCCTGAATCTCTCCCCGCTGAGCATTCACCGGAGAGCGACAACATGCGCAAGACCCTGGCTCACCTGCTGCTGGCCGGCAGCCTGCTGCTGTCGGGCTGTGCCCAGGTCCCGGCCCCGCCCCTGGACATCAAGGATCCGGCCAATGGCATGATTTTCGGCAGCATCCGGGCCGACGTGATGATCACCAAGGTGGTGCTGCACGAATATGGCAAGTTCTACCTGCCGCCCTTCGTGGTGCCACCCAAGGTCCAGGTCTATCCCAATGGCGACTTCGTGGCCGTGAACCTCAAGCCCGGCAAGTACTATCTGGCCGGTTTCACCGCCCGCAAGGGCCTGTCCGAGTTCCACAACTTCCGGCTCTCGGCCAAGAACATCAGCCCCTACATGACCGTGATCACCGTCAAGCCCGGCGCCTTGCAATACGTGGGCTCCTTCCGCATCGCCGGCAAACTGCAGTTCGACAAGAACGCCAAGGCCCACGAGTTCTACATCACCCATACCTACTACCCCGGCGAACGGGAAATCCTGCGCCGGATCTACGATCTGACCGACGGCACCGGCTGGCAGGATCGGATCAACCAGCGGTTGAAGTACCTGAGCATGTAGGGGCGTGGATTCGACCCAAAGGCGCAAAGTGCGCAGAGATTTTCACTATTAGGTCGGGTGTAGGTTGGGCTTTAGCCCAACAATGAACGTGCCATACAACCGGTTGGCTAAATGGAGGTTCCAAATGGCAGACCGGTTGGCTAATGGTACCAATTTCCACCATCGCCCTGCGGGAGTGGGAGACGGTGCGTGACACGCCGTGAATACGTCCATGTAGGCTCTACGGCCGCATCACTGCGGCCGAAGGTCACGCACCGTCGCCCACTCCCGCAGGGCTCAGTGCAGACAGGACACCATGGACTGATATTCGGAGCTTCCATTTGGTCGGGCCAAAGCTCGACCTACCGACAACCATGTTCATGGCTACGATGTTGCGGTATCGCAAATCACCTGTAGGAGCGGCGCGGGCCGCGACAATGCGACAGCCGTGGGAAGGTCGCGGCGAGGGCGCCGCTCCTACAGCTGGATGCAACGCCGCAGCCTGATGCCAACAGCCGGGCCGGGAACGGCCGGCGTGAGCCCGGAAATGCCGGGCGATGATCCCCCGTAGGAGCGGCGCCCTCGCCGCGACCGGCCTATTTGTTGGCCCGGTTATGGATCAGATCCTCCACCACTTCCGGATCGGCCAGGGTCGAGGTGTCGCCGAGGTTGTCGAGTTCGTTGGCGGCGATCTTGCGCAGGATGCGGCGCATGATCTTGCCGGAACGGGTCTTGGGCAGGCCGGGGGCCCACTGGATGACATCGGGCTTGGCGATGGGGCCGATTTCCTTCACCACCAGATCGATGAGTTCCTTCTTCAGTTCCTCGCTCGGCTCCACCCCCTTGACCAGCGTGACATAGGCGTAGATCCCCTGACCCTTGATGTCATGGGGGAAGCCCACCACGGCGGCCTCGGCCACGGCGTCATGCAGCACCAGGGCGCTCTCCACTTCCGCGGTGCCCATGCGGTGGCCGGAGACGTTGAGCACGTCGTCCATGCGGCCGGTGATCCAGTAGTAACCGTCCTTGTCGCGCCGGGCGCCGTCGCCGGTGAAATAGTACCCGGGATAGGCCGAGAAGTAGGTGTCGACGAAACGCTGGTGGTCGCCATAGACGGTACGCATCTGGCTGGGCCAGGGCCGACACATGACCAGCGCGCCTTCGGCCTCGCCCTCGAGCGGCTTGCCGTCGCCGTCCAGGATGGCCGGTTCGATGCCGAAGAAGGGGCGGGTGGCGGAGCCGGGCTTGAGCGGGGTCGCGCCGGGCAGGGGCGTGATCAGGTGGCCGCCGGTTTCGGTCTGCCACCAGGTGTCGACGATGGGGCAGCGGCCTTCGCCCACCACGTGGTAGTACCATTCCCAGGCTTCGGGGTTGATGGGTTCGCCCACGGTGCCGAGGACCCGCAGGCTCTGGCGCGAGGTCTTCTTAACCGGTGCATCGCCTTCGCGCATCAGGGCACGGATGGCCGTGGGGGCCGTGTAGAAGATGTTGACCTGGTGCTTGTCCACCACCTGCCAGAAGCGGGAGGCATCGGGCCAGGTGGGGATCCCTTCGAAGACGATGGTGGTGGTGCCGATCGCCAGCGGACCGTAGACCAGGTAGCTGTGACCGGTGATCCAGCCCACGTCGGCGGTACACCAGAAGATCTCGCCCTCGTGGATGTCGAAGGTGTATTTGGTGGTGATGGCTACGTAGAGCAGGTAGCCCCCCGTGGTGTGCAGTACGCCCTTGGGCTTGCCGGTGGAGCCGGAGGTGTAGAGGATGAACAGGGGATCCTCGGCATCCATTTCCTCCGGCGGGCAGTCGGCCGAGGCCTCGGCCATGGCATCGTGATACCAGACATCCCGTTCGGGATGCCAGTCGATGTCGCCGCCGGTGCGCCGGACCGTGAGGACCGTATGTACCTTGGGGCACTGGGCCACGGCTTCGTCGGTGTGCTTCTTGAGCAGAACCTTCTTGCCACCGCGCATGCCCTCGTCGGCGGTGATGACCACCTGGCAGTCCGAGTCGAGGATGCGATCCTTCAACGATTCGGCCGAGAAGCCGCCGAACACCACCGAATGGACGGCACCGATCCGCGCGCAGGCCAGCATGGCGTAGGCCGCCTCGGGGATCATGGGCATGTAGATGCAGACCCGGTCGCCCTTCTTTACGCCCCGGCTTTTGAGCACGTTGGCCAGCTTCGAGACGTGCTCGTGCAGTTCACGGTAGGTGATTTTCTGGTCGTCGGCCGGATCGTCGCCTTCCCAGATGATGGCCACCTGATCGCCGCGGGTCTCGAGGTGGCGGTCGATGCAGTTGTAGGCCACGTTCAGCTTGCCGCCCTCGAACCATTTGATGTAGAGGTCGTCCTTGGCGTAACTCCAGTCGAGCACCTTGTCCCAGGGCTTGAACCAGGTGACGAATTCCTCGGCCTGTTCGGCCCAGAAACCCTCCGGATCGTCGAGTGACCGCTGATACATCTCGAAGTATTTCGCTTCGTCGATGTGAGCCTGTTTCGCGAACTCCGGGGGGACCGGATAGACCTTTTCTTCTGACATGGGAAGACTCCTGGTGATGGTTGTTTTCGTTGCCCAAGCCGATGATCAGCCCGGTGGAGGAAAGGAGGACGGTGGCCGCTCGCCGAGGTCACAGCGACCGTGTTGGCAGTGGCCGCTGGCGCAGCCGAACCAGCGCGGCAACAGGAAGAAGGCCGGCAGCAGAACAGGGAACAGGGCCAGCCAGAACCATTGCCTGCCACCACCAAAATGGGCGGGATCCAGTAACCAGACGGTGGCCGCCTCGCCGGAAAGATAGAACAGGACACCGAACAGCAGCCAGCCGAGACGGCGGGTGACGGGGTGGTGCAGGAGTGGTCGGCCCGGAAATGCCATGGGGGCTATTTTTCACAATCCCCGGGTCCGCCGCAAGCGTTTCCGCATCGATTCCGGGGTCACCCTGAATACGAGTTTCAGAGATTCGTTCGGCATGGCGGGGGGCATCGAGCCGGCAGTGTCAGATTGCCTCGGTGCTGAACTGCCGGTCGTGCAGTTTCTGCAGGGGGGCTTCGGATGGACAGATCCGCGGCCCCAGGGTGGTGAAGATGTCGGCGGCGGCGCGGGCATCGCCGAGCGCCGTATGGCGGTTCTGCACGGGATGACCACACCAGGCGGCCACCTCCTCGAGCGTATAGTGGCCCAGGCGTCCGGTCAGGCCCGTATAGAGCAGCATGGTGTCGAGCCACAGGTTGCGGAAGCGACAGCCCACCAGTTGCCGGAGGTACTTGTTCAGGAAACGCAAATCGAAGTCGACATGATGGCCGACTAGGACCCCGTCGCCGATGAAGCGGACGATGTCGGGAAAGATCCGCTCGATGGCTGGGGCATCGCGTACGTCCGCATCGTCGATGCCATGAATGGCAGTACTGCTGGCCGGGATGGGGCGCCCCGGGTGGATGAGTGTCTGATACCGCTCACCGGTGGCCGTGTAGCCCTGGTATTCAAGCATGGCGATGGCGATCATCTCGTCGCCGGCGAAGACCTCGAAGCCGGTGGTTTCCGTGTCCAGGACCACGAAACGCGTCTCGGCGATGGCCTGTTGCAACTGGCGCTTGCCGGGATGCAGACGGCAGGCGTGATAGAGGGCCGCCAGATCCGGATCCTCGGGCGGGGTGGGCAGTCGCAGCAGCCGGCGCATGCGATCCACCAGCGGTCGGCGCGTGCCCATCACAAGGCTTCCCGGCCGAACCGGCCCTGGAGCTGATCCTGCAGGCGCTTGATGGCCCGGAAGGAGACCCGCAGCACCGAGCGCGATTGCCAGCTCAGGCGGCCGGGATCGATGTACTTGTCGGGCGGTCGTCCCTGTTGTGCCTGCTCGATCTGGTGCCGGAGCAGGATGTCCAGCAGTTCGTCGAAGGCTTCCAGAACCGAGTCGACCATGTCGCGTGACAGGAACCCCTGATGCACCAGGTGGCGCAGGCGGTCCCGGGTGCCGGTACTGGTGATGCCGGCGTGCAGGGCATAGATTCGGGCGGCATCTGCCACCAGGCGCAGGCCATTGCGCTTGATGTCGATGGTCCCCCGGTGTTCCCGGTCACTGCGGGTGAGCAGCTGGTTGAACAGGCCGATGGGGGGGCGGCCTTCGGCATCGTCTTCCACCATGAACCCGAGCAGGGCGGGCTGCTGGCGAATGGCCTCGAGCAGGTGCTGGCGCAGGGACCGGGTGAGTCTGTCATCCCCGTACAGGGTGGTGAAATCGAAGACGATGTTGGCCCAGCGCGCCGACTTGTCACTGGGCCATGTGACCATGCGGGTGATTTGTTCCTGCCAGCGAGTGAGGGTTTTGTGGAACAGGGGATTGCGGGCCATGATTTCGCCGGGGCAGAGGACATAGCCGCAGCGATCGAGATTGTCGTTGAGACGCACCGCGAAACGGCCGAACCATTGACGTTCGGCTTCATCCGGCTCGCCACCGGCCGGGTCGAGAATCAGGCCGTTGTCCTGATCCGGATTGAGGAGCATTTCCCGCCGCCCTCCTGAACCCATCACCAGCAGGGCGAAGCCACGCGGCGGTGGACCCTGTTCCGCTTCCAGCTCATCCAGGGTCAGTTGTACACAACGGCGCTGGATGGCCAGATGGACCTCACTGATTTCCTGTATCGCCTGGCTGGCGTGACGATGGCGTTCGTGGGCCTCGGCGGCGAGCCGCGGAATGCTGCGGTAGAGATGATGAAGTGCCGCGTAATCCCGGGTTTCGCCGATTTCGCGGGTCAGGGAGTGCATTTCCTCCAGGCGGGCGCGAAACAGATCGGTCTGGGAAACGAGGCCGACCGGCTGTGCGTCCTGCTGGACGATCAGGTACTTGACGTGCTCGCTCTGCAGCCGGTCCTCGGCCTGCCACAGCGGGGCCGTGGCGTCGATGGTGATCGGGGTTTCACAGGCGGCACCCGCCACCGGCGAGTCGGGGTGGGCGCCACGCAGCAGCCAGGCGTCGCACAGGCCGGCAAAGGTCAGCATGCCGATCAGTCGGCGATCGTCGTCGAACACGGCCAGACTGCCGATCCGGCGTGACTGCATGATGCGATGGGCCTCGCGGATCGTGGTCTGCATCCGGCATTCCGCCAGGGGAGAGGTCATGTAGCGGGAGACGGGCTGACCCATGACACCGCTGATGGTGCGGGAGGTATCGCGGCGCATGCGCAGGCGGCGGGCAATGAGCCGATCCACGAGGTCGGCCAGTTCCGGATGGCGTTGCTCCAGGCGGGAAAACGCCGTCTCTGCGTAGGTCAGAAGGGTGCAGTCCTCATCGGCCAGGGCGGTGGCGGCATAGGGAGTCTTGTCGAGGTAGTTGGACAGGCCGACGAATTCGCCTGGCCCATAGTAGACCGGGGGGCGAAATTCCCGTTGCAGTTCCAGACGGCCGTCGATGAGCAGGAAAATGCGTTGTGCGTAGGGCTCCCCGGTGGCGAACAGCATCTGTCCGCGGGGCAGCGTCCGGACTTCGCCGTTCGTGGCCAGGGCGTCCAGCAACGCCTCCGGCAGGGAGGCAAAGTCGGCAAACCGGCGCAGGTGTTCAGGAGCGGGCGAGAGAGGCGACGACATGTCGATGACCGATCGGCAGGGCTTGTCCGCGAAGCCGGGAGAATGATACGTTGCCGGACATCCTGTGGTCTTTGCGGAAGTATCCCATGTTCGACTACCTGTTCGTGCTCGTCACCGGTGCCATCGCCTGGCACGGCCTGACCTATCGTGACGAGGAGGGGGAGACGGAGATCGGCCACCTGCTGTTCGGGGCGATCGCTCTGCTGTTCTGCGTTCGGGTTCTGCTGGTGGATATCCTCAAGCTGATCTGAACCCCTCCTGTCTCACATCTTGTAGCTGCGCTGCTGCGCGTCCACTTCCGGCACCTTGAGAAGTCGTTCGGATTCGGGAAGGGCCAGTTGTTCGCGCAGGTAGCGGGCCCGATCGGCAATGGTCGGCGGCTTCTCCGCCTGCAGGCGCAGGAAACGGGTGATCCAGCCCGGGCCTTCGGCCAGTTCGGGATTCAGGCTCAGGGCCTTCTCGTAGTCGGCCAGGGCCTGAGCGTAATGGCCCAGTCGATCGTGCAGGATGCCCCGGTTGGCCCAGGTCGCGCCAAAATCCGGTTGCCGGGCAATGGCCTCGTCGAAGGCGGCCAGAGCATCCGCAGTGCGGCCCAGTTGCATCAGGGTCCGGGCCTTGCCACGCAGGGCATCCAGCAGTTGCGGGTTCTCCTGCAGGGCTTCCTCGTAGGCGCGCAGGGCCCGTTCGTAGTCGCCGTCTTCGAAGGCCCGGTTGCCGGCCGCATAGGCTGTCAGGCCGGGGCCGGTATCCTGGCGCAGGCTGTCCCAAGCGGACCAGCCGACCCAGGCCAGGGTCAGCACGATGGCAAGGTTGCGCAACAGGCGATAGACGGGATCATCCATGGGCGGGGAACCCGATCAGGTTGAGGTTGAACAGCCAGGCGAAAATCAGGGCCACGAACAGGCTGATGAAACGGGCCCGGTTGAGCTGGCCCTGGATTTCGCCAGCGTCCAGTTCACGCCCCAGCTTGCGTTGCAGGCGCCGCACGCTCAATACCCAGATGAGTTTGCTCAGGGGAAAGAACAGCAGGACGGCCAGCAACAACACGGAAAACAGAAAATAGGCCATGGCAGACTCGTATGCGGCGGCCGGTGGCCGCTTGTCGTGCTCGACGAAATTCCGGTCAAAGCATACAACCGAATACACCGGCTGTCAGTTTTTTTGGCTGGACAACAAAAAGGGAGGCCCGGCCGGGCCGGACCCCCCTTTTTCCGTCAGCATCGTCAGGACGGGCGATCCAGATCCAGATGGATGTCGCCGATGTCCTCGTGCAGGGCCACGACTTCCTTTTCCGGCACCAGGGACATTTCCATCTTGTAGGCCAGGAACCACATCATGAACACCCCGATGGCCCACCAGATCAGCTGCCAGGCCCAGATGGAAGGCATGCCAAAGGTCCAGGTGGTCATGTCGTTCGGGCTGCCGAAGAGGGTGTTGCCGATCACCGCTCCCGGACCGATGCCGAAGAAGAACCAGACCAGGACGATGATCCAGGCCAGCGGCACCAGCTTTTTCTTGTCCGGCGAGAGGGAGGAGTGCTCGCGCAGGAAGTTGTGGAAGCTCATGCGGTGCTCGGTGTCTTCCGCCTTCTGCGTGAAGAACGAAACGACAATGGCGATGCTCAGGTTGAAGAGGATCCCCCAGCCCGCCGAGTGGATGGTGAAGGGCCAGCGCCCCCAGGGCATGAACTGGGCCCCGATCTTTTCGGTCAGGGTCACGGCGATGAGGCCGGCGATGAGACCGAGCACCACCCCCTGGCGGGTCAGCCATGGCCACCAGCAGACGGCGATCAGGGCCGGCCACATCTGGAAGCCATAGGCCACGGCCAGACCGCCGAGCAGGACCAGCGCATCGGTGGCGTGGGTCGCCACCATCAGGGCGGCCAGCACGATGGCCACCACACCGATCCGGCCCCAGAGCTTCTGCTGGGCATGGGTGGCGTTGGGCATGACATAACGCTTGAGCAGGTCGCGGGTGAGCATGCCCCCGGCGGTGGACATGTAGGCGGCGCCGGTGGACTGCATGGCGGCCAGGGCGCACACCGAGAGCAGGCCCACCAGCCAGGGGGCGGCCTCGGCCATCAGGCGGATGAGCTGCGGGACCAGCATGCCCTGCTTGCCGGCCGATTCCATCAGATCCTTGCCGCCGAGGCCCTCGGCCATGACATTGTTGACCAGTTCGGGATGGGCGGCGGCGAAGGCGGTATCGGCGCCGAGGAAATGGCCGCCGAGACCCTGCATGGCCGTGAACACCATGAGGATGAAGCCAATGCCGAAGGACGAGGCCCAGACCTGTTGCGGGGCAAAGGGCTTCGGGCTGTGGTTGGAGAAGGCCCACATGGAGAAGGCCGGCGCCGACTGAATGCCCATCAGGGCGAACATGTAGGTCAGGATCATGACACCGGTCCAGGCGCCGCCAGTGGCGGAGGGGCCGTTGCTCACGAACTGGATGACGCCCGGAATGGCCACGTAATGGCTGTAACCGTCGGGCGTGCGTTTGCTGTCGAAGTTGGCCAGGGCCGCGATGCCCTCATTGAGCCGTTCCCAGCCACCCACGAAATTCACGGCGATGATGCCGATGGCGATGATGCCGAGTGCCAGCAGGATGGCCTGCATGGTATCCACGTAGGCCACCGCCCGCAGGCCGCCAGAGGCCACGTAGATGATCACCACGATGGACAGCAGCCACATGCCGACTTCCACGTCGAGCAGACCATCGGTGAGCACGTTGAACAGGAAACCGGAGGCGCGCAGCTGCAGGCCCAGGTAGGGAATGGAGAAGATCAGTGCCACCAGCACCACCAGCAGACGGATGGCATCCGACTTGAAATAGCTGGAGAGCATCTCGCCGGGCGTGACGAAGCCGAAGCGTTTGCCCAGCATCCACTGGCGCTTGAGGAAGATGACTCCGGTGAAGGGGATGGTGATGGCATAGAACGATGCGTAGGCATACTGGAAACCGTCACGGTAGATGAGTCCGGGATGGCCCATGAAAGTCCAGCCGGAGAAGGACGTGGCGGTGGCGGCCAGCACGAAGACCCAGAGCGAGATGCTGCGTCCGGCAATGAAGTAGTCGGACGCGGTCTTGGCCGTCATTGCACCCTTGATGCCCCAGAAGATGCAATAGCCCCAGTACAAAGCCACGAATATGAACAACCAGATGATTTTTGCATCCATATTCTCGTACCTCTTATTGTTGTTGTCGTGGTGGCGGTTGACCCCTCCCTTGATCACCCCATACGACAGTGGAGTGAACAAACACGGCCTATCTTCGGGGAATGCCGCCGGCTTGGCAAGAGAGGAGGAACAAAAAGCGTTTATTTAAGCACTTGATGAATTGCTGATGATGGGCGGCAGCCGGAAAGGCGGAACCCTCGCGCGGGAAAGGGCTGAATCCGGTCGGCTGGCTGGTGATGTCTTCCGCTGGCGGAGACGGGATTAGTCTTCGACGCGGCGGCGCAGGGCTTCCACGGCGTGGATGTAGCGCTGGATGATGGTGTTCATGTCCATGGCGAGGTTTTCGATCTGGCAGCCGATGCGCCGGCCGCCCTCCGCCTCGTCGGGATTGTCGGGAATGAAGTTGCGCACCACGAGGGAAACCAGGGCGGTGCCGTGTTCGCCGAGGAGCAGCCGGCAGCCCGGCAGGGGTTGATCGATCTCCGCTTCGAGTCGGCGGTCGGGATCGTGCAGACCCACGCCGGCCACGCTGATGTCGATGATCTGCAGACGCAGCGGTTCGTCGTCCCCCCGGGGGATCTCGCAAAACACCGGATCGCCCAGCGGAATTCGAACCCGGTAGAATTCGCGGCGCTCCACCCACAGCAGGGATTCGGGCAGCGGGCAGGCAAAACTGGTCTTGCCGTGGCGTCGCGCGCGCTGGATGCGATTCACCGTGAACTGGGCGGTGATGCCCTCGTGCTGGGCCTTGAAAACGATGCGGTCGGCTTCGAGGATCTTGCGGTTGAGTTTTTCGTCGGCGCCGTAATCGAGCACCACCACTTCCTTGTCGGGCATCACTTCCACGACCTGGGTCAGCAGGGAATGGCGGCCCCCGCCGAAGTGGGCGGTGAGCAGGCTGCGCGCCTTTTCCAGCTGGCGCAGTTTCTGGATGATGGCGCCGCGGCCGTGCAGCAGGTACTTTTCGTAGTTGTCGACGACCGATTGGGTGGCCGGGGTCGATTCCTTGCTCGTGCCCGTATCCGTCATGGTGTGTCATTGCCCTCCGAACAGGCGTTGCCACCAGCGCCGGCGGTTGCCGGGCGGGGGCAGGGCGGCGGGCAGATCCACGGGCGGCTCCAGGGAGAGCACCCAGCCCGGTAGGGGCGGGTTCTCGCTGAAGCCGCAGACCACGCCGAGGTTGTTGGGATCATAGATCTTGATGAAGGCCGGATCGGTCGGATCGTCGACATAGACGATGCCACAGTAGTCCTCGTCGTGTTCCTTGCGCAGCAGCGCATCGATTTCCCGGATGAAGGCATCCAGTTGCTCGGGGGTGGCGGGTCGTTCCGGTGGCCTCTCGCCCACCGCGTAGATGTACCACTGCTTGTCACCCTGATCGCGCAGCGTCTGCCACAGGGTATCGAGCTGCGGCCAGCGCAGGATGCCGCTGAAGCTGCCGCGAAAGGCCTCGAGATAGGGGTTCGTTCCGGTTTCCATGAACCGCATCCTATCATTCCCCCGCCGGCGGGACATCCGCCGACAGTTCCATAGCGGCCGTGCGGGGCACTTTCTTGAGGGACCAGTATTCCCGCGCCCAGTCCAGCACTGTCGCCGGCAGGGCGCCGCGCAGTTCGGTCGGTGGCCGCTGGCCGAGGAAATGCAGGGCCCGCCACAGGTTCTCGCCAGCGCGGCGCGCGTCGAGCGCCGGCGCCCGGTTCTGCTTGCTGAGCTTGCGTCCCTGGGCGTCCACTGCCACCGGCAGGTGGGCATAGACAGGGGTCGGGAGCCCCAACAGTCGCTGGATGGCGATCTGGCGAGGGGTCGAAGCGAGCAGATCGCTGCCGCGCACCACCTCGGTCATGCCCTGTTCGGCATCGTCCACCGCCACGGCCAGTTGGTAGGAATAGAGTCCATCGGCCCGTTGCAGGACGAAGTCGCCGCCTTCTTCGGCCGGGATCAGGCGTTGGGGACCCTGAATGCGATCCTCGAAATCAATGATCAGATTCCGGGTATCCAGACGGCGGGCGCGACCGGGGACGAAGGCCAGGTTCCGCTCCCGGCACCAGCCGGGATAATGGAGGGTGCCGCCGCGGCGCTCGCCATGCTCGGCGATCCGCTTGCGGCTGCATGCACAGGCGTAGAGGCGTCCTTCCGCGGCCAGCCGTTGCAGGCATTGGGCGTAGCGCTCGAGCCGCTGCGACTGGTACTGCACCGGCCCATCCCAGTGCAGGCCGTGGGCCTCCAGGCTGGCCAGGATGGCTTCGCGGGCGCCGGGGGCCTCGCGGGGCGGATCGATGTCCTCGATGCGCAACCACCATTCCCCGCCCTGGCGGCGGGCCTGCAGGTAACTGCCCAGGGCGGCGATCAGCGAGCCGAAATGCAGGGGGCCGGTGGGCGAGGGAGCGAAACGGCCCCGGTAGCCGGCGGCCGGGATGTCGTCAGTCATGCCAGGTGGTGAAGGCGTCCACGGGTTCGCGTTCGAGGCGGTAGCGATTCACGGGGGCGTCCGGATCCGGATGGCCGAGGGCCATGCCGCAGACGATCCTCTGCTCGTCGGGCAGGCCCAGGACGTCGCGCACGATGTCCGGATATTCGGCCAGCGAGGCCTGGGGACAGGTGCCGAGAGCGTGCTCGAGCGCCGCCAGCATCACGTTCTCCACGAACATGCCCATGTCCAGGAAGCTGCCGGTGCGAAAACCCCGATGCATGTGAAAGATCAGCCCCACCGGCGCGTCGAAGAAACGGTAGTTGCGATACCAGGCTTCCTTGCGCCCCTCGGCATCGCCGCGGCCGAT
Source organism: Chromatiales bacterium (assembly GCA_026984045.1). Lineage (GTDB taxonomy): Bacteria > Pseudomonadota > Gammaproteobacteria > UBA6429 > Thiohalophilaceae > JALSSV01. The sequence continues at coordinate 24,264 of JALSSV010000020.1, read as the reverse complement.
GCCGAGGGCCCGGTACAGGGCCAGGCCACAGGCCTTGCGGCGCGCAGACCAGGGTTCGCGCCAGGTGTCGGGGTAGTAGGGATAGTCGGGATTCTCGGGCTGGCCGGCCTCGCGTGCGGCGATGAGCGCCTCGCCCAGGCGGCGTTTGGTTTCGCCCGTGACTACGGCCACGTTCCAGGGCTGGGTATTGACGCCGGAGGGGGCCTGGCGGGCCGCATCGAGTATGGCCCGGATGCATTCCGCGGACACGGGCCGGTCGAGGTAGGCACGTACCGAATGGCGCCGGGTGATGGCATCGATGACGTTCATGGCGAATCCGGGCTAAAGCTTGCAGGTGATGGGCCGAAGGATCGTTACAGGAGCCGGCCTTTCCTCGGCAGTGAATCGGGAGTCCATCATGACAGAAGAGGGGCGCGTGGTCATCCACGGCACCCGTGAGGACGGCGGGCGTTTGCGGCCGAGCGACTGGATCGAGCGCATCTCTTCCACGCTGGCGAGTTTCGGCGAGGATCACCGCCTGCGCTATGCCGACAGCGTTCAGCCCTGCATCATCGACGGCGAGAAGTGCCTGGTGGTGGCCCGCGGACTCCGCGACAGCAACCCTGCGGCCTACGAGTTCATCATGGACTTCGCCGAGAGCAACCGCCTGCGGATCCAGGTGGACCGGCGCCGTGGCGAGCGAGCCCTGAAACCCGCCTGACAGGCTGTTGAACAGCGCCGTTGTTCGACAGCCTGTGGGCGATGCAGGGAGGCATCGCCATTTTCAATGACGACAAGTCATTGAAAATGTGAGGGAACGGGAAACCGCGTTTTTTCCGTTCCCGGGCTGAAAAAGCCCAAGGATGGGCTTTTTCAACAGCCAGCCAAGTCGGCTCAGGCGCGGGTCTTTTCGCGGATCTCGTCCAGGCTCTTGCAGTCGATGCACAGGGTGGCGGTAGGGCGGGCCTCCAGGCGCCGGATGCCGATTTCCACGCCGCACTGTTCGCAGTAGCCGTATTCGCCCGTGTCGAGCTTGTTCAGGGCCTCGTCGATCTTCTTGATCAGCTTGCGCTCCCGATCCCGGGTGCGCAGTTCCATGGTGAATTCCGATTCCTGGGTGGCGCGGTCGTTGGGATCGGGGAAGTTGGCGGCCTCGTCCTGCATGTGGTGCACGGTGCGATCCACTTCTTCCATCAGTTCCCGCTTCCAGTCGAGCAGGATCTTGCGGAAGTGCTCGAGCATGGCATCGCTCATGTATTCCTCGCCCCGCTTTTCCTTGTAGGGGGTGAAGAGGCTCACGCCGTGCAGGGCCGACTTGCGCGCCGTGCTCTTACGCGCAGGTTTCTTTGCCGCGGTTTTCTTCGCCGCCGTCTTTTTGGCGGCGGTTTTTTTGGCCGGGGCCTTCCTGGCCGCGGTTTTCTTGCTCGTGCTCTTCTTGCTCGTGCTCTTCTTGCTGGCGGCCTTCTTCACCGCCTTCTTGGCCGCCGGTTTCTTTTTGGCGGCCGTGGCCTTCTTGGCCGAAGTCTTCTTGGCGGCCGGCTTCTTCTTCGCCGGAGCCTTCTTGGCCGCCTTCTTCTTGGCGGCGGATTTTTTCTTTGCGGGCATCAATACGGTCCTTGATCAAAATAACGCGCTTTAATACCAGAATCGCGGAGACAAGGCAAATCGGCCGGGGGGAACGAATGGGCCGAATTCCCGTCTGAACCGGGAACCGGAGACCGTGCTGCGGTATCCTACCGAATCTTGTTGATGCGGTACTGGAGATGATGCCCATGGCAGAGAAAACCTTGCAGGCCCTGCTGTTCGACGTGGACGGCACGCTGGCCGATACCGAGCGGGACGGCCACCGGGTGGCCTTCAACCGGGCCTTCCGGGACGCCGGGCTCGACTGGGAGTGGGACGCGGATCTGTACGAGAAACTGCTGGCGGTGACCGGCGGCAAGGAGCGGATCCGCCATTTCCTGGACGAATTCCAACCGGATTTCGCCCGGCCGGCGGATCTGGACGATTTCATCGCCCACCTGCACCGGGCCAAGACCGAGCACTACACCCGCCTGCTGGCCGAAGGGCAGATCCCCCTGCGACCCGGCGTCGAGCGCCTGCTGCGCGAGGCTCGGGAGGCCGGTCTGCGCCTGGCCATCGCCACCACCACCACCCCGGCCAACGTGGAGGCCCTGCTCACCCATACCCTCGGCGCCGATGCGCTGGACTGGTTCGAGGTGATCGCCGCCGGCGACATCGTGCCGGCCAAGAAACCGGCCCCGGACATCTTCGTCTGGGCGCTGGAACGGATGAACCTGGAACCCGCGGCGGCGCTGGCCTTCGAGGACTCGGGCAACGGCATCCGGGCATCGGTGGGCGCCGGCCTGCCCACCGTGGTGACCATCAACGACTACACCCGGAGTCACGATTTCGGTGACGCCCTGCTGGTGCTCGATCAGCTCGGCGAGCCCGATCAGCCGGCCCGGATCCTGGCTGGGCCGGAAACGGCCCTGGGTGAGAAGGGGTATCTCGCCGTGGACGATCTGCAGCGCCTGCACGCCACCGCGTCATGATCTCCCGCGCCACGCGCATCGCCGACATCCAGCCCTTCCGGGTGATGGCCCTGCTGGCCCGGGCCCGGGAACTGGAGGCCGCCGGGCGGGACATCGTGCACATGGAAATCGGCGAGCCCGATTTTCCCACGCCCGAGCCGGTCATCCAGGCGGTCCAGGTGGCCATTTCCGGGGGACGCATGCACTACACGCCGGCCACCGGCATGCCGGCCCTGCGCCAGGCCATCGCCAATCACTACCGGCACGAATACGCTCTGGAAATCGATCCCGGCAGGGTGGTGGTGACGCCCGGCGCTTCCGGTGCCCTGCTGCTGATCCTGGGGGCGCTGCTCGATGCGGGGCAGTCGGTGCTGATGGCCGATCCCGGTTACCCCTGCAACCGCAATTTCGTGCGCTTCCTGGAAGGGCGGAGCCGGGCAATCCCGGTGGGGCCGGAGAGCGGTTACCAGCTCACCGCCCGCCAGGTGGCCGACCACTGGCAGGCCGACACGCGGGCGGTGCTGGTCGCCTCCCCGGCCAATCCCACCGGCACGCTGCTGCCGGTGGACGAACTGGCCGCCATCCACGCCGTGGTGCGCGAGCGGGGCGGGGTGCTGATCGTGGACGAGATCTACCACGGCCTGGTCTACGGCGCCCCGGCGCAGACCGCCCTGGCGGTCTCCGACGAGGTGATCGTCATCAACAGCTTCTCCAAGTATTACGGCCTCACCGGCTGGCGCGTGGGCTGGCTGGTGGCGCCCCCCGACTGGGTGGCAGACCTCGACAAGCTGGCCCAGAACCTGTTCCTGGCCGCCCCCACGCCTGGCCAGTATGCCGCCCTGGCCGCACTGGGTCCCACCACCCGGCCGGTGCTGGAAGAACGCCGCGAGGCCTTCCGGGCCCGCCGCGACTATTTGTTGCCGGCCCTGCGGGAGCTGGGCTTTGTCATCCCCGTCATCCCCCAGGGTGCCTTCTACCTGTACGCCGACTGCCGCCGCTTCACCGACGACAGCCTGGCCTTCTCCGAAGCCCTGCTCGAAGAGGCCGGCGTGGCCGTCACCCCCGGCCTCGATTTCGGCCACAACCACCCCGAACGTCACCTGCGCTTCGCCTACACCACCTCGCTGGAACGGCTCGAAGAGGGTGTGCGGCGGATTGCCTCTTTCGTGGGGTAGGTGGAAGTAACGCAGAGGGCGCAGAGACGCAGAGAACGCCGAGAGGGTTTGTTTCGGTAACCTATCACTCCGGGCGTCAGTCCGATTCTCGCCTGGCCATCCTCTGCGAACTCTGCGTCTCTGCGCCCTCTGCGTTATTGGCAGCAATGCGTTGGCAAGGGTTCAACCATCCAGCGGCATGCGCTCCACACGCAGGGCGGTGGCGCCGGCCACGGCGATGGGCATGACGAGGAAGTTGAACACCGGGATCAGCGTGGCGAGCATCACGGCGGCGCCGAAGCCAAGGCCGAGGAAGCGCTGGCGGCGCAGTCGCTGGCGGATCTCGGGGAAGGTGAGGCCGTGGTTGGCGAGAGGGTAGTCGAGGTATTCCAGGCTCAGCATCCAGGCGCCGAACAGGGCCCAGAGGACGGGCGCTGCCAGGTTCAGGAGCGGGATGAAGTTGAGGATCAGCAGGGGGATGGCGAAGAGCAGGAAATAGCCGATCTTGCGCAGCTCGCCCAGCAGCGCCAGCGTGAACTCCTGTAGGAAGGGGCGATCGGAGCCGGGGGGATTGTTTCCGGTGAGGTGGCGTTCCACGGCCGCGGCCAGGTAGCCGTTGAAGGGCGCGCCCACCAGATTGGCCAGAATGCTGAAGGCGAAGAAGATCACGATGAAGGCCATCAGGCCGAACACCACCCACAGCAGCCAGGAGAGCCAGGCCAGCCAGTCGGGCAGGTTGGGCATCAGCCAGTCCACGAAGTGCCCGAACTGGCCCCAGGCCAGGACGATGAGGCCGGCGAAGATCAGCACGTTGATGACAAGCGGCAGGATCACGAAGCGCCGGATGCGGGGCTGGCCGATGAGCGTCAGGCCACGCAGGAAATAGCCGGCGCCGGTCACGGGATTGTTGCTGGGGGTGTTCATGCGTCCTGTTCTCCTTGTTCTTTCTTGCGTAGCCATCCCTCGCGGGCGAGACCGGCTGCGCCCCAGGCCGCTTCGGTCTGTTCGGCGGGCAGCAGTGGCACGCCAAGGCGCGCGGCGCGGATTGCCGTCCAGGCCCGGTTGCCGGCCCCGCCGCCGGTGGTGCGGATCGACGCCGGCCAGGGCGCGCCGCAGGCGGCCAGCCGCCGGTAGCCCTCCCGTTCCACTTCCGCCAGGCTCTCCAGCAGGCCCTGAAGGAAGACGGCGTCGTCGTCGGGCCGGGGCTCGAGCACCGGCGCCAGGGTGGGATCGTTGACCGGAAAGCGTTCGCCGATCCCCGGCAGGGGAGTGTACTGCAATCCGGTGGACCGTTCCGGGCACAGGCGCGGTTCCAGTTCGCGCAGGCGGGCGTCGCTGAAGAAGCGGCGCAGCACCGCGCCGCCGCAGTTGGAGGCGCCCCCGGCCAGCCAGCGCTCGCCCAGCGGCTGGCTGTAGATCCCGTATTCGGGTGCCGCCACCGGCCGTGCGCAGAGGACCTTGAGCACCAGGGTTGAGCCCAGGCAGGTGACCGCCTCGCCGGGCTCGCGGGCGCCGGTGGCCAGGAAGGCTGCGGTGCTGTCGGTGGTGCCGGCCACCAGCAGGGTGGATTCGGGCAGGCCCAGTTCCGCCGCCATCACCGGCGCGATCCGGGCCAAGGGGGTGCCGGCCGGGTGCACCCGGGGCAGCCATTCCGGCGGCAGATCGGTTTTCTCCAGCCAGGCGGGCCAGCGCCGGGCGAGCGGGTCGTAGCCGGTCTTGAGGGCGTTGTTGGGATCCGTGTCACCGAAGCGGCCGGCGAGGCGGCCGAGCAGCCAGTCGGCCTGATGCAGGGCATGACGGGCGTGCCGGGCGAAGGGTTGCTTCGCCAGCCACAGCAGACGCGCCAGCCCCGTGGCGGGGCCGCGGGCCGGGCTGTCGGCGGGCGCCACGGCGCGCAGGGCTTCGGCCTCCTCCTGCGCGCGGGCATCGTCGTACATCAGGGCCGGATGCAGGGGACGGCCCGCGGCATCGGTCAGCAGTACCGTGCCTGAAGTGCCGTCGATGGCCAGCGCGGCGATCCGGGCCCGTGGCGCGGGCGGCAGGCGGCGGCAGGCCGTCACCAGCGCCCGCCACCAGTGTTCCGGGTCCTGTTCCGAGGCCGCTCCCCGGCGGTGCCCCGGCGGCAGGGGCTCACGCACGCTGGCGATGAGTGCATCGTCGCAGTCACGGAGCATCAGGCGCACCCCCGAGGTGCCCACGTCGATGCCCAGGAACAGGGGCGAGGAACGCGGGACGACGAGCGCAGGGAGGCGGGAGGCAGGGCGAAGCAGGAAGCCAGAGCCGAGGGACGAGGAGGATGCCACCGAGCGGTTTGGGCTAGGGCAGGGTGACGGGCTCGGGGGGCTGCCAGCCGCTCTGGCGGTGTTCGGCCACCACCGTGGTATAGATCCCGCCGCGCACGTTGAACTTCGCCGTCAGGCGCATGAAGCGGGGCGCGGTGGCGGCCACCAGGTCGTCGAGGATGGTGTTGGTGACCTTTTCGTGGAAGGCGCCCTCGTCCCGGTAGGACCAGACGTAGAGCTTCAGCGACTTGAGCTCCACACACTGGCGGTCGGGCACATACTCGATGTACAAGGTGGCGAAATCGGGCTGCCCGGTCTTCGGGCACAGGCAGGTGAACTCCGGCACCTCGATGCGGATGGTGTAGTCCCGCTCCGGCATCGGGTTGTCGAAGGTCTCGAGTTGCTTGGTCGGCTGGGTCGGCATGGCGCGGATGATAGCCGACTTCAGGCACGGTGGCGAGGGTCGGGGACGAGGAGCGCGGGAGGAAGACTTGTGATGCCGTTCACGGATGCGAAAGGGTGGTAAAGTGGAAAGCCCCGTCTTTCCTCGTCCCTGCATACTTGTCAATCTTGTGGCTGGCGCCCCGGATCCTGTATCTTGCACGGATGCGACTGACCAAGCTCAAACTCGCCGGATTCAAGTCTTTCGTCGATCCCACCAGCATCCCCATGCCGGGCAATCTGATCGGCATCGTGGGGCCGAACGGTTGTGGCAAGTCCAACATCATCGACGCGGTGCGCTGGGTGATGGGGGAGTCCTCCGCCAAGCACCTGCGTGGTGACTCCATGGCCGACGTGATCTTCAACGGCTCCTCGGCGCGCAAGCCGGTGGGTCAGGCCAGCATCGAGCTGGTGTTCGACAACAGCGACGGCTCCCTGGGCGGGCAGTACGCCAACTACAACGAGATATCCATCAAGCGCACGGTGAGCCGCGACGGCCAGTCGATCTATCACCTCAACGGCACCCGCTGCCGGCGGCGCGACATCACCGATATCTTCCTCGGCACGGGGCTCGGCCCGCGCAGCTATTCGATCATCGAGCAGGGCACCATCTCGCGGATCATCGAGGCCAAACCCGAAGAGCTGCGGGTCTTTCTCGAGGAGGCCGCGGGCATCTCCAAGTACAAGGAGCGGCGGCGCGAGACCGAGAACCGCATGCGCCACACCCGCGAGAACCTGGAACGGCTCAACGATCTGCGCGACGAGCTGGACAAGCAGCTCGCCCGCCTCAAGCGCCAGGCCGCCACCGCCGAGCGCTACAAGACGCTCAAGGCCGAGGAGCGGCTGGTGCGGGCCCAGCTCCAGGCCCTGCGCTGGAAGGTACTGGATGAGCAAGCCCGCCGCGAGGAGGCCGCCCTGCGCGAGCAGGAGAATGCCCAGGAAGAGGCCATCGCCCGACTGCGTGCCCTCGAGGCGGGGATCGAGAAACAGCGCGCCCAGCAAAGCGAGGCCCACGACCGGCTCAACGAGGTGCAGAGCCGCTACTACAGCGTGGGTTCCGACATCGCCCGCCTGGAGCAATCCATCCAGCATGCCCGCGAACGCCGGGCCCAGCAGCAGCAGGATCTGGCGCAACTGACCCGTGACGGGGAGGCGACCCGCCAGCATCTGGAACAGGACCAGCAGCGCATCGCCGAACTGGAAGCACGACTGCAGGCCCTGCGCCCCGAGCGGGAACGCAGCGAGCAGCAGGCCGAAGCGGCGGCCGAGGCCCTGAGCGAAGCCGAGGCGGCCATGCAGGCCTGGCAGGTCGAATGGGAGGAATTCAACCGCCAGGCCTCGGAACCGGCGCGGCAGGCCGAAGTGGAGCGCACCCGGATCCAGCATCTCGAGCAGCGTCTCGAACAGCTCCGAGAGCGAGGCGAGAAATTGCAGCGGGAGCTGGCCGAAACCGCACCCGAACACATTGAACGGGAAATCGAGGAACTCGAGCGCAAACTGGCCGAGAGCGAGCAGCAGGTGGAGCAGGCCCGCGCGGCCCTGGAGACCCACCAAGCGCGGATCGCCGAGCTGCGCGACTCCAGCCATCAGCGCAGCCAGCAGCTCGACGAGCTGCGCGGCCGGCTTCAGGATCTGCGTGGCCGCAGCGCCTCCCTCGAGGCCCTGCAGCAGGCGGCCCTGGGCAAGGAGGAGGGCGCCGTGAGCCAGTGGCTGAGCCGCGAGCACCTGCAGGATGCCCCGCGCCTGGCCGAGGAGCTGGAGGTGGAAGGCGGTTGGGAGCAGGCCGCCGAGTGTGTGCTGGGCAGCCATCTCGAAGCGGTCTGCGTGGAAGGCGTCGATCCCCTGGCTGGCGTGCTCGGCGAGTTCGCCGAAGGGGCCCTGAACCTGTTCGACACCCAGGCCGCGCCGGCGGTCACGGTGACCCATGACAAGGCTCCGCGCCTGGCCGACAAGGTGCGCGCGCCCTGGTCGCTGGCGCCCTTGATCGGCGGCGTGTATCTGGCCGAAACCCTCTCCGAAGCGCTGGCCCTGCGCCCACGGCTCGCCGCCGGCGAGTCGGTGGTGACCCGGGACGGGATCTGGCTTGGCCCCAACTGGCTGCGGGTGGTGCGCGAAACCGATGCCCGGGCCGGCATCCTGCGCCGGGAACAGGAACTCAAGGCCCTGGCCGCGGAAATCGAAGGTCTCTCCCGCGAGGTGCTGCAGAGCCAGGAACAGCTCGAGGCGGAACGCCGCCGTCTGCAGGAACTGGAGATGGAACGCGACAGCGTGCAGGCCGCCTTCAACCAGGCCAATCGCATCCATGCCGAGGCCCAGTCACGCCTGCAGCATCGCCAGAGCCAGCTGGCCCAGGCCCGCGCCCGGCACGACAGGCTGGAAAGCGAATTGCACGAGCTGCGTGGTCAGATGGCAGCCGACAACGAGGCCCTGCAGGCCGCCCGCCAGACCCTCGAAGGGGCCGTGGGTCGGATGGGCGATCTGGAGCAGCAGCGCCAGGCGCTGTCCGCCCGGCGCGAACAGTTGCGTGAAGCGCTGGAGGTGGCTCGTGGCCGCGCCCAGGAAGCCCGCAATCAGGCCCACGAAATCCGCCTCCAGGCCCAGACCCTGGAAACCGAACTGCACTCCACCCGTCAGGCCCTGGAACGTCTTGAGGCCCGGCTGGAACAGGAGCAACGCCGACGCGAGGAACTGGAGAAGGCCCTGGCCGGGAGCGACGAACCCCTGGCGGAGATGAACCGGGAACTGGAAACCCTGCTCGAGCAGCGCGTCGGAGTGGAGACGGAGCTGACCGAGGCCCGTCAGCAGTTGCAGGCCGTCGAACACGAGATGCGCCAGCTCGAGGAGGCCCGAAGCCGTGCCGAACAGGATGTGCAGACAGTCCGTGAACGCCTGGAGCAGATCCGCCTCCATCAGCAGGAGGTGAAGGTTCGGCGTCAGACCCTGGAGGAGCAGATCCGTGAATCGGAATTCGAACTCGGTTCCCTGCTCCAGGAAATGCCGGAGGAGGCCAGCGAGGCGGCCTGGCAGGCACGGGTGGAGGAGCTGGAGAACCGCATCACCCGTCTCGGCCCCATCAACCTGGCCGCCATCGAGGAATACGAGCAGCAGTCGGAACGCAAGGAATACCTCGACGCCCAGCATGCCGATCTCACCGAGGCCCTGGCCACCCTGGAGGCGGCCATCGCCAAGATCGACCGCGAGACCCGGACCCGCTTCAAGGAGACCTACGACAAGGTCAACGCCGGGCTCAAACGCCTCTTCCCGCGCCTGTTCGGGGGTGGCCATGCCTACCTGGAGCTGACCGGCGAGGAGTTGCTGGACACCGGCGTGACCGTGATGGCCCGCCCGCCGGGCAAGCGCAACAGCACCATCCACCTGCTTTCGGGTGGCGAGAAGGCGCTGACCGCCGTGGCCCTGGTGTTCGCCATCTTCGAGCTGAATCCCGCGCCCTTCTGCATGCTCGACGAGGTGGACGCGCCGCTGGACGATGCCAACGTGGGTCGCTTCTGCGACATGGTGAAGGCGATGTCGGATCGCACCCAGTTCATCTTCATCACCCACAACAAGATCACCATGGAGATCGCCGAACACCTGATCGGCGTCACCATGCACGAACCGGGCGTCTCCCGCATGGTGGCAGTGGACATCGACGAAGCCGTGGAAATGGCGGCGGTCTGATCTTTTGTGCTGGGGGCCATGCTGAATGGCAGCCTGTTCGGGTAGGCACAAAGTCCTTGATGCCGGAGAGGCGTTTCGTGACCGTCGAGCCTACAGGGATGTATACACGGTGTGTCACGAAACGCCTCTCCGGCATCAAGGATGTATCTGAGACGGATTGGATATTCGACCATTCCTAAATACCGACCGGGAGGCGAGACGGCATGGACGAGCTGCGTGTCATCCTGCTGGTGCTGGGCCTGCTGCTGATCGGCGGGCTGGTTGTGCATTACCGGAGCGAGAATCGCGTACCCATGATCCTGTCGCGCATCAAGGACTGGCTGGCCCGGCGCCGTGAGCCGTCGGCCCCGGACGAGATGGAGCACCTCTCGGCCTCGCTCGAGGAGACGGAATCGCTCGGCCTGCGCGCTGCCGATGCCGACGAGCCGGACGTGGACGGGATCGGCCCCATCAGCGCCATTCCCGACGCCGATCCCCTCGACGGCGAAGTGCTGATTATCGCCCTCAACGTCATGGCCCGCGCCCCGCAGCGCTTTCACGGCCTCGACATTCTCAACGCCCTGCGCGAGACCGGCTTCGTGTTCGGCGAGATGAACATCTTCCACTATCGGCCCGAGGGGGCGGCACAGGCCCGGCCCCTGTGCAGCGTGGCCAACACGGTGGAGCCGGGGCGCTTCGACATCGAGCACATGGCCGAGCTGGAAACGCCGGGCCTGTCCCTGTTCATGCAACTGCCGGGGCCGCTGGAAGGGCGGGCCGCCTTCGACAGGGTGTTGCAGCTCGGCCGGGCCCTGGCCGAACGGCTCGATGGCGAGCTGTGCGACGAATCCCGTTCGGTGCTCACCCTGCAGACCATCGGCCATCTGAAGGAAAGCATCGAAAGTTTCCGCTTCCGCCAGAAAATGGCCAACCTGCGCCAGCACCGGAGTCCGGACTCATGAGCGTACCGGCCGAGGTCAAACAGCGCGTGGAAGCGCTGCGCAAGGAGATCGAGCACCACAACTATCTCTACTATGTGCTCGACCAGCCCGAGATCAGCGACGCTGAATACGACCGTCTGCTGCGCGAGCTGCAGGAACTCGAGGCCCGCTATCCCGAACTGATCACCCCCGATTCCCCCACCCAGCGGGTCGGGGCCGAACCGCTCAAGGCGTTTGGCGAGGTGCGCCACGAGGTGCCCATGCTCTCGCTCAACAACGCCTTTTCCGACGAGGAGGCCATCGAATTCGACCGCCGCGCCCGGGAGGCGCTGGGCGTGGCGGTGATCGACTATGCCGTGGAGCCGAAACTCGACGGCCTGGCCATCAGCCTGCTGTACCGGGACGGCCGTCTGGTGCAGGGCGCCACCCGCGGCGACGGTTATCGCGGCGAGGACGTGACCGCCAATGTGCGCACCATCAAGGCCATTCCCCTGCACCTGCGGGGCGAGGGCTGGCCGCCGGTGCTGGAGGTGCGCGGCGAAGTGATTATGACCAAGGCGGGCTTCGAGAAACTCAACGCCGAGCAGCGCCGCAAGGGCGAGAAGATCTTCGCCAATCCCCGCAACGCCGCCGCCGGCTCCCTGCGTCAGCTCGACCCGCGGGTGACGGCCAGCCGGCCGCTGACCTTCTTCGCCTACGGCCTCGGCAAGGTGGAAGGAGGGAAGCTCCCGGATCGGCACAGCCGGATATTGCAGCGCCTGCGCGAGTGGGGCGTGCCCATCAACCGCGAAGGCAAGGTGGTCGAGGGCATCGACGGCTGTCTGGCCTACCACCGGGCCATGCAGGAAAAACGCGAAAGCCTGCCCTACGAGATCGATGGCGTGGTCTACAAGGTGGATCGGCTCGACTGGCAGGAACGGCTGGGCTTTGTTGCCCGTGCGCCGCGCTGGGCGCTGGCCCACAAGTTTCCGGCCCACGAGGAGATCACGAAGGTGATCGACATCGAGGTGCAGGTGGGCCGTACCGGCGCCCTCACACCGGTGGCCAAGCTCGAGCCGGTGCGGATCGGGGGGGTGACGGTGACCTCCGCCTCGCTCTTCAACCAGGACGAGATCGATCGCCTCGACGTGCGAATCGGCGACTATGTGGTGGTGCGCCGCGCCGGCGACGTGATTCCGCAAATCGTCAGCGTGGTCAAGTCCCGGCGCAAGGGCCGGCTGCGCAAGTTCCATTTGCCCGACAAGTGCCCGGTCTGCGGCTCGCCCACCTACCGCCCGCCCGGCGAGGCTGTCACCTATTGCACCGGCGGCCTGTATTGCCCGGCCCAGCGCAAGCGCTCTCTGGAGCACTTCGCCTCGCGCCGGGCCATGGACATCGAGGGCCTCGGTACCAAGCTCATCGATCAGCTGGTGGACAAGGGGCTGGTCAAGGATCCCGCCGATCTCTATCAGCTGACGAAGGAACAACTCGTTTCCCTCGAGCGCATGGGACCCAAGTCGGCCGACAACCTGCTGGCCCAGCTCGAAAAGAGCAAGGCCACGACCCTGCCGCGGTTCCTCTACGCGCTCGGCATCCATGACGTGGGCGAGGTCACCGCCCAGACCCTGGCCGAGCATTTCGGCAGCCTGGAAGCGATCATGACCGCCAGCGAGGAAGCACTGATGGCAGTGCCCGACGTGGGGCCGGCGGTGGCGGCCAGCATCCGCCAGTTCTTTGCCCAGAAACACAACCGCGAGGTGATCCGCCGTCTGCGCGAAGCGGGCGTGCACTGGCCCGACATCACGCCGAAGAAGCCGGAGGAACTGCCTTTGGCCGGCAAGACCTTCGTGCTCACGGGCGCCCTGGCCAGCATGACCCGGGACGAGGCCAAGGAAAGCCTGCGCCGGCTGGGCGCGAAGGTCAGCGGCAGCGTCTCGCGCAAGACCGATTACGTGGTGGTGGGCGAGGAACCGGGCGCCAAGGCCGACAAGGCCCGCGAGCTGGGCGTGGCCATGCTCGACGAGGAGGCGTTTCTGAAACTCCTGCGCCAGTATGGCGTGAACGACTGAATTGACGATTGATCCGGCATCCGATCCCGCGGGCGCTGTTCTTGCAACGCGCCGTGGTTCCATGCTCGTTTTCCCGAGGAGAGTATCGCTATGAACACCCCCTTTCTGCGTGCCCTGCTGGCGTTGCTGCTGCTGAGCCTGACCTTTCAGACCCAGGCAGGCTGGGATCCTGGCAAGACGGAAAAGGAACGCAAGGCTGCCGAGCAGGCCAAGGCCCTGTTCCTGAAGAAGGATCCGGGGCTCAAACGGTTCTTCGATGCGGCCTACGCCTGGGCGATCTTCCCCCACGTGGGCAAGGGCGGGATCGGGATCGGCGGGGCCTACGGCAGCGGTCTGGTCTATCGCAAGGGCAAGGTCATCGGCCGGGCCAAACTGTTTCAGGCCACCATCGGCTTCCAACTCGGCGGGCAGGTGTTTGCCGAACTCATCTTCTTCAAGGACAAGGCCGCCCTCGATCGTTTCAAGTCGGAGCAACTCGAATTCAGCGCCGAAGCCTCGGCCGTGGCCATCACCGCCGGTGCCTCCGCCAAGGCCGACTACAGCAACGGCGTGGCCGTGTTCACCATGACCAAGGGCGGCCTGATGTACGAGGCCTCCATTGGCGGCCAGTCGTTCACCTTCAAACCGCGGTAGGCCGGCTCGAGCGCAGCGTAGCCGGCCCGCATCAGGGGGAGAACCGGCAATAGGGTCATCCCGACAGGTCGGCACCAAACAAAAAGGGGATGCTGCGGCATCCCCTTTTCGCGACCGATGTGGCGATGTGCTACTTCTTGATCTCCACCTTGGCCTGCTGGCGCAGCTTGCCGACGTATTCCTGAAGCTGCTTGGTGCGCATCATCGACTTGAGCTGACCCTTGACCTGATCATAGGCCGGCGGGACGGCCTTGCGGGTGTCTTCCAGCTTGATCACGTGCCAGCCGAACTGGGTCTTCACCGGCTTGCGGGTGTACTGGCCTTTCTTGAGTTTCTTTACGGCATTGGCGAATTCCGGGACCATCTGATCGGGCTTGAACCAGCCCAGGTCGCCGCCTTCGCTGGCGCTCGGACCAGTGGACTTGGCCTTGGCCACGTCGGCGAAGACGGCGCCGTTGTCCAGTTCCTTGATCACGGCCTTGGCCTCGTCCTCGTTCTTGAGCAGGATGTGACGGGCCTTGTATTCCTGACCGCTCATGGCCTTTACGGCCTTGTCGTATTCCTTCTTCACATCGGCATCCGAGAGGGGATGCTGCTTGCTCAGCCGCTGGACGTTGGCCTGGATCAGGATGTTGCGTTTCATCTGTTCGATGGCGAACTGCACGTCCGGGTTCTTGCCAACGCCGTTCTTCACGGCGTCCTGGTACAGCAGTTCCCGATTTACCAGTTCATTGATGACCTGTTCGCGATTGACGGTCTGGTGGCTCTTGCCGGCTTCCCGCTGGCGCTGGCGCAGATACATCTCGTAGACCTTCTGGGGGATGGGTTTGCCGTTGACCATGGCCACGGGCTTGTCTTCCGCGGCCTGGACGGGGGCGGCCAGAGGCAGGGCCAGGAGCAGGCCGGCGGCGAGGAGGGTGCGTGTCGTCTTGTGCATGTGTCTTGGATTCCTGAGTTGACGGATGGTAAGGGATTTCAGGGCAGCACTTTCCTGAAGGGTTTGACGGTCACCCGGGCATAGACGCCGGCGGCCACGTAGGGATCGGCGTCTGCCCAGGCGCGGGCTTCCTCGAGGGAAGAAAACTCGGCCACCACCAGCGAGCCGCTGAAGCCGGCCGGACCGGGGTCCTCGCTGTCGATGGCCGGATGGGGGCCGGCCAGGATCAGGCGACCCTCGTCCCGCAGGGACTCGAGCCGGGCGAGGTGGTCCGGCCGCGCCGCCAGGCGACGCTCAAGGCTGTCTTCGTGATCTTCGGCGATGATGGCGTACAGCATTTAGTGCTCCTTTTCCGCCTCGAGTTCCGTGGCCGGTGTCTCCCTGGCATCGGATTCCACCGGTTTGGCGTGACGGGCCAAGTACACGGCCTGACCGAGAATGAAGACGATGGTCAGCCCCAGCATGCCGAACAGCTTGAAGTTGACCCAGTTCTCCTCGGCAGCGTGGGCCCGTTGGCACAGGCGCAACAGCTCGCCCTGCTGGGTGTTCAGGCAGGTATCCACGTCCAGCGCCGTGCCGGCCGCGGCGAACAGGGCCCGTTCGGCCTCGAAGTAGAAGCCGGCCACGTACAGGTTGGCCAGCCCCATGAGCACGAAGAACACCACCCAGCTGAAATTGAGTCGCTTCCACACGTGGGGCGGCACATCGATGGCATGACCCATCATGCGCTCCACCAGGGTCCGTTCACCCACGAAGTGGCTGGCCAGAAAGGCCAGGCCGAAGGCCCAGTTCACCGCCGTGGGTTTCCACATGATGAAGGTCTTGTTCTCGAACAGCAGGGTGGCGCCACCGAGCACCATGATCACGGCCAGGGTGATCAGATGCATCTTCTCGAAGCGCCGGTGGCGGTGCCAGTACACTCCCACCTGCAGCAGCGAAGCGCCCATGGCCACGCCCGTGGCCACGTAGATGCCGTAAAGCTTGTAGGCAAGGAAGAACAGCAGGATGGGGAAGAAGTCGAAAAGCAGTTTCATGGGCAGGGAAAAGTCAGTGCAGGGTGGGATTGTTGGTCAGCCGGTAGTATTTTTCCATGATCCGCCGCACGTGCTCGGGATAGCCGCTGGCCTCCATCTGCTGCATGCCTTCCTCGAAGAAGCCCGGCGCGTCCTCGGGCAGCCGGTGCAGGAGTTGCTCGAAGGCCTGTTCCATGATCTCCGGCTCGTGGCTGCGGGTGGCCACGATGCCGTAGTTGAGATTGAGGATCCGCCAGGGGCGGGCCGGATGGCGGTGATCCCGGTCGGCGCGAAAAGCCGGATCCACTGCCTCGACGATTTCCCGGTAGACGTGGGTCAGTTCCGCGAGAAAGGCCGGATCCTGGTGGCTGTTGGCAACCTTGGACAGTGAATCCACCAAGGGTTCCGCCAGCGGCAATGGCCCCAGGTGGCGGGCGGCCCAGACGCCCCAGGTGACGATGATCTCGTCCAGGGCCTCGCGCATGTCGCGGGAGTTCAGGGCATCGGCCCAGGCCAGCAGTTGTTCGAGCAGGGTGAAGCCGGTCCGGGACAGTTCGCGAAAATCGTTGTCGCCCTTGCCGGCGGGTGAGGGTTGCTCCAGATGCTCGAGCAGCGCCGTGAAATGGCGAAGGCTTTCGCACACCGGCGCCAGCGGTGGCAGGGGCACCGCCGATTGATTGTGCTCGGCGGTCTGCTGCAGGGTGGCGCACACGTCCAGCATGGCCTGAATCAGCTCCGGCAGATCGATGTCCAGGTTGGCTTGGGCCATGGGCGGGTTTGAAGCGGTCCTGTCGCAGTGAAAACGGAAAAACCGGCCGCCACTTTACCACAGCCGACAATCCCCGACAGAGACCGGTTTGCCGGTATAATGCCGTGATGCCCACGCCGTGCCACGATCTCCACTGCCATTCCACTGCCTCCGACGGCACGCTTGCCCCGGCTGCAGTGGTCCGTCGTGCCGCCACCCGGGGGGTGGACGTGCTGGCCCTGACCGACCACGATGCCACCGCCGGGCTGGCCGAGGCGGCGGCCGAGGCCCGCCGCACCGGGCTGGGCTTCGTGCCCGGCATCGAGCTGTCGGTCACCTGGAGCCACCAGACGGTGCACATCGTGGGGCTCGGCATCGATCCGGCGGATCCCGATCTGGCCGCCGGCACGGCGCGCCTGCGCGAATTTCGCGACTGGCGGGCGGCCGAAATCGCCCGGCGCCTGGAGAAGCACGGCATCCCCGGTGCCCTGGAGGGCGCCCGTCGCTTCTGCAAGGGCGCCATCCTCAGCCGCACCCATTTCGCCCGGTTTCTGGTGGAAGAGGGTCATGCCAGGGACGTGCGTCAGGTGTTCCGCCGCTATCTGGTCAAGGGCAAGCCGGGCCACGTGCCGGGCCAGTGGGCCAGCCTGGAGGAGGCCTTGGGCTGGATCCGGGGGGCCGGCGGTCTGGCCGTGATCGCC
This sequence comes from Chromatiales bacterium, assembly GCA_026984045.1. GTDB lineage: Bacteria > Pseudomonadota > Gammaproteobacteria > UBA6429 > Thiohalophilaceae > JALSSV01. Next base: position 7,196 of record JALSSV010000020.1, on the reverse strand, counting down.
CATCCGGCCCGTTACCGGTTCAGCGCCACCCGCCTGCGCCAGTTGCTGGGGGCCTTCCGGGAACTGGGCGGAGCGGGCCTCGAGGTGGTCTCCGGCAGCCACAGCCATGACGACAGCCTGCGCATGGCCCACCTCGCCCGCCAGTTCGGCCTGCTGGCCTCGGCCGGCTCCGACTTCCACGGCCCCGAGAACGCCTGGTACGAACTGGGCCGCCTGCCGGCCCTGCCCGAGGGCTGCCGACCCCTCTGGCACAGCCCCGCCTGGCAGGCGGCCACCGGTCTGCGGCCGGTTGCGGAGGCCTCGTGAGCCAGTTCTTCCAGATCCACCCCGACAATCCCCAGCCGCGGCTGATCCGTCAGGCGGTGGAGATGCTGCGCCAGGGCGCCGTCATCGTCTATCCCACCGATTCGGCCTACGCCCTTGGCTGCCACCTGGGCGACAAGAAGGCCCTGGATCGGATCCGGGAAATCCGCCGGGTGGACGACAAGCACAACTTCACCCTGGTCTGCCGGGATCTGTCCCAGGCCGCCACCTACGCGAAGATGGACAACACCGCCTACCGGCTCATCAATGCCCATACGCCCGGGCCCTATACCTTCATCCTGCCCGCCACCCGCGAAGTTCCCCGGCGTCTGCTCCACCCCAAGCGGCGCACCATCGGTATCCGCATCCCCGACAACCGGATCGTCCGTGCCCTGCTCGAGGAACTGGGCGAGCCCATCATGAGCAGCACCCTCATCCTCCCCGGCGAGGAGATGCCCATGACCGACCCCTACGAAATCCGCGAACGGCTGGAACACCAGGTGGATCTCGTCATCGACGGCGGCTACTGCGACCTCGAACCCACCACCGTGGTCGATCTCACCGGCGATCTGCCCCGGGTGGTGCGCCGGGGCAAGGGAGATCCGGCGCCGTTCGAGGCATGAAGGCCGCGGTCGAGCCGATTCCATAATCACGGTATAATCCGGCCCCTTCCAAGAATGAAAATCGCCACGGTCTGCATGAAACCGTCCGTCACCCGGCCGCCGCCGCGGCCTGTTTCCGGGAGCCTCCATTGAACACCTTGCCCAATCAGTCACCGCGCGTGCTGTCCGGCATGCGGCCCACCGGTGCCCTGCACCTGGGGCACTATCACGGCGTGCTCAAGAACTGGGTGCGCCTGCAGCACGAGTACGAGTGTTATTTCTTCGTCGCCGACTGGCATGCCCTCACCACCCACTACGAGGATCCGCAAATCATCGCGCCCAGTGTCTGGGAGATGGTCATCGACTGGCTGGCGGTGGGGGTCAATCCCGGCTCGGCCACGCTGTTCCTCCAGTCGAAGGTGATGGAGCACGCCGAGCTGCATCTGCTGCTGTCGATGATGACCCCGCTGGGCTGGCTGGAGCGAGTGCCCAGCTACAAGGATCAGCAGGAGAAGCTGCGGGATCGGGATCTGGCCACCTACGGCTTCCTCGGCTATCCGTTGCTGCAGAGTGCCGACATCCTGATCTACAAGGCAGGGCTGGTGCCGGTGGGTGAGGATCAGGTGGCCCACGTGGAGCTGACCCGCGAGGTGGCCCGGCGCTTCAACCATCTGTATGGCCGCGAACCCGGCTTCGAGGAGAAGGCCGAGGCGGCGATCCGCAAGATGGGCAAGAAGAACGCCAGGCTCTACAAGGAGTTGCGCAGGAAATACCAGGAGCAGGGCGACGAGGAGGCCCTGGCCACGGCCCGTGCCCTGCTCGAGAACCAGCAGAACATTACCCTCGGCGACAAGGAACGCCTGTTCGGTTACCTGGAGGGCGGGGGCCGGATCATCCTGCCCGAGCCCGAGGCCCTGCTGACGCCGGCCTCGAAGATGCCGGGACTGGATGGCCAGAAAATGTCCAAATCCTACGGCAATACCATCGCGTTGCGCGAAGATCTCGACCAGATCGCCGAAAAAATCCGCAAGATGCCGACCGATCCCGCCCGGGTACGGCGAACCGATCCCGGCAATCCCGAAAACTGTCCGGTGTGGAAACTGCATCAGGTATACTCGGACGAAGAGACCCGGCAATGGGTGCGGGAAGGTTGTACCACCGCCGGCATCGGCTGCCTGGACTGCAAGGCGCCGATCGTCGAGGCGGTACGGGCCGAACTGGCCCCCATCCAGGAACGGGCGAAGGAATACGAACAGGATCCCGGCCTGGTGCGCAACATCGTCAACGAGGGGACGGAAAAGGCCCGAGACGTGGCGCGCCAGACCATGATCGAGGTGCGCCAGGCCATGGGCCTGGAATACCGCTGAGGCGGAAACGGAGCAACGGATGACAGGCAGCGAAGAGAGCATCGCGGAGGCGACCCCGCCCCGCCAGGAAGAGATGCCCTTCGCGGTGGTGCAGGGGGAGGCCATCACCACCCTGCCCAAGGATCTCTACATCCCGCCGGATGCGCTGGAGGTGTTCCTGGCCGAGACCTTCGAGGGGCCGCTGGATCTGCTGCTGTACCTCATCAAGCGCCAGAACCTCAACATCCTCGATCTGCCGATTGCCGAGATCACCCATCAGTACATGGAGTACGTGGAGGTGATGAAGGATCTGCATCTGGAACTGGCCGGCGAATACCTGGTGATGGCCGCCATGCTGGCCGAGATCAAGTCGCGCATGCTGCTGCCCCGCCCGGCCGAGGCCGAGGAGGAAGAGGGCGATCCCCGGGCCGAACTGGTGCGCCGCCTGCAGGAATACGAACGCTACAAGCAGGCCGCGGAAGACCTCGATCGCCTGCCCCGGGTGGGGCGCGAGATCTTCCCCACGGCCGTGGCCGCGCCGGAGCTGAAGACGGTACGCAGACCGCCCGAGGTTCCGCTGCAGGACGTGCTCGAGGCCTTCCGCGACGTGATGCGGCGGGCATCCATGTACGAGCATCACCACGTCACTCTCGAGCCCCTCTCGGTGCGGGAGCGCATGTCCATCGTGCTCGATCGGATACGCAGCGATCGTTTCATCGAGTTCGGGCGGTTGTTCACGGTGGAAGAAGGACGCAGCGGCGTGGTGGTGACCCTGCTGGCCCTGCTCGAACTGATCAAGCAGAGCCTGATCGAACTGGTGCAGACGGAAGCCTACGGTCCGATCCACGTCAAGGCCGTTGCGGCCAGTCCCGTTCAGGCGGAAAACGACGGAAGCGAGTCATGAGCGAACCCGAATTGAAACGGATCATCGAGGCCGTGCTGTTCTCGGCCGATGAGCCCCTCAGTCTCAAGCAGTTGCAAGGCCTGTTTGCGGAGGACAGTGGCCCGGATCGGGAGGCCATCCGGGCCGCCCTGGATGAGATCGCCAGCGATTGCGAGGGACGCAGCATCGAGCTTCGGGAAGTGGCCAGCGGCTGGCGTTTCCAGGTACGGGAACAGTATGGCCAGTGGGTGGCCCGCCTGTGGGAGGAGAAGCCGGCCCGCTATTCTCGCGCCACTCTCGAGACCCTGGCACTGATCGCCTATCGCCAGCCCATCACCCGCGGCGAGATCGAAGAGGTGCGCGGGGTCAGCGTCAGCAGCCAGATCATCAAGAGCCTCATGGAGCGGGACTGGATCAAGGTGGTGGGGCACCGCGACGTGCCCGGCAAGCCGGCCCTCTACGCCACCACCCGCGCCTTTCTCGACTACTTCAATCTCAAGAGCCTGCAGGATCTGCCGCCCCTTTCGGAGCTGCGTGACATCGATGCCATCAATGCCGAGCTGGAGCTGGAGGCGCCCGGTGGCGAGGGTCGGGAAGCGCCGGAAGAACAACCCCTTGAAGAGGCTGGACAGGAAGGGGCCGAAGCCGAAGCCGAAGCCGAAGCCGAAGCCGAAGCCGAAGCCGCGGAAGCACCGGTGGGGGAGGAGACCGGGCCCGCCGGCGGGATGCCGGCCGGTGCGGAAGCGACGGAAACCGCCGAGGAGGAAAGCGCCCCTCTGACGGCCGAACGCTGACGTTCGCCATGGACGAGAAGATCCAGAAGGTGCTGGCCCGCGCGGGCCTGGCCTCGCGGCGCGAGGTGGAACGCTGGATCGAGCAGGGCCGGATCCGCGTCAACGGCAAGCCGGCGCGGCTCGGTGATCGGATCGGGCCCCGTGACAGGATCACCCTCGACGGCAAGGGCCTGACCCATCTGTGGCAGACTCCCCGCGTCCGCGTGATCGCCTATCACAAGCCGGTGGGCGAGGTGTGTACCCGCAAGGATCCCGAAGGCCGGCCCACCATCTACGACCATCTTCCCCCCCTGCCCAACGGCCGCTGGATCGGCATCGGACGGCTGGATCTCAACACGTCCGGCCTGCTGCTTCTGACCACCGACGGCGAACTGGCCAACCGGCTCATGCATCCCTCCCGCGAGGTGGAGCGCGAATATGCCGTGCGCGTGTTGGGCGAGGTCAGGCCCGAGGATCTGGCGGCCCTGCAGGAGGGCGTGGAGCTGGAAGACGGGCCCGCCCGCTTCGAGCGGATCCTGGACGCCGGGGGCAGCGGCAGCAACCACTGGTATCACGTGGTGCTGCGTGAAGGGCGCAATCGCGAGGTCCGCCGCCTGTGGGAAGCCCTGGGCTACGCCGTCAGTCGCCTGATCCGGGTGCGCTACGGCAACGTGGAACTGGGGCGGGCCCTGCGTCCCGGCAAGTGGCGGGAACTCTCCCCGGCGGAGGTGGCCGAGCTGCGCCGGCTCGCGGGCTTGCCGGTCGAGGCGCGCCCGCGCCGATCATCCTCTCCCCTGAAGCCGCGTGCTGCGGGCGGACGGCGCCGGTCCGGACGTCACCGGCGAGCTTGAAACACGGGTGGCCGGCACCCATCTGTTTTTCTAACAGGCTGTTGAAAAAGCCCGTTGGGGGCTTTTTCAAGCCGGGAACGGAAAACGCGGTTTCCCGTTCCCTTACATTTTCAATGACTTGGTGTCATTGAAAATGGCGATGCGTCCATGCATCGCGCACAGGCTGTGGAAAAACGACGTCTTTCATCAGCCTGTTCACCAGACGGCATTTTCCGGGAGGGTCGAAATGAACACGCGTGCCTTGCTGATGACGGGTTTTCTGGGGCTGGCCGTGGCGCTTGTCGGTTGCGCCACCCGCGAGGAGGCCGGTGCCGTCACCGGCGCGGCCATCGGTGCCACGCTCGGCGCGGCCGTGGCCGGGAAACACGACCGGGGGCTGGCCATCATCCTCGGGGCCATGGCCGGGGCGGCCATCGGTTCCACCATCGGTCGCTACATGGACGAGCAGGATCGGATGCGCACCTCCCTGGTGCTGGAGAAGAACCGTACCCACCAGTCTTCCACCTGGGTCAATCCCGATACGGGTTACCGCTACACGGTCACGCCCACCCGCACCTTCAAGACGGCCGAAGGCCCCTGCCGAGAATTTACGGTGGATGCCCTGATCGGCGGCAAGCGACAGGAAGTGTACGGCACGGCCTGCCGCCAGCCGGACGGCAGCTGGAAGGTGGTGAAGTAAGTGGCAGGGCGGCCGGCGATCAGCCGGCTTTCTTGAGCTGGTGCTTGGAGCGCAGGATGTAGGCCTTCAGCTCGCGGGGAATGTTGAGGTATTCGCTGAGCAGAATCACCACCTTGGGAGTGCTGCCGGTGGCGATCGCCTTGAGCAGTTCGATGTTGGCCTTCTTCTCCAGCTCCGCGTCGAAGTCGCGCAGGATGTATACCCCGTAGTGCTTGCTGTTCTCGATGTACTTGAGCTTCTCGGTGCCGGTCTGGGTGCGGGGGATGACGATGTGATCGGCCCCGATCCGGCGCATGCCTTCCTCGGGCGGGGCCTGGTAGAAGGCCTTGTTGCTGAACCGGCTCACCTGGATGAACAGATCCATGACCCGATCCGTGTCATAGGATTCGATGGTGATGATCCGGTACTTCGATTCGAGGATCTTCTCGAGCTGGTGCAGATAGTCCATCCGCCTGTCTCCTCTCCGTCGGTTACAGCCTGAGTATAACCGCTCGTTCGGGCCCGTGCGGCCGTGAAATGTGACCGGCTTCCCGTTTTCAGCCGTTAGCTTCCTGGATATGCAGTTCCGGCTGGTGGCTCACCACGCAATTGCGTCCGGCTTCCTTGGCCTGATAGAGGGCGGCATCGGCCTTGCGGAACAGTGCCTCGGGACCGTCGCCCGGCGCCAGACTGGCGGCCCCGAAACTGGCAGTCAGTTTCAACCGCACCCGTTCACAGGCGAAGGTGGCCTGTTCGATGGCGCCGCGGATCCGCTCGGCCACCAGGGCGGCATCCTCGCGGTTGGTGCCGGTGAGCAGGATCACGAATTCCTCGCCGCCATAGCGAAACACGATGTCGGAGCTGCGCAGGTTCTCGCTGATGGCCTGACTGAACTGGCGGAGCACTTCGTCACCGGTGGCATGACCGTACTGATCGTTGATGGCCTTGAAGAAATCGATGTCGGCGACGATCAGGGACAGGGGCGTCTGGTTGCGATGGGCCAGATCCACCTCACGGGTCAACATGTTGTCCATGGCCGTGCGGTTGTTGATGCCGGTGAGGGGATCGATCTGGGCCGAGCGCAGGGCACGCTGGTACCAGATGGCGTTGCGCAGCGGGTAGATGAGCTGGCTCAGCAGGTTCTCGATGGTCTGCAGTTCGCTCTCCGCAAAGCGGGAGCGGCGGCTGAAGACCAGCTCGCCCAGGTACTCGCCGGCCAGCTTCAGCCGGTAGGCGCAGGTGTGGGCCCGGCGGGAGCCGAATTGCAGCTCGGCCTCGAGCGGCGGATAGGTGAACTCGGCGCCGTCGAACCGGAACCGGTCGGCCGCGGCCTCCAGGAAATAGTTCAGCACCGTTTCCAGCTCCAGCGAGGTTTGCAGCAGGCCGGCCAGTTTCAGGGTCTGCTGGAGTTCGTCCGGGGCGACGCCCAGATGGCCCAGATCGGCGGCGAGATCGGCCGAGGAAGCCAGCGAAGCGTCCTGATTGTCGGTATTGATATGTGTGGCCATAGTCGGCACCCTGTTGTTCACACGTGGTAGCGCATAACATGCGAATTGCGTGCCAAAAGTGAGTATTTTGAAAATACAATCAAAAACAGCAACTTGCGAATACTATCTCATTCGGCGCCTCAATCTGTCAAAAAAATGTCGGCACTCTCAGAGATCCCCTCATTTCTTGCCATTTTACCGCGATGGGATCATGCTTATCCAAACTGAACTGGGGAGCATGAGATGGTCCAACGCGAATCGATTCAACAGACTGATATTATCAAATTTATCAG